>NZ_JBHUHY010000034.1:0-200008 GCF_042682765.1 Aquimarina celericrescens | reverse complement strand
GTGTTTTGTCGCAACACCAATTTAGGTGAAAACACATAAAACCGCAAACCTTTGTAAACAAATAGTTTGCGGTTATTTTTTGTAATAGACCTAAGGATTTAAGGCACAGACTAGCGGGAGCGGGGGGAACTCAGTCACGAAAAATGAAACTAATAATCTTTACTATTGTATTGGATTAACCAATAGTAATAAACACAAAAACTATAACAAGATGAAAAACTTATGTTTAGTATTCACTTTAATCTTATTTACCTTTTCTTGTAGTTCTGATGATGATTCCCCAGTACTAGAATCAAGGGATTTCTCTTACACCCAGGAAGAAAAGGATGAAGAGATTGCGCGATTAAAACAATATATCGTAGACAAAGGCTATGAAAATGTTCAAGAGACCACATCTGGATTACATTATATTATTGAGAAAGAAGGGGATGGATTGTTTCCAACGTTGGATGATGATGTTATATTTCATTCAGAAACTACCAATATGGAATCAGATACGTTGATATCTCGATCTAACCGAGAACAAAATATATATGGTCAACATGCAAGAATGTGGATGCTAATAGAAGGAGTCAAAGAAGGTTTTCAGTTGGTAAACGAGGGGTCTGTTATAAGGATGTTTGTACCAGGTTATCTGGCCTTTGGTAAATTTGGCTATTTTGGAGATGTTGACCCCGAAACAAACCTTATGTTTCTAATGGAACTAAATATTGTTTTAAAATCTAAACCTTAACTTACCCGATCGCTCAAATATGATCGCGCTGATTTGCAATCCGAGCTAAGCATGAACTTTTAACTAAACATAAAAAAAGAATAAAAGCCAAATACAAGTGAAAAAGTAGTTTTTCCCTGCCTTACTGCAAAGCATTCAGGTTCTAGTAAATTGACAAAAGTTTAAGCTATTTTGTTAAATATTCTTATGATTTTATCGTTTTAGACGCAATACCTCCACAATGTTTAATTTGAAACAAAACCTCATGAAAAACCTCAAAATCTATTGGCTTATTATGCTGGAAAGCATATTTCTTATCAGTTGCCAGAAACCCGAAATTCAACCTGAACAATTTTTGCCTGAAACTAACCTCAACGCAAAAATAGTTAGGGCACAACGAACTACAAACAATGTGTCATTTGATGTGCCAGACCAGCAAATTTTAGATGAAAACAATGCGGAAGTGTTATTTAGAAATCAAATTTCTGGCTGGGATAACGGTTTTGCCTCGGTACAAAGTAAGAAGCTAAAAGTGACCATGCCCAAAAATCATCATTTGAGCAATACTAATTCTGATCCTTTTGATGATGGGCTACGATGTCGTATTAATGTGCCAGAGCGAGATGGATACGAGCTTCAATTTGATGTTATTTTTCAGTCAAACTTCTCGTTTAGTGGTGGTGGCAAAGTAGGATTTGGATTTGTAGTGGGTAAAGGTGTTTCTGGACTCGACACTACAGCTATTCGAGAGATGCAAGGAGGTAGTTTTAGAGTTGTTTGGGATCTACAAAATGGCAATCACTACCTTTGCCCCTATGTGTATTATCAAGATATGGTTAATGAAAACGGAAGGGATTTTATTAATCACAGATTTCCATTAGAAGCTAGAAAAAGATACACTATACGGTTGCGTATCGAATCGAATACAACAGGAGACAACACCGACGGATACGCTAAAATGGAAATTAGTACCAACTATGGAAATACCTTCCAAACGGTTTGGGAGAAAAGCGATATTCGATGGTCTGGAAACGATGATCCCTTCTTTCGCCATATCCGTCAGTTTTATTTTCAAAATTTCAGAGGTGGGCGCGGAACTCAGTACGATGGTGATAGAGGCGACCAAAGTGTCTATTTTGATCATGTAAAATGGAAGCCTTTTCGTAGGCGTTGACCTAAGACTGTCTTAAAAATAAGGAGCATCATAAGGTTAGTTATTTCCTGAAAGTACCTAGCTACTTGTTAACTGATATCATTTCAAATTTACCCTAAAAAAGAGGCTACCTTTTCAGATAGCCTCTACAATTTAATCCAAACAACTACTTATTTCTTATTAAATGCTCTAGTTACAATGATTTCATCTGCTGTGATTCTTGCAAAATAGGTTCCCGTTGGGAATGCACTTACATCGATTACATTCTCTACACCCTGATAAACACGCTGACCATACATAGAGAAAATCTCTACACTCTGTATAGGCGTTTTACCTTCAGAAATGTTAAGTATATTCTTAGTCGGAACAGGATATAACTTGAACTGATTATCTTGATCCTTAAGATCAGTAAGCTCATAGGTTTCGAGTCTTACTGTGGCTGCACTTTCAACACAGAATGTTGTAGCTTCAGAATTTGCAAACTCTCCACCAGAAACTATAGTTCCTGTACTACTGGATAAGGTATAAGAACCATTACCAAAGCTACAACAAATACCATCTCCAAATGAATCAAAAATAGTGAAGGTATAACTTCCATTGGCCAAACCGCTAATAGTTTCAGTTACCGTAGAACCATCGGGATTTGCGGTAGAGTAACTCTCGGAAGCCACCGTATTACCTACTGCATTTACTAAAGTCCAGGATGTTTCTTGTGGATAATTATCAAAAGTAATGCTTAAGGTTAACTCGCTATCTGCACAGTCTCCTCCGGGATCTGTACCGCTAGTAAGAGATATTGCATCTATTGCGGCATCAGCTCTCCAGGTATTTCCGGTAACTCGATTAAATCGTAATTGCACCCCAGTTCCCAAGTAAGCTGCCAGATCTATCGTGGCTGTTTGCCATGCGTTTCCTTGGTTTCCACTTCGATTCCAAATACTTGTCCATGTCGCACCTTCATCATTACTAGCTTCTACATCTAATGTACCAAAGTTATTAGCTCCAAACATGTGGTATCTGAAAGAGAATGTAGCTGAAGTTGCAGCTCCCAGATCGAAACAAGGAGAGGTTAGTATCGCCTGCTTATTAGGAAAACCGGTGCCATTTCCTGAAGCTTCTACGTATATGTAAGATGATCCATCGTCGGCTCCAGAAGGGCCAGTACTATTTGAAGGAGTGCCATTGGAGTTTCTTGTCCAATCTAGGTCATCACTCGCACTCTGAGTCCAACCGCCTAAATTCACTTCAAAACCTTCATTATAAGGAGTGCCTAAACCTCCTATACATCCTGTAGCCTCTGGTGTAGTAACGCTAAGCGCATTACTTGCTGCAGATGCATTTCCAGCAGCGTCTGTTGCAATTACAGTAAATTGATATGTGGTTTGAGGTACTAAGCCTGTGATGGTAGCTGTTGCAACTGAAACAGTATCAACAGCAACTCCGTCTTGTAATACTTCATAAGCAGTTACCCCAACATTATCTGTTGATGCATCCCAACTTATAGTAGCTTGATTTGCCGAAACATTGGTCACTACAAGATTTGCAGGAACTGACGGTGCCTGAGTATCTGGAGCTGATGTAGTTACATTCAAAGTAGTACTCGCAGCTGATGTATTCCCTGCAGCATCTGTAGCAGCTACTGCAAAATCATAGGATGTACTTGGTGTTAATCCGGTAATATTTACGGTAGTAGTAGCTACTGTATCGATGACTACTCCGTCCTGTAGTACTTCATATCCTGTAACTCCGATATTATCTGTAGAAGCGTCCCAACTAAGTACCAAAGAAGATTGTGTTATTTCTGAAGCTGATAAATTTGTGGGTACCGTTGGTGCCTCGGTATCTGGAGTATCTGGTTCTATTTTAAATGCCACAACATGACTCCTTCTCACATTGGGAGCAGGTCCCTTCATATATTCTGAAATGTGCCAGAAGGTCATATCATCCAACGGATCAATAGTAATTTGCCCATAATCACCATAACGCCCATCACTGCGGTTATTTTGGCTATCTCCATCGGCAGATACTTGCTCTACAGCAGTCATTGTACCTAGCGGATCATTTGCCAATCTACCCGTATATCTCAATGAAGTAAATACACTACTACTCACAACTGTATACCCCATCCCTATATTTCCTTGTGCATCTTGAGCTATACTTCCACAAAATGCGCTAAGTCCATCTGGTTGCACATAAGTTCCTTCCTGGAAAATTGTCCAGGGCTGTCCATCAGATGTTTGTCTTAATTCGTACCAGCGAATACCGGCCAGACTATCTGTACCATCAAGATCTACTACAAAATTTAAAACTATCGAATTATGTGTTCCAAAACGTCTATAGTTGGTCATATACATCATTGTAGCCTGTAAGGCATCAATATCCGGACCGTTACCGGGCTCATCTAAGTTTTGAAATGATCCATTATCAAACACACTGTCAAACGGTGTAGTTGTTATTTCTTGTGGTTGAGAAATGGTCGAGTTAGTAGGGGTAGCCCAATCCACATTAGTAGTCCATACTTTTAAGTGGTCACTGGAAACTCCTGACCATGAGTCATCCTGTAAATAAATAATAGAGTGCCCTACTCCAACAGGTGGCAAAGTAACCCCGGTGGCATTTGAGCCTCCTGGACTATAAAATCCATTAGTTTCAGCGCCTGGTAATGGAAAACCAATAATCTGTGCACTAGCATCTCCAACTAACATTTTATCTCTTTCGACAGCAAATACAACTTCATTTGACTGTGGTGCATTTTGGTTCTTGTTTGCCGTAATATAGTAGCCATCCGACCAAACAGAAAACTTTGGATAGTCAGGAAAAGTATCGGTTAAAAATTCATAGGTAAACCAGCCGTCATTGACAGGATCTGGCCCTTGACTTACCGCAATTAAAAATCCATCTGGATTACTAAAGGCTCCCTTAAACTGTGTCACCAGAAAACGATCGGCAAAATTATCGTAAATAACAATTGGATCTCCATCGGTTTCGCCTGGAAAAAGAGTAGATAGTGAAGCTTCTGGCAACAACACATTACCATCTCTATCTAAAATACCGAAACCAGAATTAAACGCATAAACATAATGATTTGGCCCAATAGCACCAGTTGCGTCATTTAAGACTGTTCCAATATGGGCATCAAAAGAAGCAATAGGTGCTGTTGTTGCCATTTTAGAAGTACTCTTCTTTTGAGAGGCAACAAGAGGATCTCCGTTTTTGGGAAAACCCTTGCCAGGTATAAATTGATTAAAACCCTGTCGCTTAGGAGGTGCTTTATGTGCCATTCCTGAAGCAGAAACAATGTTCTTCATTTTTGAAAAAGCAGGAATCTCTTGAACGCTTTTAGCGTTTGAAAAGAATGTAGCTTTTGTTGGAGCTCCTTTTTGAGCAAAGAGCCCAAAAGTACAAAACGTAAAAAGTGTTACATAAAAGAGTTTTGTTTTCATTTGTGTGAAATTTGGTTAATGGTTTGTTTAAAACATAATAATATTATGACCACATTATTGTGGTGTAAGCATGAGTCTATTTTTGTTTTCTGTATGGAAGAAATAGCTTGATTTTAAGTTGGTTAAATATAGAGTATTTAATAAAGAAACAAAAAAATAATACGTCATAAAATACTTACAATCAGTTAGTTGTGTTAAAACCATAAAAAAATTGAGGATTTTATCTCTATCTATATATTTAACAATTTGCTATTTTTAGTGAAATATTTAACATTTCGATTATTAAACGATTAACATAGTAGTTAGATAGGGTAGTAGTCGTATCAAGGTGAACCAACCTCTGTGTACGCTATCATTACCTCCAAAACAAAAAAAGAGCAGTACGTTATCACCACTCTTTTTAAAGATCAATTATTTTCACTTGATTAAAATTAATCAGGAGATTTATTTTATTATTTTATCACGTTGCGCTTCATCTTCAACGTTTTAATTGAAAAAGTTATCGATTAAAGGTCAAAACGTAATCCTAATGACACATTATTTTGATCGATCTCTGCATTTCTAAAGATAGGAGATAAATCATATTTGGCATACAAGGACACATCGCCAAAACCAACATAAGTACTCAAACCATAAACTAGGTCACTCGTATTATAATCTCTTTTAATCTTGTCTTTAACACGATCCCCATTTTCTCTATATTTTAACTTTTGTCGTGTACTTATATTAGCTCCCACATACCCCCCTAACCCTATTCTAAACTTACGACCCGTATAATATCTTATACTTCTCTCAGTCTCCCTCACTCTTGAGGGTCCAAACTCAAAATGAACAGGAACCACAATATTATCCATTCTAAATTTTGATTTGTTTAGTTCTAGTGGGAATTCTTCTAATTCAGTTTGATTTCCATTTTCGACAAAAAATCTGTTATTTGTGGGCTTTAAACCGTTCGAAGTATAGGAGATCCCGTATTTTAATCTTAAAAAATTTGTATTTCTAAACACCCTGGTTTTCCAAAACCATCCAATTTCAAAAAATCTACTACCTGCGATTTTATAATCAGAATCATCTAATGATTGACCATCGACAATTGCATTATTAAGTCCAAATGCAACTACCAAGCCTGAGGTTGTGCGCCTATCATACTTGATTTTAGGTTCTGCACCAGTATTTACTTTAACCCCAAAAAGCAAATCCCCTTCTTCTCTATCTTTTGCGCCTATACCGATCCATATCTCTGGATCTTTTGAATTCAAATATTCTGAACCATTACGCTCTAACAAAGCAATTTTATTATCAATAATAGCTATTCGATTTTCGATATTTAGCGCATGAATTTTGGCCGCCTCCTCTTTTAATTTTTGAGCCTCTTCGATAGTTATTTTATTAGCATCTAATTGCCCATTTATAGCCTCGACTTCTTTCTTTAATGCATCTTTCTCTGTTGTGATAATATTTTCTTTCTGGGCTTTTAAGTTCTCAATTTTATTGCTCCCTGAGTCTTCTTGAGCATTTGAAAATTGAACACATAGTGTCATGGCCATCAATGTGGCAATTGTAATTAACGTCTTCATTTTTTTTGAATTTTGATCCTGTAAGGTCTCCCTCCTTTCAGAGGGAAACCAAAGGTTGATTGATGAATAAATTTAATTCTCTCTTTCTGCTACCGCAGTTTTAACTTTCTGAAAACCCGACTTAAGCGCTTCAAAAACTCGTTGCTTGAAAGTTTCATCAATTTCTTCTTCAACGTCTTGAAGAAGAGCCGATGCACTTACCGTATTATATTTTATTATTTCTTGGGTTGTAATGTCCCGTTGTGCTTCTCGCAATAAATTATCTATTTCTTCATCGGTAACCTGGGTATTATTTTTTTGTAATTCTTCAATTTGAGCCACTACCCCTTCTACCTTATCTTTAATCACTTCAGAAGAAATCGGTAAGATATCTTCCCGAGTTAACGAATTAGAATCCACTTGATCATTCTGAAATACATCTGTAATAGCATTCTTTTCGTTTACATTAGTATCTTTTGCGATAAATTTCTGCAAGTTTATCTTGTCTTTTTGCGACAGGATCTTTTCTTCTTCTTTAGAGTTAATGACAACTCTATCGCCATTTTTCTCATTATTAATAGTCCTATTTATCTTTTCCTCAGAACTCTTTTGTTGTTTATCATTTTTCTGAACAATCTCAATATCATTCTGTTTCACTTCCTCTTTACTTCTATCCACAATTTGTGGATACATTTTATTCGAAGCAGGTCTATCACTAAATACCGAAGTAAGTATTAAAACTCCCACAAATACGGCAGCTATGCTATACCACCAGATCTTTTTATTTCCTTCTTTATGACCCTCTGTATCCTCTAGTTGTGATGATAATTTTTCCCAAGAGCCTTCAGAAGGATGTATAGCACGCTGCTCCAGCTTTTCCTTTATTTTATCTTCAAATTTCAATGGTGCCATTACTTATTCTATTTTGTTGTTTTAATTTTTGCTGCAACATTTTTCTAGCTTTAAACAATTGCGATTTCGAAGTATTTTCTGAAATCTCTAAAGTTTTTGCTATCTCGCTGTGTTTGTATCCTTCAACAGCATATAATACAAACACCATTCTATATCCTTCTGGCAAACTATCAATTAGTTCCTGAATTTGTTCTAGTTCAAGTTCTGTATTGATATTATTCCAGGATTCCTCATTATAGTTTGTTATTTCTTCGGTAAAGAATATCTGTTTTTGCTTTCTTAAAAAAGAAATAGATTCATTTACCATAATTCTTCGTATCCATCCTTCAAAACTACCTTCGAATTTAAAGTTTTTTAAGTTCAAAAACACCTTCAGAAAACCACTTAACATCACTTCTTCAGCAAAATGTATATCTCTTATATACTGTCTGCAAACACTTAACATCTTAGGAGCGTATTGATCGTACAATTGATGCTGAGCATCTCTATGCTGTTTTGCTGCTTTCTTGACTAGCTGTGTTTCGTTTGTATAAAATTGAATAATTTTCAATACCAAGAATTAATTAATTTGATCCTCTATTTACATAGACGAGATAAAAAACAGAATGGTTGCCTGGGGTATAAAAAATATTATTTTTTTCGATCAATCACATAATCGACCATAAGTTCTAAAGAAGATTTATAATCTGAATCGGGATATTCTGATAAAATTGAAAGTGCCTCATTTTTAAATTGATGCATCACTTTAATTGCATAATCTAATCCAGAATTTTCTTTTACAAAGGCTATTACTTCTTTTACTCGCTTTTTATCTTTATTATGATTTTTAACCGAGTTAATGAGCCACTTTTTTTTCTCCTTTGTACAGTTGTTAAGTGTGTAGATCAATGGAAGTGTCATCTTTTGTTCTTTGATATCAATTCCTGTAGGTTTTCCTATGGCAGTATCACCGTAATCAAAGAGATCATCCTTGATTTGGAAAGCCATTCCTATTAACTCACCAAATTTTCTCATTTTGTGAACGTCAGGAGAGTCAGGAGATACAGAACATGCTCCTAAACTACAGCATGCCGCAATTAGTGTTGCTGTTTTCTGACGTATAATTTCAAAATAAATCTCTTCTGTTATGTCTAAATTTCTTGCTTTCTCTATTTGCAGGAGTTCACCCTCGCTCATCTCCCGTACGGCTACTGAAATAATCTTTAAAAGATCAAAATCCCCGTGATCTATTGATAACAAAAGGCCCTTGGATAACAAATAATCCCCAACTAAAACAGCTATTTTATTTTTCCAGAGTGCATTTATCGAAAAGAAGCCTCTTCTTCTATTTGAATCATCTACCACATCATCATGTACTAAGGTAGCAGTATGGATTAATTCTATTACTGAAGCTCCCCGATAAGTTCTCTCGTTTACTTCTCCTCCCGAAACCATTTTGGCTACAAGAAAAACAAACATAGGTCGCATTTGTTTTCCTTTTCTGTTAACGATATAATGGGTGATTCGATTAAGAAGAGCAACTTGAGAGGACATTGATTGTGAAAACTTTTGCTCAAAAAGTTCCATCTCATCAACAATAGGTAGCTTTATTTCCTCAACAACTTTCAATACGAGACGCTAATTCTGATTTCTAACTTCGTACGAAGATAATATAAATTGTTTTTTGTTTACAGGTAATCATGTTAATAAAGAAAAATCATGATTTATTTGCCAATTGCCCGCAAGCTGCGTCGATATCTTTCCCTCTGCTTCGACGAACATTTACCACTATCCCTGTGGATTCTAATGCACTAATATAATTATTGATAGCTTTGCCAGACGCCTGCTGAAATTCGCCATCATCTATAGGATTATATTCTATTAAATTGATCTTACAAGGCACGTAAGAACAGAACCTGATAAGGGCATCAATATCTTCTTTTCTATCATTAATTCCGTCCCAAACGATGTACTCATAGGTAATTCTACTTTTGGTTTTGGCATACCAATATTCTAATGCTTCTTTAAGGTCTAACAAAGGGAAAGTTTCATTGAACGGCATTATTGAAGTTCGAACTTCATCAATTGCAGAATGTAACGATACTGCCAGTTTGAACTTCACCTGATCATCTGCCATTTTTTTAATCATTTTTGGCACTCCTGATGTAGATAATGTGATTCTTTTGGGAGACATTCCTAATCCTTCTTTGGCCGTAATTTTATCTATCGCTTCAAGCACGTTATTGTAATTCATAAGTGGCTCTCCCATTCCCATAAAGACAATATTAGATAATGGCCGATTGTGGTACAATCTACTTTCTCGATCTATAGCAACGACTTGATCATAAATCTCATCAGGATTAAGATTACGCATTCTTTTTAATCGTGCCGTAGCGCAAAACTTGCAATCCAAACTGCATCCCACTTGTGAAGACACACATGCAGTAGTTCTGGTAGCTGTAGGTATTAAGACAGATTCTACAATTAATCCGTCATGCAGCCTTACCGCATTTTTTATTGTACCATCGGTACTGCGCTGCATTTGATCAACCCGAATATGATTAATTACAAAATTGTCTTCAAGTAGTTGTCTGGTGGTTTTAGATATATTAGTCATGTCATCAAAGCTATGGGCACCTTTACTCCATAACCATTCATACACCTGATTTCCTCTAAAGGCTTTATCTCCGATCTCTTCAAAGAAGAGTCTTAATTGATCTTTTGTTAATGCTCTTATATCTTTTTTCTTTCCCGTCATACTTTTGCAAAAATAAAAAACTCTGATATCAATATCAGAGTTTTTCTATTATAGTTCTAATGGAGATAAACTTTATTACTATTCTTTTACTCTCTTCCATTGATGAATACCCCCACCACCTTTATATTTTACGTTGAGTATATTTCTATCATCTTCATCTATCCATATTTGACAGTCTGAAACTCTACCATCTCTAATATTTGTGAATTTACCATCCCCATATTCATTTTCTCCTTTAGACTTTAAATTTTTCAGGATTACCAATCCTTCTACTTTTTGATTTTTATCTTTCCCCTGACATTGAAAGCACACATCATCCTTCTCAGAAATCCTTAGCATTTCTACTATAGAGCCAAATACTTTATCTTTCAGCATATAAATTTGGACTATATTTATGGCTACACCGGTTTCTTTATCGTAGGTTTTCCATTTTCCTAGAATCAAGTTTGGATCCAGACTGGCCAGTAAATCTTCCTTTAACTCTTGACTTAAAGGGTTGGAACCTAGCCAAATCTTAAATAAGGCTTGCTTGAATTCTTTATTTGTCAAGGTTCCTAAAATCTCTTTATTCTTAAAAAAAGTGAGCGTACCTCCCTTTTCATATAAAATCTTAAAAATGTCATATTTATTTATCTCGTTAGGAAAAAAGCCCAAAAACTGACGAATCTGATCTTCAAACATAAAACTATTTCCATCTGTAGCTCTTTCTAGGCCATTACGCATCATTTGATCAAATTCATCCTTAGTCATAGATGAAGTCATTTTCATGGTTAATGCCATTGGGCTATCTTTTTCTGCTACTTTGTTACCGTCTTCAAGATCTTCAATATCAAAATCAAGTCCAAAATATGCAGCTAAAGCATATGAGTTTTCATCTTCTCCTGCCCCATTAAGCATCAATTCTTTATCGCCAAAGACATCTACATCATTAAAGTGAACATCTCCAACCTTAGTCTGGGCTATTATACTACAGGCTGTAAAAAATGCTATGCAATATGTTAGTTTTTTCATTGTACCAAGTAATTATATTTAGGTTTAGTTCTTAACATTGATTTGGAATTAAGCAAAAAACGAACCAATTTTAGAAAAAGTACATTTACCATGATCGAATAATGTATGTTTTCGATGAAATCCAATATTTTACGTTTTAATGCCTAATGACCTAAATTATGGTAAAACCGTAATTTAGTGCTCGCGAAAATACTATTTTTTTACAAAAAAACAATTTAATCGCCTAATTTTAAGAAATATATAAAACCCTGTTTAAAACATTTCAAACAGGGCATATAAAATAACTAGCATTCTTACAATAATTAAATAATTAGCATTGCATCACCATACGAATAAAACTTATATTTTTCTTTTACAGCCTCTTCATAAGCCTCTTTAATAAAATCATGTCCTGCAAACGCTGAAACCATCATTAGTAAAGTAGATTTTGGTGTATGGAAATTAGTAATCATGCAATTGGCAATACTAAAATCATAAGGTGGAAAAATGAACTTATTGGTCCATCCTCTGAATTCGTTTAAGGTTCTTTCTGAAGAGACAGCACTTTCTAATGCTCTCATCACTGTTGTACCCACAGCGCAGATTTTCTTTTTATTTTCGATCCCTGTATTAATAATATTAGTTGCGTGGGCGGTAATATAGGCCTCCTCACTATCCATTTTGTGTTTAGATAGATCTTCGACCTCTACGGGATTAAATGTTCCTAGGCCTACATGCAATGTTATCTCTGCAAAATCAACCCCTTTAATTTCTAAACGCTTCATTAAATGCTTTGAAAAATGAAGTCCTGCAGTTGGTGCTGCCACTGCACCTTCATTTTTAGCATAAATTGTTTGGTATCTTTCTTCATCTTCTGGCTCTGTATCTCTTTTAATATACTTAGGCAATGGAGTTTCTCCCAGATCAGTAAGTTTTTGTCTAAACTCGTCATAAGAACCGTCATAAAGAAAACGTAAAGTACGACCTCTCGAAGTTGTATTATCAATAACTTCTGCTACCAAACTCTCATCATCTCCAAAATAAAGTTTGTTCCCGATACGTATTTTTCTAGCAGGATCAACGAGTACATCCCATAGGCGTGTTTCTGAATTTAATTCGCGTAATAAAAACACTTCAATTCTTGCTCCGGTTTTCTCTTTGTTTCCATACAATCTTGCCGGAAAAACCTTAGTATTATTAACAACCATTACATCATTTGGTTCAAAATAATCAATAAGATCTTTAAACTGTTTATGCTCTATAGTTTGATCCTTCCTGTTAAGAACCATTAGACGAGATTCGTCTCTATTTTCTGCCGGATACTCTGCCAATAATTCCTGCGGAAGGTTAAAATTGAAATGTGATAACTTCATTCTTGTCTATTTTTTTGAAGGTGCAAATATACGATCTCACTATAGGGGTTGTCAAGTAAAATAGGATATATTTATTCTTTATAGAATCTTAAACCCTAATTTCTTAAGGTCTGACCAAAAATCAGGGTATGATTTTGAAACCACATCAGCATTTTCGATATATAAAGAATTTCTAAGTGCAAGCGGAGCAAAAGCCATGGCCATTCGATGATCGTTATAGGTAGCTATAGAAACGTCTGCTTTAATTGATTTCGAGGATTCTAAACGCAAAGTATCTTGCGTAATTGTGACACTTCCACCTAACTTTTCGATTTCTGTTTTTAATGCTTCCAGCCTGTCTGTTTCCTTTATCTTAAGCGTGTGAAGTCCTGTTAGATAACATCTTAGTCCTAATCCAAAACATGTAACGGCAATCGTTTGAGCGATGTCTGGAGAATTAGATAAGTCTAACCCTTCTGGTAATCTGATTTCGTTTGAAACCTTCGTTAAAGTAATGATATTATCATCGAATGACGTTTCTACTCCTAAATCTCTGTATATTTCTATTAATGCCGAGTCGCCCTGATAACTCTCTTTTTTATAACTTCCAATAGTTACTGAATCATTAATATTTGCTAATGCTACGATACTATAAAAGTAGGAAGCAGAGCTCCAATCTGATTCTACCCTAACTTTTTGAGAAAGATCATCATTATTTGATAAAATGGTGATTACATTATTTTCAAAAGTTCCTGCAATACCAACGTCTTTTAAAAGACTTAAGGTCATATTTATATAAGGAACTGAGGTAACTTTCCCATTTAATATGATTACCAAACCATCAGGTAAAGAAGCTGCCACTAACATTAAAGCTGATATATACTGACTACTTACATTGGCTTTAAGCGTTACTTGATTAGATATTGGTTGTCTACCCAGAATCTTTATTGGTGGATATCCTTCTTTTTTTTCATAACTAATAGCACACCCTAATTGTCTCAACGCATTTACCAGTATTTTTATTGGTCTTTCCTGCATCCTCTTACTTCCGGTAAGTATTGTTTCTCTGCCCTTCTTAACCGCAAAATACGCTGTGAGAAAACGCATTGCTGTACCTGCATGATGAATATCAATAACGACTTCATTGCTTCGCAATGCTCTTTGCATTAATTTTGAGTCATCGCTATTAGATACATTTTCTATTTCTATATTTGGATATAATGCTTGTAGAATCAATAATCTATTGGTTTCACTCTTTGATCCTGTAATTTGTAAGGTATTATTTTCTATACTTGAAATGTTTTCTAATTTCAAATTCATATTATCGATTTGATTTTCGTTTTCTTAATTCAAAATAGTATGCCATGATCATCCCATACACTAATCCTCCTGCGACTCTAGAAATAAAATATCGTACCCAGTTTCCGTTAGCGATTTTATCATTGATAAAAGAATCTATGGCCAAGCCACTATATTGCATTATATGCTCTATGAGGCTAAATAGTACTATAAAACCCAAACCAATAAAACTCACAGAAATCCAATATTTTTTAGAAGAAATAATTTCTTTGAACATTATTTTAGCTTTTCATTGTTATGGTGTCGATTATGATCTCGCTTCGTTTTAATATCCAACTTCTTATCAAAAGCTTCTTGAAGATTTACACCTGTTTGATTAGCCAAACATAACACGACAAACAAAACATCAGCCAATTCTTCGCCAAGATCCTTATTTTTATCGCTTTCTTTTTCGCTTTGCTCGCCATAACGACGTGCAATAATTCTGGCAACTTCTCCTACCTCTTCGGTAAGCTGTGCCATATTGGTAAGTTCATTAAAATATCGTACTCCGTGATTTTTAATCCACTCATCTACTGCTTTTTGTGCGTTTTCGATATTCATGTTATTCTTTGTTTTTTGTATCAATTGTTATCGTTACCGGCCCATCATTTAATAATCTTATTTTCATATCAGCTCCAAAAATTCCAGTCCCAACTTTTTTTCCCAAATCCTTTTCAAATTGTTCGACAAAATACTCATATAATGGTACTGCAATATTTGGTTTGGCTGCTTTAAGATAGCTTGGCCTGTTTCCTTTCTTCGTACTTGCGTGAAGGGTAAATTGACTAACGACAATAGCCTTACCATCCACATCTAAAATACTTTTATTCATTATTCCATTTTCATCATCAAAAATACGTAAACGGGCTATTTTACCAGACAACCAATCAACATCCTCTTGATTATCTTCACTCTCTATCCCAAGCAAAATCAATAATCCTTGATCAATACTAGAAATAACTTTTTTTTCTACAGTTACGGAAGCTTCAGAAACTCTTTGAATCACTGCTCTCATATAAGACGTAGCGTATTATTATTCCACATCATAATTATTCTTTCTATAATGTTCTTCTTCTCCTTCCAGAATTTGTAAATAACTTTTATATCTTGACCAAGCAATTTCTTCATTATCCAGAGCCTCTTTAACGGCACATTTGGGTTCGTTAATATGAAGGCAATTATTAAACTTACATTCTGATTTTAGTTTAAAAAATTCAGGAAAATAGTCCCCCAATTCTTCTTTATTTATATCTACAATTCCAAAACCTTTAATCCCTGGTGTATCAATGATTTTAGCTCCAAAACTTAAATCAAACATTTCTGCAAAAGTGGTGGTATGCTGACCTTGCTGATGCTGATCACTAATCTCTGCTGTTTTTAGAGACAAGTTAGGCTCTATCAAGTTAACTAGTGTTGATTTACCCACACCGCTATGGCCAGAAAACATGCTTACTTGACCCTTCATTAAGGCTTTTACTTTATCTACATTTTTACCTGTTTTGGCAGAAATTCCGATACATTCATATCCAATTTTCCTGTATAAGGCCGCCAAGTATTTGATCTCTAAAAGTTCATCTTCATTATACGTATCAATTTTGTTAAAAAGTAATATTGTCTTAATTCCGTAAGCCTCTGCAGTAACCAAAAAACGATCTATAAATGTTGTAAAAGTTGGTGGGTTATTAAGCGTAACTAATAAAAAAACTACATCAATATTCGAAGCAATGATGTGAGTTTGCTTTGAAAGCTTTACTGATTTTCTAACGATATAATTACGTCGTTCATGGATGTTTTCTATAACACCCGTTTCCTGATCATTGTTGGTTTCTAGTTTAAAATCTACTCGGTCTCCCACTGAAACCGGGTTCGTACTTTTAATACCTTCTAATCTAAACTTACCTTTGATGCGGCATTCGTATATCTTACCGTTTTCTGTTTTAACGGTATACCAACTTCCTGTAGATTTATATACTGTACCTGTCATAATCACAAAGATGCAAATATTAATATTTTTAAGGGCTCTATTTTTTTCTTTATTCGAAAAAATTAATGGCATAACTATTGGTATATTGGATGATATTAAATATTAAATACAAATCATTATGAAAAAAAAATTAGTCTTAATTGCTCTATTAGTCCTTGGCTTGAACACTACTTTTTCGCAAGAAGTGTATGAATTCCAAATCGTCACTGTTATCGAATCTATCGTTCCCAGTGGTCTGGGAAGATCAAGAATGCTTACCACCAATGATGTTCGCGATTATAAGGAATTTACATCTACTCGCACTGGTGAAGATGACAAAAGAAATAAATCAAATCGTAGTGAGATTCGAGTAAAGGGTTTCGATGAAACTAAACTTTTAAACTTCTTCAATCTTGGTGGAATTCGTTTTCAAAACATTGCAGCAAATGATGCTTTAGTCACTTCAAAAATTAATGAAATGTCTACTCAAGGATGGGAACTAGCTTTTATTAATAGCGGTGTTGAAAGTTTTGGTGGAAAAGGCGATGGTAATGGAATCTACGTAACCCGTTATACTTTCAAAAGAAAAAAATAAATTACCACAAGGTCTAAAAAGACTCGAAAAACGTCATTACGAAAAATTTTAATTTTGAAGTAATCTGTTTTTCAGCAACTTAAATTTGACAGATTCCTTCGCTATGCTCGGAATGACACCTTTTTAGACCTTTTTTTTATCATCCTCTGGCAACTTTTTTCTGATGATTAATAGATTCCTGGTGAATTGCTTTATAAATTCTTAACATAAATTCTTCACTTAGTCCTTTTTCTTCACCTTCAAGAATCATTTTACCCAAAATCTCATTCCAACGTTTTGATTGAAGAATAGCGACATTTTGTTTAGCTTTCACTTTACCAATTTCGTCAGATATTTTCATTCTTCTTGATAAGATTTCCAATAATTGATTATCTGCTATATCGATTTTAGCCCGAAGTTCACTAAGTGCTTTTTGATACGCTTCATCATCACCGATTTCTTTTCTTATTCTTAAATCTTTCATGTACTGAATTAATGTTTCTGGCGTAATCTGCTGTTTTGCATCGCTCCATGCGTTATCGGGATCATAGTGCGTCTCTACAATCAATCCATCAAAATTAAGATCTAAGGCTGTTTGAGAAAGATCAAAAATTAAATCCCTATTCCCAGCTATATGGGATGGATCTAAAATCAATGGGAGGTCTGGGAAGCGATTTTGTAAATCAATAGGAATTTGCCATTCAGGAATATTACGATATTTTGTTTTTTCGTAGGTTGAAAACCCTCTGTGAATAACCCCTAGATTTTTTACATCTGCCGTATAAAAACGTTCTACAGCTCCTAACCACAAAGACAAGTCTGGGTTTATAGGATTTTTAATCAGAACGGGATTATCAATCCCTTGACAAGCATCTGCTATATCCTGAACGATAAATGGAGACACGGTACTTCTAGCACCAACCCATAATACGTCTATATCATGCTTTAAGGCCAACTCTACATGATGCGGATTGGCTACCTCGGTAGCAATTTTCATTCCGGTTTCTTCTTTTGCTCTCTGAAGCCATTTTAACCCCAGAGCACCAACTCCTTCAAAATTCCCGGGCCTGGTTCTTGGTTTCCAGATACCGGCTCTTAATACAGTAGCATCAGAATCCTTAAGCTGATGTGCAATTTTTAGTACTTGTTCTTCGGTCTCTGCACTACACGGTCCACCAATCACTAGTGGATGATCTAAATTATAAGCATCTAACCAGTTTCTAAGTTCTTTTTTATTTTCCATTTCTATCTTTTATTCTTTAAATTAAGTTTTTTTGTGTAAGGCTAACTATTTTATTAGATTCCAGCCTACGCCGGAATGACAACTAATAAATCTTTAGTTTATTCCTTTTAAAATTGATTTAATATGGTTTGTGCTTTCCATCTCTTTATAAATTTCATCAAAATCATCTTTCTCCATTAATTCTTTAAACTGAGTAAGATTTGTAATATACTCTTGTAGCGTTTCGATTACATTCTCTTTGTTATGTTTGAAAATTGGTGCCCACATAGCAGGAGAACTTTTTGCTAATCTTACTGTTGATGCGAAACCACTTCCTGCCATGTCAAAAATATCACGTTCGTTCTTTTCCTTTTCAATTACCGTCTTACCTAACATAAATGAGCTAATATGAGATAAATGGGAAACATAGGCGATATGTTTATCATGCGAAACAGGATCCATATAACGAATCCGCATTCCTAATCTCGAAAAAATCTCCATTCCTTTTTCCTGCAATTTGAAGGCAGTTTTTTCTACCTCGCAAACAATATTGGTTTTCCCTCTGTATAAATTAGCAACAGCTGCTTCAGGACCAGAAAATTCTGTACCTGCAATAGGGTGTGCAGCCAAATAATTTCTTCTTTTATGATGATTTGATACTACTTCGCATAACTTTTGTTTGGTAGATCCAACATCAAAAACCAAACAGTCATCAGACACTACATCTAAAACCTCAGAAATTATAGTTACTGTGGCATCTACAGGTATCGCTATGATCACAATAGTCGCATCTTTAAGGCCTTTTAAAGACGCTTTGTTATCTATAACCCCTAGCGCTAAAGCTTTATTGAGGTTTTCTTCATTTTGATCGATACCATAAATTAAGGCTTCGTTAAAAGCTGCTTTAATGTCTATGGCAAACGAGCCGCCTATTAGTCCTGTTCCTATTATGAATACATTCATGCTGTTACTTGTAGCCTTTTTATTGCTTCTTTTATATTCTCTTGTGTAATGCAAAGCGAAAAACGAATATATCCTTTACCATTACTCCCAAAGATATCTCCCGGAGCTATGAAAATATCATTCTTATACAAAATAGTATCGATAAAATCTACCGCATTTGTTCCTTCTGGCAGTTTTGCCCATACAAACATACCCTTGGCAGTTTTATCATAGCTACAGCCCAAAAGAGATGCCAACTCCCAAATCAATTCTCTTCTCTTTTCATAAATAGCATTCATCTTATCATACCAACCGTTTGATATTCTTAAAGCTGCAATAGCACCTCTTTGTATCCCTTGAAACATTCCACTATCCATATTACTTTTTACTTTAAGTATCGCCTCAATTTTATCTGAACTTCCGCTAACCATACCCACTCGCCATCCCGCCATATTGAAGGTTTTGCTTAGTGAGTTTAACTCTAATGCTACTTCTTTTGCTCCTTCAATGGATAAAATACTTACCGGACTGTCATTTAAAATAAAACTATATGGATTATCCTTTACCAATAGAATGCTATGTTTTTTGGCAAAATCAATAATTTTCTTAAACATGCTTATATTTCCTGAGGCTCCTGTTGGCATATTAGGATAATTAATCCACATAATTTTCACCTTACTCAGATCCATTTTTGAAAGGCTATGAAAATCAGGCGCCCAGTCATTTTCTTCAACCAAATCATAGAATATTGGTTTTGCCCCAACAAGATTAGTAACTGATGCATATGTAGGATACCCCGGATTTGGAATCAATACTTCATCCCCTTCATTAAGGTAGGCTAATGATATATGCATTATACCTTCTTTAGATCCCATTAACGGTAAAATTTCGGTTTCAGGATTTAAGTTCACAACATATTTATCTGCATAAAAATCTGCGATTGCCTGTCGTAATTCTGGTAACCCCTGATAACTCTGATATTTATGGGCACCATCTACTACTACTGCTTCTTGAATAGCTTTAACGACTTCTTCAGGAGGATCTAAATCTGGACTTCCGATAGCCATATTCAATACCGGTTTCCCTGAAGCCGCGAGCTCTCTGACTTCTCTTAATTTTTTTGAGAAATAGTATTCTTCTACTGTTTCTAATCTTTTTGCGGTTTGAATACTCATCCGTTTTGATTTTTATATTCGCCTAATACTTTTAATTCTAAGGCCATAATCTTTAAAATAGACATTGCCTTTTCATAATTTTGGTAATCCTTAAAAGTCACATCTACAAAGAAGGAGTACTTCCAAGGCATATTGATTACAGGTAATGATTGTATCTTGGTCAAGTTTAGATTACAATCACTCATTACATTAAGGACAGTTGCTAAACTCCCTCTTTTATGATCTGTAAGAAACTTCAATGATGCTTTGTTAATTTGCTTCTTTTCTACGCCTGAGTTCTCTCTCGTGTTTAAAATAAAGAATCGAGTACTATTTGATTTTATGGTTTGAATTTCTCTTGCCAAAATATTTAAGTCATAGATATTAGCTGCTGTCTCGCCTGCTACCGCTGCAATTCCTTTGAGTCGTTTTTCATGGATTCTTTTAGCCACATCTGCAGTATCGGCATCTTCCACTAATTTGATATGGGGTCGAGATCTAAAAAACTCTTTACACTGCAACAATGCCATTGGATGGGAATACACCTCTTGAATATCCGAAATTTCTTGACCCTCGAGCGCCATTAAACAATGGTGTATTGGTAAAAAATACTCGCCACTAATCGTAAGATTATGCTCGTCGATATAAGCATAATTAGGAATAATAGAGCCTGCAATACTATTTTCTATAGCCATTACAGCATCTGTACTTTTATGACTTTCAAGACTATTTACCAATTCCCGAAACGACATGCATTCATCGACTGCTACATCTGCACCAAAATATGCTTGTGCTACTCCGTGGTGATAAGATCCTTTTATTCCTTGTATGGCAACTTTTTTACTCAAACGTTTTAAATTTTCTTGTCAAAAAAAAATCCCGACTTTTCAGCGGGATTCTAACTATACTTTAAACTATTATTTACATAGCAATCCCGATCTTACTTTTAAAATAAAAGAAGAAAAAATAAAATCGGTTCCAAGTAAATGCGTTGTTCACTATTTTATGTTTTATAGTGCTAAATTAGGTAAAACTATTACTATTAAAAATGTTTTTTTATTTTTTTCACCCTTGAACAAGTATTATCATCATATTTTGAATTATTTTCTAATATCAATGAAATATTTCAAATAAAACATAAAGAATACTGCTAATCTTTTATGTTTTAGATTGCTAACAAACGTTTGTAATTAAATAACTCCTAACTCTTTACCAACTTTTGTAAAGGCTTTAACCGCTTTTTCCAGGTGATTACGATCATGCGCTGCAGATAATTGAACTCTAATTCTCGCTTTTCCTTTGGGTACCACCGGGTAAAAGAATCCTATAACATAGATCCCTTCGTCTAACAGCTTAGCAGCGAATTCTTGTGCTAACTTTGCTTCATATAACATAACTGGTACTATTGGATGATCCCCAGGGATAATATCAAATCCTGCTTTGGTCATTTCTGATCTGAAATACTTTGTATTTTCTTCTAATTTATCCCGAAGCTCTGTTGACGAACTAAGTAAGTCCAAAACTTTTATGGAAGCCCCCACAATTGAAGGTGCTACGGTATTTGAAAACAAATAGGGCCTTGAACGCTGTCGTAACATCTCTACAATTTCTTTTCGAGCTGCGGTAAACCCTCCTGAAGCACCACCAAGTGCTTTCCCATAGGTCCCGGTAATAATATCTACGCGACCCATTACATTTTTGTATTCGTGCGTACCACGACCCGTTTTACCCAAAAATCCAGTAGAATGGCATTCATCTATCATGACCATAGCCTCATATTGATCTGCCAAATCACAAATTTTATCTAATTGAGCGATAGTCCCATCCATAGAAAAAGATCCATCGGTGACAATTAATATTCTTCTGGCACCCTTAGCCTGCACTAGTTGTTTTTCTAAATCGACCATGTTATTATGCTCGTACCTAAAACGCTTGGCTTTACATAAACGAATTCCGTCGATAATAGAAGCATGATTTAAAGCATCAGAAATTATGGCATCCTCTGGCCCCAAAATAGGCTCAAATAATCCTCCGTTAGCATCAAAAGCAGCAGCGTACAGGATACAATCCTCCATTCCGAGGAATTCTGCTGTCTTTTTTTCTAATTCTTTATGTATGTCCTGCGTACCACAAATGAATCTTACCGATGACAACCCATAACCATGGGAATCAATTGCTGCCTTACCTGCTTTTATAACTTCGGGATGTGATGAAAGTCCCAAATAGTTATTGGCACAAAAATTTAACACATGACTATTTTTGGTGGTGTCTATTTCGGCGCCTTGAGGAGTAACAATGATACGCTCAGATTTGTATAGTCCTGCCTCTCTAATTTCGTCTAATTCCTTTTGTATATCATCTTTAATATTTGAAAACATAAGCTGCTATATTTTATTCTTAATTGTTAATTGAGTTCTTTTTAAAGTATTTGAATCAAAAAAGTAAAGTCTCCAAATTTTTTGATCCCGTTTTATACTTTTCTTTTAGCTTTTGGATCATTGTTTGAGTAATCATTTCTAGATTATATTCTGGTTTCCAACCCCAATCCTTAGCCGCAGCAGAATCATCTATTGTTTTTGGCCAACTTGCTGCAATATCCTGGCGGAAATCTGGTTCATACTTCACTTTAAAATCAGGATATAATTTACGAATTTCTGCAACCACTTCGGCAGGAGAAAAGCTAATTCCTGCTACATTATAAGAAGTGCGGATTTTAATGTCCTCTTTAGGAGCATCCATGAGTTCAAGTGTAGCTCTTATAGTATCATCCATAAATATCATGGGTAGCGTTGTATCTTCTTTTAAGAAACAAACAAACTCTTCGTTAAGTACTGCTTTATGATAAATATCTACAGCATAATCGGTAGTTCCCCCTCCTGGTAATGATTGATATCCAATAACTCCAGGGTATCTTAGTGATCGTACATCCAATCCATATTTTAAAAAATAATACTGTGCCCAATTTTCTCCGGCCGCTTTACTCATGCCATAAACAGTTGCTGGATCTAAATATGCATTATTGGGGGTATTTTTCAAGGGAGCTCCTGTCCCAAAAACAGCAATCGAACTAGGAAAAAACACTCTATCAATAGTATTCAATCTCGAAACTTCTAGCACCGTAAACAATGTTTTCATATTGATGTCCCAAGTCTGTAGCGGATTTTCTTCACCTCTGGCAGAAAGTATGGCTGCCAGGTGGTAAATCTGTGTAATGTTATATTTGGAAACCAACTCCTGAATCCTCTCTTGATTCGTTGCATCGGCAATTTCGAATATGCCATGAAAATCCTCTTTTTTCTTTAAGTCAGAACCTATAACATTCTCTATTCCAAATTTTTTCTGAAGAGCGCCGATCAAAACAGAACCTAATTGCCCGTTAGCTCCAATAACTAAAACTTTTGTTTTTGTATTCATAAATAAAAGTATTATTCACTTAGCAAAGTACAAAAAGTAGATTTTAAAACCTTGTTTGATATATAAATAAGTGAATTTTACTGTCAAATAAACAATATTAAACTATATTTACTATTTAAGAATACCTATTTAAACTTTTAAAGTAAATTTTTGGAAATGAAATGGAACATCTAGATCCGACAGATATTACGATACTAAGAATCCTACAAGAAGACTCTAAAAAAACAGCAAAGGAGATTGCAAATATCCTTAACTTAACCTCATCACCCGTCTATGAACGAATACGAAGGCTAGAGAAACAAGGATTCATAAAAAAGTATGTAGCAATTCTTGATAAGAAACTTATTGATAGATCTGTAACAACCATTTGCCAGGTCTCAATGCGCTATCATAACGAGGCTTTTATAGAAAAATTTGAAGAACAAATTCAAAACCTAAAAGAGGTACAGGAATGTTATCATATGGCAGGCCAGGTAGATTTTATTCTAAAAATACACACCAAAAGTTTAGAAGATTACCATGACTTTGTAAAGACCAAGCTTTCAAAGATTGAAAACATCGGGGTTTTAAACAGTACTTTCGTACTAAAAGAAATCAAACACACATCTGAGTTTTTTATTTGACCCAGAAATCATAATATTCCCGAATACTCGTTACATTAGGAAATCTAATTCTTTATTTTTGACAAAAATAACTATGCATGTCCATATCGGTATCAAACATTTCAAAGTCTTACGGAGAGCAAAAAGCATTAAACAATATCAGTTTTGAGGTAAAACCAGGAGAAATTGTTGGTTTTTTAGGACCTAATGGGGCTGGAAAATCAACTATGATGAAAATTTTGACTACTTATTTGGATCCATCAGAGGGTAAAGCCATCGTAAATGGTTTTGAAATCGACAACCAGTCTATAGAGGTTCAAAAAAGTGTAGGATATTTACCAGAACATAATCCTTTATATCTCGAAATGTATGTAAGAGAATATTTATCATTTAATGCCCAGATATATAAAATCTCAAAATCAAGAATAGAAGAGGTCATCGAATTAACAGGGTTAACCCCAGAAGTAAATAAAAAAATCGATCAACTTTCTAAAGGCTATAGACAGCGTGTAGGATTAGCTTGTGCCTTACTTCATAATCCGCAAGTTTTGATTTTGGACGAACCAACTACTGGTCTGGATCCCAATCAACTTGTAGAAATTAGAGAATTAATTAAATCAATCGGCAAGAAGAAAACCGTCTTCCTTTCTACACATATCATGCAAGAAGTAGAGGCTATGTGTGATCGAGTACTCATTATTGATAAAGGAACCATTGTTGCTGATAAGAATTTAAAAGATTTGATTGATGACAAAAATCAAATTATAAATGTTGAATTTGATTACCGAGTTGAAGAAGCGTTTTTACAAAAACTACCTTATGTTTCTGAAGTAAGAAATACCAATGGATTTATATATGAAATTACTTTTGAAACTTCTACTGATATGCGTCCAAAAGTATTTGACTTCGCACATGATAATGAATTGAAAATACTTCAATTATCAAGAAAAAATAAAAATCTGGAAAGCCTTTTTAGAGAATTAACTGGTAAAGCTTAGTAGATTTATGTTTGTGTATTACGAATTAGACTTTGGTCTTTATTGAAATATAAGCGTGCCCGTAAAGAACTCTTCAATCTCTACTACCGGAGGTCTATTTAAAGAAACTAAATCCCCAGTACTTCGTAGTTCACCTCGCAGAGAATTTACAGGATTCACGATAATTTTGTTGGTCCCCCTATGGTAGATATTTACGTTTTGTGCTATCAAATCACCTCCTTCAAACCTTCCTATCCCTGAAAAGAATCTGACACTTAAATCATTAGTTCTTCCTGAAATGAAAAAAGAAGTAATATTATTTGAAACAACAGCTATATTTTGAGAATCTACAGTTAGATGAAAGGTTCCGGTTGTAGTTCCTGTATCCTCGTTAAAATCTTCAGATAATAAACTCAAGTTAGGATAGCTTAGTAAACCATCAGACGAAATATCAAATTGTGTGGCACTTCTAATTTCGGTAATATTTGGTGCCGTTACAAAAATTTTGGTTTGATTAAAGTCCCTGAAAAAAGCACAATCATTAGTGTCATTTAGAATAAGACGATTGTCTTCAACTGTTGCAGACACTTCATTTAACAAATTATCTCCTGTCTCAATAATTACTGAAGTGATTTCTCCTTCCTTGAGTATCAACTCTACATTTGGATTTACTAAAATCTTGGTAAAATTTGCAACCGCTACTTGTTGTCTAATAATGTTACCTGTTCTTTGAAAGCAATCTGATGCACTTTCAGAATCACATCCTATTACCAGCAAAGCACTCAATATTAAAATAATTCTTACCACTTGCATATTTATGAGAAAGACTTCGACAAGCTCAGTCTAACATTTAAATTTTTATCAACATCGTACTTCTAAAATAGTACATCCTAATTTACTATAACCTATATCCAATGGTAAATTCCATGGCTTCTGCCTTAGCAGCATGTGATCTCACTGTAAATTCTCCTAATATATTCTTAGTAAAATAATATCGCAGTCCAGCTCTAAGATAGGTTTGCCCTTCGAAATCAAAAGGATAATACACATAATATCCATATTGGGTTAAGACCGATATCTTATTTACTCGTAACTCGTGACCCAGATATATCCCCAGTCGCTTCGCATCTTCATCACCTGTGGTGCCATCATTAAAACCTCCAGTAGCTCTGAAATCAATAAATCGTTCTAATGCCTCAGAAAAAAATAGCTCGGCACCTAACTGAAATGCACTTTTTTTGTTTATTCGCTTATCGATAAAAGCACCTATAGTGTAAAAGGGAAACCTTCCAGATCCTACCACATCACTTTCATTAACGCCACTTCTAAACAAAAAGCCATAACCAAATGGTTCTGAACCTTTAACCAATCCTTTTTCTTTTTTGGCATATTCTGGAAATTTTTCATCTAAAGAATAGGTTACTCCTGCGTTTAAAAATAAAGTATTAGTGCTTTTATTGGGTGCTTTGGCATTTCCATTAGAATAATGCACAATTCCTAATCCCGCTTGAAGCCCCAATCCTTTTAAAAGATTTTCTTTTTTAAAATTCAAAAGGAAATACGTAGCACTAGTTAAATGTGATCCATGTGCAATATTTCTAAAATTATCATCTTCGTCATAAGGATTCGTACTGTAAGCCATTCCCTGTCCTAGTCTAAGCATTAAATTTCGCTTTAAAAAGTAAAAATTATAATGGGCATAGATACTAAAATGTTCACCAAGATAACGATTATCTAAGTCATGGTAAATAAAAGAAACTCCGTATTCTGGATTATTATATAATCGTTGCCACACTTCATCGCCAAATGTTTTACGTTGAAAAGAAAAAATAACTCCAGAAGGATGCCCCGTGATTAAATGAGAGATATCAGGGTTATGTTTAAGGATAGTACCATAAAAATTATTGACATCGAAGGTATAATATGCTTTTGATTCGTCTTGAGCATGGCTTTGAAAATACACTACAAATAATAACAGGTATATCCGTTTTATCATCCGGCAAAAGTAGCAATTATAGTAAAATAATCAACTTTATCTTAAAACATAAAAAAATAACGAATTTTATGTTTAGAAAATTGCTGAAGCGATCTTTTTAATATTATCGGATTTCCCCATTGAATAGTAGTGCAAGACCGGCACCCCATAGTCCATTAACTCCTTAGATTGCTGAATTGCAAATTCGACCCCAACCTCTCTCACTTCTTTATTATTCTTGCATTTCTCTATCGCTCTTACCAATTCATCTGGCATATCTAACTTAAAAACTTGCGGCAATAACTGAAGATGTCTTTTTACGGCTACTGGTTTGATTCCAGGGATTATTGGGACATTGATCCCTGCATCTTTGGCTCTTTCAACAAAATTAAAATACCGCTTATTATCAAAAAACATCTGGGTAACCACATAATTTGCTCCTGCATCTACCTTATTTTTTAACCTTCGAATATCAGAGTCCATCGATGGAGCTTCCATATGCTTTTCGGGATAACCTGCAACTCCCACGCAAAAGTCAGATTTATTATCGGTTTCTATAACTTCATGTAAAAATTGTCCTTCATTCATGTTAACAATTTGCTCGACTAGCTCATTTGCGTAACAATGACCCCCTTCTGTTGGAGTAAAGTATTTTTCTTCTTTCATTGCGTCTCCACGTAAAGCCATAATATTATCAATACCCAAATAATGACAGTCTACCAGTAAATATTCTGTTTCTTCTTTTGTGAACCCCCCACAAAGTACATGCGGAATAGTATCTACATTGTATTTATGTTTTATCGAAGCACAAATACCCACCGTACCAGGACGCATACGGGTTAATTTTTTATCTAAAAGACCATCTTTATCAATATAAATGAATTCCTCTCTAGAAGTGGTTACATCTATAAAAGGAGGATCGAATTCCATCAAAGGATCGATATTATTATATAATTCCTGGATGCTTCTTCCTTTTTGTGGTGGTATTAATTCAAATGAGAACAAAGTTTTGCCTTTTGCATTTTTTATATGATCTGTAACTTTCATTTTTAAGTTTATGGTTCTAATCTTTTTTTAATGGCGTTCGAGCGGGCTTTCAGCTATATCTTTTACATTTATTGTACCCTTCGAGAGCCTCAGGGTACAATAAATGTAAAAGGATGTCGCTTCAATCCCTAACGCAATTATTTTTTATAATCATCCTCGCTGAGCCTTCGCCCCATGTCATAAGATTATTATGTATTAATTTTACTTCTTCTGATCGGTTTTGTGGGCTGTCTAAAAAGGATCAGAAAACGTCATTACGATCTGCCTTTGGGCGGAGAAGTAATCTGTTTATCAGTAACTTAAATTTAACAGTTTCCTTCGCTTCTCTCGAAATGACGACTTTCTAGACAGCTACATTTAGTTTTTAATCCTTACTCTTGCAAATTTGGATTCAACCATTTCTTGGCATATTCAAAATCTATATTTTTTCGCCCGGCAAAGTCCTTGACCTGATCTTCTTTTATTTTTCCTAATCCAAAATATCTGGCCTCAGGATTTCCAAAATAATATCCAGATACCGATGCAGCGGGCCACATCGCTAAGCTCTCAGTTAATTCAACTCCAATCTTTTCCTTTACTTGCAATAATTCCCAGATTGTTAATTTTTCAAGATGATCAGGACAAGCAGGATACCCCGGTGCTGGCCGAATCCCTTTATACGACTCTTTTATTAAGTCTTCATTAGACAGTGCTTCGTCATTTGCGTATCCCCAATCTTCTTTACGAACTTTTTCATGAAGATATTCTGCAAAAGCTTCAGCCAAACGATCTGCAAGCGCTTTGATCATTATCGAATTATAATCATCATGATTTGCCTCAAATTCTTTGGCTAATGCTGCGGTACCAAAACCTGTGGTCACACAAAAACAGCCTATATAATCCTTTACTCCACTCTCTTTTGGAGCTATAAAATCTGATAACGCAAAATTAGGTTTACCAGCGTGTTTTTTAAGTTGTTGACGTAGTGTACGAAATTTGAATTCTCCATGTTTTGTTACTACCTCGATATCATCATCATTTACTGTGTTGGCCTCGAACAGTCCAAAAATAGCCTTGCCTGTCAATAATTTCTCATCAAATATTTTTTGTAATAGTTCTTGAGCATCATGAAACAAAGATGTTGCTTGCTTACCTACGACCGCATCAGATAAAATACCAGGATATTTCCCGTGTAAATCCCATGACCTGAAAAAAGGAGTCCAATCTATGTAAGGTTTCAATTTTGAAATATCAAAATCATCGATCACCTGTATCCCGAGGTGATTAGGTCGTACTACTTCAGAAGTGGCCCAATCTATACTGTACTTGTTCTTCCGAGCTTCTTCAATAGACAAATATTCTTTTTTCTTTGTTCTTTTCAGGAATCCCTCTCTAAATTTCTCATAGTCCTCTTTTAAATCACCTACATATTTTTGATTGTTCCTTTTATTTAATAAATCACCCACTACAGTTACTGCTCTGGATGCATCATTAACATGAACAACGGCATTTTTGTAATGTGGATCTATTTTGACAGCTGTATGCGCTTTTGAGGTGGTTGCTCCACCTATCAAGAGTGGAACTTTGAAATTTTTACGTTCCATTTCCTTGGCCAGATATACCATCTCATCTAGTGACGGAGTTATCAATCCGCTTAATCCTATGATGTCAACTTGTTGATCAATTGCAGTTTGAATAATCTTTTCTGGTGGTACCATCACACCCAAATCTACTATCTCATAGTTATTGCAACCCAACACTACTGAAACTATATTTTTTCCGATATCGTGAACATCACCTTTTACAGTTGCCATCAATACTTTTCCTGCAGAGCCATTACCCTGAACAGTTTTTGGGTTTTTCTTTTTTTCTTCTTCAATAAACGGAAGCAGATGTGCTACTGCTTTTTTCATTACTCTTGCAGATTTTACGACTTGCGGTAAAAACATTTTACCAGATCCAAATAGATCACCCACGACATTCATGCCTGTCATTAAGTTACCTTCTATAACTTCGATAGGCTTGTCTGCTTTTTGCCGTGCTTCCTCTACATCTTCTACGATGTATTGGTCAATTCCTTTTACAAGGGCTCTGGTAATTCTATTTTGTAGCGGTTCTTCTCTCCAGGAAAGGTCTACGGTTTTCTCTTTATTTATTCCTACAACTGTTTCTGCAAAATCTAATAATCGTTCTGTAGCATCATCCCTTCTATCCAAAATCACATCTTCTACATGATCCAGGAGGTCTTTGGGGATATCATCATACACTTCCAGCATGGTAGGGTTTACAATTCCTATATTCATTCCGGCTTTGATGGCATGATATAGGAATACAGAATGCATGGCTTCCCGTACCGGATTGTTTCCTCTAAAAGAAAAGGAAACGTTACTTACCCCACCACTTACACTACAGTGTGGTAAGTTTTCTCTTACCCATCTTGTTGCTCCGATAAAATCAATAGCATTTTTGCGATGTTCCTCCATTCCTGTAGCAACTGGAAAAATATTAAGGTCAAATATGATATCCTCTGGCGGAAATTTTACCTGATTCACTAAAATATCATAAGATCGTTTAGAAATTTCTATGCGTCGTTCGTAGTTATCTGCTTGTCCAACTTCATCAAACGCCATTACGATCACCGCAGCACCGTATCTCTTTATGGCTTTGGCATGCCTTATAAACTCATCTTCTCCTTCTTTAAGACTGATAGAATTCACAACACATTTCCCTTGCACTACCTGTAATCCGGCCTCTATAATTTCCCATTTTGAACTATCAATCATGATAGGCACTCTGGCAATATCGGGTTCTGCCATAATAAGATTCAAAAATTTGACCATAGCTTCTTTACCATCGATCAAACCATCATCCATATTAATGTCTATAATCTGTGCGCCTCCTTCTACCTGATGCCTGGCAATGTCTAAAGCCTCGTCAAACTTTTCTTCTTTGACCAAACGTAAAAATTTTCGTGAGCCAGCAACGTTAGTTCGCTCTCCTACATTTACAAAATTGGATTCAGGCGTAATTATTAATGGCTCAAGTCCAGAGAGTTGTAAGTATTTTCGTTTTTCTTTATTCATAATCCGTTGTCAAGCTGAGCTTGTCGAAGCCTATTTGAAATTGTAAGATTATAGCATTTCGACAGGCTCAATTTGAAATTTCTTTTTCAATCTGTTAAAACCGCTATGTTTCTAGGTTTATAATTTTTGGCCAACTCTGCAATGGCTTTAATATGATCTGGAGTAGTACCACAACACCCTCCTACAATATTGATTAAATTTTTATCAAGATATTCTTTGATTTGAGAAGCCATTTGCTCTGGAGTTTCATCATACTCTCCAAATGCATTTGGTAATCCTGCATTGGGATGAGCCGATACTGCAAAAGGTGCTTTTTGAGAAAGCACTTCTAAATGAGGAGTTAATTGGTTTGCTCCCAAAGCACAATTAAAACCTACCGATAGCATAGGAATATGGGATATCGATATCAAAAAAGCCTCAGCTGTTTGCCCTGATAATGTTCTCCCACTTGCATCAGTTATTGTACCGCTTACCATTACAGGAACTTCTATATCTCTTTCTTCTTTTATTTCTTCAATAGCAAAAAGTGCTGCTTTGGCATTTAATGTGTCAAAAACAGTCTCAACCAGCAAAATATCTGCTCCACCATCCAAAAGTGCCATGACTTGTTGTTTGTAAGCAATTTTAAGCTCATCAAAACTTACTGCTCTGTACCCTGGATCGTTTACATCTGGAGACATACTGGCTGTTTTATTGGTGGGCCCTATCGACCCCGCCACAAATCTTGGTTTATGTGGCTCTTTGGCGGTAAACTCATCTGCTATTTCTTTGGCGATCTTTGCTGACTGGTAATTTAACTCATACACCAAATCTTCCATTTGGTAATCGGCCATGGCAATTGTTGTACCTGAAAATGTATTTGTTTCTACAATATCTGCTCCAGCTTCAAAATACAATCGATGTACTTGTTTTATAGCTTCGGGTTGTGTTATACTCAATATATCATTATTACCCTGAATAGGAACCGGCCAATCTTTAAACTGTTCTCCTCTAAAATCCTCTTCTGTGAATTTGTGTCGCTGTAACATGGTACCCATAGCTCCATCAAGCACGAGAATTCTTTCATCTAATATTGCTTGTATGTCTTTCATTATATATTTGGTGTTAATTTGGATTCCAGCCCATACTGAAACCACAAATTTTTTTCTTTAAAAGAAAAAATCAAATTTTATTGTATCAAGAAAATAATGGAAAATATAGCAGCGCTATGAATCTTCGTTATCTACCCCGCTTGTTGCGGATAGAATGTAGCACCTTCTTTAAAGGCTAAAGGGTTGCTAAGGTTTCATAGGGTCTATTCCCTCCACCTTTCTTGATAACAGTGTAAATAATTTTATGAACTCAACAGTTAATACTGTTAATTTGATTACAAATAAACAGTATAGCCCTGTGTTTTGCAAGTTTATTTAATGATTTTACTGATTTATAAAAATTCTTAAGCATTTTATGAATAAAATAAAGGTTTCCAAAGGTTACTATATTAATTATCTAATTTTACAGTGCAACTTTCGTATTTAAAAAATGTCATTAATAAAATCTCAAGAATACAATAGTCTAAAACAATGAATGAAATTACAGAGAGAAAAAGCTGGTGGAACCGAAATCGGAAATGGATTTCCTTGTTTATCATTATATTAATTCCAATCGTAACGTTTTTTTCGCTTACAGGTGATGCTACGTTTAGATATGGTTCGGCTCACATGCAACCCGGGCTCATAAAAAATGCTTATGAAATGGCTAATAAAAATGAAATAGTGAGTCAAAAATTAGGCCAGCTATCTGAATATAACTTTTTGCGGTTAATTGAAGGGGATGTTCTATATGATAATAATGGAAATACAGTATATATTACTGTAAATCTCTTAGGTACCAAAAAGAAAGGCAAGCTTGATATTTATGCTCATCAAAACGGTGAAAAATGGGAATACCAAAAGGTCATTGTTAGAATTAAAAAACCTCGAAAGGAAACGATTAAAATCTTTGAAAAATAAATTTCGCATTGAGCCTGTCGAAATGCTTTAATCAAACGACAATTAAGGTATTCGCTCAATTGAATATAGGCAAGTTATAATTTATTCAACTTAAATAAGTAATAATTACAAAGCAAAAACCATCCCACTAGGATTATTGCCAGTAAACGTTCGTAGGCTCCTTCATAAGCTTCAGGAACAAACTTAAACATCGCAAGCAAAATGACTATAGAGGTTCCAATGGTAACATGCCATTGATACCACTTTTGAGATACTTGTCTAAATTTTGACATCCAAAGAATCATTGAAACAAAACAGCAAATTGCAATGAATCCAACAGCGACTAAATGAATTGTAGTACCCGGCTCACCGATAAGATCATTCAGCTCTGCCAATGAAATGACACCAATAGCCATTAAAATTAGAAACGAAGCACCTAGTTTTAGTCTGACTTTAGTGTAATCAAATATAAAAAGGGCGATTGAAGTTGCAATAACTCCAACTCCAAATAGGCTTAATCCAATATCTTGAATATATGCATATTTACCATGAGCAAGTTGACTTATAGTATCTCTTAAAGGATTGTGTTTCTCGACAATTATAATTCCAATGATATCAGAAATAAGAGCCGCAAAGCATCCTAAGACTCCTGTAACTGACAAAAATCGAATGTATTTTTTATGTTGACTTTTGGTGAGGTTACCTTCTATTCTTAATCCTATATAATATATAGTAAGGTACTTTATATCGATTCTTCTAAGATTCGGGCGCTAATTGAACCTCTAGACCATCTAACTCTGGAGTGATTGGGATCTGGCAGCCTAATCTGCTATTATCCTCTACATAAAAAGCCTCGGAAAGCATCATATCTTCGTCATAGCTCATCTCAGGAAGTTCATGATCCGATAAAATATAGCACTGACAAGAAGCGCACATCGCCATACCCCCACAAGTTCCTTCTACAGGTAACTCGTAAGCTTTACAAACTTCCATCAGATTCATTGCCATATCTGTAGGTGCTTGTACCTCGTGTACTTCTCCTTCTCTATCTTTAATTTTTATAGTAATGTCCATATCTCACCCCAAACTTCGCTTTCCAAGGAGAGAAGAGCGTTTCATGGGTAATTTTATAGTTAATATTCTTCAAATTTTATAACAAAAGAATGATTCGCTAAGCGAATCATTCTTCTCTTTTTTTGATTTCCCTCTCAGCATCCCCCTTTTGGGGGGAAGGGGGATTTATATAATCGCTTTTACTACTTCTTTTTTTGCTTCTTTTTTAGTTCCATCGAATCCTTCTACACCTCCAACCGTGGTGTACTTCATTACATACTTTTTATCTGGGAAAATTCTTTGATATGCGCTTTGACACATAACTGCCGCTTCATGGAAACCAGAAAGTATCAATTTGAGCTTTCCTTTATACGTGTTTACATCTCCAATGGCATAAATCCCAGGTATATTAGTTTGATAATCGTATGAATTATCTACCTTAATTGCATTCTTTTCAATCTCTAATCCCCAATTGGCAATAGGCCCTAATTTTGGAGATAGACCGAATAAAGGTATGAAATAATCTGTATCTAAATGAATATCGCCCTTGCTTTTATGTTTAATTCCAACAGCACTTACGTGATCATCGCCCTTTAGTTCTTTTACTTCTGCTTCTGTAATGAGATTTACTTTACCAAGTTTTGATAATTCTGCCACTCTTTCTACAGAATCTAAAGCACCACGAAATTCATTTCTTCTGTGTACCAAAGTAACCTCACTGGCAACATCTGCCAAGAAAATTGTCCAGTCCAAAGCAGAATCTCCTCCTCCGGCAATTACTACTCTTTTATCTCTATATACTTCTGGATCACGTATGATATAGGCCACTCCTTTATCTTCAAAATCTGTAATATTGGGAATTGGTGGTTTTCTTGGCTCAAAAGAACCTAGGCCACCTGCTATTGCAACTACTGGTGCATTATGTTGGGTTCCTTTATTAGTAGTTACCAAAAAGGTGTCATCTTCTAATTTTTCTATCGTTTCTGCTCTTTCTCCTAAAGTAAAACCAGGATTGAACGGTTTTATTTGCTCCATTAGGTTATCTACTAACTGCCCAGCAAGAATCTCTGGGAATCCTGGAATATCATAGATTGGTTTTTTAGGATATATCTCTGAACATTGCCCTCCTGGTTGTGGTAAGGCATCGATAAGGTGTGTTTTCAACTTCAATAATCCTGCTTCAAAAACAGTAAACAACCCTGTTGGTCCCGCTCCGATGATTAAAATATCAGTCTTGATCATTTGCAACTTCTTTTTTTCCTATTAATCCTTTGGTAAATTCATTTAGTGTTTCCACTTTTTCTTCGAAATCACCTTTAATTGTTTTTCTATATTCGTTTAAATTTTTTACGAGGTCATCAATATTTTCAGGAATTACTTCCTCAAAAAACTGACGTAATCGTTTGGCTGTTGTCGGTGACTTTCCATTAGTTGAAATAGCGACTTTCACATTACCCTTGGTCACAATACCTCCCATATAAAAATCACAATATGGTGGATTGTCTGCGACATTAACCAATATACTTCTTTTCCTACAATCTTTATACACTTGTATATTAACCTCTGGAACGTCTGTGGTAGCAATCACAACATGTTTTCTCTTCAAAAAACGTCTATGATACTTCCTTGTTATCATTTGTACTCCAAACTTATTTGCTAAGGATCTGGTGGCTTCTCTAAACATTGGTGATACCATCGTGACTTTAGCATCTGGACTAGATTTTAATAAGAACGTCAGTTTTTCTTCGGCTACATTTCCTCCTCCTACAATTAGTATTTCAAGGTTCTTAACCTTCAAAAAAACTGGATATAAATTATTTCTTTCTTCCATTTTTACAGCTATCCCGAATTATCAAGATACAATTTCTTCTTGAACTTCTCTACAAATTGAAGCTAGTTTAGCTCTTTGTCTTACCACTTCGCCTATTACAATAATCGCCGGAGAAGATAGTTTCTTCTTTGAAACTTCTGCTTCAATAGTTCTTATTGTTCCGAATCCAAACTGTTCATTTTTGGTCGTTCCATTTTGAATTATCGCTACTGGAACATCACCTTTATTTTCGGCTGCAAAGATACTAACTATTTCATTTAACTTACTCATTCCCATCAAAATTACCACAGTTGCATTTGATTTTGCTGCCAGGCATACGTCCTGTGATAATTTATGGGATTTTGTGGTTCCTGTGATCACCCAAAAGCTTTCTGCAGCACCTCTTTTTGTTAAGGGTATACCTTGATATGCAGGTACTGCTAAGGAAGACGATATCCCAGGTACCATATATGTTTCTATTCCAAATTGCTGGACATAGTCAATCTCTTCTGCTCCGCGACCAAAAATGAAGGGATCTCCTCCTTTTAATCTCACTACATGACCATGGCTTCTGGCACGATTTACTATCAATTCGTTGATCTGTTCTTGTTGATAGGCGTAACATCCTTTTCGTTTACCAACAAAAATTTTTTCTGCATTAGGTGAATACTCCAACAACGCTTCGTTAATAAGTGCATCATATAACACCACGCTGGCAGACTCTAGCGCTTTTATTGCTTTTAGAGTAATCAAATCAGGATCTCCTGGTCCTGCTCCTACTACAGTTAATTTTGGTGTTTTGCTATTCATCATTTTATCTTTTGGTACTCTTCACCCAAAGGAATTGAAGTCATTACGAAAAATTTTAATTTTGAAGTAATCTGTTGATTCGTAGCCCAAATCTTACAGATTCCTTCGCTTCCCTCGGAATGATGACTTTTCAGACAGTCTTAATAACATTATTATTTCGAATTATTGATTTAAACATTTTCTACTTCAACAGCCCTAAACTCTTGCACTTTTTGTAAAAATTGACCTGCTTTTTTAATATACTCTAAAGCAAAATTTTTGCTAGGTGCATTCTTTTGAAGCTGATATATCAAATCGGCAAATGTTCCCTCCAGATTTATTTTTCCGCTTGCAACGAATTCTTCATCAAACTGACGAATAATCCCAGCATGGGTATTGGTCTTTTTATTCTCAGCCAGTAATAAAGCCTTGGCTGAATTTATTAAAGAACTATACGCATGATATACTGCATCAGAATACACTTCGTTATCAAAAGAAATCTTTGCATTAGTGATTTTTTCTTCGCTTTCTAAGAATAAGGTTGCGATCAAATCAATCACTACTCCGGCACACTCTCCAACACCAATTGCTTTTACATAGGCTGTGTCATTGCCCCAATCGATAAAATCTTCTTGAGTAAGATTATCCACATTTGATAAATCGGTAAGAAAATTATAGAAATATTTTTCTCCTTTTTCTTCATAGTAATCAACAAATAATTTACCCCTGGCATTGGTTTCATAATCATTTAGAATTCTACGTAACGCTTCCGGGCCTCTTCTGCTGGGTATTTTTACCACTTTATCAGCAAAACGACCTTTCCCGTTACCAAGGTTTCCTCCTCCTAGTAATACCTGAAGTGCAGGCGCCACTAATTTATCTTTGGTGCGCACAGACATCCCTTGAAAACCAATATTGGCCATATTGTGTTGTCCACAGGCATTCATACATCCACTAATTTTGATCACAAGATCTTCTTCATTCAGATATTGAGGATATTCGGTTTTGATTACTCGTTCTAATTCTTCGGCAATACCAGTGCTACTTGCTATACCAAGATTGCACGTATCAGTTCCTGGACAAGCAGTAATATCAACGGCTTTGTTATACCCTGCTTCAGTAAAGCCTAATTTCCCTAATTCCTGATAGAAAAATGGTAATACATCTTCTTTCACAAACGGGATCAAAATGTTTTGACGTAGGGATAATCTAATTTCTCCGGCTGCATATTTTTCAACCAAATCAGCTAGTAACCTAGCTTTATCGGTATAAAAATCCCCAAGCAGTACTTTAATACCTATGGCCACGTATCCTTTTTGTTTTTGAGAAATCACATTGGTCGACTTCCATAAATTGAATGCATTTTGATCTTTTATTTCAACTTCTGGAGCCTCTATCGCAACAGGAATCGAAACTATATAAGCGGCTGCGTCAATTGGAACTGATTTTTGGACAATGGCGGTCTGTTCTGCTTCTATAAGTTCTTTAAAAGCCTCTAAACCAATATCCTTGATTAAGAATTTCATTCTTGCTTTGGCCCTACTTTTTCGTTCTCCATGACGATCAAAAACCCTCAATACTCCTTCCATTAAAGGAATAATCCTGTCAGTCGGTAAAAAACTATATAACTCATCGGCATGTCTGGGCTGCGAACCTAATCCACCGCCTAACATTACTTTAAATCCGCGAACCCCATTTTCTATTTTTGCGATAAATCCAAGATCATGCATATACGATAATCCTGTATCATCATCAGAACCAGAAAATGACACCTTAAACTTCCGCCCCATTTCCTGGCAAATAGGATTTCTTAAAAAGAAACGGAACAATGCATCTGCATACGGAGAAACATCAAAAGGTTCTTTTGGGTCAATTCCTGCTGTTTCTGAAGCGGTGACGTTGCGCACCGTGTTACCACAAGCCTCCCTGAGTGTTACATCATCTTTCTCTAATTCTGCCCAAAGCTCTGGCGTCCTATTTAAATCAACATAATGAATTTGAATATCCTGACGTGTGGTTATGTGAAGACGCCCCCTAGAATATTCATCAGACACGTCACAAATACGTCTTAGCTGATTGCTTAATACCTTACCGTAAGGAAGTTTAATACGAATCATTTGCACACCTTCCTGACGTTGGCCATATACCCCACGTGCCAAACGAAGACTACGAAACTTCTCCTCGTCAATCTTCCCTTTATGAAATTGCTCAATTTTATTGGCCAATTCTATAATGTCTTTTTCAACAACCGGGTTTTCTATTTCAGTTCTAAAACTTTGCATCTTTTTTCGTATTTCAGCCCTTAAAAAAGGACGTAGTTATGACTTTTGTATACTGGCTTTTCGATTTAAAAATTCTTGTTTTTTTCTTCCTTTTTGAACAGGTTTTATCTACTCTATAAAACCTACTCCAGAAGTATTATTGGTTTGTGAATCGATCAATATGAAAGATCCCGAAGCTTTATTCTTACTATATGCATCGAAAGCTAAAGGTTTACTTAATTGAATTTGTACTTTTCCTACTTCGTTTAATTGTAATGAATTTTTGGAAGTATCTTCTCCAGAAAAATCAGTAGCTATTGTGCCGTTTATACTTTTAACTTTAGCCAGAATTCTAGCACTCCCACTTTGTACAAAATAGTTTGTCCCCGGATTTAAATCCTTACTATCCATCCAACAAACCGTTGCCGTAAGTTGCTTTTCTACTTTTGGTTTTTCTGAAGATTTTACAATCATATCCCCTCTACTCACATTGACATCATCTTCTAGAGTAATGGTGCATGAACTCCCCCTGCAGGCCTTATCAAATTTCTGATCAAAAAAATAGATCTCTTTTACTTTTGAAGTCGTTAATGAAGGTAAAATAGTAACTTCATCTCCAACGGAAAGATCTCCACCATAAAGCTTACCTGCGTATCCTCTGAAATCATGAAACTCGTCTTTTTTAGGTCGAATTACAGTTTGTATTGGGAAACGTACATGTGATTTTTCATACACATCTTGCGCATCCAACTCTTCTAAATGTTCTAATAAAGTTTGACCAGAGTACCAGGGTGTATTTTCTGATCTGCCAACTACGTTATCTCCTTGTAATGCACTTACCGGAATGAAGGTTATATTTTGTTCTTTGTAATCGCTTTTTTCAATTAGTTTTTCAAAATCTACTTTGATAGTCTCGAATTTCTCTTGAGAAAAATCTACGAGATCCATTTTATTAATTGCAACAATTACATCTTTAACTCTTAAAAGATTATTGATAAAAAAGTGGCGATAGGTTTGTTCGATCACTCCTTTACGAGCATCTACCAAAATGATAGAAGCCTGGGATGTTGATGCTCCTGTAACCATATTTCTTGTATACTCGATGTGACCCGGTGTATCTGCTATGATATAACTTTTGGATTTTGTTGAAAAATAAATATGTGCTACATCTATAGTGATTCCTTGTTCACGTTCTGCTACCAAACCATCGGTTGCCAATGAAAAATCAAGATAATCAAAGCCATTTGCTTTGCTTCTGGCCTCGATAGCTTCTAATTTATCTACGGTTAATGACTTTGTATCATATAGGATTCGACCAATTAAGGTGCTTTTTCCATCATCTACACTTCCTGCTGTTGCTATTTTTAGTACGTCCATAACCTCACCCCAGCCCCTCTCCCAAAAGGAGAGGGTAGCCATTTTACGGGTTTCTTTTAAAAATTAATACTTTTTATATATTCTTTCAAACTTTTAACCTTGTACTTCAAACTTCTTACTTTAAAAGTATCCTTGTTGTTTACGTTTTTCCATGGCTGCCTCGGATCGTTTATCATCGATACGCGCTCCTCTTTCTGAAATTGTTGATTCTCTGATTTCTTCAACTACTTTATCAATAGTGACAGCATCAGAAAGTACCGCGGCTGTACATGACATATCTCCTACAGTTCGGAAACGCACCATTCTTTCTTGTACCACCTCATCATCTTCTCGGTATACCACACCATCTTCTGCTGACCAGATCATCCCATCTCTAACAAATGTTTTACGCTTGTGAGCAAAATAGATCGATGGGATTTCAATTCCTTCTTTTTCGATATAACTCCAAACATCTAGTTCTGTCCAGTTACTAATTGGGAACACTCTTACATTTTGTCCTAGATCGATCTTACCGTTAAGGTGATTAAACAACTCTGGACGTTGGTTCTTTTCATCCCACTGTCCAAAATCATCTCTAACCGAAAAAATACGTTCTTTTGCTCTTGCTTTCTCTTCATCTCTTCGAGCACCGCCAATCGCGGCGTCAAACTTAAATTCTTCCAGAGCATCCAAAAGTGTAGTAGTTTGCAAACTATTACGGCTTGCATACTTTCCTTTCTCTTCCACCACTTTTCCTTGATCAATAGAATCTTGGACATTACGTACGATCAATTCTACTCCTAATTCTTCAACTAATCTATCTCTAAATTCTATGGTTTCAGGAAAATTATGTCCTGTATCAATATGCAATAATGGGAAAGGAATTTTACCCGGATAAAATGCTTTTTGTGCTAATCTTACCAAAGTAATAGAATCTTTTCCTCCTGAAAAAAGAAGTACCGGTTTTTCGAACTGAGCTGCTACCTCTCTAAAAATATAAATAGCTTCACTTTCTAGTGGATTTACAGTAAGAACCGATGTTCGCCCAAGATTACCTGCAGATCCATTTAATTGTTCAACTTTCTTTTCTAATATTTCCATAGTAACAATTTGTCGTTTATTAGTTAGTGTGCAATCCACATTCTCTATTTTCTAACACTTTGGTTGGGTCAAAATATTTGAACTCGTTAGGCAACTTATTTTCCTTTAAGTATATATCCAGTTCTGCATCTGAGTAATAATAAAACGGACTTACTTTTAAAACACCGTCTTTACCCATACTCAAAATGTCTAAAGAATCTCTTAAGGCTGTCTGTCCTTTTCTAAGATTCGTAAACCAAACATCTGGAGTAAAATCGGTCATCGCCCTTTGGAATGGTTCTAATTTTACCTGATCTGTAAATACCTTATGCATGGGATCATTTATGTCAGGAATACCCATAATCACATCTCTATGAGCTGTGGTTTGCTTGGGTACATATAATTTGACATTTAAACCTAATTGTTCAATAAGCTCTTCTGCATGTTTGTAAGTATTTGGTGTATTATATCCAGAGTCACACCATATTACCGGTATATCGGCTAGCGCCTTTGAACATGCATGTAGTATTGCTGCTTCATAAGGCCTGAAATTTGTGGTAACTATAGGTTTTTTAGCATTTAAAATCGCCCATTGTGCAATTTCTAATGGTGTTTTATCCTTTAGTGATTTGTTTAAACTTTCTATTTCTTTTTCTGTAAAACTCATACTTTATTAGTAATTATTTCTACTCTTGAAAAAATGTGATAGTATCCTGAATCCGCAATTTGACAAGCTTAGTAAAATATAAATGTCATTTTCCCCATTTAACACGATTCCAAATTCTTTCATGAAAGAAATATAGAATCATCTTAGTCACAAAATCGACTGATGCAATTGATGTAGCTAACACTATTTCGCCTGTTAAGAAATAGGAAACGATTAGCGTATCTAAGGTTCCTATCACTCTCCAGCTCACTGCCTTTGCAATACTGCGCAAAGGTTTTTCAGAGGATTTATCGTTATGATACGTCGTCTTTTGTGTAGCTACTTTATCTAATATCATTTGATCTATAATCATTTTTTATAAATTCTATTACCCTATCGGATTAGTAGATTATTGAACAAATATATATTATTTAAATTTATTTATCAGTCCAAAGTACCAGAAATTCTTACGGCAATATCAAGAATTATGATATTATCAGTAAAAAGCCTACTGATTTAGTAGATTATTAGAACTCATAAAAAAAGACAGTAAATTTCGTATAGCTTTTTCTGTTGGTATTTTTATCATCACTGTTCGAGAAGCAATAAGCAATAGCGTTTTACGTTAGTTATCTATCAATGTCAAATCAAAAACATTATGAAAAAATTAGCCCTATTATTATTTTTAATTACAACAACTTTATTTGTTTCCTGTAGTAGCGATGATGATGCTCCCTTCGTAGCAGACGAGACCTTAATCCCCGGCGAGTGGAATTTAACCGATATACGATCAGAGAATGGAAGAGTTTCTGCTACTATTGGCGGACTTCCTGTAAATGGCGATTATAGTGTAACTGGTAGAGACTACACAGCAACTGCTACATTTACTGAATCTACCTCAGAAAATGAACCCAATAGGGTAACTGGTTCTGGTGGTTTTATTCTAGTTGCGAGTATTACAGTTCCTTTACAAGATCCTATTGAAGTTGAGCAAAATGTTCCTGAACTTTTTGGTACGGGTGAATGGACAGTAAACGGGAATACACTTTCGGTTACTGTTCAGCAAGAAACTACCTCGTATGAAATTACTTCTCTAACCGAACAATCTATGACCTTAAAAATTGCTATAGATGAAGAGGTTACTGTAGAAATTGGAGCCGAGACAGTTACTGCATCTGTAACTGGTGATCAGTTCATAGAACTTGCCAAGCAATAAATTACATATTTAATTTTGAAACTAATGGCAGTGAGAAAGTTTCGCTGCCATTTTCTGTTTTATCCGATATTTTCTAAAGCCTGATGAATATCTTTAATAATATCATCTACATGCTCCAAGCCTACAGAGCATCGCACCATCCCGTCTGTAATACCCACAACCAGCTTATCCTCTTTTGCCAATTTACTATGTGTTGTAGAAGCAGGATGGGTAACAATAGTTCTGGTATCCCCAAGATTAGCAGATAATGAACACATTTTTATACTATCAAAAAAAGTCTTCCCGCCCGTAATACCTCCTTTTATTTCAAAAGCAACAATATTCCCTCCTAATTTCATTTGTTTTTGGGCTATATCGTATTGAGGATGCGATTTCAGAAAAGGATACTTTACCCAATTCACTTTGGGATGTGCTTCAAGAAATTCCGCCAATTTTAGTGCATTTTCACAGTGACGATCAACTCTTACCGCCAAAGTTTCAAGACTTTTAGATAACGTCCATGCATTAAAAGGCGATAAAGCCGGACCGGTATTTCGAGAAAATAAATAAATCTCTCTTATCAATTCTTTTTTACCTACGGTAACACCACCTAGTACTCTTCCTTGACCATCAATTAATTTTGTAGCCGAATGGATTACCAAATCTGCACCAAATTTTATGGGATTCTGAAGATACGGAGTCGCAAAACAGTTATCAATAATCAAAAGTAAATTATGCTTTTTGGCAATCTTGCCTAATAGTTCTAAATCTAAAATATCGACACCAGGGTTCGTTGGTGATTCGGCATAAATAATTTTGGTATTGGGCTGAATTAAGCTTTCTATTTTCTCTACCTCATCTATTCTAAAATAACTTGTTTCTATATTCCATTTTGGAAAATATTTGGTAAATAAGGTATGCGTAGATCCAAATACAGATCGTGCAGAAACTATATGATCGCCAGAATCCAGAAGTGCAGCAAACGTAGAAAAAACTGCTGCCATACCCGTTGCAAAAGCATAACCATCCTCTGCACCTTCAAGTTTACAAATCTTATCTACAAATTCTGTCGTATTAGGATTACTAAATCTGCTGTAAAGATTTCTTTCTTTTTCTTCGGCAAAGGCCGCTCGCATTTCTTCAGAATCTTCAAAAACAAAGCCAGAGGTAAGATACATCGGTGTAGAATGCTCCAAAAATTGCGTTTTCTCTGTTTGCGTTCTTACCGCTTGTGTTTCGAAATGTTTACTTTCTAAACTCATATTTCTATATTATTGACCACAACCTTATATTTTATTTCTGCGGTAGGTTCTAACGTTTTAGATACCGAACAATACTTTTTAAAAGATAATTGTGCGGCTCTTTTGGCTTTTTCAGGAGCAATATCTCCTTCCAGATACACCGTAACATCAATTTCTTTAAAAGGTTTTGCCCCATCAATTTCAACTCGAGTACCATCCACCTCAGCTCTATAGTCTTTTATTTTTTGTTTCTGTTTTTTAAGAATTGAAATTACATCGATCGCACTACAACCCGCTACTCCCATCAACACATATTCCATAGGACTTGGCGCAAGATCATGCCCTCCTACCATAGCTTTACTATCAATATAAGTGATATGGCCTCTTTCATTTTTTAATTCGAAATGATAATCGTTATTTATTCTTTTGAGTTGTATTTTCATTATTGTTTATTTGGGCGTTCCCTATTTTACTAAAGTTTCATAGGATCAGGCTTTCCACTATATCTTTTCTATCAGTTCGTGTGCTTCGACTACGCTCGGTACTCAAATTGACAGAGAAGGATGCCGCTTCAATCCTTAACGCAATTAATGATTTCCTTTTTCTGCTAACCTCAATATATCTCCAAAAACCCCTCTTGCTGTAACTGCTGCACCAGCACCCGCACCTTGTATGACAATAGGTTGATCTCCATAGGACTCAGTATAAATCTCGAAGATGGAGTCGGATCCTTTTACTTGTCCTAACGCACTACTTCGAGGAACTGAAACCAATTTTACATCCAGATTTCCTTTTTCTTGCGATAAATCGCCCCAAAGATCACCAATATATCTTAATACATGATCCGGTTCCTGGGTTTCTTTAACTTTTTGATATACTAGATCCAATTCACGTATTCTTTCTAAAAATGAAACAACTTCTCCTTCTCTTAGGTTTTCAGGGATAAGATTGTCTATATTAATATCTTCAAATTCATTACTTAAGTCTAGCTCCCTGGCCAGAATTAATAATTTTCTCCCTACATCATTACCGCAAAGATCCTCTCGGGGATCAGGTTCGGTAAATCCTTTGTTGATGGCCTCATGTAGTACTTCACTAAATAGTCTTCCTTCAGAAGAAAATGTATTAAATAAATAGCTTAATGACCCTGAGAAAACTCCTTTAATTCTTGTAATATTTTCTCCTGATAAGTGCAGTAGTTTGATCGTATCGATCAAAGGTAGTCCGGCTCCAACATTCGTTTCATATAAATAATGCTTTTGATTATTTTCGAGCGTTGTGCGCAACTCTTTATAGAAATCAAAACTTAGGGTATTGGCTATTTTATTGGACGATACCAAATCAAAACCATTTTCTACCAAACCCAGATAGTTCCTTGTAAATTCTTTGCTGGCGGTATTATCAATAGCAATAAGATTTTCAAGATGGCACTTGTTGGCGAATTTGATAACGTCATTAACCATATAAACATTACCTTCTTTTTCGAGTTCTGCTTTCCAATTTAAATCAATTCCGTTTTTATGTAACAAAACTTTTCTGGAGTTTGCCACAGCAAAAATGTTCAGTTTTATCTTCTTTCTTTTTTCTATTTCTTCTGCTGTTTGTAGTATTTGATCAATCAAAGTGCCTCCTACCAATCCATGTCCAAATATGGCGATGTTTATTTTCTTGGAAATCTCAAAGATTTCACCATGAATAACATTTAAAGCTTTGTGTAATTGTATTTTTCTTACCACCAAACTCACACTTTTTCCAGAAACCGTGTTGTTGAATAATAACGGTATTACCTGATTTTTGATTAAAGCATTATATGGTTTGTGAAAAGTACTCAAGTCTTGCCCTATAATCGAAATTACAGAAACTTCATTTTCTATAGCTATTGTGCTTACGTCTTGTTGATAAAAATCGGCTTCAAATTCTAGTTCTAATATAGATTTTGCCTCATTTGCTTTATCGGCTTGAACTATAAATCCTATTCCTCTTTCTGATGAACCTTGTGAAATAATACTTACACTAATATTCTTATGCGCCAGTGCTCTAAAAATTCTGGCATCTACTCCTACTTTTCCTAAAAGTCCTCTTCCTTCAAGATTTATTAATGCTACATCTTCTAATACCGAAAGTGATTTTATACCTTTTTCACTTGTTTCAGAAGTAATTAAAGTTCCGTTATCATTCTGGTTAAATGTATTAAGAATTCTTAATGGAATGTTCTTCTCGATAAGAGGAATGATCGTTTTTGCATGCAAAATATTTGTTCCAAAATAGGCCAACTCGTTGGCCTCTTTAAACGATAGCTTTTCAATTTTTTTAGCCTCTGGTACTAAATCGGGATTAGCCGTATAAATGCCATCGACGTGAGTAAAATTTTGAAGTTCTTCTGCCTCCAAATAATTAGCAAGTAATGAAGCTGTATAATTACTGCCATTTCTACCTAAAGTAGTTGTTTCGTCTTTGGTATTTGAAGCAATAAAACCAGTTATCACATTAACTGTGGCTCCATTATATCTCTCAAAATGTTTAATTACGTTCTCTTTTGACAGTTTATCTAATGGTTGAGCATTACCAAATTCTCCATCAGTTTTGATGAGTGTTCTGCTATCGGTAAAATGAGCTTTGATATTCTTCTCTTGTAGGAGCTGTGTTAACAATTTAGCTGAAATCACTTCTCCATGAGACAATACCTGATCTTTTATCCTTTTGCTATAATCACCCAATAGTGACACTCCTTCAAAAAGTTTATCTAAGGTTTCATACTCTTTATCAAAGTTAATCCCCTTAAAATCTTCTAATTGATATCTTTTAAAAGCTGCGAATTGTTCTTTATAGTCTTCATTCTTGCTTGCTTTTTCAAGAATCTCTTCGAGCTCATTGGTTGTGTTTCCCCGAGCAGAAAGTACTACAGCGATTTTTTCTCCACGTTTGATATTATCATCAATAATATCTACTACTGTACCTATGGCTTTTCCATTAGCTAATGACTTTCCACCGAATTTTAAAATTTTCATTTTTTTGAAATTTTATTTTCTTTTAAAAAACATCTTTTAGTAACTCACTTAATTGCCCGAACTCAATTAAAAAAGCATCATGCCCATGGACAGAATTAATAATTCTGTGAGTAACATTTTGTTTCACTTTTTGTAATTCCTGGTAGGTGATCCTATCTTCTGCTTCGGTAAAGAAGACATCAGAATTAACACTTATGATATGGATACTCGATGATATATCATTTGCTACCTCTAAAAACTTTCCTCTTCCTGCGGTTATGTCAATATTTGCAAGTATGTAATTAAGTTCTTTATATGCCGATAGCTTGAATCGCTTGTTTAATTTTTCCCCATGGTGCAAAAGCCAACTTTCGATATTAAACATATCCTTATCCTCATTATAAGTTCGATTAAATTTTTGCTTAAATGATTCTGGAGACCTATACATTAGCATCGCATGTAACCTGGCGTCATGTATTGGGTTATTAGAATTTAATAAAATTTGTTCCTGAACCAGACAATTTGCTTTCAGCCAATCGGTCGACTTCCAATCGCAGGCCACTGGTATTAAATGCCTAATTAGATTTGGTTTTAATGCTGCTAGTTCCCAAGCAATTCCTCCTCCAACAGATCCTCCTATAGTGGCATACAGCTTTTCTATCTTTAATGTTTCTAAACCTTTTAAAAAAATACGGGCAATATCTCTTGCGTTAAAGATTTGGTAATCATCAATTAAGTTTTCTTCTACTCTATCATATCCGTTTCCGGGAATATTAAAAGAAAGTACCGTATATCGATTAGTATCGATACATTTTCCTTCTCCGATAAGGCCATTCCACCATCCATTTTCTCCACAAACCCTTGAATTACCTGTTAGAGCATGATTAACCAAAACTACAGGTGCCTGAAATAAAGGTCTGCCAAAGGTTTCATACGTTAAAGGAATATTGTCGATGTACTTCCCTTTTACCGTTGTAAAATTTGAAATGTCTATTTTTTGCAGCATAAGAGGTTAATCAGAATTATTTTACTGTTTCTCTTATTTTTGAAAAAGCGACTTCTAGATCTTTCTTAAGATCTTCAATATTTTCGAGACCAACAGATAATCTAATTAAATCCTGAGTTACACCCGTAGATTCTTGCTGTTCCTCTGTAAGCTGTTGATGGGTTGTACTGGCAGGATGAATAATCAAAGATTTTGAATCTCCAATATTGGCTAACAAAGAAAATATATTAGTTTCGTTGGCTACAGTTTTTGCCGAATCAAATCCTCCTTTTACTCCAAAAGTTACAATACCGCTTTGTCCTTTAGGAAGATATTCTTTGGCCAAACTATAATATGAATCGTTTTCAAGTCCGGGATATTTTACCCAGGTCACTTCGTTTTGTTTTTCTAACCATTTTGCAAGCTCTAATGCATTTTCGCTATGCTTCTTAATTCGTATTTCTAGCGTTTCCAGTCCCTGCAAAATCTGAAATGCATTAAAAGGGCTTAAAGCTGCCCCGTGATCTCGTAATCCTTCGATTCGTACTTTTGCAATAAATGCAGCGGGTCCCAATGCATCATGATATACTAATCCATGGTATCCGGGAGAAGGTTCGGTAAACTCAGGAAACTTACCGCTCGACCAATCAAAAGTTCCAGCATCGATAATTACTCCCCCCAGAGAGGTTCCATTACCACTAATATATTTGGTAAGAGAATGTATTACAATATTGGCGCCATGTTCTATAGGATTTAGCAAGGCCGGCGTAGCCACCGTATTATCTACAATTAAGGGTATTTTGTAAGTTTTAGCTTCAGTCGAAATAACTTTAAGATCCAATACATCGAGTTTAGGATTTCCGAGAGATTCGACAAAAAAAACACGCGTATTTTCCTGTACTGCATCTTTAAAATTTTTGGCATCAGACGGATCTACAAAAGTTGTTGTAATCCCGAATCTTGGTAATGTAACATTCAAAAGATTATACGTTCCGCCATACAGACTACTTGAAGCAACAATATGATCCCCCGCCTTTAATAGCGTTAACAATGTAGTGTTGATTGCAGCTGTACCTGAAGCAGTAACTACAGCAGCGATACCACCTTCTAATGCAGCTAAACGTTGCTCTAGTATATCATTTGTAGGGTTATTTAGCCTTGTATAAATAAAGCCTGTTTCTGATAAGTTAAATAAGTTAGCCGCATGATCTGCGTCTTTAAAAACATATGATGTGGTTTGATAAATAGGAACTGCTCTTGTTCCACCGTTCAAAGCCACATCATGTCCAGCATGTAAAGCTTTTGTTGCAAATTTTTGAGTACTCATAATTTTCTTTTTTAAATTCCAGCCTACATTTCGACAGGCTCAATGTATCACGCTGGAATAACAATTGATTTGAAATTCTAAGACGTAGTCTTATAAAATGTTTTTAAAATCAAATACATCAAACACTACTTTATTAGTGCCAGTACATAGAAAATTAAAAAGAAAGGAAACTACAATCACAGAAAAGCAATTGTGTCAAGTCATCTTTTCCCAATCAATCGGGATAGAATTTAGCACCTTCTTTAGTAATAAAGGGTTGCTAAGGTTTCACAGGGTCTATTCCCTCCACCTTTCTTAATAACTATCTAAAAATGTATAAGAAACTTAAGACAAAGCTAGCAATTATTTTTAAACCACAACATGTTTGCACATAAAATTATCTTTTCAAAAAAATATCAGGTAATATACTGCCTCTTATTTAAAGAAAATTAATCATACGTTAAATCCTTTTGAGTATTATCATTTTTTTTACCTTTGCCGAAATATTTTTAGGGATAGATTTGACTGATTGCAACCCTGCTGTACTGTTTATATTTGGTAATGTTACCAAAACAACAAAAATGCTAAAGCAGTTCGATATAAGTTACTTTATCGAAAACCTGATGTTGTATCGTCGTTTCCTACCCTTTCACAAAACAATTAAGAATGGCATATTTATTTACTTCAGAAAGTGTATCTGAAGGACACCCGGATAAAGTGGCTGACCAAATCAGTGATGCTTTATTAGACAATTTTCTAGCTTTTGATCCAAATTCGAAAGTTGCTTGTGAAACATTAGTGACTACCGGTCAAGTAGTATTAGCCGGCGAGGTAAAATCACAAACGTATCTTGATGTTCAATATATAGCAAGAGAAGTCATTAATAAAATCGGTTATACTGAAGGCGCTTATCAGTTTAGTGGTGACTCTTGTGGGGTTATCTCTTTGATTCATGAACAATCACAAGATATCAACCAAGGTGTAGATCGCGAAACAAAAGAAGAACAAGGTGCAGGAGACCAGGGTATGATGTTTGGTTATGCAACCAAGGAAACTGCAAACTATATGCCGTTGGCACTAGATATATCACATAAAATACTTATAGAACTTGCAAAATTAAGACGTGAAGGTATAGAAATTCCTTACTTACGTCCTGATTCTAAAAGCCAGGTTACTATAGAATATAGTGATGATAACATCCCTCAACGAATTGTTGCCATTGTAGTTTCTACACAACATGATGATTTTGATAGTAATGATGAAGAAATGCTAGCAAAAATCAAAAATGATATCATCTCTGTATTAATGCCAAGAGTTGTCGCTCAACTACCAGAGTATGTTCAGGAATTATTCAACGATAAAATAACGTATCATATTAATCCAACCGGAAAATTTGTTATTGGTGGGCCTCATGGTGACACTGGCCTAACAGGGAGAAAAATTATAGTTGATACTTACGGAGGAAAAGGAGCACATGGTGGTGGGGCGTTTTCTGGAAAAGATCCTAGTAAAGTTGATAGATCTGCCGCTTATGCCTCTAGACATATCGCTAAAAATCTTGTGGCTGCCGGTGTAGCAAATGAAGTGTTAGTGCAAGTGTCTTACGCAATTGGTGTAGTAGAACCTACTTCGATTTTTGTAGATACTTATGGCAGTAGTTCCTTAGGTTTAACTGATGGTGAAATTGCTGAAAAAGTAGGCGAGATTTTTGATATGCGTCCTGCCGCTATAGAAGAGAGGCTCAAATTACGCAATCCTATTTATCTTGAAACAGCTGCCTATGGGCATATGGGAAAAGAACCCAGAACAATAACCAAAGTTTTTGAGAGTCCATATTCCGGAAGAATAGAAAAAGAGGTAGAGCTTTTTACATGGGAAAAACTCGATTACGTAGATAAAGTTAAAAAAGCTTTTAATTTATAACATAATTGGGATATAGGTGTTTTAATTATCGTTTCATCTGATTTTATAAACCTTATATCGATTTTCACGTAATACCTTGAAAAAATGCGGTTTTTCCGTATCTCTAAATCAAGTATTATTATTACTTTTACTCTATTAATATTCAGACACATAATGTGTCATTTTTTGGGGAAAGAATACCATTTTTTTGAGAATTTGATGTATGCTGTATTGGGAAATAACAGTGATATTATTCTTAAAAAGAAGAATGAAAAAAAAATTGTACACGTATCAAAATTTAGGGAAATGAAATTAAAAATTTTAATCACCATCTCACTTCTATGTATTTGTAGTATTTCGTTTGGTCAAGATTTTAAAAATGACCTCACTTCGGTAAAAACAATAGACAACAAAATACAGGAGAAAAAATATAGTTCTGATGATATAGCGACTGCAGATAGGTTACTATTAAAAACTTCTCTAGAAAATATCTCTAAAAAAGACAAACGGTTTTTTAGTAAAAAAGAATGGAGAAAGATCAAAAAACAACTTTTGAAAAATAAAAAAAGACTTTCTAAATTAGAAGATGGTATCCACACTTACAAGGCCATAGATACGATTTATCTTGACGCTCCATCAAACTCTACAAAATCCAGCTTATCAGGATGGTAGCATAGCAATGTCTAATCGAACCGTATTAAAAAATAAAAAACCGCTTCGAAGCGGTTTTTTATTTTGATTAAACAAATATTTATCGCTTATTGTTGCATTTTCAAGTAGTAATCCACGGAATGCTTACCTGATCCGTATAATAAAAAGAAAATACATAAAAGAAAAATAACACCGGCTATAACAAGGTTTGCAGTATTCATCTCACCGATAAAATTAATTAATATAGCTCCTATCAACAATGGAAGTTGTGCCAGAACAGACCATCTGGTGAGTAATCCAAAAGCTATTAATATTCCTCCTATTAAATGAGCAGGCGCTACATAATGAATTATGATCATAGCACCTGCCAAATTCTGAACAGGTTTAATAAGGTCAACAAGAATCTGACTATTACTGATAAAGTTTATCCCTTTTATAAATAGAAATACACCTAAAGCGATTCTTAACAAATCCAACGGGTAATACGTATGCGCATTCGCCCATTTATTCAATGATTTTATAGTTGGCATGACAAACGAGTATTGATTAGACCACTATAAGATACTGATTTTTAATTCAATAAAAAATAAGGATTATAAAGAAAGGAGTGTTAAAAGTCTAATGTTACCGTTCTGCCTATCTAATGTTTCTATACTTTCTAACGATTTGATTTTTAATACTTAAAAACACCTCTGGTATATTAATCTGAATAATTTTATAAAAAGATTCTAATCCACAGTGCAACTGAAGTTTCATTTTATCTTCATACCTATAATAATATAATACCAAAGCACAAATGCCCATTACAAATAAGAAAGCACCAATTGTAACTTCGAGGGGTGATAAATCATGATAGAAAAAACGATTAAGTCCGAGTCCGAACCAGCTCCCATACAGTACAAAAAAATGAATAATATAAATTGAAAGTGTTCTCCTCCCTATCTTAGTTATTAAAGGATGTGACATATAGTTTTTAGCTAAAATAAACAAGGTAAAAAGTATACATACATTTCCCAGTCTAATAAACAAGAAGTTGTTATATGCCACTGATTTAAAAATCACAATATCTGTAATACTGTGTAATGACATTAATATACTTGATGAATAGAAGATCAGTGCCAATCCGACGAATAACAATATTAAAGCAGCGTAAAAATAAAATTTCTGATAGTTTGCATATTTCAAAAATAAAGTCCCCATAAAACTTCCAAAACACACATAACCAAACCAAGGAAACAAGGTAAAAATAGATCCATTTACATTGGTAAAATAATTAGCAATCGTCTGTGGCAAAAACTCAAGTATACATCTACTGTATATAGGCTGTAACAAAAAAATTGCCACACCTAAACCTAGCATTGTATTCTGAAACAATTTCCGATTGGAGCGATACGATATCAAATATACCCCTATTAACAATAATAACGACGTACCAATACATTGTAATACATCTACATAAAAAAATGAAGGGTTTAAGGTGCCTGTAAAAACGGCATAAAAGCTCAAACGAAGTAAATATCCCCAAAAAATAATCTTAACTGCTCTTTTTACACCTTTTAAAACCCTTGGATTATCTAAACCAGAGGTTCCCTGTTTTAATAATAAGTATGTAAAAATAAAACCGGTAATCGTAAAGAAAGTGGGAGCCGTCATTCCCCTGAAGTATTCCCATATACTGTAAATAATATTGCTATTATCTCGATAAGTATCACCCAACAGAGCATGTACAAAATGCCCCTGTAGCATCATTACAATAGCAAATGCACGTATAGCATCTAAAAAATACAATCTATTGGCCGGTTTGGTCATGATCGCGGTCTTTGGTTAGTTATTGCCCCCAAAACGTCTGATGAGATACAATATTGCTTAAAAAAAGTGCAATATTACTCTTTTTTATTTGTTTTTAAGCTGATTATAAATCATTTAAAAAGAATTCAAATTAATTTTGTAGGATTTTACGTTAAAAATAACTGCCAAAATACCCATTATCACTGTTTTCTACGGTTTTCTTCTATGGAAACTGGAGGATAATCATTTAGACTCCGGCAATTTAAGAAAAATTAACACGTTACCTATTAGTATTAACAACCAAAAAATTCAATCTATGAATCCAAAAGTAATCTTGGGAATCAGAATAGTTTTTGGCCTGGCCATTCTATTCTTTGGGTGCAACAAATTGTTTTATTTTATGGACCCACCTGCACCATCAACAAAAATTGCAGGAAGCTTTTTAAGAGTTTTAGTATCTTCCAAAACCATGATGTTGGTAGCAATTGTTGAAATTTGTGCTGGAATCGCATTATTAGCCAACAGATTTGCCCCTTTAATGATGGTAATTCTAATGAGCATATCGGTTAATGCCTTTTTATATCACATCAAATTAGATATAAAACACTGGTATGTTGGTGTGGTATTTTTAGCGCTTAATGTTCTTATGTTGTATATTTATAAAGATCGCTACAAAGAATTACTCAAACCGCAGTAGTACATAATTTTATATAAAAAAGATGCTTAACAGCATCTTTTTTTAGTTTTGCCTATTTAGATTCAAGATTTTATAGAACACTCATTATGTTTGGCAGATTGTAATTTATGAAATTTCTCTTCTCTATAAATTCTTATCAATCCCTTTTATGTTACTCATAAAATCCATTATATTTACCGCCGAACTCATATACTCAACCCCAAGAAAAATAATCAATTATGCATATAGCTATAGCTGGAAATATCGGTGCAGGAAAAACTACATTGACCCGATTGCTTGCTAAACATTATAAATGGGAAGCTCATTTTGAAGATGTACTAGAGAATCCGTATTTAGAAGATTTCTACAATAAAATGGAACGCTGGTCTTTTAATCTTCAGATTTATTTCTTGAATAGTCGCTTTAGACAAATCCTGGATATTCGCCAAAGCGGAAAAGATATCATCCAGGATCGAACCATTTATGAAGATGCTTATATTTTTGCACCAAACCTTCATGCCATGGGACTAATGACCAATCGTGATTTTGAAAACTATAGATCACTTTTTGATCTTATGGAAGATGTAGTAGAGGGGCCGGATCTTTTAATTTATCTTAGAAGTAGTATTCCTAATCTAGTGGCCCAAATCCATAAACGAGGGCGGGAATATGAGAATACCATAAGTATCGACTACCTTAGCAGACTTAATGAGCGTTATGAGGCCTGGGCTCATGATTATGACAAAGGTAATCTTCTTATTGTTGATGTAGACAATGTTAATTTTGTTGATAATCCTGAAGATCTTGGTAATATCATAAGCCGTATTGATGCCGAGTTGCATGGCTTATTTTAAAGGATTTTGAATAGTTATGGATTTTGCTTCACTATTTCAGTTTCTTGAAGATTTACAAAAGAACAATCATAAGGAATGGATGGATGTAAACCGAAAGCGCTATCACGCGGTTAGAAATTCATTTGTACAATGGCTCGATGCACTGGACACAAAACTGGCAACCATAGACCCAGAATACTATCCTACCCCAGGTAAAAAGGGAATTAATCGTATTAACAACAACCTTCTTTTTCATCCAAATAAACCTGTATATAAGGATCATTTTGGTGCGGGATTGGATCAAAAAACCAAACAAGGGGATTTTTATATTGAAATCGGTATCTCTCAATGTCTATTGGCCGGAGGATATTGGCGACCCGAAAGCAAAATACTGAATAGCATTAGAGAAGCCATTGATTATAATGGCGAGGAACTGGTTAAAATTTTAAATAAAAAAAGCTTTAAAACCACCTTCAGAAATTTATATCCTGATGACGGTATGCTAAAATCTTCTCCAAAAGGATATCCCGCAAACCACGAACATATAGATTTATTAAAACATAGAACATTTGCTGTAATTCACGAATTAACCAGAGAAGATGTTCTTAAGGGCGATTTTACAGAGAAAGTCATTGAGGTTTACAAAGAAATGCTTCCTTTTAGAAGATATTTGCGACAAGCGGTTACCGTTTAATTTTGTACTTTGGAGATCATTTTGAGACTTTTTCGATTTTCTTATCCAAATATTCGGTAATTATTGCTGTAGCCCCGGTATTACTATTTATAAAGTGTCCTGCGATCATACCTGTTTTTTCTCTAAACTTTTTGTCTCCTACAAGCTTACTTATAACCTGTGAAAATTCTTCAGAACTTGATACCGAAAACAATCCGGCTAATTTCTGAAGTTGCTTAGCTTCTCTAAATTTTTCAAAATTCTTACCAATTATAATTGGAATCCCAAAAGTTGCCGGCTCTAAAATATTATGCAGACCTCCTGTCCCCATGGCACCTCCAACATAAGCAATATCACCATAACTATAAACACGTGATAAATATCCAATGGTATTCATAATGAACACTTCATACTCTTTTAGATCTTTTTCATCCTTTTCAGAATATAATACGGTTCTCTTTTTGATCTTTTGTTGTAAAGCACTCATATTACCACTCTTAAATTCATGTGGAGCAATAATAAAGCACACTTCTTCTGAAGCATGGTTTATAAAATTTATAAAAATCTCTTCATCCTCTGGCCAGGAACTCCCAAAAACAACACAAAGCCTGTCATCAATAAATTCTGAAATAAAATCTACATGATTATCCATTTCAATTTGATGGGATACCCGATCAAAACGCGTATCACCACTTAAAGTAACATTATCAAAACCTTGTTTCTCGATTAATGACTTGGATATTGCATCCTGAACAAAGAAGTGGTCAATAGTTTTTAGTGCTTTTCGCATAAAGCCCCCATACCATTTAAAAAAGGCTTGATCTTCTCTAAATGAAGCAGAAATAAAAACAGCCGGAATATGAGTAGCTTCTAAAACCTTTAAATAATTAGGCCAAAACTCATACTTTACAAAAACAGCAAGTTCTGGATGTACAAGTTCCACAAATCGTTTGGCATTTGCTTTAGTATCCATAGGAAGATATACAATTAAATCTGCAAGTGTACTGTTTTTTTTTGCTTCGTATCCTGAAGGCGAAAAAAAAGTAACCAATAGTTTATGATCGGGATATTTCTTTTTTAAAGCTTCCATAACAGGCACACCTTGCTCATACTCACCCAAAGATGCACAATGAAACCAGAGGATACGATCCTCGGCGATTATTTCTGCCTTTAATATTTTGAAGCTGTCTTTTCTTCCATTTACGAATAATTTCAGTTTAGGGGTCCACCATCCCATAAGAGGAAGAATTCCATTAAAAATCGAAATAAAGATGTTGTATAAAAAACTCAAAAGCAATATTCTTTAAGAACTGCTAAAATACATTTCTTTTATCTAAAATTGCATTGGCTATAGTATCAATATTTTGTACTTTCGTGAGGTTACAATACATGCATACATGAAGAAAATACAAATGGTTGATCTTAAAGGTCAATATGAGCAAATTAAAGAACAAGTAAATTCATCTGTACTTGATGTTATAAATTCAACAGCTTTTATTAACGGTCCCGAGGTTCATAGTTTTCAAAAGGAATTAGAAGAATACCTCGATGTAAAACATGTGATCCCGTGTGCTAATGGTACAGATGCTTTACAAATAGCAATGATGGGACTGGGACTACAGCCAGGTGATGAAGTGATCACGGCAGATTTTACTTTTGCTGCGACTGTAGAAGTTATTGCATTATTACAATTAACTCCAATATTAGTTGATGTTGAACCTGACTCTTTTAATATTGATCCCGAAGCCATCAAAAAGGCAATCACACCAAAAACCAAGGCAATTGTACCTGTTCATCTATTTGGTCAAGCTGCCAATATGGATGAGATTATGGCAATTGCCAACCAACATGATCTTTATGTAATTGAAGATAATGCTCAAGGTATTGGATCTTCTTATAAATTTTCAAACGGTACTACAACAAAAACAGGAGCTATTGGTCAAGTAGCCTCTACCTCATTTTTTCCATCCAAAAACCTAGGGTGCTACGGTGATGGTGGAGCCATTTTTACAAACGATGATGACCTTGCTCATACTATTCGTGGTATTGTAAACCACGGAATGTACAAAAGATATCATCATGATGTCGTAGGTGTAAACTCTCGCCTTGATTCTATACAAGCTACCATTTTAAGAGCCAAACTTCCTAATCTTGATCATTACAATAATGCCAGAAGAGCAGCCGCCAGAAAATACAACAAAGCTTTTGAAGGAGTTGAAAATATTATCACCCCAAAAGTCAAAGGAAATAGTTGTGGCACAGATGAAAATACTATTTGCGACACATGCAATTGCCATGTATTTCATCAATACACCTTAAGGATAACCAACGATAAACGTGATCAGCTGGTGCAGCACCTTAATGATAACGGGGTTCCATGTGGGGTTTATTATCCAATTCCTCTTCACAGCCAAAAAGCGTACCAGGATACAAGATATAATGAAGCAGATTTCCCAATAACTAATCAATTAGTAAAAGAGGTGATCTCACTTCCTATGCATACCGAATTGGATGACGAACAAATTGAATTTATCACCAAAACTATTAAAGATTTTGTAAGTCAGTAAACCTTATTTCTTCCCTTCTCATCAGAGGATAAGATCCTTACCCTTTTATGTTTGGAATGCATAGAACCAATTGGTGTTTTGCTAAACCGATCAATTACTCTATATTTAACATAGATAAACACTAAATATTCACGCGAATTCTTATGAAATGAGCTATAACGATTTGGTAAACACTAACCGACATGATTATTGGCGAATTCCATCGGACAACTAAAAAATAATACAAATAAACAGATGAAATATACATTCATTACGCTAATAATGCTTGTCTGCACTACTATTCAAGCTCAAGACATCTATTTACAATGCGGGAAATTAATTGACACCAAATCAGGCAAAGTTCTTGCTGAAAAAACTATAGTAGTTTCGGGAAATAAAATTTTAAAGATCGAAGATGGCTATGTTGCCGGTAAAAAAGATGACACAACCATTGACCTTAAAGATAAAACGGTTATTCCTGGTTTAATTGATATGCATGTACATATCGAAAGTGAATCTAATCCAAAAGCATATTTAGAACGTTATACGAATAATGAAGCAGATGTTGCGTTTAAATCAGTTGGTTTTGCTAAAACTAGCTTAATGGCGGGTTTTACAACGGTACGTGATCTAGGAGGAAGTGGAGTTAATATCGCATTAAAAAAAGCAATTGCTCAGGGAAAGATTGACGGCCCCAGAGTCTTTACCGCAGGTAAATCCTTGGCTACCACCGGGGGACATGCCGATCCTACCAATGGATCCAGAAAAGATATCATGGGTGATCCCGGTCCCAAAGACGGAGTAGTAAATAGTGTTGAAGATGCTAAAAAAGCTGTTCGACAGCGTTATAAAAACGGAGCCGACCTTATCAAAATTACAGCTACAGGTGGCGTATTAAGTGTAGCAAAGAGCGGGTCTAATCCGCAATTTACTATTGAAGAAATCAAAGCAATCTGCAAAACAGCAAAAGACTATGGTTTTCATGTGGCCGCTCATGCACACGGAGATGAAGGAATGCAGCGAGCGATACTTGGAGGTGTAAAGACGATAGAGCATGGTACATTGATGAGCGAAAAAACCATGGATTTGATGAAACAATATGACGCCTATCTAGTGCCCACCATAACCGCAGGTAAAGAAGTTACCGAAAAAGCAGCTATAGATGGTTATTACCCTGCCATTATTGTTCCCAAGGCTCTAGAAATTGGTCCAAAGATTCAAAATACCTTCAAAAAAGCATATGATCGCGGTGTAGGTATCGCGTTTGGTACAGATGCAGGTGTGTTTCAACATGGCCAAAACGGAAAAGAATTCGGCTATATGGTAGAGGCCGGAATGCCAGCCATGGCAGCTATACAAAGTGCAACTATTACCAATGCAAAAATCCTGAATATGGAAAATCAACTAGGGCAAATCACTGCTGGTTTTCTAGCAGATATAGTAGCGGTAAATGACGATCCAACCCAAAAAATCAATACTATGGAAAATGTTGTTTTTGTGATGAAAGATGGAAAGGTGTATAAACAATAATTAGCATGAAAATAATTTCAAATTATCAAGAATATCGTCTTGTTAGTTGCAATCAGCCGGATCAAAATCAATAATTTTCCGAATGAAATACTATCTCCCGATACTATTACTATTATTCTTCTCTTGTAGGGCACAGGAGAAACCTGAAAACCAAAAAATCTATTGCTTAGGGCAAAATATACCAAGCAACATTCCTGAAATTTTTGGAGCAGGAATTATATCTGTCGAGGGTAGATTCGAAACGGGTTTAACAATTTCTCCAGACTGTAAAAGCATCGCTTTTGGAGTATATCATGAATCGAAATCAGAAGAAACATGTATCTATCTTATGAACTACGTGAGCGGAAAATGGACTACCCCAACAAATACCTTCCTACCTGATAATGTGAATACATTCTATCCCATGTTCGATCCTTTTGGAAATACACTTTATTTTGTAAAATCAAAAGAGGGATCAGAAACAGATTTGTGGAGTGCTACATATGTAAACAATAAAGCAATAGACCCTCAACCTCTCAATTCGATATTTAATTCTAACTCAAGAGAAGCAGGTCATGGTAAATCAAAAAACGGTTCTTTTTATTTTACCTCTAACCGAGATGATCAACATCAATGCTGCGGTGACATATACCGCTCAGAGCCTGAAAAAGGAAATTATACAAAAATCCAAAAAGTGAGTGAATTAAGTTCGAGTGCAGACGAAGAAAGCCTCTTTTTATCACCGATGGGGGATTATATAATTATTCAAGCTTGGCAATACGAATCTGACTCAAAACATGACCTCTTCATAAGTTACCTAACCAAAACTGAATCATGGACAGTTCCCGAACGATTGGATTCTGAAATAAATGGCAAAGAGATTGAGCAACGGCCATTCATATCATCAGATAATCAGTATTTATTTTTTAGTCGGATAAGTATTCCCCCAGAAAGCGGTAGTGACCATTATGAATCTGATATTTACTGGGTAAGCACTGCATCGGTGTTCAAACCTTTTCCTTATCACCCTATTCCTGTAAAACATTTAGAATATAATGAATCCTTTCAGATACAATTGCCAGAGGATATGTTTAAGGATGTAGACAACAATATTATTTCTTATGAATTATCTCTTAATAATAGTTTAGACTTACCAGAATGGATACGCTTTGACGAAAAAAAATTATTACTCATTGGGAGTTGGAGAACCAAAGAACCGGCAATTTTAAAGATTACTGCAATTGATGACTACGGAAATAAGAGTGTCCTACCCCTCCTGCAAACCAAAAATAACTAAGACTATGCATAGCATTGAAACGCTTTTATACTTGGCGATATTGGATATTAGATAAATTTATTCCATGGAAAATAACACCATCAAAATCATCCAAACACAAGTATTATCAGAATATTGGTATACACTTCATAAAGTGACTTATGAATACCGAACTAGAAATGGAGAGGTAAAAACACACATGAGAGAGGCATATGACAGAGGTAATGGAGCGGTCATTCTTCTTTACAACACAACTTCAAAAAAAAATCATACTTACCAGACAGTTTAGACTTCCCACTTATATTAATGGTAATGAAAGCGGAATGATGATCGAAGCTTGTGCTGGCTTGTTAGACGAAAACAATCCTGAAGATTGTATTATAAAAGAGACTGAAGAAGAAACCGGCTACAAAATATCGAAAGTTAACAAAGTTTTCGAATGCTATATGTCTCCTGGGGCTGTAACAGAAATATTGCATTTTTTTATCGCCGAGTATACTCCCGAAATGAAAATAGGAGAAGGTGGCGGACTTGCAGAAGAACAGGAAGATATCGAGGTTCTTGAATTAGCTTTTGATGAGGCTCTGGCCATGATGGCTTCTGGCGAAATTAAGGACGCCAAAACAATACTACTTTTGCAGTATGCACAAATACATCGTATACTACATCATTTTCAGCAGATTGGTTAATCTTTTTAGTTGCTCTGGACTAGCAAATCATGTTAATGATTACATTTTAGCAGCTCAACTTTTCCTCAAATTAAGGATAATCAAGTCAACTTTCTAATAAGTCTGATGATCTTTAACTATAAACTATAAACAGTCTATTATTTACTTAAGCAGTCCATTTACAAAATCAATATTTTAGTCATTAAACAATTAGCATATCTTGAAATGAAATATTTTGATTCTTTATTTAGAAAAAAAGATGTACCATCAAACCGTCTCAGAATATTCCAGTAAACGAAACCAAGAATATTAAAATTCTGTAGACCAAGGCATACCCTTGAGTGCCTATAAATGTTCAAGCAATACTTATTATCAAAAACAAAATTGTTATGAAAAATCTTAAAATCAACGATGTAAAAATCATTAGTAAATCACAACAGAAATTTATTAGTGGAAGCTTTAATCAAGATCATTTTGATTGTATATGGACTTGTGGAGCTATGTATGGAAGTGATGCCGAAGCTGAATACAGATGTGTAGCGAGATGCGCTAGATTTCTCTAGGATCGACGTAAACCTAGGAAGAAGTGTGTAGAGAATAGAATTTATCTTAGAAAAGCTATTCTCTACACACTTTTTTATTTCACTAAAAAAATGGACTAGACTTCTGTTTAATGTGCGACTACAACATATACAATCGATTTGTTAATAAATCACTACCACTTTAAGTATACATTTGGTACACTTATCTAAAACAATTAATCACAGCATCATTTTCTCATTTTGGCATTGATTCTCATCTACAAATTACAATGATTCTGTTATTCCCTTAAACAGTCCATCTACAAAATCATCATTGCAGCTGGCGAATACTGATCGTATTTTCGGGATCTAATTTTAAAACCTTATAAAAATGAAAACTAAGTTTTTAACCCTGGTAACCATGCTCTTTCTGGGTTATGGTGTACAAGCTGCATGTACGGTAACAACAAGTTGCGGTACATTTAACTTTCCTAATGCTACCAGCGTTAGTGTTAGTCAATCTTCTAGTAATGGCCAGACCATTGCGGTGATTAGAGATCAAAACGGTAGAGTATTGAAAAGACTTCGAGGAGAATGTGCAAACAATATCAGTACGAGTTGTGAAGGTTCTGGTGGGGACATTGATTTCTGTGATGCTATTCCAGACTCGTTAAAACCGTATTTCCCTGATTGTAATTAAAACCTATAAAGTGGTTCCATTTTCAAAGTTCGTTAAGAAAATGAAATCACTCTATTTAAAAGGCTATTTATAATGGAAATAGGATAGCCTATCATATAATGACTCATTAATTAACTCTTATATACCATGAAAATTAAAAATTTTAGTGTTCTAATATTGTGTACAGCATTCCTTTTTTGTTGTGAAACAGAGAATTCAGATAATCTTATCTATGAGAATTCTAAGTTAGAAAATCAAAAATCAGGCCCGATTTATCTAGCCCAAAATTTTGATAAACAACTATCAAAAGAAGAGGCAGAAAAAAATGCAAAGATGTATTTGCAACTTAATCATGAAGAGATGGCCATTTTTATTGAAGAACGATATAAAATGTCATTGGCAAAAGGCACCAGAGAAAGTGATGCTGACCTGGCAAAAGATCTAATGCATGAGATCAACGATTATTTAGACAATGAATATCAAGAATCTTATGCCAGTGCAAGTCCAGATCAATTTCTACTGGCTTATGAAACCATTATTCAAAATAAAAACATAGAATCAGACCAAGAAATAAATGAAAAGTCTTGGTGGGGTTGTAGTTCATGGTTTAGAAGTGGAAGAACCCCTGTAACCGGTGGTTCTGGTACCGGAATACAACAATCTCTATCTTTTAAGGGAGAATTTAAACTTAATGGTTCTGGGGATTGTGATTTTGTGTATAGAAGTTCGCCATACCGTAATTCTCTTACTCCAAAACGTATTTATGGGGCAACTTCAAAATCTTTTGCCGCATTAACCGCTAGAGGGTCAAATAATAATTCATCTAAAGAAGTAGCTGTAGGCTTTACTCAAAAATCATTCGAATTCTTGATCGGAAAAGGTCGAGTACTACAAGCATACGGGTTATTTAGCAACGGTCAACAAGGCTTTGCGAATGACACGAAAATATTATTATACTAAAAACAAGACATACACTTGAGTGTCTATAAATGTTCAAGTAATATTTATTTTAAAAATTAATCTATTATGAAAAATTTTAAAGTAGATGGTATGAAGACCATCAGCAAGTTTGAACAAAAATCAATTAGCGGCGGATCGAATATCACTAATTTAATGCACTACAATTTGTGTAGGGCTGCATGTAGTGAAAGTACTGTACTAAGCGGATCATCAAAAATGGCTTGTTATAATAGATGTTATGAAAGATACATGTTAGGATAGCTTTAATATTTTAATCACTTCAAAAAAGCTTATCAAATATCCCGTTGCGCGTTATGAAAGAAATGTTATGAAAAAGGATCAAATCAATTCGATTGATTTTCTAAATGAAATAAAGAAAATAGTATCGAGAATCTTAGTATAGCAGGATCAAAATGCACAACGGGTTTTCTATCTATAAAAATCCACTAAAAACTGCATTAGATTAGAAAACAGAAAGTGTAGCAACGCTTTTACGTGAGTTCGATATAATTAAACTAAAGACCAAAAACCGTCAATTCGAGCGATTTTTTGGAACAAAGTGAAAAAAATAGCATCGACCCTTTGTCAGGCTCAGGATGACGATGTTTTTGATAATAAAAATACTGTTATCGATAGCTCTGTTGAGCGCAGTCGAAGTACTCGAACTGACGTAATTTTCTTATATCGAACTCACGTTTTTAAGAGCTAAACTTTCAATTTGTAATGTTGTATAACTACTCTGCAACGGAGTAGAAGCTGCTGTGCTATTGTGGTAAAAATTCATAAAATAACCCATAAATAGCCTTTATAACTATAAAACAGACATACTCTTGAGTGTCTATAAATGTTCAAGCATTATGTATTCTTAAAATCAATTTATTATGAAAATTTTAAATGTAAAAAGGGTAAAAACCATCAGTAAATTAAAACAACGTTCTATTTCTGGTGGTAATGCTCATCAAGATTGTGTACAATGGTGTATAGACTATTATTCTGGGCAAGCATTAATGGACTGTTGGGATGATAATTGCGCTATACCTACTTGAAAAATCGGGTATATAAAACTGATTAGTCCTAAATAATCGATACAGATTATTGCTAGGTTAAATTTATTATTTAATTCCTAATGAAGCTAGCTTCATTAGGAATTTTAATTTTATACTGCATAAAGTCCTTAAATTATCGGGAGTTAGTTGATTTTTAAATGGCCTGCACAATCAAGTTTTCTAACTCCCTATTAATTTCAACAAAATCTAAAAAAACTCATCCACCGCTAAGTTGCTCCCAAAATTGATGATTATTGACCTCAAGACTTGCATTTGGATCTATTTCTACTTCGGTATCAGAACTACACAGGAAAAAATAACAAAAAGTACAAACATTGAAAGAAAACGTAGATTTTTCATATCAAAAAAAAACTAAAATTACATTAGTTACCAATTGATCTATCAAAATGAATCCATGGTATCCGGCACTTATAAACTCTTTATGACCCATTGATTTATCTTTTTCTAAATTGCATAAAGAATAAAGAACTAACAATGAGGTCTTTGTGATTCGCTATTATAAGAAAATATATGTGCTATATAATTTAATAGATAGAATCCTACTTGAAGTAAAAATCAAATTTTTTTTATTGCAACAATAACTTTTTGAAGGATGCTTCTTTTCTGGATTTCGAAATCGAGAAGACCTTGCCATCCTGCATGGTTACAAACCCACCATCGGCTCGGGAAACTTGTTTTACGTAGTTACTATTAATAATTGTAGAATTATGAATCCTCAAAAAACTAAACCTAAGTAATAACTCTTCATAATGCTTTAGACTTTGAGATACCAGGATCTTTCCTCGATCTCGAACAAAAATTTTGGTATAACTTCCATCGGCAGTACAATACATTATAGCATCTACATCTATGATCTCGTAACCATCAGAAACTGGTATCGGAATAGTTTTGGAGTTATTTCGTTGCTCCAATTTGGATAAAATACTCTTTGCCTGCTCAGATAGAATATTATTATTAACCCTATCAAAAGCCAGGTCTACAGCCTTAATTAAACTTTCAATTTTAATGGGCTTTAACAGATAATCAATTGCCGCAAATTCGAAAGCTTTCAAGGCATGGTTATAAGCAGAAACAAATATAATTTCAAAAGGAATAGTCTTCAGTCGTTGTAATAACTCAAAAATGGTAGAGGTGCCCAATTGAACATCCAGGAACACCAAATCAAATTTTTTGGTACTTATGAGCTTTTCAGTCTCATCCAAAGTATTGGCTACATCGTCAACAACAACTCGGGGACAAAAATGCTCTAGTAAATATTCAAGATTTTCTCTTCCGCTTATTTCGTCATCAACGATTAGGGTTTTAAGTTTCTGTATCATTAGGTTTTAAGATTGGGAGTATTATTGATACACGTGTACCTAAAGATACTCCTTTTTTTGAAAATAAATCTTCAATATGATAGGTTACTTTTTTATATCCATTCTTTTTTAAGATTCTTATTCGCTCTGATGTATTTATAGAAGAAATTGATAGGTGCCTATTGGTTTTTCCTTGTTTATTTCTTATCGCCTCTTTCCTGCCTACTCCGTTATCTTCTACCACGCATTTAATACCATTACAAATGTAGTGTAAAGATAGTTTTACAGTACCTTTCTCTTTTTTATTTACAATACCATGTAATATGGCATTTTCAACAATCGGCTGAATGATCATGGCAGGTATTTGTATCGTTTCTTCTAGAAGTTTTGGATCAATCTCCTTTATATATTCAATTTTATCTCTGAAACGTAACTTTTGTAGATCGACATAAAGGTCAATAAGTTCGAGCTCATTTTTTAACTCGATAAATGAATCTTTTGAATTTTCAAGTATGAGACGAATGGCATCCGAAAACTTTATCAAATAATTGTATGCCTCAAATTTTTCAGACTTTAAAATGAAGTTTTGCACACTATTAAGGGTATTAAAAATAAAATGTGGATCCATTTGAGAACGTAATGCATGCAATTCGTTCTCTAAAAGTTTTTGATTTTTTACAGCAATGACAGTCCTATTACGTTGATTGTACCACAGCAACGAAATCGTTAGAACAACAATTAAAACAGCAGACAAAATAATGTACTGGATATATTTATTTCGAATCCTTTCTTCACTTTTTTTCTTTTCGATGGATAGATCTGTTAATTCTTGCTGCTTCTCTGACAATTGTTTTTCGGATTCAATCTTGTTGATTTTGTTTATAGTCTCTACACTAAACAAACTATCCCTTGCCCTAATATGTTGCTGAAAGTAAAATAAGGCTGTTTTAAAATCCTTTTCTTTAAGTTTAAGTTGATACATTGCCTCGTTACATACAATCGAAGAAGATTGGATCCCAAATTTATTTGCAATTCTAATACCTTCTTTTAAGTATTTCTGAGCATCTTCAAAATTTCCTAACTCCATATTAGATACTCCTAGTGTATGCAATAGATTAGTTTTATAAACAGGTCTATATGCTAATTCTGATTTCGATTTTTCAAGAAGGTTCAAACCTTCTTTAGTATACTTTAAACTTAATTCATAGTCCCCTAAATTGTAATAGGCAAAACCAATATTTCCTTTGGTTATTCCTGCAAGAAGCTTTATTTGTAAGGAATCGGCACCTCTTAAAACTTCCTTGTAATAGGCAAGTGCCAAATTATAGTTTCTTTCTTGAGAAGAAAGAGCGCCTAGATTTAGTTTGACAGTTAAACCAGCGTTAAAGTTATTTAGTAATTCACACACCTCAAGTGCTTTATTATAAAATTGTCTGGATTGTCTTATCTTTTTAGTGATTTTATAAAATATGCCAAGATTGTTAAATAAAAAAAAATGCTCGTGACTTACATTCGTGCTATCAATTTCTGAAACAAGTTCAAGGGCGTCATTGTAAATTTTTAGAGAAGCATCTAAATTACCAACATTACGATAAAATGTTGCTTTATGGGCGAATGCACCTATCAATGCTGAAGTATCCTTTAGCTGTCTGTAGTATTTGACGGAAGAATCGATGTTCTTTAATGCTAATATAAGCTGATTATTAATTGAATAGTGACGGGCTATGTCTTGATATTTATTCGCAAAAGAAACCGTATCTTTCAACAATCTTGATAGCAAAAGACTCTCTTTGGAATACTTTAAAAAAATTTTAGGTTTTTCAGTTTTTAATAAAAGGGATAAAGAGTCTATTCTTTTTCGAGATGTAAATAACAAACTATCTTTCGAGGACATAACAGTCCTTTCTTTGTTTGCCTCATTTTGAGAATAAGAAAATGAACTAAAAAAGAAGATCAAAAAAAAGAAATACCCAATCAAATTCTTATCATACATCAGCACTGCATAATTATTGTCTAATTAGGTACTTAAACTAAATATTTGAAATATTATTTTACTTCGGCCACCATAGTTTCAGCAGACCTATCTATCTTTTTTACCAATCCAGATAGTACTTTCCCGGGTCCAACCTCGGTAAATAATGTTGCTCCGTCTTTGATCATATTTTGCACACTTTGTGTCCATTTTACAGGTGCTGTAAGTTGTGCAATCAAATTTTTCTTGATCTCTGACGGATCTGTGACCGCAGTTGTTGTCACATTTTGATACACCGGGCAGTTTGGCGTATTAAAAGTTGTGGCTTCGATGGCGGCGGCAAGCTCCTCACGTGCCGGTTCCATAAGTGGCGAATGAAATGCACCTCCAACGGGTAAAACCAATGCTCGGCGAGCTCCTTTTTCTTTCATCCACTCACAAGCTTTATTAATGGCTTCAACTTCTCCAGAAATAACCAATTGCCCCGGGCAGTTATAATTTGCCGCAACTACAATTCCTTCAGTAGCTTCACACCCTTCTTCTACCACATTATCATCTAATCCCAATACTGCAGCCATTGTTGAAGGGGTTAATTCGCAAGCTTTTTGCATGGCCATTGCTCTTTTTGAAACCAATTGCAATGCATCTTCAAAATTAAGAGCTCCGTTAGCTACCAAAGCCGAAAACTCCCCCAGAGAATGTCCTGCCACCATATCGGGCTTAAAACTATCACCCAATACTTTACTTAAAATTACCGAATGTAAAAAAATAGCCGGTTGAGTAACTCTGGTCTGTTTCAGCTCATCAGCCGTACCTTCAAACATAATTTTGGTAATCTCGAAACCTAAGATGTCATTGGCTTTATCAAAAAGTTCTTTAGCAATTTTTGAATTTTCATATAGATCTAAGCCCATTCCCGAAAATTGAGCCCCTTGACCAGGAAATATATATGCGTTCATGTACTGTATATTTAAATTTTTGACAAAAGTAAGGATTAAAAGTTATAAAGTTGCCAAGCTTAAAAGTAGTAAAGCATTTGAAATTAATAATGGGCTCTAACAATTTGATTGACTTTATTGTAATAAGAACTGCCAAATAAATTAAGATGAACCAACAGGTAATACAGCTGAAAAATTGGAATCCTATCCCTGCAACCTTCTTTCAAAGGGAAAATCTCGTTATAAACCTCGAATAGTTTTGTTTTGAAACCACCAAAAAGTTGCATCATAGCTATATCCATCTCTCTTGGCGCATATCCTATTGCAGGATCTATCAAACATGGCAAACCATTTTGATCCACCAAATAATTACCACTCCACAAATCGCCATGAATTAAACTTGAGGGTTCGTTTATGATTTCTTTGGTAATATTTTTATAAAAAGTGTCTAATTTAGAAAACGAAAATCCTTTTTGTACAGCTAATCTAAATTGAGGCTCTAGTCGTTGTGTTATATAAAATTCTGACGCTGATTGACACTTTGTATTATATTGGGGCAAACTACCTATGTAATTGTCATAGTCTAAACCAAAATACGGTTTGCAATGTTGATGTAATGTCGCTAGTTTTATTCCGAATACTTCCCAAAAATTATCAATAGGTTGACCTGATGACACATACTCCATCATCAAAAAAGACCAATTCCCTACGACTCCAAAATGCAGAATTTCAGGTATTTTAAATGTATTGGATTTTTTAAGTTCTTGTAATCCTTTGGCCTCAGCTTCAAACATCTTTGGGAAATTTGATGATTTATTGAGTTTAACAACAATTTTTTGGGTAGTAGTAGCCAAGAGATAAACTTCATTAATATCTCCTCCTAATAACGGTCGAGTTACTTTAATTTTCTCTGAAAGCAGACTTTTAATATATATTATGATTTCTGAAGATATCATCACTAATATTATTACATCCAGCTGTCCTGCTAAATAGAGTTTAAGAGCGAGGCGCAAATACATACAAAATCTCTTGAATCTGCTCTAGACGAAAGACCATTAAAATTACTTCCTTATATATGTCAAATATGTAAATGGGTAATTATGTTTTTCATCACTATCGTGAAATTCTTCTTTTTCGAGTTTCCAGATAGTAGTATCGATTTCAGGGAAAAATGCATCTGCTTCAAAGTCGGCATGTACTCTGGTAAGCTCAATACAAGTGGCGTGATCCATACCCATTGCATAAATCTCGCCACCACCAATAATAAATGGTTGCAAATCACTTTTAGCTATTTTTAGCGCATCTTCCATAGAATGCACAATAATTGCTCCTTCTGCCTGATAATCTTCTTTTCGGGTAATAACAATATGTACACGATTGGGAAGTAATTTAGGGAAAGATTCAAAAGTCTTACGACCCATAATAATATGGTGCCCTGTAGTAAGCTTCTTAAAACGTTTAAAGTCATCAGGCAAATGCCATACCAGATCATTGTCTTTTCCAAGAGCATTGTTTTCTCCGGCTGCAGCAATCATTGTTATCATAGGATTCGTCTTTTTTACTTCTTCAACAATATTAGAGGCTTTCCCTTTGATAAACGCTTCTTTTTTTTTGATAAGCTCCTCTTTAGGATACATTAAATCTATATCTTTTTGAATAAGTGCAATTTCTTCTTTCTGTTTAGTAATTAATCGTTCCATTTGGTGATCTGTCCACTCTTGTCCCATAAAGGTGCTAAACAACCATACATTACAAAAATGTAATACAAACAAAAATGCCCAACCAATGATCCCAATCACACACCAGTACGCACCAAAAAATATAATTTCTTTTCCAAAACCAAAAAGAAGGTTAAGAACAACCATGAATAATGATGCGACTGCAAAAACTATAAAATGCTGAAAAAGTCTTTTCTTTTGAATAATTCGCCTACGTGCATGCTCATAAAGTTCGCGTTGCTGTGGATCAATTTGTATAGTCTCTTTCTTTTTTGAAAACATATTAATGCTAACTTAGTATCGGCAAGTAAAGATATAGTTTTTGCCAAAAACCGCTAAAGTTACTTATGAAGAATTTAAGAAAAGAATTTCCTGCTTTATTGCACAATACTTACCTCAACACTGCTTCTTCGGGCTTACTTTATGACTCACTTTTGGAGAACCGACAAGAGCATGATCTGGACTTTCTTATCGGTGGGAGTACCTTTAGAAATCAACAACAAGATTTTTTAAATGGTATACGAAAAACTATCGCAGAATTTTTTGGAAATTCTAAAGATGATACTGTATTGACTCCTAATTTTTCTTTGGGGTTTAATACAATACTAAATGATCTTGACAAGAATAATAAAGTGCTTTTATTGGAAGAAGATTACCCTTCGATCAATTTTGCAGTAACTAGTAAAGGATTTGAAGTTAGTTATGCAAAAGTTGGTCTGAATATGGAACAAAATATTGAGACGGCTATCGAAAAACACAAACCAGATATATTCGCATTTAGTTTAGTACAGTATATTAACGGTATTGCTATTGATCTGGATTTCCTTATTTCTTTAAAAATCAAGTACCCTGATCTATTGATCATCGCAGACGCTACCCAATTTTGCGGAACTCAGGTTTTTGATTTTAAAACTTCTGGGATTGATATCCTTGGATGCAGTGGATACAAATGGTTGCTGGGCGGGTACGGCAATGGATTTGTATTGTTTAATACTGGTGTTTTGGAGCATATCACACCAGAAAACTACAAAAATGCAGCAAAAAACAGACATTATGATCCCTCTTATACTAGCCTGATTGCAAGATTTGAATGCGGCCACTTAGACACATTCAATTTTGGAAGTTTACAATATTCACTTGATTTTTTAAACAAAATTGGGGTTTCAACAATCGAAAAACAAATTAATAAATTAAGTGCCTATACCAAAGAGGAATTAAGTAACCTAAGACTTCTGGACCAAAATATAAAACAGCGCAAACAGCATAGTTCTATTTTTAATATTAAAGGAGATCAAAAACTATTTGACTACTTAATGAGTCAAAACATAATTACTTCATTAAGAGGTTCTGGTATTCGTATAAGTTTACATTTTTATAACACCATTGAAGATATAGACAAACTACTTAATACACTACATCGTTATCGTTAATAAATACCGGTAAATCTGCTATTTACTTCTTTCTTAATCTATTAGCTTTGTGATACTTTATTTTTAAAGTATTAACCAATAACTAATATAAAACGAGAATTATGGCGATTACCAAGCAGTATTTAAAGACTAAACCCATTTGTAAGGTAACTTTTATCGTTCCTGCTCAAGAAGCAAATAGCGTAAGTGTGGCTGGAGAATTTAATGAATGGAGTACCGAAGCAACGGTTCTTAAAAAGCTGAAAAATGGAAATTTTAAAGGAACGGTAGATCTTCCTAAGGATCATCAGTTTGAATTCAAATATGTTGTAGATGGTCGATGGACTAATGAAACCGATGCAGATGGTTATCAATGGAATGATTATGCCGCGGCTGACAATAGTCTACTGGTATTATAAAATTTCTTGAGGAGTTGAGATTGTTTACGACTAATCTACAACCTCAACTCCTTTCCAAAAGGCAACATAACCTTTTATTTGTTTTGCAAGATCACTGGTTTCAGGATAATACCAGGCTGCATCTTTATTTTCTTTTCCTTCTACATCTATTGTATAATATGAAGCAACGCCTTTCCACGGACAATTAGTATGCGTATCACTGGATTTAAAAAATTCTTTTTTTATGGTTTCGGGAGGGAAATAATGGTTATTTTCTACAACTTTGGTATCATTACTCTCTGCTATTACCTTTCCATTCCAAATTGCCTTCATCTGTCTATTTTTTATTTTGTTTTTGTAATTAAATAATTCTTATAATCTTCATTTTTATCGGTAAAAGATCTTAGAATATTCAAACCCGATTCTTCAGAAAGCCATTTTACAATATCATCATCATATTTCTGAGAGATCTCTGTATGTATACTTTCCCAGGCTTCAAAATGGACTTGTAAAGATAAATCGTCGATATCTACGGTTTGTTTTTCTTTACTTACCAAATAGCTTTTTGCTGTTCCACTTTCGGGATCGTATGTCTCCCAATGCATAAATTTATCAAGATCAAAGTTTCCGTTGAGTTCCTTATTAATTCTAGCTAAAACATTTTTATTGAAAGCTGCAGTTACACCTGTTTTATCGTTATAGGCATCCAAAACCTTCTGCGGGTGTTTTTTTTGATCAAAACCCATAAAAAGTAGATCGTCTGTATGCATGGCATTACAAAGTTTTCTTAAAAATTGAATAGCTCTTGGATGCAATAGATTGCCAATATTCGATCCTAAAACCATGATGACTTTTTTGCGATCACTCATATGCTTTAACCGGTCCAAAACCTCAAAATATTCCCCAATTTGTCCTTGAACAGAAACTCCTGGCATTTCACGATCTAAACCCTTTACTAATCCATCTATTGCATTTTGGCTAATATCGATGGGCATATACGTAAAATCATAATCATTTTCCTGCAATTCTTGCAACAGAATTTTTGTCTTTTTACCATCGCCTGCTCCTAATTCTATGAGGTCAAATCCTTCTTTGTCCGTATCAAAACTCTTAACAATATCTGATGTATTAGTTTTGAATATTTCATACTCGGTTCTGGTGAGATAATACTCTGGCAATTCCATAATCTTTTGAAAAAGTACGTCGCCCACCTCATCATAAAAATATTTTGATGATAAATATTTGGGAAAGGCTGATAATCCTTCGCACACTTCTTTTTCGAAAGTAGAAATTAATACTTTTTGATCTTCTTTACAGTTCATTAAAATATAGATTAGGTATCTTTCACCAATCGCAACCCGGTGAATTGCCATCTTAAATATGGGTGAAAAAAATTGCGATATGTGGGTCTTGTATGATTTTGTGGTGTAGCAACGGATCCTCCTCGGAGTACTTTTTGGTTCACCATAAATTTACCATTGTACTCTCCTAAAGCACCTATAGCCTTTTTATAACCTGGATAGGGTGAATATGCACTTTCTGTCCACTCCCATCGAAGGCCCCACTGAAAATATTGCTGAGCCACTTCCCATTCAAACTCGGTCGGAAGACGCTCTCCCTTCCATTGAGAAAATGCAAATGCTTCATAATACGATATGTGAGTTACAGGGGCATTAAGATCCAAATCCTTTAAGCCTCGAAGTGTATATTGATGATACCTCCCCTCTATATTGTGCCAATATAATGGTACTTTTATTCCATAACTATTAATCCAGTCCCATGCCTCAGCATGCCATAATAAGCTATTTTTATAACCGTTATCTTCAACAAATTCAAGATATTCTTTATTAGAAATCAATGTATTGCAGATATTATATTCTTGGAGAAAAACTTTGTGCACACCTAACTCATTATCGTAGCAAAAGTCATGTCCTTTATACCCTATTTCATAGATTCCTTCCTCGATATTGATATATTGAGATACCTGGTCAGAAGTAGGATTTTCTGTAAAGGTTTCATTGTACTTAGGGAGTAGAGGATTATTACCCAGAATATATTTTATATCAGTTATTAATAGTTCCTGATGTTGTTTCTCATGATGAATACCAATTTCAACAATATCTTGTATTTTTTCATTACTATTCTCTTCTAAAAATGCCTGTAAATGAGAAGTAACATAATCTCTGTATTCATAGACTTCACTAACTGTGGGTCTGGAGAGATTACCTCTATCTGTGCGCACAACTCGTTTCCCTACACTTTCATAGTAACTATTAAAAACATAGGCATACTCTGGATGAAACCTTTTATAATTGGCAACATATTTTGACAAAATAAATTCTTCAAAAAACCAAGTGGTGTGCCCTAAATGCCATTTTGGAGGTGATACATCTACAATCGGTTGAATCACGTAATCCTCTATTTCGAGAGGTGCACAAATTTCTTCGGTATCAGAGCGAGTTTTTATAAAAGAGGTAAGTAAATTATCTGTAAGAATCATAAAAAAAGTGCATTCGATTTACGAATACACTCAAATTTAATGATTTTTATTTTTATTATACTTTTAACAAGGTTAATGCAATGTTAAAATATATGGATTAATCTATTGTTGCGGCGGTCTAAAAGTAATTGGCACTGTATATGCTATGGCGATAGGCTTATTACCCCATTTACCTGGTTCCATTTTGGGGATTGATCTAATTATTCTAATTGCTTCTCTTTGAAGGTAACGATGAGCTCCAGTAACTTCAATAACTTCTACTTTTCCTTTTTTGTTTATTATAAACTCTACGGTAACAGTACCAGAAAGTGCCTCATTAATTGCAACTTCTGGGTATTCAAAGTTTTCTAAAATATGTCGTCGTAATTTACTGTCAAAACAATTTGCAGGTTCTTGTCTGGACTTATCGCACTTTGGCCAAATAGGAGTAATTCCTTTTTCGTTTGCATTTTCCTGAGACAGTATGATACCATCCTGTGAAAAAGAAGATCCAGAAAGTAATATCGCTAATAATAGTAATAATTTTTTCATCTCTATTTATTTTAAATTTGGGGGTTAAACTGCCACCGCGCCTTTAATGTGTGGGTGCGGATTATAGTCAACTAATTTAAAATCATCAAAAACGAAGCCAAAAATATCTTTCACTTCTGGATTGAGTATCATTTTAGGTAATTTACGAGGTTCTCTCGAAAGTTGCAACTCTAACTGTGCCATATGGTTATTATATATATGAGCATCTCCAAAAGTATGTATAAACTCTCCCGCTTCGTATCCGCAAACCTGTGCTATCATCATTGTAAATAATGCATAAGAAGCTATATTAAATGGCACTCCTAAAAATATATCTGCACTGCGCTGGTAAAGCTGACATGATAATTTTCCGTCGGCAACATAAAATTGAAAAAAGGCATGACAAGGAGGTAAAGCGGCCTTACCATTTGCGACATTTTCAGAAAAAGATTTAGAAGTATCAGGCAACACACTAGGGTTCCAAGCCGATACTAACATACGCCTGCTATCTGGATCATTCTTAAGTGCTTCTACTACTTCTTTTATTTGATCTATTTCATCACCATTCCAGTTACGCCATTGATGCCCGTATACAGGACCTAATTCACCGTTTTCATCTGCCCATTCATTCCATATACGAACCCCATTTTCTTGAAGATATTCAATATTTGTATCTCCTTTAAGAAACCAAAGAAGTTCGTAAATGATAGATTTAAGGTGTAATTTTTTGGTGGTAACCATAGGAAAACCTTCACTAAGATCGAAACGCATTTGATATCCAAAAACGCTTTTTGTACCTGTTCCGGTTCGATCTTCCTTCGCATTTCCATTCTCTATTACATGACGCACGAGATCATGATATTGCCTCATATTATTCCTTACTATTTGTATTAATTGTCAAAGTCTGTTAAGTACTTTTCAAATATACAAAAAATAGGTTTCGAGATATTGTTTAACCTAAAGATTATAAAATAGTTATAAACCAATGGAAAAATTTATGATTTCGATAAAATATGGTCGAAATATTTATCCTATAATCATTCCTGCAATGGTTGCAGATAACAATGAAGCTATAGTTCCACCAAGAAGAGCTTTCATTCCGAACTCTGATAATGTCTTTCTTTGACCTGGAGCCAAAGAACCAATACCCCCAATTTGAATTCCTATGGACGCAAAATTTGCGAATCCGCAAAGCATATAAGTAGCCATAATTACAGATTTATTATAGGTGAGATGAAGTGGATTTGCAGGATTTTTTAAATCTGCTAATTGAATATATCCTACGAACTCACTTGCCGCTAGTTTTATCCCTAATAATTGCCCCATAAGCATCATATCTTCTTTGGCAACACCTATTAACCACATTAAAGGTGCAAAGATGGTTCCTAGAATTGCTTCAAGAGAGAATTTGTCATAAGGTGTATTTTCTGCAATAAAAGAGTTTAAGGTAGTTATATTTCCAAACCAGCCTAAGATACCATTCAACATAGCAATTAATGCGACAAATACAAGTAACATTGCTCCTACGTTAGCGGCTAATTTAAGACCTTCTGTGGTTCCGTTAGCAATTGAATCTAAAACATTCGCTCCAATTTTGTCCTGAGTTATTTCAATATTGGAATCAAATTCCTCGGTTTGAGGGTACAAAATTTTAGAAATTACCACAGCTCCTGGTGCCGCCATAACCGAAGCTGCTAATAAATGTTTAGCAAAAACCAGCTTTAAAGCTTCGTCATCCCCTCCAAGAAAACCAATGTAGGCAGCTAGCACACCACCGGCTACTGTTGCCATTCCTCCTATCATCACCAATAAGATCTCAGAACGATTCATGCGCTCCAGATATGCTTTGATCATCAATGGTGCTTCTGTTTGGCCTAAAAAAATATTACCTGCAACACTTAGACTTTCTGCTCCAGAAATTTTTAGTAATTTAGTAAGAACCCAGGCTAAAGCCTGAACTATCTTTTGAATTACTCCCAGGTAAAACAATAAGGATGTTAATGCCGAAAAGAATATAATCGTAGGCAGTACCTGAAATATGAATATAAAACCATAAGAATTTACATCCATGATTCCTCCTAATAAAAACTCACTTCCGGCTACAGTATAATCTAATATTGCAACAAAAAGACTTCCAACAAACTCAAAAGTACTTTGAACAAAACCAACTTTTAGCACTCCAAAGGCTAACAATAATTGAGCTCCTAGACCTATTCCTACTGTCTTCCAATTAATATTTTTTCGATTGCTACTAAATAGAAATGCAATAACCAAAAGCGCAATCATACCCAATATCCCTCTCCATAAACTATTAAATGAAAAACCTTGACTTGGAATAATTTCATCCTGAGAGGTTTCTAGCTTCACATACTTAGGATGTGCCTTAGAAATCAAATCGATAACTTCAACCCCTTTTTTAAGTTTCATTGAGTTTGAAGTTTCCATCACGACTTCATAATACACATCAACAACTTTAGGTACTTTTTGTTTTAAAACGATTAGATTATTGTTTTGAATCCAATACCCACTAGTAAAAATGTTATCAATCAATGAACTATAGGTCCCATCATTATTTAAATCTATAAAATCCTTTCCCCTAATAAACTCTTTAGCACCAGAAATACTGTCAGGATATTTAAAAAAGATAACATATTCAGAAACTTGCCAAAAGGAAGATCTTGTAAAAGATTCATTAGTAGTCTTGACATTATCTTTAGGTGTAGTAATACTATCTTTAGGTGTATTTTCTATTGATTGTGCCGACAGAATTGTAAAAACAGATAATAAAAGTAGAAAAGTAAGTAGTCCTTTCTTCATAAAAATTGAAATCGTTAAAAAAATATAATTAGATCCCCTAAATTGTGTGTGTAAATGTGATGTATCTAGTCTCTTTTGGAAATTTCATCTCTAATTCTTGCTGCAAGTTCATAATCTTCATTTGCAACTGCCTGATCCAGCATTCTGTTAAGTTCTTCGAGAGATAGATCTTTATAACTAGTTTCCTTACCTGCCATTTCTACATCTTCTGATACTAACTCATCAACTAACAAACTTTCTGGGTCGTCATCATCATCTTTTTTAGGATTAACTTTAAGGTAGATTCCGGCCTGGTCTAAAATATTCTTATAGGTAAATATAGGCGCCTGAAAACGTAATGCTAAAGCAATAGCATCACTTGTTCTTGCATCTATTATTTCTTCGATCTTATCTCGTTCACAGATAATACTGGAGTAAAATACTCCATCGACAAGTTTATGAATTATCACTTGTTTTACGATAATATCAAATCGATCTGCAAAATTCTTGAAAAGATCATGTGTTAATGGCCTGGGAGGTTTAATCTCTTTTTCTAAAGCAATTGCTATAGACTGTGCTTCAAAAGCGCCTATAACTATTGGCAGTTTTCTTTCTCCATCAACTTCACTTAAAATTAGTGCGTATGCCCCATTCTGGGTCTGACTGTATGATATTCCTTTTATGTTCAGTCGAACTAAACTCATATTGCTCTCAATAAAAAAAGGCTGTTTGAACATGCGGACTTTTACCTAAGTTCAAACAGCCCTTAATTGGGCACAATTTATGAAAATTATGCGTTATTCGACTTAAATTCCTTTAATTTTTCGATAAGTTTAGGCACTACCTCAAAAGCATCTCCTACGATTCCATAGTCTGCAGCTTTAAAGAAAGGTGCTTCGGGATCGTTATTAATTACCACCTTAACTTTACTAGCATTAATTCCTGCAAGGTGTTGAATAGCTCCAGAGACTCCAACGGCAATATATAGATTAGAAGCAACTGGTTTTCCTGTTTGCCCAACGTGCTCTCCATGAGGCCTCCAGCCCATATCGCTTACAGGTTTAGAGCATGCAGTTGCAGCTCCTAATACTTCTGCGAGATCTTCAATCATTCCCCAATTCTCAGGACCTTTTAACCCGCGCCCACCAGACACTACAATTTCTGCATCTGCAATAGATACTTTATCTGTTGCCTTATCTACAGAAGTGATACTTACTGCGAAATCTTCATCAGATAATGAAGGCTCAAAAGCTTCTGCGGTAGCTGCACCAGAATTTTCCTTGAGTCCGAATGCATTATTAGATAACCCTATTACTTTTACATCGGTTGACATTTCGGTAATATTAAAGGCTTTATTAGTGAATGCTGTACGTTTCACTTTGAAAGGCGAGGCGCTCTCTGGCAATGCCACTACATTGGATGCATATCCTGCATTAAGATTTACGGCTAAAAGAGGTGCTAAAAACTTACTATCAGCAGAAGAACTCACAACCACTACCTTGGCTCCTTCTTTTTCTGCAGCTTGTTTGAGAGTATCTGCATATGCTTTTGCATTAAAAGTAGACAACTTGTCGTTTTTTACTTCTAATACCTTATCTACACCATATATTCCTAATTCATTGGCATCACCTCCATTTATACTCACAGCAGTTACTGTAGTACCCAACATGTTAGCCACTTCTTTTGCGTAAGAAGCCACTTCGAAAGCTACTTTTTTAAACTTTCCTCCTTCACTTTCTGTATATACTAAAACTGACATATTATTATTTCTTTTAAATAGCTTTTGCTTCGTTATGTAATAAATCTATAAGTTCTTGAACATTATCAGGAGAAACCAATTTTACTTCTCCTTTTGGAGCTGGTTTTTCAAATTGCACCGCCTTTGTTTCATGATCGGCATCAATCGGTTCTACTACGGTAAGAGGTTTTTTACGAGCCATCATAATTCCTCTCATATTAGGAATACGAAGATCACTTTCTTCAACCAGTCCTTTTTGACCACCAACAACCAATGGCAATTTAGCCGTAGATGTTTCTTTACCTCCATCAATCTCTCTAACCGCGGTTGCTGTATCACCATCTATTTCTAAACCAATACAAGTATTCACAAAATTAGCACCTGTAAGTGCTGCAACCATCCCAGGAACCATACCTCCATTGTAATCGATAGATTCTCTACCACCAATCACAAGGTCATATCCTCCATCCTGAACAATTTTTGCCAACTGTTTTGCTACAAAAAAACCATCTGTAGCCTCAGCATTCACTCTAATCGCATTATCTGCTCCAATAGCGAGAGCCTTACGCAATGTAGGTTCTGTCTCTGGACCACCAACATTTACCACATCCACAGAAGCACCTTGCTTCTCCTTGAACCACATAGCCCGTGTTAAACCAAACTCATCATTCGGATTAATTACAAACTGCACTCCGTTGGTGTCAAATTTGGTATCACCATCCGTAAAATTAATCTTAGAAGTTGTGTCTGGCACATGGCTAATACAAACTAATATCTTCATTTTATATAGGTATTTTTTGAGAATTTAATAATAAACGCGAATGTACAAATAAAAAGTCGAATTTACTATGCGTGCATAATAAATTTTTTAATGTTCGATCATGCTCAAAGGGTTTAAATTGCTACTTTTGCCTTTCGTGTAGCACAAAAATAATTATTATATCAATGAAAACGATACAATTCAGAGAAGCAATTTGCGAAGCAATGAGTGAAGAAATGCGCCGTGATGAATCTATTTATTTAATGGGTGAAGAAGTTGCAGAATACAATGGCGCCTATAAAGCAAGTAAAGGCATGCTTGATGAGTTTGGCCCAGACAGGGTTATCGACACTCCAATCTCTGAATTAGGTTTTGCCGGGGTCGGTGTTGGAAGCGCTATGAATGGTAATCGACCTATCATTGAATTTATGACTTTTAATTTCTCATTAGTTGGAATTGATCAGATTATTAATAATGCTGCCAAAATGCGCCAAATGAGTGGTGGACAATTTAATATTCCTATTGTTTTTAGGGGCCCTACCGCTTCTGCTGGTCAATTGGGTGCTACGCACTCTCAGGCTTTTGAAAATTGGTTTGCCAATACTCCAGGCTTGAAGGTGGTTGTCCCTTCAAATCCGAAAGACGCCAAAGGTTTATTAAAATCTGCTATCAGAGACGACGATCCTGTAATTTTTATGGAGAGTGAACAAATGTATGGTGATAAAGGTGAAGTACCAGAAGGAGAATTTACCATTCCCCTAGGAGTAGCCGAAATAAAAAGAGAAGGTAGTGATGTTACTATAGTTTCTTTCGGAAAAATTATCAAAGAAGCATATAAAGCTGCCGATGAGCTAGCTAAAGAAAATATTTCATGCGAAGTAATAGATCTAAGAACTGTACGTCCCCTGGATCTTGAAGCCATTTTTACTTCAGTAAAAAAGACTAATCGATTAGTTATTCTTGAAGAAGCCTGGCCTCTTGCCAATATAGCTTCAGAAATCACTTATCAGGTTCAATCCAACATTTTCGACTATTTAGATGCACCTATAGTAAAAATTAACACTGCCGATACGCCTACCCCCTATTCACCGGTATTGTTCGAAGAATGGCTGCCAAACAGCAAGGATGTTATTAAAGCTGTCAAAAAAGTAATGTACAAATAAAATGAACCTTTTCATTTTACGTTCCTCAATTTTAAGTATTGTGTTATATTGAAAATGGCCTAAAAATTGATGTGATCCACTAACTATTACAAGTATTAATTTTAATGTCTTTGAATGAGAGATTTGATCTTAGGGGGAATTTTAACTGTATTTAGTTGTACATTTCTTCTTTCGCAAACTAAAGTTGGTGGTCAGGTATTTGATAACAACAATCAACCCATTCCTTTTGCCAATGTGGTTTATGTAAACTCTACTGTAGGTACCATAACCGATGAAAATGGTAGATTTTATATGGAGTCTGATGATAATCACTCAAGCATTAAAATTTCTTTTATCGGTTTTGAAACAAAAAACATTGCTCTTAAAAAGCGCGTTAATTATAATATGGAGATAATTCTGGAAGAGGAAGCTGCAGCCTTAGATGCCGTATTTATCTTTAAAGGAAAAACATCAAAAAAAAATAATCCTGCCATAGATATTCTTCGGAAAATATGGGACAATAGACGTGAAAATGGGGTAAAAAAGTTCAAACAATATCAATATGATAAATATGAAAAGCTTGAATTTGACTTGAACACTATTGATAGCGCCCTAATTAATAGTCGAATATTCAATGGTATGGAATTCATTTTTGACGATGTTGATACCTCCCGGGTCACAGGGAAAACGTACCTCCCAATTTTTCTTAATGAAGCCATCTCAAAAGTTTATGGAGACAATACCACTGATGAATTTAAGGAAGTCCTTAAAGGAAATAAAAATGCAGGTTTTAGTGATAATCAAACACTAATTGCTTTTGTTAAAGACCTATATTCTGACTATGACGTATATGAAAATTATCTGAAGTTTTTTGACAAAAGTTTTACCAGTCCATTATCCCGGACAGGAATCAATGTTTACAACTATGTCCTGACCGATAGTGCTTATATAGGTAATAAATGGTGCTATAATATTATTTACTATCCCCGGAGAAAAAACGAGCTTACCTTTAAAGGAGATTTCTGGGTAAACGACACTACCTGGGCGATCAAAGAAATTAACTTAAAAGTTACTAAAAGCGCTAATATTAATTGGGTTAAGGACCTATACATCGAACAGGAGTTTGACGTACTTAATGACTCTATATTCTTAATTACCAAAGATTATTTCCAATCTGATTTTGCCTTTAGCAAAAAAGAAAAATCTCGTGGTGTATATGGAAAAAGAACCACCTTATTCGACAATTATAAATTTGATATAAAAAAAGGTAAAAAGTTTTATCAAAGTCAGGTAGATCCATATGATCAGGATATTTACAATAGGGAAGATTCCTTTTGGAAAAATGCCAGAATGGAAGAACTCAATAAAGATGAGCAAAAGGTTTACAAATTACTGGACACTCTTAAAACTGTAAAAGCATTTAAAAGACTTTATAATATAGGAACTATACTAGCCTCAGGATATATAGAATTTGATGGTTTCGATTTTGGACCTTTATTCTCTACCGTCGGCTTTAATGAAATCGAAGGATGGAGATTACGCGCAGGTGGTAGAACCTATTTTACTGCAAATGACAGATGGCGCGTAGAAGGTTATGGAGCATATGGTTTTAAAGATAATAAATTCAAATACGGCTTGTCTGGAAAATACTTGGTAGATCGAAAGTCCAGACTTATTGTGTCTGCCGGAAATCGAAGAGATGTTGAACAACTAGGAGCTAGTTTAACAAATACCAACGATGTCGAAGGAAGAAGTCTTGCCTCATCATCCATAATTGCAACAGGAGACAATGATCGATTAACTTCGATTAATTTATCAGCATTTTCGATGCAGTTGGAGCCAAGAAAAAATTTCACTATTGGGGTTACTGGATCCTTTAGAACTCTAAAACCTGCAGATCGATCCTTGTTCAGCCTGGATTTTTTAGATCCAGAAACTAATGAGCTGAAATCGCAAATTAAACAGACCGAAATAGCCACTACACTTGCCTATTTTCCTGGACGAAAAACTACAGGATACGGGGTCGATAGAATCACAGTAAACGATGGAGATTTTGCTACTTTATTTCTCAATTATAGCGTTGGTCTTCAGGATATTATTGAAAGCGACTTCGAATACCAAAAAATCCAGTTCTTATACCAACAACCTTGGAATATTGGTGGATTTGGAAGATTAAACAGCACTTTAGAATTAGGTAAAACTTTTGGAGAGGTACCTCTTGGTTTATTAAGTGTTATTCCTGGTAACCAAACTTTATTATCCATCTACAATACGTTCCCGCTACTTAATTTTTATGAGTTTGTAACAGACACTTATGTCACACTACACCTTGAACATAACTTTAACGGAAGAATATTTTCTAGAATTCCATTACTACGAAAACTAAATCTGCGAGAATTGGTTGGACTAAGAGGTGCCTGGGGACGATTATCTGAAGAAAATCTTTTATTAAGTGCTCCTTCAAACGAAATTCTGATCGCTCCAGAAGATGAGGTATATTGGGAATATAGCTTGGGAGTCGGAAATATCTTTAAAATCTTTAGAATTGATTTCCACTTCAGAGGTAATTATTTTGATAATCCAGATGCACGTAAATTTGGAGTTACCGGATCATTTGGCTTTTACTTCTAAACCTTAAATTAAAGAATAGTTCATTTTTTAATTCATCAATACTTTTCTATACTCCTGAAAACGTTATAGTTTATCTTTTCATCAATAATTATTAAAAAAACCAATATTTTCTTCTCATAAATTTTATCTAAACCCTTGTAATACCTATATTTGCCGCCCATTAAACTGAAAACAAAAATTATGAGCGCAGCTACCAAGGACAGCTTTGACGTATTGATTGAAATTCCAAAAGGAAGTCGTAATAAATATGAGTACGACTTTGAAATAAAAAAAATACGATATGATCGTATGATTTTTTCTTCTATGATGTACCCTGCAGACTATGGTTTTATCCCAGAAACTATGGCATTAGATGGAGATCCTTTGGATGTTTTAGTCCTAGTTACAGAACCTACTTTTCCTGGCTGTGTAATGGAAGTAAAACCGATAGGTGTTTTTCATATGGCTGATGAAAAAGGTCCTGATGAAAAAATTATTTGTGTTCCTATTTCTGATCCTATAGCCAGTAAACTTGCCGATCTAAAAGAAATGAATCCTCATTTAATTAAAGAAATAGAACATTTTTTCCAGGTCTATAAAGATCTGGAGAAGAAAAAAGTTGATGTTGGTGGTTGGGGCAATATTGATGAAGCCAAACAAATTATCAAAGACTGTGTAAAGCGTTTCGAAGAGCTTGAAGATAAACCAAAAGGATTGTTTAGTATCTACTAAATCTTTATCACCAAAAAAACATAAAAAAGCACAATGTTTATTATAAGCTATTGTGCTTTTTCTGTTTAGGGTATTTTTACTACTTTTAGCGACTAATTAACTTAAAATATATTTAATGGAATCAAATATGATCTTTGTGCCAATTGCATTGGCAATTTTGGGGTTACTTTTCATGTTTATCAAAATGGCTTGGGTAAAAAAACAAGCTCCGGGTAGTGAAAAAATGCAGGAAATTTCTAAAAGCATTAAAGAAGGAGCCCTTGCATTCCTTGCTGCAGAATACAGGTTATTAGTAATTTTTGTTGTTATCGCTTCTACAGCCCTTTTTGGTATTTCGTTATTAGTGCCTACTACTAGCTGGATGATTGTTCCTGCTTTTGTTTTTGGAGCTATATTTTCTGCTCTTGCTGGTAATATCGGTATGCGTGTGGCAACTGAGGCTAATGCGAGAACAGCTGAAGCTGCAAAAACAAGCCTTCCGCAGGCATTAAAAGTATCCTTTGGAGGAGGAACAGTAATGGGCCTTGGGGTAGCAGGACTTGCAGTACTTGGTCTTAGTTTGTTTTTCATGTTCTTTACAAGTCAATTTATGGGAGCCGACGGTTCTTTCTATGATAATATGACCATTGTATTAGAAGCACTTGCCGGATTTTCGCTTGGTGCAGAATCTATTGCACTTTTTGCTCGTGTTGGTGGAGGTATCTATACAAAAGCTGCCGATGTAGGTGCCGATCTTGTAGGTAAAGTGGAAGCTGGTATCCCAGAAGATGATCCTCGTAACCCAGCAACTATTGCAGATAACGTAGGTGATAATGTAGGTGATGTTGCAGGAATGGGTGCAGATTTATTTGGTTCTTATGTGGCAACGGTACTAGCAGCTATGGTATTGGGTAACTATTTGATAAGAGACATGTCCCAAACTACTCAATTTACAGATGCTTTCGGAAATATGGGACCTATATTACTGCCTATTGTGATTGCCGGAGTAGGTATTTTGGCTTCGATTATAGGAACATTTTTAGTAGGTGTAAAAAATAATGATGCTAAAGAAGCACAAGTACAGAAAGCCCTAGATTTAGGGAATTGGGTAGCGATCATTTTAACTATGATAGCCAGTTACTTCTTGATTCAATATATGTTACCTGAAACACTAACCATGAATTTCTTTGGTGAAGGTGCTAAAGAAGTTTCTTCTATGAATGTATTCTATTCTACACTTATTGGTCTTGCAGTAGGCGCACTTATTTCTGTAGTAACAGCTTACTATACAAGTTTAGGAAAAAAACCTGTTATGGACATCGTTCAAAACAGTTCAACAGGCGCAGCTACCAACATTATTGCTGGTCTTGCTGTCGGAATGAAATCTACTTTTCTTTCTGTAATTCTATTTGCAGCCGCTATTTATGGATCATATGAGTTAGCAGGTTTCTACGGAGTAGCATTAGCCGCTTCGGCAATGATGGCGACTACTGCAATGCAATTAGCTATCGATGCCTTTGGACCTATCGCTGATAATGCAGGAGGCGTTGCTGAGATGAGTGAACTAGAAGATCATGTGCGTGAACGTACAGACATTCTTGACTCTGTTGGAAATACGACTGCGGCAGTGGGTAAAGGCTTTGCAATAGCATCTGCAGCCCTAACTGCGTTAGCACTATTTGCAGCGTATGTTACCTTTACTGGAATCGATGGTATCAATATTTTTAAAGCCGATGTATTAGCTATGCTATTTGTTGGGGGAATGATTCCTGTAGTATTCTCTGCCCTAGCCATGAAATCTGTAGGCAAAGCAGCTATGGAGATGGTGCAGGAGGTTCGCCGCCAGTTTAGAGAAATTCCTGGAATTATGGAAGGCACTGGAACGCCAGAATATGCAAAGTGTGTAGACATCTCGACAAAGGCCGCTTTAAAGGAAATGATCTTACCTGGGTTAATCACCATTATTACCCCTATTATCATAGGCCTATTGTTTGGTGCCGAACCTCTTGGAGGATATATGGCAGGAGTTTGTGTTTCAGGTGTAATGTGGGCAATTTTTCAGAATAATGCCGGAGGTGCATGGGATAACGCCAAAAAATCATTCGAGGCAGGAGTCGAAATTGATGGAGAAATGACCTATAAAGGTTCTGATGCACATAAAGCTGCAGTAACCGGAGATACGGTCGGAGATCCTTTTAAAGATACTTCTGGCCCGTCAATGAACATTCTGATCAAACTAACTTGTTTGGTAGGTTTGGTTATTGCTCCCATTTTAGGAGGACATACCGAAGAGTCTGCCGTGGTTAATCAAGAGATTGAAATTATTCAAAACTCGACAAATGAAACTGCTGAAAAGAAGATTGAAGTCACTATGAAAATGGATGGAGAGCTAGCAACAGCCACAGTTACTGTCGAAACTTCAGAAAATGGAAAGGTAAAACGTGAAGTTAAAGAGTTAGAAGGTTCTGAAGCTGAAATTAAAGCTGAAATCAAACAAATTGAAGCTTCCCTTAAATAAAAAAGTTAAAAATTACAGTACAACAACCTCGCTCCTTTAAGCGAGGTTGTTTATTTTTATGTCAAAATCTATTTTTCTATATGTTCAGAAAAAAGGCTTTACGAATAAATACCTACTTAGGATATGGTACTGAAAATAACTTTCATGCCAAAGGCAGAGCACTAGAGGATGAAAATGTGAGTTTCGATCTGAATCAAAAAACATTTAAAACTCTAAAAAATGTATACAAGCAATTAGAAAGTGATGAGATAAGAAATGCTCAAATAGAATTAAAACTTTCTAACGGAAATATTTATGAAACTATTAGTGATAAAGAAGGATACTATCACTTTGATATTACCACTGAAAAACTTGAAAAATTAACAGATAAGGAAGGGTGGTTACCGTATGCTGTATCCTATCAAGAAAATCACAGTTCGCGTAAGATCAGCAAAAATAATATTTTTCCTGGTAGTATGCTAATTCCTTCTAAACAAGCCGAATTTGGAATAATAAGTGATATTGATGATACTATATTGCATACTGGTGTCGCTTCTTTATTTAAATGGAGAGTAATCGCAAATACAGTATTTAAAAATTTTGATAAAAGATTACCTATACAAGGTACCGTTCATTTTTATCAAAAATTACGGCTTGGAAAGAATAACCTTGCTGTGAATCCTTTCTTTTACGTTAGTAACAGTCCTTGGAATCTTTATGACTATCTAACTGCTTTTTTTGAAAAACATCTTTTTCCTAAAGGTCCCATTCTATTAAGAGATTTTAGAACACCATTTGATAAAACGCCAAAACCAAAAATGCCGCATAAACAATCAGAAATTTTAAATCTTCTGAAAATGTATCCTGACATGAAATTTGTTTTAATTGGGGATAGTGGAGAAAAGGACGCAGATATTTATACCAAAACAGCCGAAGAATTTCCAGGCCGAATTTTGGCAATTTATTTAAGAAACGTAAATCATCGCCGAAAAGAAAAAAGAATCAAAAAAATCATACAATCTTTTGATGCCGCTCCCATTCTACTCGTTCATAGCTATGATCAAGTCATCGAACATGCTAAAAAGACCGGACTCATTACCTAGCTCTTCAGACTTCTAACTTCAGAGGTTAAAGCAACCATTGCTTCTTGTAATTGTTTCATACTGGCTGTATCTGAATTAGCATCAATATTAAAACTAAGTTTACTATTCACCTCCCACAACTCTACTATCTGATGAGTCTGAATATTATAAGGTAAATATTCTGAATTCAACGAAATTAATGTAAGTACAGAAGCATCTTCACTTTTTCGGATTTTCTTTACTACTACGCTGTCTTCGAGAACAACAACACAAATTGCATGGTTTCCAATTTCAGAAAGATTATTTACGGCCTTACCTATCACCCACTCTTTTGGTTCTAAAACGGGCATCATACTGTCCCCTTCTACCTGAAATCCACGGTAGGTAGCATTACGATATTCTGGTAAAGGGATATCAAATGCAGGCAATTGTTGGTACCAATCCACATCTTGAACATTATGAGGGTATCCCGCAGCAGCTTTGACATTGACCAAAACTATATTCTCATTATTCTGAGAATCTACGGTAATTACTTTAGGAGATACATCTCCTTGATACAGTTGGATTTTTTTCTGGTTACTTTCTCCAAATAACCATAATGGATTAACATTAAACTCTTGTAATAGTCTGGCTACCACTTTCCCCGAAATTTTAGTCTTCCCTCTTTCAATATCTGCTGTAGAATTTTTTATTTGTAAAACCTCAGCAAAATCAGATTGGGTGTAATGATTCTCTTCGCGAATTTGTTTAAATCGCTTAATAGTTTGGTCAGTTAAATTATCCATACACTCAGGATTTTTAATTATTATTTCATCTGTAATTTTTTTATTTGTCAGATGGAATTCGCCATTAAACATTTCGATTTGTACCGTCCTAATTATTATGGCTTATTTCACAAACACACCTTTTTAGGATTTGGGATAATTAGTAACAAAGATAAAAGATTTTGGAATATTTCCAATTTTAACATAATTATATTTTAATTTTTATGGAAAAATTCCATAAATTTGGAAAAATTACAACTAAATCAACCTTCTATGTCATCGCAAATCATCCCGCTGTATAAAAAAGTCCCAGAAAAAGTTATTAAACATTCACTTAATAATACTATTACAAGCATTGATGTGCTCACCACTAAATTAAAAGAAAAAGGATATCATTTCTTAAGAAATCAACATATTAATAGATATCTTTTCAATTTTTATTGCCCAAACCTAAAAATTGCGATAGAAATTGATGGTTATGCACACGAGTTTAAGGATATACATAATCTTGATGCCCCTAAAAAATTGTATATTTCTTCCTTAGGAATTACCGTACTAAGATTTACAGACTATCAGGTATTGGTAGATATTGATGAGATTTTCAGGGCCATCAAAAATCAAGTACAACGAGCAACAACAAGTTCTTATGTCGTTTGATCGAACAAGAGAAAAACTTTCGATTCTGGCAGACGCGGCAAAATATGATGTTTCTTGTGCCAGTAGCGGTGGCAAAAGAGCCAATAAAAACAAGGGGCTTGGTAATAATACAGGTATGGGTATTTGTCATAGCTACACTGAAGATGGTCGCTGCGTTTCACTATTAAAAATTCTACTTACCAATCATTGTATTTACGACTGTGCATATTGCGTTACTCGTAAAAGCAATGATATTAAACGAGCTGCTTTTAAAATACAAGAAGTAGTAGATCTTACCATCAATTTTTATCGAAGAAACTATATAGAAGGGTTGTTCTTAAGCTCTGGAATCTTCAAAAATGCCGATTATACTATGGAGCGTTTGGTTTCTGTAGCCAAAAAGCTTCGACTGGAAGAAAATTTTAACGGATATATTCATCTTAAATCAATTCCCGGTGCTAGTGATGAATTGATGCGAGAAGCAGGATTATATGCCGATCGGTTAAGCGTAAACATTGAAATCCCAACTGTATCAGGATTAAAACTTCTGGCACCCGATAAAAAACACGAGGATTTCATAAAACCTATGAAAAAGGTTAAAAATGAAATCATTCAGTATAAAGCAGAGCGAAAAATCATTAAAAGTACGCCCCGGTACGCTCCTGCGGGTCAAAGCACACAAATGATTATTGGTGCAACCGGAGAAAGCGATCGGGATATTATGTATTCTGCCACTTACTACTACAAAAAATTTAATATGAGACGGGTATACTATTCTGGTTATGTACCGGTACTAGCAGATGATCGTTTACCTTCACTGGGGACCGAAGTCCCAATGCTTAGAGAGAATAGATTGTATCAAACAGACTGGCTGCTTCGGTTTTATGGCTTCTCGGTTAACGAAATACTAAATGAATCCCACAAAAATCTAGAGTTAGATATTGATCCTAAATTGAGTTGGGCACTTCGTAATTTACACCTTTTCCCTATCGATATTAATCGAGCAGACAAAAGAATGATAGCTCGTGTTCCTGGAATTGGCATGCAATCAGTATATAAAATCGAACAGGCTAGAAAATTCAGAAATCTGGATTGGTCTCATCTCAAGGCTATAGGTATCGCTCTTAATAGAGCTCAATATTTTATTACCTGTAACTCTAAGGATTTTTATGCAAAAGATCTTTCTGCTGCGACATTAAAAAATATATTGCTGAAAAACTCTAACAGCAAATACAAAAAGCATTTTAACCAGCAGTTAAGCTTGTTCTCTTAAAAATCCAAGGCTTATGAATCCACAAACAATATTGCTTTATGACGGTACTTTTGATGGTTTTTTGTCTTGCGTTTTTATGGTATATGATCAAAAATTATCAGATCCGATAATAAGAAAACATTATCAAACTAATAATCAACTTTTCACAATAACAGAAGATATCATCACTCAAAAAAATCAAGCTCGACGAGTTTGGAATGGGTTTAAGTTAAAAACTACCTCTAGTGAGCAAAGAGATTTTTTCAAAGCTTTTTTAAGCGAAATTAAAGGTGTTGAAAACACATTACTAAACTACATGAGAACAGTTTTTATGAAAGAATCGAATAAGAATATAGATTTTAGCAATAAAGACATTCTTAAAATAAGCCAAGTTGCACGAATGGTAGGTAGAGAAAAACACAGAATGGAAGCTTTTGTGCGATTTCAATTAACCAAAGACAACATCTATGTAGCTACGGTATCTCCAGATTTTAATGTGCTTCCCTTAATTATTGATCACTTTAAAGATCGCTATGCAGATCAAAAATGGTTGATATTTGATACCACAAGAAAATATGGAATCTTTTATGACCTTAATACTGTAGAAATTATAACATTTGAAGATTTAAAAGGTATCAATTCCAAAACTATAAAGGATGGTTATAGTGATCAAGAAGTGAATTTTCAAAAATTGTGGAATTCCTATTACAAAAACGTTACTATTACATCCCGAAAAAATAAAAAACTACACTTGCAACACCTTCCCAAGCGATACTGGAAATATCTAACCGAAAAAAACACTATCTAACCTCTTATTGCTTTAGTATTCCCCTAAAAACTAACCTCTATAATATAGTATAACATACTAGAAGTGTGGATTTTTTCCCCATTATTATTTTTAAATAAACGAAATAAAGTACTATGTTTGACGTTAAGTAACCAATTAACTATATCTATTTATTATGAAAAAAGTATTTTTAGGAGCTTTAGCTCTAACGTTTGCTCTTTCAGTTACATCATGTAGAGAAACTGCTAATAAAACAGAAGAAGCTGCAGAGAACGCTGAAAACGCAATTGAAAATGCAGCCGAAGAAACAGCAGAAGCTACAGAAAACGCTATAGAAAAAGCTGGAGAGGCGCTTAACGAAGCTGGAGAAGCACTAGAAAATGCGGGTGAAGAGGCTGAAGAAGCAGCAGAAAAAGCTGTAGAGGAAGCCGATAAGGCTTTGGAAAAAGCTGGAGAAGCCATAGAAAAAGCCGGAAAGGACACTAAAGACGCTATTAAGAAAAATTAATAGTCTTGTTTTTAAGAGATTTTTTCAAAGCCGCTCTGAAGATATCAGGGTGGCTTTATTATTTAAAAAACCTCTATCAGAATTAGTCCAGCCATTCAGTTTTATCTTCAATTGGACTGCGTTTTGATATCAAATTTTCCTCAAGATCATAATTACCAAGATAAAAGAAACCTAAACAACGCTCTCCTTCCTCAAAATCAAAAAAATCATGCATATAGTTAATTAACTTTGGACTGCTCCAATAGCAACCTACCCCATGAGCAGAACAAAGTAACCACATGTTCTGTACAGCCATTGCTGTAGATGCTATCTCTTCCCACTCCGGGATTCGTTCTTTTGGATCCCGCTGCATACAAATAGCGATCATAGCACTAGCTGATTTACAATTATTAAATATTTTTTTATGTTTAAATGGTGAGAAATCCGCATCAGGCGTGATATCGGTGTACGTATTAGACAAAAACTCTCCCAGTTTATCCTTTGCTTCTCCTTGCACAACTTTAAAACGCCATGGCTGCGTTAACCTATGCGTGGGAGCCCAATTTGCATGATCTAATAGCAATTTGATAAACTCTTTTGAAACAGGTACATCATTATATTGAGCTGGAAAAACAGATCTTCTATTTTTAATGATGTCATGTATATTTGTATGAATCATGTTCTTTTTTTTGTAAAGTTATTACTATTCTTAGGACTAAAACTATTGTTATAATTTATTTAATACTATGGTAGCTCTGCAAGTTCGGGCGCATACCCCAGAACGGCTTAACGACTTAGCTTTATAAGGCATATCTTTAACGAGTATTTTTGCAAAGCCTTAAACTGATCAATACTTTTTTGGTAATCATTATCAGTTAAAAAAAGTGATAACGTCCCATTGTCATAAAAGTAATTGAAAACAGTAAGAGTAAAGAATTCACAGTAAGTAAAAAACCTTTTTTCAGAAGTGCCACAAAAATAGATATTTAACTTATGAAGACATTAGTAAACAAACATGTAATCACACTAAAGAAAACTCCTAAAACTTTACTACTTTGCTATGTGGTCATCTATTTTTTATGGGGGATGGGAATGAATCGTTTTGGTACCGAAATGGAAATTGCAAGATTTAGCCATTGGTGGCAGGTAATAACCTGCTACATTCTTTATATGGTTCCTATATCTATACTGCTTAAAAAATATTCCTTTTTTGAGCAGTACGCCTATGGACTCGTAGCTATGGGAATCCTTGAATTTTTAGGATATTGGCTTCAAACTTCGTATATCTATCCCAATAATATTTTGGATAAAATCTTCAACCCACAAAACTTTAGTTTAGGAATGGCTTTGTTTTTTGCCTTGTATTTTCCTGCTGGAAACTGGCTTGTTTCAAAAGTTCATAGCAGAATTTTTTATAAGAAATAACTATATCACTTTCTGGGCACCAAAATGAATTGTTGTTTTCCTTGTTTTTTAACAGTATATCGATTCTCAATTTCATTGGCTCCTTCCAAACCTAAAGATTCAACATAATCAATCCAATCTTGTCTGTCTACAATAGCATTGTCCAAAATAGTATCAGTAAAGTTAGCATTATCCAATTTGGTCCCCCAAAGTGTAGCTTCAGAAAGATCGGCTCCGCTTAAATCTGCACCAAAAAGATTAGCATTAGTAAGATCGGCACTTAGTAGTTCTGCCCTTTTCAAATTGGCATTATTAAGTCTGGCTCTCTTTAGAACTGCATCAGACAGGTTGATCTTGCTCATTTGTGCCTCTTTAAGCTCTGCTCTTTCGAGATTAGCCGCTGGCATTTGCGCCTGTGTAAGATCAGAAAAGTCTAATCTGGCATATTTCAGGTTTACCCCTCGCCCTAAGTTCACTTTTCTTAGATCAGTATAGGTGAAATCTGCAGAGTTGAGGATATCTCTCGAAGACTCCAGACCCAAATCACTTTGTAAGAGGCTAAATAAGAGCTGTCCACGTTCTGGACTAATAGGCCGTTCGATAAGCTTATTATTTTCCAAAAACTTGTAGGGTTTCATGGACATGCATAAACTTATAATTCTTGCTTCTAGTGTTTTACTAATATTGCGTCCTCCCGATCCTTTGTATTTTAGCTCTTCATTAAAATCTGATAACACATCACTCATTACAAAAACAAGAGAAGATCGGCGGTCTGCCTCTACTAATCTATTTTGATTTTCGATAAACCTATTTTGATTCATCAATAATTTAGTTTGAAAAAGTAAAACCGCTGCCGGAATTACAGCTATCATAAAAGCAAAAAGTCCAATTCTGGTAACCCTCCAGATAACACTGGATGAGACATCAGAAACAGTATCTACAGAAACTGTCTTATATTCTTTATATTCATTAATGGCATTACTGATGCTATTCTTGAGTCTTTTACCAAAAATTGGAACGCTAGACTTCTTTACTAGCCACCATCTAAAACGCTTTTTCTTTTGTTTATCAGCGTTTATCTTATCTAATTTATCCTGAAGTAGTTTATTTTCCCTTTTTAATCGTTCGATATAATCTTGCTCGTTCACTATACTATAAGATTTGGATATAAAACGCTGAAGATATAAAAATTATTGAGTGTTCGTAAAAAACTATAGCACAATACCATCCTAAATTTGTTTCAAGATCCAAATAAAAATAATGATGGAGATGCTTAATCAAACCTTGCACAATGATGTTTCTAACTACAAAACAATTATGAGAACAGAAAAAATTATTACCCGAGTAAGAAAGCCACTTACCCTTTTACAAGTTGAAAAGGAAAAATCTTATTTCATGATATTAGATATACCCCTTTTTTGTGAGTACATAAACCAGAGAAATAAGAGTTTTTGCCTTAAAACGTTTTTTAAGTCCATTAATTCTATGTTCTATAGATCTAAGGCTGTAAGGCTCAATGTTTTTTTCTTTTAAATATTTCGAAACCTCTACTTGTGTTAAGCCGTTTTTTAACTTATCCAATATAAGTTTTTCATATTCATCAAGTAGTGCATCATCTTTCTTCATTGCTAACTTTTAATCAAAGTGCTAAAATCAGAAATTTATTGGTGCTCTTTTTACGGAAATCCGTAGGAAAACTTTTTTTTTGAAAAATGTACAGTAAGAATTTAATGAAACTCTAGTTTTTTTATCTACAAGCAGCTAGAAATTAAAAGATCAATTCTAAGGAAGGGTCAAATATATAAGGTACTATAAATAATGCTCTTAAAAATATTGTGTTAGAATGCAGATTTTTAATTTCGATTGCTCGGCTATGAATAATAAGGAATATGTTCCCAAGGCATATGCATAGTTTTTTTTCTTTTCCATGTACACCAACGAAACAAATTTAGTCAGTACCAAAAAGCAAAAAACCTTCATGATCAAATCATGAAGGTTTTGTACTGAAGGCGGGACTTGAACCCGCACGGCCTTACAGGCCATTGGATTTTAAGTCCAACGTGTCTACCAATTCCACCACTTCAGCCTGGTATGTTTTATCTCAGAGCGAAAGACGGGATTTGAACCCGCGACCCTCACCTTGGCAAGGTGATGCTCTACCCCTGAGCTACTTTCGCAGTTTGTAAAGAACTTCGCAATTCTCTGATTGCGGATGCAAATTTAAAACAATTCTAGTAATACCAAAGTGTTTTTATAAAAAAGAATTGAAAATTTTATACCTGTGAAGCTTTCTTCCTGGTTAGCATACGTTTAATCTCATTAAGCTTCATTAGTGCTTCTACCGGAGTAAGCGTGTCGATATCGATATCCAGAATTTCTTCTTTAATCTCTTCGAGCAAAGGATCGTCCAGATTAAAGAAGCTTAGCTGTAATTCATCTTCTTCCTGTATTCCTTTGATTTTGTCAGTAAGCTCCTCACTACTATGTGATTTTTCAAGCTTTTTAAGCATTTTATTGGCTCTATGCAATACCTGCTGTGGCATCCCGGCCATTTTGGCTACATGAATCCCAAAACTATGCTCACTACCTCCGGGAACAAGTTTCCGAAGAAAAAGTACATTATCTTTTAGCTCTTTTACCGATACATTATAATTTTTGATACGATCAAAAGTCTCGCACATCTCATTGAGCTCATGATAGTGCGTTGCAAAAAGTGTTTTTGGCTTTGCAGGATGTTCATGTAAAAACTCACTAATCGCCCAAGCAATTGAAATACCATCATAAGTACTGGTACCACGGCCTATTTCATCGAGTAAGACTAAACTACGATCCGAAATATTATTTAGGATACTGGCAGTTTCATTCATCTCTACCATAAAAGTAGATTCACCCATAGAAATATTGTCACTGGCTCCTACCCTGGTAAATATTTTATCTACTACTCCTATTTTAGCTTCTTTTGCAGGAACAAAACAACCCATTTGTGCCAATAAAACGATCAATGCTGTCTGCCGTAATATGGCAGATTTACCACTCATATTTGGACCGGTAATCATAATCATCTGTTGGTGATCTCTATCCAGCGATACGTCATTAGCTATATAATGTTCTCCTGGTGGTAATTGTTTTTCGATGACCGGGTGACGCCCATTTTTGATCTCAAGATCGAAAGATTCGTCGATTAAAGGTCGAACATATTGATATTCTTGCGCCAATTGTGCAAAAGAGCACAGACAATCTAATTGACCTATTAAAGTGGCATTAAGCTGTACGGGCTTAATATATTCATTCATCCAAATGACCAGATCATTAAATAACTGCTGCTCCAGTGCCAGGATTTTTTCTTCGGCTCCTAAAATTTTGGCTTCATATTCCTTTAGCTCTTCAGTAATATATCGTTCTGCACTTACCAACGTTTGTTTTCTAATCCATGTATCTGGCACCTTATCTTTGTGCGTATTTCGCACTTCGATATAATATCCAAAGACATTATTTGATGCTATTTTTAAAGAAGTGATTCCTGTAGCCACAGTCTCACGCTCGAGCATTTTATCCAGGTAATCTTTTCCTGAAAATGCAATAGATCGCAATTCGTCTAGTTCTTCTAAATATCCACTAGCAATTGTATTTCCTTTTAAAACATTTACCGGAGCCTCTTCATTAAGTGTTTCTTTGATTTTAGTACGAAGTAATTCGCAATCATTCAATGTATCTCCAATTATTTTTAATGCTTCGTTATCACTACTGGATGCTAGAGATTTGATCGGTACAATAGCTTCCAGTGAGTTTTTAAGCTGAATAACCTCTCGGGGATTTACTTTTCCGGTAGCTACTTTGGAAATCAATCGTTCTACGTCACCAATTTGCTTGATTTGATGTTGAATTTTTTGATGTAACTCAACATTATCAAGAAAAAATTGAACCACCTCGTGACGTTTCTGTATAGCAGAAATATTCTTTAACGGAAGCGCCAGCCATCGTTTCAGAGTACGCCCCCCCATAGGGGAAATCGTTTTATCGATCACGTCCAGCAACGTGATGGCATTAGCTGCGTTGGCATGATACAATTCTAGATTACGAATGGTAAAACGATCCATCCAGATATATTGATCTTCGGCAATACGCTGTATCGCTGTAATATGCTTAAGCTTATGATGTTGGGTTTCGTTGAGATAATGTAAAATTACTCCGGCAGCAATGATCCCTTCTTGCAAATGATCTACACCAAATCCCTTTAAAGAAGTAGTCCCGAAATGATTATTCAAGGTTTCATGTGCATAATCAGTTTTAAAAACCCAATCTTCAAGAAAGAAAACGTGATAATCCTTGCCAAAATCCTGATAAAAAGATTCTTTTTTAGGTTTGGAAATCAGGACTTCACTTGGGTTAAAATTCTGAATGAGCTTATCCATATGAGCGACATCACCTTGCGCAGTTAGATATTCGCCAGTAGAAACATCTAAAAAAGCAATTCCTATTTCTTTTTTACCATAGTGTACTGCACATAAAAAGTTATTGGTTTTACTTTGTAGCACCTCATCATTTAGTGCAACTCCGGGAGTCACTAACTCCGTTACTCCTCTCTTTACAATAGTTTTGGTTTGCTTTGGATCTTCAAGCTGATCGCAGATTGCTACGCGCTCTCCTGCTTTTACCAATTTTGGTAAATAAGTGTTTAAAGAATGGTGCGGAAATCCAGCCAGAGCAGTTTCCATTTCGCTTCCATTTCCTCTTTTGGTCAAAACGATATTAAGAATCCTCGATGCCTTAATTGCATCTTCACCAAAGGTCTCATAAAAATCCCCTACTCTAAACAACAATAATGCATCAGGATACTTTGCCTTAATAGCGTTGTATTGCTTCATCAATGGGGTTACCTTCTTACCGTTCTTTCCTGCCATTCAGCATATAATTTAATCAACCTTGCTAAAGTAGCCAATCTCTTATTTTTTTTGAAATATCAAATCGATGAGTTATTCAATTTTATTCACAATTCTATTTTGAAATTGATAACACTTTATTGGTGACCAGTAGTTGTCAGAATTTATAAAAACCAATTTTGTCATCCCAGCATGGGCTGGGATCCACTAGGATTGTATTCCTAATGTCTATTTCACCTAGTTTATACGTCAAAATATCAAAAAAAAGAAAAAGTGCTGAGTCTTTATCTTTATACCATGAATTTTGGATTCCAGCCCATGCTGGAATGACAATAAATGATATTTTTGCATCGATGGAAAGAAATAGAAAACTTAAAAACAGTGAACTTGATCGTAAAACCATTGAGGAATTTAAGGCAGCAAAAAAAACTCCTTTAATTGTAATACTGGATAATATTAGAAGCCTCAATAACATAGGATCGGTATTTAGAACTGCAGATGCTTTTTTAATTGAAAAAATATGTCTCTGCGGTATCACCGCGGTTCCACCCCATAAAGATATTCAGAAAACAGCTTTGGGTGCCACTGATACAGTAGCATGGGAATATCATAAAGATACTTTAGGATTGGTAAAAAATCTGAAAGAACAACATATTAAAATTCTTTCCATAGAGCAAGCTGAAAATGCCGTAATGCTCAATAATTTTACTCCTGAAGCTCATCAAAAATATGCTATCATTTTTGGTAACGAAGTTAAAGGCGTACAGCAAGAAGTTGTTTCTGAAAGTGATACGGTTATTGAAATCCCGCAATATGGTAGTAAACACTCCATTAATATTTCGGTAAGTGTTGGTATAGTGATTTGGGATTTGTTCAATAAACTACAAAACTAGCTGAACTGGATCTAACTAAAAAAAGATCATATTTCGAAATTTCAAAACCAAAGCAAGAATTATCTGATTTTCAAAAACTGAAGCACCTACACTAGGGTGCTTTCTTTTTTTTACGTCTTCATTAATAACGACCACAAATTTTTTAACATCTAACTAAAAGAACAAACTCATGAAACCGAACAAGAAATTATTTATCCTTCTTACATTAGTAATGATCATCACAATAAGCTTTGCCCAGGAAGAAGAATGTGGTGCAGAACCTCCAAAAGATTATGGTACTTTTATGCTTAAAAGACTGGTATCAATCGCTAACGCCAAAGCATTATCTTCTCCGGTATCATTGCCAATTCAACATCATGTTTCTCGAAACTCAAGTGGAAACAATCCTGCAGTTTCCAGTGCAGAGATTCAAAATGTGATGGATGAGCTTAATGCAACCTATGCGCCTATGAATATTTCATTTTATAATTATGGCCCAACCCGGTTTATTGATAATAGTAGCTGGAACCCCTCTTTTAATAAAAACAATGACAGCCAACTCGCGCAATATGAAGTAGCTGAAGCCATCAATATTTTTTATTTTACCGAAGTACTTTCTGGGAGCTCTACCATATGCGGATTTGCAAAATTTCCGGGCACCGGTAATCGGGCGATCCTTGATGCATCGTGTTCTCAAAATGGATCTACCTCTGCTCACGAGCTGGGTCATTATTTCTCCATACTACACACCCACTCGACATCGAATGGTCGAGAACTTGTACAACGCACCAATTGCAATAATGCAGGAGATTTCTTTTGCGATACACCTGCAGATCCAAGACTCAGTAGCTTAGTCAACACCAGTTGTAACTACACAGGTTCTGCAACAGATGCTAATGGAGATCAATATCAGCCAGATACGAGAAACGTGATGTCGTATACACGTAAAAGTTGTCGTACGGGAGGCTTCACCAATCAACAACAAGATGCCATTGTGGTATCCTTACAGTCAGACAGAGCCTATTTGCTTGACGCTACAAATCCACCTGCGTGTACCGTTATTAGTAATTTTCCATATAACGAAAGCTTTGAATCTGGTTTTGGAGAGTGGTCTAATGCCAGTGGAGATGATATCCAATGGACTCGTGATTCTGCTGGTACACCCTCGACCGGCACAGGCCCTTCAAATGCAACAGAGGGTTCATCATATCTTTATACTGAAGCCTCAACAAATGTAACTCCTCCTGGAAGCCCTAATAAAGTCGCTATCCTGAATAGCCCTTGTATAGATCTAGGTTCTTCCTCAAATATGTTTTTAACATTTGGATATCATATGCTAGGTACCGCCATGGGAACTTTAGAATTATTAGTAAGTACCAATGATGGAATTTCCTATACTTCAATATGGAATAAAAGCGGTAATCAGGGTGATTCATGGAATGAAGCTATTGTAGACCTTTCGGCATATTCTGGTGTAATTAGATTACAACTTAAAGGAACAACCGGATCAGGCTGGAGCAGTGATATTGCTATTGATGATATAAACATAAGTTCAGGTTCTACTAACCCGCCTAGTACATGTACTGGTATCACTAGTTTTCCTTATCAAAAAAGTTTTGAACCCGATTTTGGTTCATGGACCCAGGAAACCAACGATGATATTGATTGGTCTTTGGATAGCAACACTACTCCGTCTTCAAATACAGGACCATCAGCCCCCACCCACGGCACCAATTATGCATTTACCGAGGCATCAGGTAACGGAACCGGTTTTCCTAATAAAACTGCCTTGCTTACAAGCCCATGTATTGATTTAACAAATGAGACTAATACACAACTTACTTTTGATTATCATATGTATGGTTCTAATATGGGAACACTAGAAATGAGGGCTTCGACAGATGGTGGGAGTTCATGGGCGACCATCTGGAGTCAAACTGGAGATCAGGGAAATAACTGGAATTCGCAGACTGTAAGTCTATCTACTTATAGTGGTACCGCTATACAATTACAAATTAAAGGAACAACGGGATCAAGCTTCAGGAGCGATATGGCTATCGATAATATTAATATAACATCAGGCAGTAGCGATAATGCTGATGATGATATCGAAGGTATAACATCAGACAGTATAAGTATTTTTCCGAATCCAATAGCATCTGGGTTGCTAAACATTGAACATCCTAAAATTGCAAAAAGCAATGCACCTGTAAATATCATCATAACAGATTTTTTAGGGAAAAGAATAGATGTTCTGGCTTTAAATACGGGAACAACCACCTATGATACCAGCAGTTTAAGTAAAGGTGTCTATTTCATTATCTTCGAAGGTGAAGAAAGTAAACAAACTAGGAAACTAATTAAACAATAAAGTTTGTTTTTGAATTTTTGTTTTGAGGTCTAAGAAGGGTGTTCTTTTTAGACCTCTTTTTGGTGTATTAACACATCAACCGAAATTTGTTTTGTAAGTTTAATGCAAAATACTTTTCATATAATTATAATTACAATGAAAAACTTATTAGTATTTACATTAATCATGCTCTTTGTTACTTCTTGTAAACAAGAAAACTCTCAAAAAGAAATGGTATCTGAAAATCAGCTGATTGCAAAAGCCAAGGAAATTCATAACAAAGTAATTACACTAGATACACATTGTGATATTAATGTAAAAAATTTTACCGATTCTATTAATTATACTCATGATTTAAGTTCTCAAATCACGTTACCAAAAATGAGAAAAGGAGGCCTCGATGTTGCCTGGTTTATTGTATATACCGGTCAGGATTCTTTAACTCCAGCAGGATTTGAGAAAGCATATGAAATAGCCATGTCAAAATTTGAAGCAATTCATAAACTAACAAAAGACATAGCACCAGATCAGATTGAGCTGGCATTAACTTCTGATGATGTGCGTAGCATTCATAAAAAAGGAAAGAAAGTTGCCATGATTGGTATAGAAAATGGATATCCTATGGGTACTGATATTAACAATGTAAAGAAATTCTATGATTTGGGTGCCAGATATATGTCCCTTTCTCACAACGGTCATAGCCAGCTTTGTGACTCTAATACTGGTGAAGCAGACGGAGTTTGGTTGCATAATGGAGTTAGTGATCTAGGCAAAGAAGTTATTGCAGCAATGAATAAGTACGGTATGATGATCGATGTTTCTCATCCTTCCAAAGAATCAATGCGGCAAATGATCGAGCTTACCAAAGCTCCTATTATTGCTTCACATTCTTCTGCAAGGGCTTTATGTAATCATAGCCGAAACCTTGATGATGAACAATTACAATGGTTAAAAGAAAATGGCGGAGTTGTACAAACTGTTGCTTTCTCTTCATATCTGAATACCGAGAAATTTGAAAAAAGAAACAAAAAAGAGGTAGAAATCGCAAAGCAAATAGCCGATTCTATGGGAGTAACCTGGTTAGAACGAGAAGAGGTCATGAAACTTAGTACCGAAGAAAAAGAAAAATACTATGATTTTCTAGGCACAATGGCCGCAATTCGAAGAACTAAAGTAAAGAAAATGGATAATCTCCCTCCTGCTGTTGATGTGGTTGATTTTGTGAATCACATTGATTATATGGTTGAAAAAATAGGAATTGATCACGTTGGGATAAGCTCAGATTTTGATGGTGGTGGCGGAATTGAAGGTTGGAGCGATGCTTCAGAAACTTTTAATGTGACCTTAGAATTGGTTAAAAGAGGTTATTCTGAATCAGCAATAGAAAAATTATGGAGTGGCAATTTACTTCGGGTTCTTGATAAAGTACAAGAAGTTGCGGAAGAGATTCAAAAAACATCATAAATTTTGCGCATAACTAGTTATAACTACTGCATAAATCGAATAATAATAGGATATCTACTCGCAATAAATCATTTTCTATTCGTGAAGAGCTCTTAAAGCTCATAGGAACTATTTGTATATCATACAACCAACTCTTGTCACTGGCAGGAGCCATTTGCATAATTAAAATAAAATAGTTAACAAATGATCGTCAAAAAAATCCAACTAGAGAACATAATTAATGAACTTACTATTCACAAATCTCTTCCAAAATAGAAATATAATCGGTACGGTTGGAGATAAAATCTCTTTCAGAAACATCAATAATTCGTATGTTAAATTCTGATTGAGATTTGATAAATTGTAGATAACCCTTATTTATTTTATTAAGGTATTCTGCCGGTATTTTTTGTTCATAATCCCTTCCTCTTTTTTTGATATTCTCGAGAAGACGCGCTGTACTTTGATATAAATAAATATATAACCCTGGCTTTGCCAGATTTTTGTACATTACATCAAAAACACGTTTGTATAAGGCAAACTCTTCTTCCTGCAGCGTCACTTTTGCAAAAATTAAAGATTTAAATACATCATAGTCACTTACCACCAAATCTTTGAAAAGATCATATTGGGCAATATCTTCTTGAAGTCTCTGGTAGCGGTCTGCCAGAAAAGACATTTCAAGCGGAAAAGCATACCGCTCCATATCCTCATAGAATTTTGGTAAAAAAGGATTATCTGCAAAGCGCTCCAGAATAAGCTTTCCATTAAATTCTCTTGAAATTAATGTTGCCAGACTCGTTTTACCTGCCCCAATATTCCCTTCTATGGTTAAGTATTGAAATTTTGCTAACGCATACTGCGCTTTGGGATTCACAATTTTCTGGTCGGTTATTTTAATTTCAGAAGTATCTGATGTGTTCTCTAATAATTGGGATACTGTTTGCTTAAATATCGGATGTTCTTCTGCTGCAGCAATTTCAGCCAATGGTGCTAAAACAAATCTGCGATCCTGCATGGCCGGATGAGGGACTATTAGATTGTCAGTCTCAATCTTCCCTTCCGAAGAAAAAATAATATCCAAATCAATAGTTCTAGCCTGATATCCTTCTAGATCTATTCTATTTCTTCCCAACAATCGTTCAATATGCATCAGATGGTCTAATACTTCTAAAGTACTATAAAAAGTTTCTACGGTAATACAAGCATTAAAAAAGTCTTCGCTATCGAATCCCCAAGCAGGAGTTTGATATATACCTGATATCGATAGTACATCTCCTGTTGTTTTGTAAATTTCATTAATAGCCTTTTGGATAAAATCAAGGCGATTTCCCATATTACTTCCTAACGAAATATGTAGTAGACGAGGTGTTTTCAAGATTGGATATTTATATTCTGATCAGAACTCCTTATTTTAGAGGCAAATTAAACAAAACAAAATCACTTCACCTTATTTTTTGATGAAGTATTATCAACGTACAACATTTTGAGCAAACACTTATTGAACCCTAAAGATCAAAGAGCGGCTTATCGAATATATTTAATATTAGGAGCTCTTTTTATCTCGTCATTGGTGGTGTCTAACCTTATTTTTCAAAAATTCTTTTATTGGGATTTTTTAGGTATCTATACTTTTGAAATCTCTGTTGGAATATTACCTTACCCGATAACATTTTTGATTACCGATATCATAAGTGAAATCTTCGGGAAAAGAAAAGCTAATCAAATTGTTACAGCAGGAATTTTTGCCTCGTTCTTTTCACTACTAATTGTAACAGCCTCGTCTTGGGTTCCGGCAACATCATGGTCACCTATTGGTGACGACTTGTTCAATACCGTTTTTGGTGCTACAATCATTGCCGTTTTTGCATCAATGATGGCGTATCTTTTTGCACAGTATATCGATATTCAAATATTCCACTTTTGGAAAAGGGTTACCAAAGGAAAACACCTTTGGCTAAGAAATAACTTCTCTACTTTTTCATCACAATTGATTGATACATTAACAGTACTGTTACTTTTATGTTCTGCCGGCATTATAGAATGGAATCGTTTTGGCGTGCTGTTACTTAATGGCTTTCTGTTCAAAGTTCTAGTTGCAGCTCTTGATACACCTTTACTATATATTGCTGTATACTTTTTTAGAAAGCGTTTTAATCTAAAACAAGGAGGTGAACTTGCCATGGAAATATGATTGTAACAAATAGTTAACTCGAAAGCATTAAGATTCTATGTAATTTAATCGTTATTTTGCAAGAAAGTATATAGTAATAAGTAAAATGATTAAATAATTATTTGGATTATCAAAAGTTCTATTTGCGTGCTGAGTGAAGTCGAAGTATGACCATTGAAAAACAATAAAAATAAACACATGAAAAAAGCCCTAAAAATCCTCGGTATTGTTTTACTGATTCTTATTATAGCCATTATTTCTATACCTTTTTTATTTAAAGGAACCATACAAGATAAAATACGGTATTTGGTAAATGAGCATGTAAATGCAAAAGTTGATTTTGCCAATATTGATGTTAGTCTATTAAGAAGCTTTCCACAAGCATCTGTAATTATAGAAGACCTTTCGATTATAAATTACGAGCCCTTTGAAGGAGACACATTAGCCTCTTCTAAAAAGATAATATTAAACATGTCTGTCAACGAACTTTTTAAAGATGCGAGTGAGGCTATTAGTGTTCAAAAAATTATAATTAACGAGGCTAATGTAGTGATCAAAACAGATTCACTTGGTAATTCAAACTTTGATATTGCCAATAAACAAGAAGATACTGTGCAGGAAGCTCCGGTAGAAGAAGAAAGTGGAGATTTCACTTTTTCTTTAGAACATTATGAGATTAATGATAGTAAAATCTTGTACCAGGACGATATAAGCAAAACGGTTCTGGAGATGACGCACCTGAATCATAGTGGAGACGGATCGGTATCGGGCGATAAAGTGATTTTGGATACCCATACTGATGCCGAAGCTTCTTTTGGATTTGACGACACCAAATACCTGAATAAAAACAAACTTCGACTTGATGCAGAAATAGAACTGGATCTTAAAAATCAGAAATATGTATTTAAAGAAAACAAAGCTTTAATAAATAGATTACCACTAGAGTTTACAGGATTCGTTCAACTATTTGATGAATATACAGATATCGACCTTAGTTTTAAAACGCCTACCTCCGATTTTAAAAACTTTTTGGCGATTATTCCCGAAACCTATGCCAAAAATCTTGATGGTGTGCAGACCAGTGGAGATTTCTCTATTCTTGGGGTAATTAAAGGAAAAACAGATGAAACGCATATTCCTACTCTAGATATTGCCATCAAATCAAATAATGCTTCTTTTAAATATCCAGATTTGCCTAAAGGGGTGTCAAATATTTTAATTGATGTGCTGATTAAGAATAAAACAGGAATTGCCGATGATACTTATATTAACATAGATAATCTCAATTTCAGAATTGGAGAAGATAATTTTGCTGCCAGAGGTACCTTGAAAAATCTTACAAAAAACTTATTGGTAGATATGATGCTTAAAGGCAAATTAAATCTTGACAATCTTGACAAAGCATATCCGCTTGAACTAGAGCAAAAACTCAATGGAATTGTTACCCTTGATCTTCGAACCAATTTTGATATGCAGTCTTTAGAAAAGGAGCAATATCAAAATGTTAAAAGTACTGGATCTGCCAGGATTAATGATTTCACTTATGCTTCTACAGAATTACCGAATGAAATAAATGTTTCTTCTGCTAACGTTAGCTTTAAACCCGGAACAATTTCATTAGATCAAATGCAGGCGACCACAGGAAAATCTGATATCGCAGCGACCGGAACAATTACAAATTTAATGGGGTTCCTATTTGCAAAACAAGATCTAAAAGGAAACTTTGATGTAACTTCTACTATTTTTTCGGTAAATGATTTTATGATTGCAGAAACTGAATCAGAAGCATCAAAAAAAGAAGAAAAAACGAGCAATACAACCAGCACAAAGGATGAAACTATGAGAATTCCATCTTTTCTGGATGCTACTTTAAACTTTGACACCAAAAAGGTTGTTTATGATAATCTACAATTACAAAATACAAAGGGTACTGTCAAAATAAAGGATGAAACAGCATATTTAGAAAATGTAAGCTCAAATATTTTTGATGGTGGCTTGGCATTTAATGGCAGTGTATCTACAAAATCTAAAGTACCTACTTTTGATATGGCATTAGATCTTAGTCAAATTGATATCGTACAATCTTTTAACAATCTCGAATTAATAAAAGGATTAGCTCCCATAGCTAGAGCCTTAACCGGTAATCTCACTACCCAAATTAATCTAAATGGCAACTTAAATGAAGATTTAACACCAGTTCTTACTTCATTAAAAGGAAAAGCTCTTGCCGAAATTCTCAATGCGCAGGTATCAACTACTAAGACACCATTATTATCTAAACTTGATAGTCAACTCAATTTTATAGAATTGGATAAATTGGATCTTAAAGACATTAAGACCAATCTAAGTTTTGATGACGGAAAAATTAATGTAAAGCCTTTTGATTTTGAAGTAAAAGGAATAAAAATTACCGCCGGAGGAAGTCATAGTTTTGATCAGAGTATGAATTATAATGTATCACTTGATATTCCTGCGAAGTATCTGGGCAGTGAAACTTCAGGATTGATTTCTCAGCTTAGCGAACAAGAAGCTAATACCATGAAAGTTGCTCTACCCATAGGAATTACAGGTAATTTCACCAATCCTAAAGTAGACCTAGAACTGGGATCTGCCGTAAAAGATCTTACACAACAAATAGTGTCGAAACAAAAAGACAAAGCAAAAGATAAGGTGAAGGATAAGGGCAAAGAAATTCTCTCTGGTTTATTAGGGTCTAATGATAAAAAAGGTGATTCTATAAAAACATCTAAAAGTGATACAGAAGAAACTTTAAAAAGCACTGCAAAAAATATTATAGGAGGTTTTCTGGGAAAGAAAAAGAAAAAGGATTCTACCAAAACTAAAAACTAAAATGACGCTTTCGCTATATTTTTTATACTTGATCTCTTTTAACCAAGTGTAATTAAAACCCTTTAGATCTTGTGAACAAAACATTAAAAAAGGATACAATAAATTGATTAAAATTAGGTTTATTATTTAATAAAATATTAATTATCAGAAACATAACTTCTGGTTAATATGTTATAACCCAAAATAATAGATCCCCAAGTTATGAAATCGAATATTGTATTCTTTCTTTTTTGCTTTTCGTTTTCCTTTTTTTCATTCTCTCAAAATGCTAATGACGATCGAATGAAATGGACCAAGGGATGGACAAATTTCAACCCTAATCTAAAAGAATACCCAGAACCTGAAGAAAAGCTTCCTAACATTATTGATACCGACACCTATCTAAGTAACGACATAACTTATTTTATGTCTGGAAATGTTTACGTAGTCAATAATGCTAAATTAACTATACAAGAAGGTACGATCATAAGATGTGACACTAAAAATACAACTAGCCTGGTGATTACCAAAGGAGCCAGGCTAATTGCAAAAGGTAACAGAGATTTCCCAATAGTTTTTACATCCAGTAAATCTATAAAATCGCGAAATTCTGGAGACTGGGGAGGTATCGTTATTGCTGGATCGGGAAAAATCAATTCTCCTGCTGTTTCTAAGGTTATAGAAGGAAATTTTTTACCTGAATATTCTCTTTATGGAGGTATTGAAGAAGATGAAGTGACCACAGAAATATCCTATATAAGAATTGAATTTGCAGGTAAAAAAATTAATCAATCCAAGGGGTTGAATGCCCTATCCTTATATGCTTTGGGTAAAAATTCAATAGTTAATAATATTATGATAAGTCATTCTGCAGATGATTCTTTTGAGTGCTTCGGGGGCTCATTTAACATGCAAAACCTTATCTCTTTCAAGGCCAAAGATGATGATTACGATTTTACACTAGGATATGAAGGAGAACTACATAATATTATGGCGATCAGACATCCTTATATAAGTGATATAAGTGGATCTTATGCTATAGAAATAGACGGTTATGAAAAAAAGGATGGTTACGTTTCTGCAGAATCTTTGTCAAACGTGAGTATTAAAAATGCGTCGTTAATCAATCTATCGACACAGAATAACTACCAGCATACCACTGCAGCCATTTCTTCAAAAAATTTAGCTAAACTAAACATAACCGAATCAAGAATTTCTGGTTTTGCCAATGTAGTAAAGTTTGATGTAGCTTATAAATCTTTTTCAGATTTAAAAAATCATTTTTTACTAGAAAATAGCATCTTTAATGTTCATAGTACCACCGTTTTAAAACAATATGAATCTGAGGTAAGTGCAGATCGCCTATTAAAATACAATATGTATACCAATAGATTTCAAAATGCCGAGGATTTGTTTACGGATCCTCTAAATTCAAAAAATCCAAAATTTACCCTTAAGGATTCAGATTCGTATACTGTTATGCAATAAGTTTTAAAACAAAAGAAAAAAGTCATTAATAATGAAATAAATTTCATTGCTATTTTTCCTATTTTAACGTTAAAAAAGAACTACTTTTTAATGAATTTTTATTAATTATGTTAAAAAAACTGTCTTTTATCAACCTTTAAAAATCCTTTAACACTTCCTAAATTCATCAAAAAACACGTCAAAATTTATCGAAAACCCCTCTTTTTCGTCAAAACTTCACCTAATGTATGGAATTTGTTTAGCTTTTATTTTCAACACATGAACGTTAGTTAATTTTTTGATTATCAATCAAGTAAGATTTATATATGTAAGAATTTTACTCATAATTTTTTACTAATTTTAGTTAAAATATCGATAAACGTACAAAGTTTACGGTAAACACGTAATTAGTTTTAACAAAACTCCTATATCTTAGTAGTCCCAAAAATTTGGAAGAGAGAAATTTCCTCCAAGAACTTTAACCCCAAAACAAAATACCATGAAAAAAAGATATTTTCTTGCCACAGCTTGTATCTTCTTATTTTCTTCTTTTACAAGTATAGCACAAAATTTTAGCGAAAAAGACGATAGATGGGCCAAAGGCTGGACCAATTTCTCCCCTAACCAAACGGACTATCCAAAAGCTGAAGAAAAACTACCTAATATCATAGCAAATCATACCTATTTAAGAAACGATGTTGTATATCTTTTGTCTGGTGATGTTTATGTAATTAACAGTACTACTTTAACTATACAAGAAGGTACGATCATACGATGTGATCATCAAAATCCTGCAAACCTTATTGTGACCAAAGGATCAAAGTTGATAGCTTTAGGCTCTAAAGCTTATCCTATAGTATTCACCTCAAACAAAGCTCCCAAATCAAGAAATAATGGAGACTGGGGTGGTATTATTATTGCTGGATCAGGCAAGGTCAATACAGTTTCGGGAAATGGACTTATTGAAGGAAATTTTAAACCTCAATTTTCTATTTATGGAGGAAATCAATATGATGAAGAAACTACCATATTAAGTCACGTAAGAATCGAGTTTGCCGGTAATACTATAAAAAGAAAAGAAGGATCTAACGGACTTTCCTTATATGGTATCGGCTCTTCTTCTATACTGGACAATATTATGGTAAGCTACTCAGGTCAGGATTCATTTAACTTCCACGGTGGAAAAAATAATATGCAAAATCTTATCTCTTTGAAGGCACAAGAAGACGACTACAATCTTTCAGAAGGTTTTAAGGGTAACCTAAACAATGTTATTGCTATACGTCATCCTTATGTAACAAGTCCCAAAGGATCCTATGCCATCGAAGTCGATGGCTATAACAAAGATTTGGGGTACATAAGGCCCAATGCAGTTACCGATGTCACTTTTAGCAATGCTAATCTGGTGAACCTATCAGATAAAAGTAACTATCAGCATACAACTGCGGCCATATCTGCTGCTAATTCTGCAATAACTTATATTCATAATTCAAAAATATCGGGTTTTTCTGACGTAGTTAAATTTGATAAATCTTACACGTCTTTGCCATTAATACAAAAGGCGTTTATGATGGATAATAGCTTCTTTAATATTCACGGACAAGGGGTTCAGGTGGCCAATCAATCTGTTGAAAAGGAATCTTTGAACATTTTAAAATATAATAGATTCACCAAAAGCTTTGTAGACGTAAACGATCTTTTTAGTGATCCACAAAGTAGTGTAAACCCAAAATTTCAGTTAAAAAAGTCACTTAATACCTATATGGTCATGCAATAAACCATTCTAGAAATAATAAATAATTGGTTTCTTTATTTAAATTTACAATAACTAGTCAGTAAAGATTTAATTAGATTATACTATCATGCTTAGAGTAACAACCAGTTTTATTTTCTTTTTAGTAGTAAATATCACTTTTTCCCAAAAGGCTAATGAAGCAGTGTTTTTTACACAAGAGAAACAAGTAAATAGATTTCATACAATAGAGGATCTGGAATCCTTAAAAAAAGGAGAACTTATTAGTCTTTATAAAGATCGAGTTCAAGAAATTATGACCGTAATACCGCTCTTATCACTCACTAACGAAGCTGGTGTGAGATTAAGTGATATAGGAATTAAAGAAGATTCGCGTCATCTAAAAATCTTAAAAAATAACAAAGAAACGATAGAAAAAACTTTAGAATCTACAAATGAAGCCATAGAGGAGCTCGTTCCCTATGCTGATACTGAAAAAATTATTTGGACGATTCTCTATTTTGAAGAGATCATCAAGAAAATGAGAATCGGCGTCAACGGAAGCTTTTAGAAAGATCGTAATTTGTAATGTTGTTAAATTATCAGATTTACTAGGGTAGAAAGCGGCGATTGCCGCTTTCATATTTTTATACAAGCTCTTTGTAAGCATATGTAGTGAAGAACTACTAAAGAAACATGACAATATTATATCTTTTATTTGGAACTCTTATAGCCATCATAGGCGCAATACCCCTTGGAGCTGTTAATCTTGCGGTAATCAACACTTCTATTAAAGAGAATATTAGAACAGCCTCTTATATAGCACTTGCTGCTGGAATAGGTGAAGTAATACTCGCCTTTTTTGCGATACACTGTAGCTTGCAATTATCAAACTTTTTGAAAGAGAATAAATGGATTCAAATCAATTTTATTGCTATTTTCTTTTTAGTAGGATTATATTTTATTTTAATAGCGAATAAAAAGGTTAAGACCAAGAAAAGTTTTAAAATCAAACTAACCAACTCAACTCTAAATTTCTTACCGGTTTTTCTCTTGCACTACTTAATCCTCCTGTAATGATTTATTGGATTCTGACTATCTCACTTATCAATGAGCATATTTTTAATCTTACTATTCAAAATTCGATATTATCTCTTTTTCTTTTCTTTCTTGGTGTTTATCTAGGGAAAATCGGAACATTATATTTTTATGGAAAATGGGGATTTAAAATGGCAAATAAACAAGGGGATTCAAAAACAAAGCTTCACAAAATTATGGGAATAGCACTCATCGTTTTGTCAGTTTTTCAAAGTATCAAATTTGTCATACAGTAAGTAGTTATTCGAATACTTGATACTATTTTTTCACCCAATTATACAAGTAAATAATATTGATATACTTTTACATTTGTGAGCAAAATGGTAAAGGAATACAATTATGATAGAAGATGACCTCAGCACTAAACTAAGACTGTCTAAAGAAGAAATGCAACAATATGGTTACAAAATTATTGATCATATTGTAGACCACTTCGAGACTCAACACACTAAGAGGCCAGTGGCTTTAGCTTCGAGAAAGGAAATGGATTCTTTATTGGCTGAAGAGGTTCCTAATCACCCTTTGCCTCCAAATGAAGTTTTGGATTTTGTAATGAATCATATTATACCCAATAGCAATATCGTATCGCATCCAAAATCGTTCTCTTTTGTACCGGGGCCGAGTAACTACATTAGCGTAATGGCAGATACTCTAGCTACAGGGTTTAATATATTTTCTGGAGGCTGGGCCTCATCTCCTGCAGCAGCAGAATTAGAAATTGTAACCATGAATTGGTTACTAGAAATTTTTGGCTTTCCAACCAAAAAAGGAGGTGGTATATTTACCAGTGGTGGATCAATGGCCAACCTTACTGCTCTCGTAACAGCAAGGAGGATAAAATGTGGAAGTGATTTTTCGAAAGCCACCATTTACCTTTCAGACCAGGCGCATTCATCTAACATTAAAGCAATAAAGGTCATTGGTTTTAAAAAGGAACAAATTCGAATTGTTCCAACAGATATAGAATTTAAAATATCTCTGAATAAGCTTAAAAACATCATAGCAAGGGACCGCTTAGAAGGATTACAACCGTTTTGTATCATTGCCTCAGCCGGAACTACCAATACGGGTACGGTCGATCCATTAGAAGAAATAGCGACCATTTGTGAAACCGAAAATCTATGGTTCCATATTGACGGTGCTTACGGAGGAGCTGCTATACTTTCTAATGAAGGGAAAAAACTTTTAAAAGGAATACAAAGAGCCGATTCTTTAACCGTAGATCCACACAAATGGTTTTTTCAACCGTATGAGATGGGTTGTTTACTGGTGAAAGATCATAGTTGGTTGAGCAGTACTTTTACCGAAAAACCAGAATACTTAAGAGATATAGAAGGTAACGAATCAGAAATCAATTTTTATGACCATGGAATCCAACTCACAAGACGTTTTCGTGCTTTGAAATTTTACATGTCTTTAAAAACATTTGGTCTTGAATCTTTTAAAAAAGCTATAACCTACAATATGGAGCTAGCTGAACAAACCGAAGCTATATTAAGAAAAAGTAAATTCTGGGAAATCACATCTCCTGCTACTCTAGCCATTATCAATTTTAGATATAATCCTATTCATCAAAACTTATCTGAAGAAATGTTAGATCAAATCAATCAAAATATTTCAAAAAAATTGATTGCCTCTAGAGATGCGCTATTGGTCACCACCATTTTACAAGGCCAAGTGGTGTTAAGGATGTGTCTTATCAATCCTAGAACTACTCTTGTTGACATCAAAAATACCTTAGAGAAATGTGAGGCGTATGGCGAAGAACAACTTTTAGAGCTAAGTAATTAGGAGAATTAATTTATTGTTAATCTTACTACATACCCTTCATTATTACGCACGTTAAAAACAGTATTGTCATCAAAGATTAAATATTGTCCTTTAACTCCTTTTAGAATACCAGAAAACTCAGGTGTTTTTTCGAGGTTAAGACTCTTTAATTTATCAGGATATTTCAAGACCGGGAAACGTAACTCAGTTTCTTTCCCATTGTCGACAAAATATTGTTTTACCTCGTCGGGAATGAAATCTTTAAGTTTATTCTTACATGCAACTAAATCCTCATCCTTAATTTCGTTTTTAAGCATAGTGCGCCAATTGGTTTTATCAGATATGTGTTCTTTAAGAGCGACTTCTGTAATACCTGCCAAATAACGATTAGGAACTTCAACAATCTCGATTGCTTCATGCGCGCCCTGATCAATCCATCGAGTAGGCACTTGAGATTTTCGGGTAACACCTACTTTTACATTACTGGAATTGGCGAGATAAACGATATGTGGTTGAAGCTGAACTTTCTTTTCAAACTCTAAATTTCGATCCTCTACATCCAAATGTGCTGTACTCAATTCTGGTCGCATTACCCAATCTCCCACTTCTGGTCGATTAAAAAAATCATCATAACAATATCCTTGTCTATATATCTTCTTATTCTCTCTACAAGCCAAACATTGATACCCAACAAATTCTATACGCAACTTTTTATCCAATAGTTGATTCATATGAATAAAATCGGACTCAAAAATCAGGTAATACTGAATAGGCTCTCCAATTTCTGTTTGCATTTTTGTAAGTACTCCTTGATACTGCATAAAATTTTGTTATATATAAACCTTATAAGAAGAATGTAATTTTTTTTATTATTTTAGTTGACAACAACCAAAAGTAGTACATTAAGCACTATTTGAGCATAAAGATACATCAAAAAATGCCAATCCCATTAGTTAATTCTATTGCCAGCTGGTTCTTAAAAAAGCGATTCCATCAAATGGAACTTTTCTTGAAGTACCCTAATGAAGTTCAGCATGAACTACTGCATGTACTATTAGAAACAGCAAAAAATACAGAATTTGGAAGAAACTACGATTTTGGCTCTATACGCAATTATGAAACATTTAAAGAGCGTGTTCCAATTCGATCTTACGAAGATTATGAACCGATGATCGAGAGAAGTCGCCTGGGAGAAAATAATATATTTTGGCCTACTTCGATTAAATGGTTTGCAAAATCCAGTGGAACCACAAGTGCAAAAAGTAAATTCATCCCGGTTAGTCAAGAATCGTTAGAAGATTGCCACTTTGCAGCAGGCAAAGATCTTTTATGCATGTACCTTAATAATAATGAAGACTCCCAGCTTTTTACAGGTAAAAGTCTACGACTAGGAGGTAGCAAGGAACTTTATAAAGAAAATGGCACCTCTTTTGGTGATTTATCTGCGATTATTATTGATAACATGCCTTTTTGGGCCGATTTTAGCTCTACACCAAGCAGTGAAATATCACTAATGAGTGATTGGGAGTTTAAAATGAAAGCCATAGTAAATGAAACTATTCAGGAAAATGTGACTAGTTTGGCAGGTGTTCCTTCGTGGATGCTGGTGTTACTTAATGAGGTTCTGGAAACTACAGGTAAAAATCATCTTTTTGAAATTTGGAGTAATCTGGAAGTTTACTTTCATGGCGGAGTAAATTTTGATCCATATATAGACCAGTATACTAAAATTTTACCCAAAGATTCTTTCAAGTATTATGAAATTTATAATGCTTCTGAAGGTTTCTTTGCAATACAGGATCATAACGATTCTTCTGAACTCTTATTGATGCTTGATTATGGAATATTCTATGAATTTATTCCTATGAGTACGTATGGTAACGATGATGAAAAAGTAATTTCGTTAAGTGAAGTAGAAGTTGGAAAAAATTATGCTGTGATCATTACCACTAATGCAGGGTTATGGAGATACAAGATAGGCGATACTGTTCGTTTTACATCTGTTAATCCTTATAGAATCAAAGTATCTGGCAGAACCAAACATCACATCAATGTTTTTGGGGAGGAACTTATTATTGAAAATACAGAAGAAGCACTTCGAAAGACAGCCAAAGCAACCAACAGTGAAATAGTGGACTATACTGTTGCTCCAATCTTTATGAAAGGAAAGGAAAAAGGTGCACATGAATGGATGATCGAATTTAAAAAACTGCCGCAAGATATCGAAGCGTTTAAACTCATACTGGATCAAAACTTACAAAATGTAAACAGCGACTATGAAGCCAAACGCTATAATAGTACAACCTTAAACATGCTTGAGTTGCGAGAAGCTAGAAAAGACCTATTCTATGATTGGCTTAAAATGAAAGATAAATTAGGAGGGCAACATAAGATTCCTAGATTGTCGAACACTAGAATCTATATCGAGGAATTACTCGCCTTAAATGAAGTGAACTCTCTTTCTTCTTAATATTTGACTTTTTTGACTAAAAAATTAGAACAAAAACTATTTGAAATACGGTTTTACCGTAAAAAAAGTATGTAAGAATTATATTTTTTAACAAAAAATAAGGTATTTCATCGTTCAAAAAAAGCGTTTAATCTAAAAATTAATAAATCCTTTTTCAGCTCATTTTTTTCATATTAAATTTGATACCAGATAGTTATAAATTTATCAAAGTCCCAAAGTATGAAAATCGCTATTTCTTTCTTTACCTTTTTATTCCTTATGACAGGAATTAATGCTCAAGAAACCAAAACCATCGCTGAAAACATTAATAATACAAATGAAGTCGTGAAGTCTTACAGTGACTCTGCTATACATGCATTAAATTCGATTCTATTAGAAGAAGACACCGTTTGCTACAGCGAGATTTCAAAAGTAACGTTTTACGAAGCTTTAATTCGCCAAAACAACTTTGATATTAATTTAAAGGAAAGCGATAATATCGCTTTAAAAAATACTGAAGATATCATTAAAAATAACAAAGACCGGGTTTCATATTCTGAGTAAGACAGATTCCAACTATTCTAGCCAACAAAAAACACCTTAGTACACGTGTACTAAGGTGTTTTTTGTTGTATAATTACTCTATACCTTAGGTTAAGAAACAGCTTTTAGCTTTTTGATCGTAGACTTATTCAGTTTCTTTTCTGCATAATCTTTGGTAACTCTAAACTCTGTTTCTTCACCTTCAGGCAATTCGTACATTGCATCTGTAAGTATTGCTTCGCAAAGTGACCTAAGTCCACGAGCACCTAATTTATACTCCATTGCTTTTTCTACAATATACTCCAACGCACCTTCGGTTACAGAGAACGCTATATTATCCATCTCAAACAACTTCTTATACTGCTTAATAATTGCGTTCTTAGGTGCTGTTAGAATAGATCTAAGTGTTTCAGCATCTAACGGATTCATATAAGAAAGTACAGGTAATCGCCCTATTATTTCAGGAATCAAACCAAAATCTTTTAGATCTTTTGGAATAATATACTGGAGCAAATTATCTTTCTCTATAGCATCTTCAGTTTTAGAAGCACTATACCCTACAGCCTGCATATTTAATCGTTTTTGGATCATTTTCTCGATCCCATCAAACGCACCTCCGGCGATAAAAAGAATATTTTCTGTATCTACCTCGATAAATTTTTGATCCGGATGCTTACGACCTCCTTTTGGCGGTACATTTACTACTGTACCTTCAAGCAATTTTAATAAAGCCTGTTGTACTCCTTCGCCAGAAACATCTCTGGTAATACTAGGATTATCACTCTTACGAGCAATTTTATCGATTTCATCAATAAATACGATTCCCCGTTGCGCTTTTTCCAGATTATAATCTGCGGCCTGAAGCAAACGAGTAAGAATACTTTCTACATCTTCTCCTACGTATCCCGCTTCGGTAAGTACTGTGGCATCTACAATTGCCAAAGGAACATTAAGCATTTTCGCAATAGTTTTGGCAATTAGGGTTTTACCAGTTCCTGTTTGCCCAACCATAATAATATTACTCTTCTGGATCTCTATATCATCATCTGTTTGTGGTTGTAGTAGTCTTTTGTAGTGATTATATACAGCAACTGACATTACTTTCTTAGTAAATTCCTGCCCTATCACGTATTGATCCAAAAACTTTTTAATCGCTTTTGGTTTTCGTAACATCAACTCGCTACTAAGCTCTCCTGTTTCCTCATCTTTGGCTTCTTCTACTACTATCCCGTGTGCTTGAACGATACATCGATCACAAATATGCGCGTCTAATCCCGCAATTAGTAAATTAGTCTCTGGCTTTTTTCTCCCACAAAAAGAGCATTCTAAATCTTCTTTGGCCATGGTTATTTAGTTTCAATTATAATTCTAACGTAATTATTTTCAATACTCAGTTAGAATTCGCATAATTAATATAACGATTATGTTTGGTTTTTAATTATGCTTACATCAATAATATTTCTTGTATATAACAAGTCAGAAAGAAAAACTCCTCCTTACAAAACAAGAAAATATATTATTCTCTTTTTAAAATTTCATCTATCATTCCGTATTCAAGAGCTTTATCAGCTTTCATCCAATAATCTCTATCACTATCTTCATAAACCTTCTCATAAGTTTGTCCGGAATGTTTTGCAATAATCTTGTATAATTCTTCTTTCAAAATTAAAATCTCTCGGGCAGTAATTTCGATATCACTTGCTTGTCCTTGAGCGCCTCCTAAGGGTTGGTGGATCATAACTCGACTATGAGGTAATCCCGAACGTTTTCCTTTTTGTCCTGCACACAATAATACTGCACCCATAGATGCCGCCATACCCGTACAGATTGTCGCAACATCCGGCTTTATAAATTGCATTGTATCATAAATCCCAAGTCCTGCATACACACTACCTCCAGGAGAATTAATATAAATTTGAATATCTTTAGAAGAATCCACACTCTCTAGGAATAATAATTGTGCCTGAACAATGTTTGCCACTTGATCATTGATGCCTGTTCCCAAAAATATAATACGATCCATCATTAATCTAGAGAATACATCAAAAATGGCGATATTCATTTGACGTTCTTCGATAATATTAGGAGTCATACCCATAGGATGCATACTGCTTATGATTTGATCATAATAATTACTATTGATCCCATGATGTTTTGTCGCATATTTTTCGAATTCTTTACCGTAATCCATATTTCTTTTTCTGAAAATTTTATTTATAAAAAAGGCGTTAAACTAATCGTGGTTTAACGCCTTAAATATAAGTATAAATTCCTTAGTAAATTACAACATTTACTATTTGTAAACTTCTTTTATGAATTCGTCAAAGCTAACCTCTTTTGTTTTCAGTTTAGCGTTCTCTTTATAATAATTTAACAATTTTTGACTCATCAATTGTTCAGACATTCTTTTAACTTCGTCCTGATTTGAAAGTATTCTGGCAGCAATCTCCTCTAGTTCTTTATCTTCAGGAGAATTTTGTCCAAATTGAGCCATTTGCCCTTTAATTAAATCTTTTGCAAAACCTTTAAGCTCTTCAAAAGTTACCTGAAGGTTATTGTCATTTATAATTTTTCCTTCTATGAGCTGATATCGTAATCCTTTTTCACTTTTTTCATATTCATCTTTGGCCTCATCCTCTGATAAAGGTTGCTCACCTGTGGCTTGAATCCATTTTTGTAAGAACTCTACAGGTAAATCAAATTTGGTGTTCTCTAGTATTGTCTCAGTAATAGCGTTTAGCAGTTGCTGATCAGACTGTTGTACAAACTGACTTTCTGCATCCTGCTTAATTCTATCTCTTAACTCAGTAACCGTCTTTACATTACCTGGTCCATAAAGTTTGTCAAACAATTCCTGATCCAAATCTGCAAGTTCTTGTTTATTAATTTCAGAAATAGTGAAAGTAACTTCAGTATCTAAATCATGAGCAGCATCATGGTCTATTTTCAAAGCACCAATTAGATCGTGATCATCATTAAATAATCCCTTAGTTTTTAAAGTAATAACATCCCCTACTTTGGCACCGATAAACTTATCATGGTTTTTCTTCCCTTTAATCTTTTCAAGAGCAACAGTAGTAGTATTATTGATTTCTTTTTCTTCATTAACAAAGGTACCTGCTATCAGGTCTTCTTTTTCAGCCGTATCTTTTGGTACTAATTTACCATATTGTTTCTGAATGGTTTTGATCTGATTATCAATCATCTCATCGTTTGCAATAATCTTATAATGTGTTATCGCTTTTTTTCCATTAAGCTTCACCTCAAATTTTGGCGCCAACCCAAGTTCGAATTCAAAAGAATAATTATCTGCATCCCAGTTAAAGTTTTCTTGTTCTTTAGGTAATGGATTTCCTAAAACATCAAGTTTTTCTTCTGTAAGATATTTGTTTAATGCATCCTGCAAGAGTTTGTTAACTTCATCTACAAGAACTGCTTTTCCATATTGTTTCTTAACAAGCCCCATGGGAACATGACCTTTTCTGAAACCAGGAATGTTTGCATTTTTGCGATAATCTTTAAGAATTTTATCAACTTTATCGCTATAATCTTCTTTCGCGATATCTACAGTTACTACAGCATTTAAATCGTCTAATTGCTCTTTTGAAATATTCATGATCTACTACGTTTACTACTAAAAATTGGGTTGCAAAAGTAATACTTTTTTATGTTCCAACAAATTTTTAACTCCTTGAAAAACAGTTAACTTTTATCTTTAGCCAAAATAGAATGTAGTATGGATTGAAATACCGATAGCAACACACTAAATATCAATGCCCAAAACCATCCTCGAACGCTAAATCCTGTTATAAAATAATCGGCTAATAAAATAATCGCAGCGTTAATGACTAAAAGAAACAATCCTAGAGTAACTATCGTTACTGGTAAGGTCAATATTACCAAAATTGGCTTTACGATAGCATTTAAAATTGCTAAAACTATAGCTACAATTAAAGCACTTAGATAATTACTAACAGCTGCACCTGGCAGTATCTCGGCTAAAACAAGAACTGCCACAGCATTTAATATCAACTTTAAAATAAATTTCATATTTGTTTGTATTTTCACATAAGATAAAAAAAACCTGCTAATCAATGATAGCAGGTTTCCTAATTTATTATAGAATAAATAATTTCTTTTTAGTTTACTTCGTTACTTAGAGTGATCGTACCATAATCAGCCACATTAACCCTTGGTAAACTCGTTCCATACGTAGCCTCTATTGCATCTAAAATGCCATTGGTTACTAAGGCGTGACCCCTTGGTGTAGGATGCACCCCATCTAGAGAAAAACCACCACCAGTAACAAATTGAGAAGTAATTACCCCTCCGTCAAATGCTATACCTCCATTGGCAGCCTGTGATAGATCAGCAGCAACATCGTAAAAAGCTAAATTATTTGCTGTAGCAAGAGCTTCGATGGTTGCATTATACGATAATCGCGCACTTTCTACTGAAGCTTGCTCTGCTGGTGTTAAAATATATTGATCTTCTAAAGGAAATGTAACACCATTTACCGATAATTGGCCTGCTTGATCTTGTGGCACTCCTAAACTTACCAACTCGGCTAACCTATCTGTATTAACCTGTCCTATTATACCTGAGCTTGTAAGCACCAATAAATCAGCTGCAGTAGCAGGCCTAGCTTGTCCATACTGTGCCGCAATTACAGGCGCAAGAGGGCCAAATGTTCCTGCCAAGACAGTGGCTAGATTACCAGTGATATCGGTAAGTGATTCATCTTTAACCACAACAGGACTAGCCGCAGTAATTGAAAACTCAACAGATCTTTCTGGAACTCCCAAAGCGGCAAATGCAAGATTTAACCCGGCGTATAATTCATTTAAATCCGGTATTTGAGGACCAAAATTAGGGTCTAATGGGCTTAAAGGTGCAAAAGGTACTGTAGTAAAAAATGGCAGCGAAGTCACATCAGGTAAATTTAACAAAACACCCTCCGTACCATTGGCAGAGAGCTTAGTAACTAGCTCAGTATAGGCTCCAGCAAAAACCAGGTTATTCGTAATATCGTTCCCAGAATAAGTAGAAGGTACAAGATTACCTGTTTCATTATGATCCACGCCTACTCCACCAGAAGTGGCATATCCCAGAATATCATTGTTTCCTATCCATAAACTAAAAAACGTAGGGTTTTGAGCTACCGCATCATCAATAACTGCTGCATTAGGTGAGGATGCAAACCGAGCAAAATATGGATTTGAGGTAGGGGGGTCGGTTGCTAACCCAGCAGGATTACCATACCCAGCCGCTGCAGAAACCAAATGATACACTCTAGCTCCAGGAATCCCCATATTGTTGAAAGAACCTCCTAGGTTTGCTGTAATATCTGTAGATGGTGCATCACCAGTATATCTGGCAGGTCCAGGATTACCCTCTGTATCAAATGACAAAACAAGTCTTGGTGGGAAGTTATCTGTATTACCAGCAAATCCACCAACATTATCAGCCATTAATGGTTGTGTAAACTCACCCCCTCCAGCAAAAGCAAATCTTGTCGATAGTATATTGGGAAAAGAATTTTCTTGTCCTGTTATGTATAATGCTCCGTCGGCAAATCCCGCAGTTAGTGAATTACCCAACGCAACATAATTGCTAAAATCTGCTTCTCCACTAGAATAGGTTCCCGCATCTTCAATTGGATTATCAAATTCTGGTTCGCAAGCTATTAATCCAAGTGCCAGAACTGCTAAATATTTTATATTTTTCTTTATCATCATTAATTACATTTTATAAGTTAAACCAAGTCCTGGCGCAAATGCGCTTGATTTATAAGTCCCCCTAAAAGTTTCTTGAGCTCCCGTAGAGCCAGAACCAAAGTCGTAAGACGCATCGATTTCTTCAAATCTTAAATAGAAGAAAGAGGCATCAATCGCCAGCTTAGGTGTTACGGCAAAGCTTAAACCACCAGAAAATCCATCTGAATCGTTACGGGGTGTTTCCGGAGCAAAGAAACCAGGCTGAACAGGAGTTTCATCATGGTAGTATCCAGCTCTAAGCGCAATTTTTTCTGTGGCCTGGTATTGTAAACCAAAACGGTACACCGAAGAGTTTTTGTAATTACGCGGATTTATAGAAGTTTGACCATTACCAAATGTTATATCTAAGGATTCATATACATCCCAATATTGTCTGTTATAATCAAAGGCAAACAACCATTTTTCGTATTCATAAGACAATCCAACCGTTAACTCTGCCGGCAGTGGTAACTCTGCTCTAAACGAGGTAGTCCCGTTTGAAGGAGCAGCAGGAGAATTCGGAAAATTAGCAAAAGTAGCTTCGCCATCTTCAGACTCCAAAATAATTTCGCTACGGTAGCTAAAACCAACATGAAGATCCTCGGTAAGATTTACCATGGCGCCAATGCTCCATCCCCAATTCGTTACACCAGAATCATCTACTGTAATATTCGATCTATTTCCGTCGATATCGGTTGTTGTTCTGGTCGCATTACGGTTAAAGTTTACTGAACCAGTAACAAATATAGGTCCTCCACCTATACTAAAATGATCTGAAAGCTTGAACGACACAACCGGCTGTACATAGATCGCTGCCAAATCAATATTGTTCACTAATTGTGATCCAGCCCAGTCTGTTGGCCAGGTTACTTCACTACCATAAGGCGTATATACACCAAGACCAACAGACATCCATTCGGTTACTTGATATGAAGCATATAAGCTTATAGGGGTACCCACAGAGTTATCAGTTTCTGCAGAAATTCCTAATTCTTCGTTTTGAAATATAACATCCGTAAAAATACCGCTCGCTCCAACACTTACATTTAGTTTACTTTCTAAATAAACAAGACCTGCCGGATTAAAGAAGACAAGCTCGGCACTATTCACAACGGCTACCCCAGTGTGCCCCATGGCCATCGCCCTCTGTCCCTGCACACTAACTCTATATCCACCTGCATACGTAACCATAGTCACCGCGACGAATAGAACTAATAATAAAAGTTTTCTCATAATTAATTAGAATTGTTTGTTTTTTAGGATTTTGAAAATTGAAGTTCCAAATTTAATAGAAAATACCAATTATCCAACGAAATGAATAAAATATTATGTATGCATAATATTTTTTATCTATTTTTTGACAAATTCTAATACATTGGTCAAAAAATCATTTGGATTTTCGGCATGCAACCAGTGTCCGGCTTTGGAAATTTCTTTGATTGTGGCTTTTGGAAATTGACTAATTATTCTAACCTTATCATCCTCAAGGATATAGTTTGATTTTTCTCCTTTCAGAAACAATGTATCTCCACTAAAACTCAAATCTTGAGGTAATTCTATACCAATTTCTGAAACATTTTTAACCAGTGCCCTAAGATTGATTCGTAACCCGAGTACTCCTTTTTCCCTCCAGTAGAGATTTTTCAACAAAAACATTCTAACGCCCATATCAGGTACATATAGACTTAATGCTGCGTCAACTTCTCCTCGAGATTTTAAAGTTTCAAAATCCAGAGTACTCAATCCATCCAAAATATCCTGATGGTGCGGGGGGTAATATTTGGGAGCTATATCTGCAATCATTAATTTTTTGACCATTTCTGGGTATCTGGCTGCAAAAAGCATTGCCGTTTTACCACCCATGGAATGCCCTAGAAGATTGATCTCATTTAGATTGAATTCATTACAATACGTCATCAAGTCCTGAACCATCATTTCATAATTAAAAATATCGCTATGAAAACTTCTTCCATGATTACGCTGATCCAACAAATGAACCTGAAAATCTTGTTCTGCGATCTTTTTCCCCAAAGTTTTCCAATTATCACCCATTCCCAAAAAACCGTGGAGGATTATAAAAGGCTGTCCCTCTCCAAAAACATTAGCGTGTAAAGTCATCTATTTATTTTATTATTTGTCAGACATAATTCGCTCATAACCGTATCCATTTATTCTAACTAAATGATGATGAATCATTTCAACGGAATGATTATTTAAGGCGATGTAAATACATATTAATTACATTTTCCAATCCAAGATATATTGACTCACTTATAAGAGCGTGACCAATAGAAACTTCTAATAAACCAGGAACATTTTCTTTGAAGAATTTAATATTATCCAAAGAGAGGTCATGACCTGCATTTACTCCAAGTTTAAGATCTATTGCCAATTGAGCACATTTGGCATAAGGAATCACAACGTCCTTATTGCCTTTAGCATATTCTGACGCAAATTCTTCAGTATATAACTCTATTCTGTCTGCACCTGTTTTTGCAGCACCCTCAATTATTTTTGTTACCGGATCCACGAAAATCGAGGTTCTAATATCATTACGCTTAAATTCTGCTATGACATCCACCAAGAAATCCTTATACTTTTTTGTATCCCAACCGGCATTACTTGTAATGGCATCCTCTGCATCTGGCACCAAAGTCACTTGAGTTGGTTTGACTGATAAAACCAAGTCAATAAATTTAGGTATTGGATTTCCTTCTATGTTAAATTCAGTATACACAATTGCTTTTAAATCATAAGCATCTTGGTATCTGATATGTCTTTCATCGGGTCTGGGGTGTATGGTAATGCCTTCTGCCCCAAAACCTTGAATATCTTTTGCCACTTTGAGTAAATCCGGAGTATTTCCTCCTCTAGAATTTCGTAAAGTTGCAATTTTATTTATGTTAACACTTAACTTTGTCATAGTTTTTGATGTCTTTATCTAAAAAAGCAAAAATACAAACTTGAGAACGCCTTGATTGTATATTTTTTGATTATTTTGCACAATATAGCTCCTAATAGATTATGAAGACAAGTTTGTACATAGTTAATGAAATAGCGCCTATTGATATAGGTACAAAAGTTACAGATGCACAATTACTGTTTAATGAACTTACCTATACTCATTTCCCGGTAATTAAAGAAAAAATATATCTGGGATGTGTGTCTGAAGCAGACATTAGGTGTTTTGAAACAGATAAAACACTGGAAGCCTATCAATATGCTCTAGAAGGATTTTTTGTCAGAAAAGATCATAACTGGTTGGATATTTTGGAAGCATTTGCCCAAAATAACTCTAACATTATGCCTGTTCTTGATGATAATAATGACTATTTAGGGTTTTTTGAACTTGGGGACATAATGAACCTTTTTAATGAAACTCCTTTTCTTAGTGAACCAGGAAATATTTTGATCGTAGAAAAAGGCATCTTGGATTATTCTTTTAGCGAAATCGCACAGATTATAGAATCTAATAATGCAAAAGTTTTAGGATTGTTTATTTCTAATATGGAAAATGATGTCGCTCAAATTACCTTAAAAATTAGTGATAGTGACATCAACAACATAGTACAAACATTTAGAAGATATAGTTACAATATTGTGTCTAAGCATCATGAAGATACATTTTTAACTAATCTTAAAGAAAGATCTCAATATCTGGAAAAATATCTTAATATTTAGTATGTTTTTTTAGTTCGTTAACGCAAATCAATAAATTATGAAGATCGGTATATACGGTCAGTTTTATCATAAAAACTCTGGGATATACATTCAGCAGTTGTTGGAAACTCTGGACAAAAATGATGTAGAAGTAGTTATCGAAAAGAATTTTTTAGAGCTCATAAATCTTCATGATGAAATTGATAAATCCTATTCTCATTTTAGCACCTTTGAAGAATTAGATACAACATACGATCTGTTTTTCAGTATAGGTGGGGATGGAACTATTTTAAAAACGATCACTTATGTTAGAGATTTAGGAATTCCTATTGCTGGGATTAATACAGGAAGACTTGGTTTTCTTGCAACAATACAGAAAGAAGAAATTAAAGACAGTATTGATTTAATTTTAAGCAAAAAATTTCATATTTCACCCAGAAGTCTGGTCACTATCGACACCATACCAGCAACAGAAGAATTTGGTGTACTTAATTTTGCCATGAACGAGATTGCTGTAAGTAGAAGAAATACAACCTCTATGATTACAGTACATACCAGTCTTAATGATGAGTTTCTCACTTCTTATTGGGCAGATGGTTTAATTATTTCTACACCTACAGGTTCTACCGGATATTCTCTGAGTTGTGGCGGTCCTGTAATAATGCCTGATGCAGAAAGTATGGTATTAACCCCTATAGCACCCCATAATCTTAATGCGCGACCTCTTGTTATGCCGGAAAACCAGGAAATAAAGTTACAAATTTCAGGAAGAGAAGATACGTATTTGGTTTCATTGGATTCCAGAATTCATACTTTACCAAATGAAACAACAGTACTTATAAAAAAGGCTCCTTTTAAAATCAATATGGTAGTTTTGCAAAATGATAGTTTCTTAAAAACTTTACGCAAAAAGATGCTTTGGGGAGAAGATAAACGTAATTAAACAATAAAATCTGCTAAAAAGTGTTTTTTAATTCATACTATTTTACTCAAATTCTTGTGTACTAAAGTTAATTGTTATATTTGCAAACTTTTGAAAATCTATGAGATACTTAACATCATTTATAATTGTTCTGTTTTTTGTACAATCTATAATGTCACAAACCTATGAAGTGGGATTGATAGCAGGAGGAGCCAACTACATTGGCGATGTAGGATCAACATACTATATTGCTCCTAATGATTTTGCAGTTGGTGTTATTGGAAAATGGAACAGAAGTAAGCGACACGCATTTAGAGCTTCTTTCCTATATGCTCAAATCAATGCAGATGATAGTAAAGGAGATGACAGAAGAGAGCAAAGAGGATTAAGTTTTGATAATTCTATAAAAGAACTATCGGTAGGGATGGAATATAATTTTTGGGATTGGTTTCTTTATGACGGCAAACCACAGTGGACCCCTTATCTTTATACTGGTATAACAGGATTTAATTATGGTGCACAGGCTGTCGATTCTAATAATCAAATTGAAGCTTATGCCGATAAATGGAATTTTGCAATTCCTATGGTTCTTGGAATTAAGAAAACGTTAGGTAGAAAATTTATAATTGGTGCAGAAATAGGTGCTAGATATACATTTACAGATAATCTTGATGGTAGTGATCCTGACCCTCGGTTTGGTGAAGGATTTGGTAATTTAAATAACAATGACTGGTACGTATTTACCGGCATAACATTATCTTACACCTGGGGTAGGATACCGTGTTATTGTGCATTCTAAAAATGGTTGATAAAAAACAATTAAATTCTAATATTCCAAAACATGTTGCCATAATTATGGATGGTAATGGCAGATGGGCCAAAAAGAAAGGGTTCTTTAGAGCCGTTGGTCATGAAAAAGGCACCACAGCTGTACGAGAAGCTGTAGAAAGCAGTGCAGAGATTGGAGTGAAATATCTTACATTATATGCGTTTTCTACAGAGAATTGGAATAGACCAAAGCTGGAAGTGGACACTCTTATGAAGCTTTTGGTGAGTTCTCTCAAAAAAGAAATTAAAACGCTTCAGGATAACAACATTAAACTTAACGCAATTGGTAACCTGCAATCTCTGCCCAAGAAAGCCAGAACTGAACTTCTTGAGGTTATAGAAAAGACACAGTCCAATGACCATATGACACTTACATTAGCCCTAAGTTACGGAAGTAGAGAAGAGCTTATAAAAACTATACAAGAAATAAGTATTAAAGTTAAAAATGGTGTAATTTCGCCACATCTTATAAATGAATCAGTCATTAATGAGCATTTGTATACCAAAAACCTGCCAGATGTGGACTTATTGATACGTACCAGTGGAGAACAACGTATCAGTAATTTTTTATTGTGGCAGATTGCGTATGCAGAATTATATTTTACAGAAATTTTATGGCCCGATTTTAAAAAAACAGATTTATTCGAAGCCGTATTAAATTATCAAAAAAGAGAAAGAAGATTTGGAAAAACTAGTGAGCAGCTCAGTTAAAGAAATGACAAAAAAATTACCATTCACGTATTTTACGTTATTAGCATTATTAATCAACTCATTATCACTTACAGCACAAAATATACCTGGTGCTAACGGGAAACAATATATTATAGGAGAGATCAAAGTAACCGGAACTACAAGCTACAATGAGAGTACTGTGATTACTTTTACCGGCCTTAGAAAAGGAGAACGCATTTTTCTTCCAGGAGACAAAATCAGTCAAGTGATCAAAAAACTTTGGGATCTAGAGCTATTTAGTGATATCAATTTTTATGTCACAAATATTGAAGGTGAAGTTGCCGATATCGAAATCAATATTCAGGAAGTTCCTGAGCTTAATGAAACTCGAATTGAAGGAGTAAAAAAACGTAAAGCAGAAGAATTAATTAAAGATAATAGCTTAAATAAAGGAACGAAAGTTACAGAAAATCTGATTACTACTACCCGTAATTTTATTTCTAATAAATATAAAAAAGAAGGTTTTCTTAATACTAAGGTAGTTATTAATACTACTCCGGTAAAAGATACCGTAGCAAGCAATAAAGTAAATATGCTTGTAAGGATAGATAAAGGTGATAGAGTAAAAGTTGATAAAATAAATATCACGGGAAATGAAGAATTTTCAGATTCTAGGGTTCGTGGAGCAATGAAAAATACGAAGCAAAAGAAGCGCTTCAGATTCTGGAAAAGATCAAAATATATTAAAGCAGATTATCAAGAAGATAAAGATAATATTGTTAAAAAATACAAAGAAAAAGGATATCGAGATGCTCGAATAGTTTCTGATACTCTAATTGTAGAGGACAACAATAGTGTTTCACTAAATCTGAATATAGAAGAAGGTAACAGATATTATTTTGGAACTATAAATTTTCTGGGAAACAGTGTATACACCGATAGGCAATTAGCACGACAATTAGTGATTAAAAAGGGGGACGTATATAATGGTATTCTTCTTGAAAAACAGATTTCAGACAATACCAAACCCGATGCGGATGATCTCACTAATTTATATCAGAACAATGGATATCTTTTTTCTAGTATTGATGCCGTCGAAACCAAAGTATATAACGATACTATCGATTTTGAAATAAGAATTCGCGAAGGAAAACTCACTTATTTTGATCATATTACTGTAACAGGAAATGATAAAACAAATGATCATGTTGTTTATAGAATTCTTCGAACTAAACCGGGTCAGAGATACAGCAAAGACTTAGTAGTAAGAACGGTTCGTGAGATTGGGCAATTAGGCTTTTTTGACCCTGAAGCATTAGAACCTCAATTTAAAAATGCAAATCCACAAGCAGGAACCATAGATATTAATTACCCAGTAGTAGAAAAAGGATCTAGTCAAATTGAACTTCAGGGAGGTTTTGGTGGAGGTGGTTTCGTTGGAACCTTAGGTCTGGCCTTCAATAATTTCTCGATAAAGAACATATTTAAAGGAGAAGCGTATAGCCCTTTACCCATGGGAGATGGTCAAACCTTAAGATTAAGAGCGCAAGCCAGTAGGTTTTTCCAAACCTATAGCCTTTCGTTTATAGAACCCTGGTTAGGAGGTAAAAGACCTTATCAATTGTCTACCTCATTCTCACATACCATTCAGTTTTTATTTAATAATAGAAACCGTGATGTTGAAAGAGATCAAAAATTTCTCATTACTGGTGGCTCGATCGGTATTGCAAAAAGATTGAATTGGCCCGATAATTATTTTACACTATCGCAAGCTATAAGCATTAGAAACTATAATCTAAAAAATTATAATACGCGATTGTTTACTTTTGGAAATGGATCTTCAAATGATTTATCCTACACAGTAGGTTTAAATCGTAATAATACCACTGTAAATCCTATTTTTCCTATTGGTGGGTCAGAGTTTAACTTAGTTGCCAAACTTTCATTGCCCTACTCTCTATGGGATGGTAATGATTATAGTGCCCTTGAAGAAGAACGCAGAACAATCGAAGATGAAAACCCCGGAATAATTAATAACCGAGGAGCCAATAATCCCGAAGCTTATGAAAGAATTGGAGAAATAGATCAAGAGCGATTTAAATGGCTAGAGTATTATAAAATTAAATTTGATGGAACCTGGTATACCAGACTTTTTAATCTAGGTAAACAACCCATAGTACTTAGAACAAGGGCAGAATATGGTTTTCTTGGAGCATACAATAATGATAGAGGAAACATCCCTTTTGAACGTTTTTTTCTTGGTGGAGATGGATTGGGAGCTACTGCCCTTGATGGTAGAGAAGTTATAGCGTTAAGAGGATATCCTAACCAATCTTTAATACCGCTAAGCAGACCAAATAACCAAGATTTTGATGGAGACGGTGCAACAATTTATAATAAATATTCGTTAGAGCTTCGTTATCCTATTACATTAAAACCTGCTGCATCGATTTATATGCTAGGGTTTTTAGAAGGTGGAGCATCATACGATAGTTTTAGAGAGTTTAATCCATTTCAGTTAAATCGTTCTGTTGGGGCTGGAATACGTATCTTTATGCCGGCTTTTGGACTATTGGGTATAGATTTTGGGTATGGATTTGATCCTATTCCTGGTACAGTGGGTGCAAATGGTTGGGAAACTCACTTTATTATAGGACAACAGTTTTAGGTTTGGCACGATTATTTCAATATACACAAAGAATTATGAAAACAAAGGGTCTTTTACTAGTTGTAATAATCAGTTTTTTATTTTTCGCGAACTCAGTTCAAGCACAGAAAGGTATTAGAATTGGTTATATTGATATGGATTATATTCTAGAAAATGTAGCAGAATATAATGAAGCTTCTGCAGATCTTGAAAAGAAAGTACAAAAATGGAAGGTAGAGATCGAAGCTGAACTTAAAAACATAGAAGAAATGCGTAAAGACCTTAATAATGAAAGGGTTTTGCTTACCAAAGAATTGATTGAGGAAAGAGAAGAAGATATCTTTTTTAAAGAAAAAGAAATATTAGAATATCAACAAAAAAGATTTGGCCCTAATGGAGATTTGTTTATTCAGAAAAGAAGATTAGTTCAACCTGTACAAGATCAAGTTTTTATAGCGGTACAAGAGATCGCAAAAAATAAAAAGTATGATTTTATTTTTGATAAATCTGCTGATATTGTAATGTTATATTCTGCAGATCGATATGATATAAGTGATCAGGTTTTATTAAGATTAAATAGAGCTTCTAAAAGAAAGCAGTTAACTACAAAAAAAGAGAAAAAATCTCTTGAAAGAGCTGAGAAAAGAAATGTAGAGCAAGAAAAGGAAGTAAGTGATAGAGAGAGAGCTGTTCAACAAAACCTAACAGAAAGAGAAAGATTGCTCGAGGAACGGAAAGCAGAAAGAGACTCTATAAGAGCCGCCAAGAAGAAAGAATTTGAAGAAAGAAGAGCGAGGTTACTAGAATTACAAAAAAGAAAAAAAGATTCTATTAATACTCTAAAAGAACAAAAAGAAAAATTAAAAGAAGATGGAACTTCGTCTGATTCTAATAAAATTAATGAAAACGAAAAGCCAAATAATTGAAAAGCGAATAATAAATTTATAACACCCTTTAATATTAATTACAAATGAAACAATTTAGAACATTACTAATAGCTTTTGCACTTACAATAGGAACATCAAGTTTTGTGAACGCTCAATCAAAGGTAGCGCATATCGCATCACAGGAGCTAGTAGAATCCATGCCTGCATTTAAAGCTGCTAAAAGTGAAATTGAAAAACTTAATAAAACGTATGATGCCGAAATAAGAAATATGGTTTTGGAATTGCAAAATACAATTAAGAAATATTCTCAAGAAGCCGAAACTAAAACTGATGAGGAAAATCTAAAAAGACAGCAGGAAATTCAAGCTACAGAGAAAAGCATTAATGATTACAGACAAAATGCACTTAAGGATCTTCAGAAAAAAGAAATCGAATTGATGAAGCCCATTTATGAGCAAGCTCGTACTTCTATTCAGAAAGTTGCCAGAGCCCAAGGATTTCAGTATGTATTAGATTCTACTACGGGAACTGGAGTAATCATGGCAGATGGTAAAGACCTTATGGCAGATGTAAAGAAAGATTTAGGAATTTAACTTATTATTATTTTTTTGTCGAGATTTATATTTTAAATTAGAACTTAAATAAATCTTAAAACCTTAAAATTAAATCTCATGAAAAAATTTGTTTTAATTATTCTATCAATTACAATTATTTCTTGTTCTAAGGATGAAGTCAGCGAATCACTTGTTTCCTCTGATCAAAAAATAGAAGAATTTACTTATCATTATGAAGGAAATATTTATAAGTTGAAAATTGATTTTTCAAACAAAGAACAACCAAAAGTTCTTGAAGAGTCAGACAACAAAAGATTAAAAGAAATTTTTGAATTACCTAATGTTGTCTTTGTTTTAAATAATGGTGATTCAAATAATTTTTATTTATTTAGAAATGTAAAGGAGTATAAAAAAACTAATTTATATAGAGAATCAATAAAAGCGTTGAAAAAAACTGAGAATTCTCTTACTAAAGATTATGTTCCTAATGGAGTTACTTTCTGGAGAGATTTAGATTTCACAGGTCCTTCACAAACTTTTTCTAATTCTGTATCGAATTTACATCTTTACACGATGCCAAATGACGGAAGAATTTGGGGGGATAATATTACTTCAATAAAACTTTCTGGTTTTGCCAATTTAGAGCTTTTTATTGATATTAATTATTCTGGAAGATCCTTATTTCTAAATAGTTTTGGAAGAGCCTCAGAATGGAGAAATCTCAAAAATAACACTTGGAATGATGGTTTTTGGCCTTTTACAAGAGAATATAATTGGAACGATGAAGTATCCTCATTTAAATTGTATAGGAGATAATTTTAATGTTATAGTTTTTTAATTCACTGTAACTATAATAAATAGTTTGAATAAAATAATTTAAAAAACAGTAAGAAGCTATTCTTACTGTTTTTTACTTTTGGAGCAATAATGACACAACAACGACCTATCGGCATATTTGATTCTGGAGTTGGAGGAACCTCTATTTGGAAAGAGATTACTCATGTATTACCCCATGAAGACACCATCTATCTGGCAGATAGTAAGTATGCCCCATACGGAAAAAGAAGTAAAGAAGAAATTCTTGCCTTAAGTATTAAAAACACAGAAAAACTTTTAGAGTTAAACTGCAAAATTATTATAGTGGCCTGTAATACGGCCACTACAAATGCCATTAAAGAATTAAGAGCCACCTACGATGTTCCGTTTATAGGTATAGAACCCGCTATTAAACCTGCTGCAATTCATACTAAAACCAAAAAAGTGGGGGTTCTTGCTACTAAAGGCACATTATCCAGTGAATTGTTTGCCAAAACCTCAGATCTATATGCCAGAAATATAGAAGTAATCGAAGTAATTGGTACCGGATTAGTAGAACTTATAGAAGCAGGACTAATAAACAGTCCTGAAATGTTTTCATTATTAAAGTCTTATCTCGACCCTATGCTAGATCAAAACATTGATTATCTTGTTCTAGGATGCAGCCATTACCCTTACCTCATTCCTACCTTAGAAAAAATTCTTTCTGATAAAGTTACCATTATCGATTCTGGTGAAGCCGTAGCACGTCAAACCAAAGCAATATTAGCATCTAATAATATTTTAAATACAACTTCGCAAAAAGGCACTCATCAACTTTTTACCAATGAAAATGTCTATACGCTGCAAAGTCTTTTAACATCAAACACTAACATTACATATACTATTAATACGCTTGATTTTTAACGCAAGATTATTTGAAATAGTCCAAAAGCGCTCCTTTTTTGGAAGAAGAAACTGACAATTCTTTTCCTGAAGAAATTACTATACTCCCACCCTTGCCTTTTCTATACCTGGTTATTTTATTCACATTCACCAAATAGCTCTTATGTATTCTTGCGAAACCTTGAGTATTTAGTGAGTCTTCAAAATACTTAAGTGTTTTACTAACCAATCTTTGTCCTTGTTCCAGAAATATCTTGGTATAATTATCATCTGCCTGGCAATACAAAATCTCAGAAATATTGAGTACCTCAAAACCGTCTTGTTGAGGTATGGTAATTTTGTCCTCGACTACAGTTATCTTAGGCACTAAAACAGCATCTTGAAGGTCTGCCTCTCGCTGTTTTATATGAGCCACATGATCAACTGCTTTGATTAGATTGTCTATTGCAATAGGTTTTAGTAAATAATATGTAGCCTGAGCATTTAGAGCATCTACGGCGTAGTGATCATAAGCAGTAACAAAAACAATCTCGAACGTACGATCAGGTATCTGTTCCAAGAGATCAAAGGCATTTCCATAAGGCATTTCTACATCTAAGAATAGGATATCTGGTGTATATGATTTTAATAAAACTAAGGTTTCTTGCACGCTTGCGGCTTCCCCTAAAACACTAACAGAAGGACAATACTTTTTTAAATAATTTCTGAGGATCGTTCTACCATTTGCCTCGTCGTCTACAATAATTGCAGTTAAATTCATACGCAAAAATTTAATACTCTTCTTAGGTATCTTTTTTAAGAGTTAATTTTACTTCGGTTCCTTCGGTACTATCTTCTAAGTCAGAAATGAAGACATCAACCTTATCTTTATACATTTTATTGAGTATAGCTATTCGTTTTTTGATATTACCCATCCCCCTCGACTTTTGCATTTTCTGATTACTAGTTTTGAGATCTTGTGATTTCTTGCGCCCGATACCATTATCAGCGATCAAAATTTCTATTTTATCACTATCAATTTTTTTAAACTTTATAGATAATAACCCTTTTTCTGATTTGTACCGTAAGCCATGCCACACGGCATTTTCTACATAAGGTTGCAGTAACATGGGCGGAATCATATATTCGGATACATTAATTTCGGGATCAACATCTATAGTGTAGTCAAACTTATCCTGAAATCTAAAATGCTCTAACTGCACATATACCTGTAATAATTCAATTTCTTTTTCTAGCGGGATAAAATCTTGTTCACTATTTTCCAGAACAGCTCTCATCAATACCGAAAAATCAGTCAAATATCGATTGGCTGTTCGTTCATCACTAGCAGCTATAAATGTGTTAACAGAATTTAAAGCATTAAAAATAAAATGAGGATTCATTTGAGATCTTAATGACTTTAAAGCCAGAAGATTATTAGCATATCGCTGTTGCTTCATGTTTCGGTACATCAGATAAGCTGCAAAAAGCAGTAAAATCGTAAGGCCTATTAAAAAGTAAATTATAATTTGTTGTCGTATAGTTTGTTGGTTTGCTAATTGTTGAGATGCCAAAGCCAACTCATACCGGGTTTCACTAAGCTCTCTATCTTTTTCTAAGGTTGCAATGCGATTTGCACTGGTTGCCAACTCTCTTCTAAATCGGGCAGCTTGAGATATCTCCTGATCTTTTTGAATATATAGCTTATCAATGATTACTTCATATTCTTCAAAAGCTTCAGATGCCTTTTTTAATTCTCCTTTTTCTCTATATACTTCTCCTAGCTTTCGGGTAGCGTCTTTTTGAACTATCAAATCATTCTTTGACTCGGCTTCTTTAATACTTTCATCTAAATACGTAATTGCTTCATCATATTTTTCCTGAGCAGCAAACGCATTGGCTATTTTATAATTCTGTACTTGTGGAGTCAATGATTTATCTTGTTCTGCTGTAGATAGAGCGTTAGAATCATTTTGTCCCTCTTCTTCTATTTCTTCGATATCTTCAAGCGCTTCTTTTCTAAGCCGTATCTCTTTGTCAAAACTTTTACTTTTACTGTAAAAATCGGCTGCTACGCTACGCTGTCTTGCCGCTGTTTTTTTATCTTTCTGATTTGCCAGTTCTACAGAACTGTCCAAATACTCTTCGGCGTCCGACATATTCCCTTGCTGTTGCAGGAGTTCAGCCAATTTTGAATTTAATAAAATCACTTTATCATCTAGTCCTTTACGTTGGCTTAATGACAGCGCTTTATTATAATTGGTAATTGCTTCAGTAGTCTTTTCTAATCCAACATAACTATCTCCCAAACCTTCATAAATCATGACTCTTTGATTAGAATTTAGCCTGGATCTCTGCAGTTCATTGAATGTCTTTAACGCCTCCTGATAGTTCTTGTTTTTTAATCGTGCGTTTCCTAACTTGATTTTTACTTCAGTATCATACCTATTATTCAGGCTTATCTGATAATTACTTTCAGCCAAATCATGTTGCTTCCAGTAATCATAAATATCGGCAAGCGTTTCATACAACTTAGCTTTTTTGTCATCTGCATTTGGATCATTATCACGTAGATTTTCTAAGGCTTTAGTGATGTATTCTATACTTGTTGTTGCATCTTCCTTTAAAAATTGCTTTGCCGCTTTTAGATTATCTTCAAATATAGATTGACTCGACTCTGCTTTTTTACTCATCCTTACAGACTCTTCAGGATAATCTTCAACCAAAACATCAATTCTCTGGTTATCCTTAATAGTATAGCGTACTGTTGTAAAGCTACCATGACTAATAACAAGTTCGTCACCAACCCTGGCTTCTATCCTGAAGTCCCCAAAAACATCTGTGGTAACAGTTCTTCCTCCCAGTATGGTAACTTCTGCCCCTTGCACTGGCTCTCTGGTTCGTTCGTCTTTTACCGAACCTTTGATACTCATTCGTGCCAATTCTCGTGAAGCAGGGGTTTTCTGAGCAAAAGCCACAAAAGGCAAAAGCCAAAACACCACTATTATCAAACTAATCTTCTTCATCCCTTACTCTTACAATATGATAAACTTACTTTATTTAAATGGAATTATGAAATGCTTCATTTCGGGCCATCTCCTTTATGGAGCTTTTTATAGTAAAAAAAGAAACTTTACTAAACTATTCACCATGTTCACTCATTCGGTTTGCCATTTTACTCATTTCAGGTTTTTATCTAAAAAAGTTGAACCTACTTTTATTCCAAATTATAAAAAAAGAAAAAGATGAAAAGATTTATGATCTGTAGTATTTTAAGTTTGCTTACCTACACGTCTTGTACAGCAAAGAATAAAAAACATAGTGAACTTATAACTCATAAAGAAAAAACACACGAGATTCACACTACAAAAACCGATCCTAATACTCGTCATATACAAGTAGCTCTATTACTAGATACTAGTAACAGTATGGATGGACTAATAGACCAAGCAAAGGCACAATTATGGGAAATAGTTAACGAACTATCGTATGCCAAATGCGAACATAATAGAATTAAACTACAGATTGCACTTTATGAATATGGAAACGACGGCCTCCCATCGAGAGAAGGGTTTGTAAGACAAGTTTTACCTTTTTCTGAGGATCTTGATGAAATATCGAAAGAACTTTTTGCCTTAACAACCAACGGTGGAAACGAATACTGCGGTAAGGTAATTAACACCTCGATAAACCAATTAGATTGGAAAAAAAATAACGATCATCTAAAACTAATTTTTATTGCAGGAAACGAGCCTTTTACTCAAGGACCGGTAAATTATACAGATGCTGCTACTGATGCTTTGGAAAAAGATATCACAATCAATACTATTTTTTGTGGTAACTATAGACAAGGAATCGATACCATGTGGAAACACGGTGCCGACATTACTCATGGCGAGTACAGTGCAATAGATCATAATCAACAAACCGTACATATTGTTACTCCTTATGATGACATTATTTTACAGTTAAATAATCAACTTAATGACACATACATTTATTATGGAAATCGAGGAGCACAAAAAAGAGAACTACAGAGAGAACAGGATAGTAATGCGAGAGGATATAGTGCAGCCAATGCAGTTAGTCGAACCATAAGCAAAAGCTCTACCTTTTATAACAACAAAAGTTGGGATCTTATTGATGCTTCAGAAGATGAATCTTTCGAAGTTGAAGAAGTCGCTAAAGAAGAGCTTCCAGCAGCACTTAGAGAAAAATCTAAAGCCGAACTAAAACAATATATCGCTGAGAAAAGTAAAAAACGTAAAAATATACAACAAAAGATTCGGGATTTAAACGAAAAGCGTGTTGGATACATCAAAAACCACAGCAAAAAAGAAGACACAAATCTGGAAGCAGCCTTATTGAATGCAATAAAAAAACAAGGTCAAAAAAAGGCATTCACCTGGGAGAAATAAAATAAACAGGATCTATGAAAACTCTAATTAAAATAATGATAATGATACCATTCGCTATACAAGCACAAGAAAAAAAAGAATTACCTAAATCAAAAGTAGATTATAATTCATTTCTAGATATCTCTGAAGAAATATTACAATACAGAGAGGAAAGACTGATCCCGTTACATGAATTTCTGGAATATATGAAAGATGAAAATACCATCTTGTTAGATACTCGTTCTGAAACTGCCTATAAAAACAAACATCTTAAGGGAGCGATACACATCAATTTTTCAGATTTTACCAAAAATAAACTGGCAAAGTACATTCCTTCAAAAGATACCCGAATATTAATTTACTGCAACAATAATATTGATGGCGATCTGGACCATTTTGCTACCAAAATGGCTCCTTTAGCATTAAATATTCCTACTTTTATAAATCTCTATGGTTATGGGTATAAGAATATTTTTGAATTGTCTTCTTTGGTAGGGGTACAAGATGAACGATTACAGTTTGAAGGGGCAGCTGCCAAATAAAAATTAATACACAAGAAGAAACACAAATTATCAATAAAAATATCTAGTGAGAATTCACCGCAGGACATTTACAATTCCAGCGTTCTTTAATTTTACCGAAGTCATATCCTAGAGTAAGCTGATGAAATCCACCATCACTTAGTACTACAGAATTGGATTGATAACTAAAGGTATAACCCACCATCCATTTTTTATAATTAACTCCTAAAAAAGGTGTAAAATATTGTAACTGCTGATTCTCTATAGAGGTACCATCTTCAGAGAATTCTGCTCCATCAAGACTACGTCTGTATGAAAGTCCTCCCCATAAGGTGGTCTTTTCATTAAGCTCTCTATAAACTTTTGCATTAGCATCAAAGCTACTCTCTTGCGTTTGGTCTGTAGCCTGATATAATATAGAAGGTTCAAGACTCCATTTATCGTTAAACTCAAATACACGGCCCAAAGAGGCTACATATCGGCGCTGATTATTTGATTCTTGAACAGGCGTATTATTATCAAAAATATCTCTAGTTGTTGGTAATATATTTTTTACAGTAAAATGAGCATACCACTCCAGGTAGTTGTACGATAATCCCACATCCATATTATAATATGCATCTTTCTGAACTCTATCTAAAATCACAGGATCCGGATCAACAGGATCATCAAGACCTCTTAAGTCAACATTAGATTGAATAAATCCACCACTAATCCCAAATGAAAGCATATTTAAATCTGTTCTATCTCTAGAAAATAACAAATGATATGCAAAAGTCACATAAACTCCAGTTTGAGAAAATCGGCCATTTTCATCTTTAAACACGATTCCTCCCAGGCCCGTCTTATCACCCATTCTAAAATTCATATTCGCTGATTGTAAATTGGGAGCATTATCTACATCAAACCATTGTTTTCTTGCAGTTAATCTAATTTTATTAGCATTTGCCGCCCCAGCCATGGCAGGATGTACCAGGTAAAGATTATCAGAAAGATAATCTGCATATACTGGAATACCTTCTTGCGAAGAGGCAAATTGAGAAAGTAACATTAAAAATATTACATAAGTCGTTCTTAAGTTCATTTAGGCACTGTCTTTTAATTGGGGACAAACAGAGTTCGTGAATTAAATGTAAACTATAAAAAACAGTTTATATTGTGGGGCTTCACTATTAGTTTTTAAATATATAATTAATTATCGCTGGTCTCAAAGATATAAATTTTTGTTAGAAATTAAGATTTTAAGTGTATTATGTATAAGTTGTTAAAATATGTTAGGGGAGGATTTATGACCATGATTATAGCATTGCTTTTAGTAAATTTGCCAAAAATTAGTTTATGGAAAAGAATTTTGAAATAAAAATAGAGCATACCTCAAATCCTGGTATAGTTAAATTTGAAGCCAATCATTTTTTGACGCAACATACCAGCTATGAGTTCGAAAATATAGATCAGGCAAAAAATTCACCTCTCGCACAACAACTGTTCTATCTGCCTTTTGTTAAAAGAGTATTTATCTCTCAAAACTTTGTGGCAATAGACAAATATGATATCGTAGAATGGGCAGATGTTGAAGAAGAAGTAGCAGAACAGATCAAGAATTATCTCAATGATGGCCAACCTGTAGTCACAGAAACCGAAACTGGTAAAAAAGTACCTATTACCATTTATGCCGAAAGTACTCCTAATCCTGCAGTACTAAAATTTGTTGCGAACAAAAAATTGGTAACAGCTGGTCACGAGTTCAAAAATATAGATGATGCCAAAGAGTCGCCGTTAGTACAAGAGTTGTTTCATCTACCTTTTGTAAAAGAAGTCTATATAGATGAAAATTACATCTCTATAAGCAAATACGACATGGCCGATTGGAATGATATCACTTTAGAGATCAGAGAGTTTTTACGCAATTATCTAGAACAAGGTAAAGAAGTGTTGTCTGCAAATGCTGTAGTATCCAAAAGTGAAATAGAAAAACAAGCCGACCTCAATTTTGAAAACCTTGATGACGTTTCTAAAGATATCATAAATATCATTGAAGAATATATTAAACCAGCAGTAGCTAGTGATGGAGGAAATATTTTATTTGATTCTTACGACCCAAAAAGTAAAGGCGTTAAAGTCATCTTACAAGGTGCCTGTAGTGGATGCCCTTCTTCTACCTTTACACTTAAAAATGGTATCGAAAACATGCTCAAAGAAATGTTAAAAGATAAAGTTGAATATGTTGAAGCGTTAAATGGGTAGTTAAACGAATAATGGTTGATTACATGGGAAATTGTCATTAAAAGAATGATTGTTTTTATTTTAAAAGAGCAAAGTATCTCGTATCTTAGAGAATCTCGTAAAATATTAACCAAAAAAATATTAAAATGGCAATTGTTAAAACTATTGAAGTGATCGCAAGTTCTGAAAAAAGCTGGGACGATGCAGCAAAAAATGGAATAGAAGAAGCAGGTAAGACTGTAAAAAACATCAAATCTGCATGGGTATCTGATCAAAAAGTTATTGTAACCAATAATGAAATAGCCGAATACAGGGTAAATCTTAAAATTTCTTTTGTAATCGATTAAAAACTTTATCATTTCTTTGATAACAAGCATCTTAATTAATTAGGATGCTTTTTATATTTTTAGAAGATATTAAAATCAACAATTGTGAAATATTGGTTCATCTTTATTTTAATTCTAACAACTTCTTGCACAAACCAAAATAAACCTTCTATGGAAGAACACGATTACAACAATGATTTAATTCATGAAACCAGTCCTTATCTATTGCAACATGCTCATAATCCTGTCGATTGGAAACCATGGGGAGAAAAAGCACTCGATCAAGCAAAAAAAGAGAATAAACTTATAATCGTTAGTATAGGATATGCTGCTTGTCATTGGTGTCATGTGATGGAACATGAAAGCTTTGAAGATCCAAAGGTTGCAGAAATAATGAATAGTAATTATATTAATATAAAGGTAGATCGAGAAGAACGGCCCGATATAGATCAAGTATATATGAGTGCCGTACAATTGATGACTGGCAGTGGTGGATGGCCTCTTAATATGATCGCTTTACCCGATGGAAGACCCGTATGGGGCGGGACTTATTTTCCTAAAGGAAATTGGATTGATGCCCTAAACCAAATTTCAGATTTATATGAAAAGCAACCTGAAAAATTGTTAGAATATGCTGAAAAACTGGAACAAGGTATTAAAGCAGTTGATGTTGTAGAAATAAATAGTGACGAAATTAATTTTGAAAAAGATTTTATTGATTCTTCAGTAAAGCAATGGAGCAAACAATTTGATCATAAAAAAGGAGGAACAAAAAGAGTCCCAAAATTTATGATGCCCAATAACTATCACTTCTTGCTCAGATATGCACATCAAACAAAGGACGAAGAATTGTTAGCATATGTAAAAAACACTCTTACAAAAATATCGTATGGAGGTATTTATGATCATGTTGGAGGCGGATTTTCAAGATATTCTACAGATGCTAAGTGGCATATCCCACATTTTGAAAAAATGTTGTATGACAACGCTCAATTAATCAGTTTGTATTCTGATGCATATTTGGTTACAAAAGATACATGGTTCAAGAACGTAGTTTTAGAAACATTAAATTTTGTATCTAGAGAACTCACCAACGAAGAGGGTGCATTTTATTCGTCTCTAGATGCCGACAGTAAAACGGAAAGTGGTGAATTAGAAGAAGGTGCTTTTTATGTTTGGTCCAAAGAAGAGCTTAAAACGCTTCTAGGCGAAGACTTTACCCTTTTCTCTGATTATTATAATATAAATGATTATGGAATATGGGAAAAAGGAAATTATGTTCTAATCAGAAAAGAAGGCAACTCTGATTTTTGTAATGAACATAAGATTAGCAACGAATTGCTAACCAACAAAGTAAAGTCCTGGAAAAAAGCATTACTCGATCATAGAGAAAAGCGTTCCAGACCAAGATTAGATGACAAAACGCTCACCTCCTGGAATGCCCTAATGCTTAAAGCGTATCTTGATGCTTATAGAGTTTTTGGAGATCAAGAATTCCTAAACAACGCCATAAAGAATGCCACGTTCATAAAAAAGAATCAATTAAAAAGTGATTATTCTCTATTTCATAATTACAAAAATGGCAAGAGTACTGTAAATGGCTACCTCGAAGACTATGCTACAGTAATAGAGGCCTTTATTCTATTATATCAAAATACATTAGACCCTGAATGGTTAGACATTTCAAAAAGGTTAGCAACATATACTATTGACCATTTTTTCGACAATGATCGAAATATATTCTATTTCACTTCTGACAAAGATCCACAACTTATTGTGCGTACAATTGAGTCCAGTGATAATGTTATTCCTGCGTCAAATTCAATTCTTGCTAAAAGCCTGTTCTTATTATCTCACTATTATAATGAACCTACCTATAAAGAAATAAGTGAAAATATGCTGCACAATATGAAGTCACAAATACAATCTTATCCTTCTGGATATTCTAATTGGCTTGATCTCATGCTTAATTTTACTTTTGACTTTTATGAAATAGTTGTTGTAGGACACGAAGCTGAAAAGAAAATACAGGAACTACATCAAATTTATATTCCTAATAAATTGTTGGCTGGTAGTACATCAGATTCTGAAATGGCCTTATTAAAAAACAGATTTACTGATGATGAAACATTGATTTATGTATGTGTTAATAATGCATGCAAATATCCTGTAAACGAAATAAATGATGCCGTTAATTTACTTGATTAACTAACTGCTTCTCGTTAGTAAATCTAATATCAATGAGTATATGTTTTTTTAAAGAAATCACAGTCAGATTAGCTTGAGTATTCTTAGTTTAAACGATGAAAATTAACGAATTACAGAATTTTTATAGCCAATAAATTGTAAAAATTATGGTTTTACCATAAAAAAATTATGTTAATTTAATATTAAATTTACCCTTTTCTCTTAAATAATTAAGCAATTTGTACTATACTTTACATAATTCGCAAAAATTCTAACAAAATCTCTCATTAATTGCATTTAATCTGGTATTTAACTAGTTTTATCGTAACCAAATCGATAAATATGAAAAGAATACTACTTTTGCTTTTTTTAGCAATAGCCCCAACATTATTCGCGCAATTACCCAGAGATTTACTTACGTCTACAGAGAGAATTTCGACTTTTGATGATTATGACGGTTCTGTTTACATGAAATCAAGATACAAAGAATCTAGTGTCATCGATGAAAAATCGGGAACCTATGATGCAAAACTTAAATACAACATCTTTACAGATGCGTTAGAATACAATCAAGGCTCTAATTTATTTACAATAGCAAAGAGACCGACAGTTCATGCCAGAATTGATGGTGACTATTTCTATTATTGTGATTTTAAAACACAAAGAGGACAAAAAAGAGAGGGTTATTATATCTTAGTCGAGTTGAATGACAAATATCGAATATATAAGAAATTAACTCTAAAAATAAAAGAGCCCTCAAAAAATTCTTTAACACAAGCTGACGATCCTGGTGAACTTAGAATGCTCACTACTTATTATCTGGAAGAAGAAGACATGATTATGGAGTTACCTATGAATAAACGAGACATATTGGCTACGTTTAATGATAAAGAAGGTGAGCTTAAAGAATACTTAAAGAGGGAAAAAATACGTTTAAAAAGGGAAGAAGATCTAATTAGATTTGTTGCTCGATACAGTGCGCTTAAAAGTGCAGATTCTAATCCATCGCAAAGTCTTTTAAGCACTCGGCGCAACTAAATACAGGTTTAAACAATTAATCATAAAAAATGTCATCTCTAAAGCTGGATGACATTTTTTCATTTAATTGGTGACAAAATCCTTCAGATAATAAGGCTCGAAGTAACTCACATCTTCAAAATCTTCTTTCTTATATTTAGAGAAACTTATTATTGCCATTTCCTTTGCCGATGGTAATTTATCTTCGATAAAGATTGCGTTATCATTCTTACAAATAGCAGAAAATTTTTCTACTCCATTGCCAATAAAATATACTTTCTTGTTTTCCATATATTCAGAAAAAGAGTGCTCTGCCAAAACTTCAGCTTTGGTTTCCCGTACTTGTTCGTACTGGTTAGAAAACACAGCAGCATATACTTCCATTCTTCGAGCATCAAGCATAGGAACTATATACGTATTCTCTTCTTTTATTTCTATTTGTAAAGCCAACGAATATAATGTGGATACTGATAGTAAAGGAATTTCAAGTGCGTAGCATAAGCCTTTAGCAGCAGAAACACCTATTCTTAACCCGGTATAAGAACCAGGACCCTTACTTACCGCTATAGCTGAAAGATCTTTCAAGGATAAACCTGCATCTTTAATAACTTTATAGATGAAATTATGTAATCGTTCAGCGTGAGAGTATTGTAAGCTGTAATCTTCTTCTAATGCAATTACTTTGTCATCGTGAGTCAAAGCAACAGAACAATTGGTAGTAGAAGTTTCGATACAAAGAATATAGGCCATCCTTCAAAAATTTTGACAAATATAGCCTATTACCTATTATTTTTCAGAATTTTTTTCTGTCTCGGTGGTTACCTTGTCTCCGGTCTTAAGTATTTTCGTAACCGTATTATACGGTCCTGTTATTACTTCGTCTCCTTCTTGTAACCCCTCTGTAATCTCAATGTTACTATCATCTTGAATTCCGGTTTTAATCACCCTAAGTTCAGCACTTTCTCCTTCTTTCACAAATACGCACTCAAATTTCTCATCAGAACCAGCGAGTTTTTCCTTAGTAGTCTTTTCAGGTACACTAGAGGTATCACTTTTGATTACGATAGCACTTATGGGAACACCGATAACATTTTCCCTTTTGTCTGTGATAACATCAACTGTTGCAGTCATACCGGGTCGAAATGGCGAATAACTATCAGGCTTTCCTTCAATTAAGTCTTTATAAGATTCTTCAAGAATTCGAACTTTAACCCTAAAATTAGTTACCTGATCAGCACTTGTAGCATTTTCTGCAGAATTAGCAATTTCTGTCACAAGCCCTTTAAATTCTTTTTTGAGATAGGCATCAACTTCTACAATAGTCGAATCACCGATAGAGACTTTAACAATATCATTTTCATTTACATCAACTTCAACTTCCATATTGTTAAGATTAGCAACACGAACAATTTCAGTTCCGGCCATTTGTTGGGTACCTACTACTCGTTCACCTAACTCAACCGACAATTTTGAAATGGTGCCACTCATTGGTGAATAAATGATGGTTCTACTTAGGTTATCTTTTGCTTCATTCACTGTAGCTTGTGCACTTTTGACATTATAAAAGGCAGACTGTCTTGCAGCCTTTGCGACCTCGTAAGCCGAGACTGATGCATCCCAATCGGCTTTAGAAATTACTCCTCTTTCAAATAACCCCTTGTTACGATCATAATTTAATTGGGCTTCTTTTAAACTTGCTTCAGCTTGTTGAAGTCCAGCTCTTACATTTTCTAGAGTTGCCTGAGATCTGTTTAATCCAGATTGTATGATATCAGGATTGATACGCACCAAAAGATCGCCTTTCTCTACTTGTTGACCCTCTTTGATAGGTAAATCAATAATTTCTCCAGATACTTCTGAAGAAAGCTTCACCTCTACTTCTGGTTGAATCTTACCTGTAGCAGCAACGGTTTCAACGATATTAATTTTTTCGATCTTCGTTGTAGATACCTCTTTAAAATTACCACTCTTACCAAACCACCCTGCCTTTTTACCGTAGATAAGCATTATGATCAAGAGTAATACAGCACCTAAAATAAAAAGTAATGTTTTTCTATTCATGACTCATTTTAACGTTAATTGTCAGATATGAAGTTACAATCTTTTAGATAATAGCCAAAAAATAGAAAGGCTACTTACTTATAATTTTATATCTGCTATCTTTATTCCGAAGTAAAGTTCTAAAACTTTCAGCTTAAAAATGTAATCGAATTTGTTCTGTACTTCCTGACTTTGCGCATTCTCTAATCTAAACTTTGACTGGCTAAAATCGAAGGCATTTGTCAACCCTACATCATAACGATCCTTTGCATACTCATAGGCTCGTTGTTGTGCCTTTACCGAAACCAACGAAGCTTCGTACGCCTCTGCAGCTCCCTTGGCATCCAAATAAGCCTGATATACATTGCTATCCAGATCTAATTGTGCTTGCTCCAGCTGAAATTCGGCTCGTTTTGTACTGATTTTATTTCTTTTAACATTAGCTCTTGTCGTGAAGCCATTTAGTACCGGTAAACTCAATTGTAAACCATACGAAAATCCATCGTTTTCATATAATTGTTCTGTAAAACCTCTAGATAAAAAGTCGTTATCTGCCCATCTGGTATTATATCCAAAAAATGCATTTAAAGTTGGATAATATCCTCCTCTTGCCAGCTGAAGATCTTTTTCTGCTAATAATTTATTTTGTTCTGCAATTTGAACTTCATATCTCGCCTCTCTTGCTTTTGCCATAACCTGATCTACAGGTTTTTCTAACATTTCTGCTCCTGGGACCAAATATTCCTGTTCGGCAATATCAAAACTTTCATAATCTTTGATTAATAACGTTTGCGCTAGGCTTATCAACGAAATTTGAACAGCATTTTCTGCCTGCACAATACGAGTCAGTTCATCTGCAGAGGTAGCTTCAATTTCTAAAAGATCTCCTTGCGGTAGTACTCCTGCATCCACCAAATCCTTAGTTCTTTGTAGTTGTTCTAATGTGATCTCATGTTGTTTTTCTATAACCTTTAAAGATTCCTTATTTAGCAGAACTTGCAAATAACTGTTTGCCACAAATAAAGCAATATCATCCTTTGATTTACCTAAATTATACTGACTCAACAACTTATTTAATTTTGCTCTTTGTAGCTGACGCAAATTACGTAAACCATCAAATAAAGTTAGTCCAACATTAACACCTGTAGTAAATGATGTAAATGTTGAAGTTTCAAATGCATTGGTTACGGGGTTAATGTTTGCTCCAGTATTTGAAGATAGGGTCCCGTTAGCACTCACGCTCGGTACAAAATTTCCCAAAGCGCCCAATCTATCTATACTAGCGGATTCTATATCCAATTCAGACTGTTTTATAGTAATATTATTTTCTAATGCATATTCTACACACTCACGCAATGTCCATTTCTTTTCTTGCGCCTGAATCCCAAACACTCCTAAAAGTGTTATTAATAAAATTGAAGTTTTAATTCGCATAATGCCTATAAGTATATAATTGATCGATGTTGTTACAAAAAAAATGATTTATTTAGAAATCAATTAGTAAACTCAGGTTTTTTAATAATATTCCATACCTTGAGTTTATCATCTTTGGTAATACCGCTTTTGATTTCCACATTAATCCCGTCACTAATCCCTAATTCAATATCTCTCTTCTCAAATTGTTGATCAGCAACTTCAATCTCTACAAAAGGTTTTTGCGTTTTGTCATCATATTGTATTAACGCTTCTTTGAGTGCCATAACACTATCAGCCCTTGCCAAAATTATAGAAGCATTAGCACTAAGTCCTGCCCTAATAAAGGTACTGTCTTTTTTCTTTAAAGTTCCTTTAATTTCAAATTGTATAGCACCATTCTCTTCATTTCCTTTGGGCGCTATATAATCTAAGACAGCATCAAATTTTTTATTTTCTATGGCTCCCACCGTAATTTCTAAAGGAAGGTTCTCTTTAATTTTTCCTACCTCGCTTTCATCAACCTTACCTTCAAAAATCATTTCGCCAACGTCTGCAACGGTTGCGATCGTAGTACCATCATTAAAATTATTAGCCTCTATCACTTGGTTTCCTGATTTTACAGGAACTTCTAATACCATGCCTGTTACCGTAGATCTTATCAAGGTATTGGCTACACTGCTCAATCCTCTAGCAGTCCCTGTTTTGACTATCTGATAATTTTGCTTTGCTGCATCATACGATTGCTTTGCTTGTTTAAAAGTTACATCAACACCGTCAAACTCATTGGCAGAGATAACTCCCTTATCAAAAAGTTCTTTTTGCCTGTTATAAATTTTTTCCTGATTATCAAGAGCAATTTTCGCACTCTCTACTGCATTTTGTGCGCTTTGTAAGGAAGAAACATTAGGGACTACTCTAATTTTGGCAATAAGATCACCTGATTTGATCTGATCACCTGCCTCTATAAAAATTTCTTCAATAATGCCTGAAATATTAGGTTTGATTAACACCTCTTCTTTTGGAACAATACTGCCGGTAGCAACTGCTTTTTTAATGATAGTTTCTATAGAAGCCTGTTCAGTTTCATAGGTTACAGGGTCTTCTTGATTTTTTTTATACAGGTAGTACAGAGATCCTACAAATACAGCCGTAATAATAACCAATATAATAATAGTAACAGTTTTTTTCATTTTTAGTATATAAAATTTGTTAAGCTATCCCAATAGGAAAAGCTAAATTTGATTGATTTACTCATTATTCTGAACGCAGTGCATCGATTGGTTTGGTTTTGATAGCCACTTGTGCCGGAATCAAACCTGCCAATAGACCACTAGTGACTAATATTATGAGAGCAATGAATACAACTGACAAATCCACACTTGGATTGGCAAACATAGTATCATTGCCAGGAGGTGCTCCATCTAACATTTTGTTAATCAAAAATATGATTCCGGTAGAGACGGCAATTCCTGTCATACCCGAAATGATAGTTAAAAATATAGATTCTAATAATATTTGTCCTCTTACCGCCCAAGGTGAAGCCCCTAAAGCCCTGCGAATTCCTATTTCATTGGTTCTTTCCTTCACAACTATAAGCATAATATTACTAATTCCAATAATTCCAGATAAAAGTATAAGTGTACCCACGAAGTATGCAACCCCTTTTAGAGCCACGAATAAACCATTAATTTTACTAAACTCGGCAAATAAATCAAAACTTCCCACAGCACGATTATCGTCAGGATGGATACTATGGTTTGTTTTTACTACTTCAATAATATCATCTTTAAGATTTGTAATGGATTGATCATCTTGAGCGGTTATTGCCATCCACCCTACACGTTCGCCATAATTAAAGGCTTGAGAAAAAGAAGTAAAAGGAACATAGATTTCTTTTTGTCCTTCTTCGCCATCTCCATTATTAGATTTTTTGGAGTACGTACCAATAACCATAAAATTAACCCCTTGTATTTTGATATATTCTCCTATGGGCTCTTCTCCCTCTGAAAAGAGTTCTTTTTGTACACCACTTCCTATAACTGCTACTTTTCTTTTATTATCTATATCACCGTAATTTATAAATCTTCCCGAGGTAATGTTTATGGGATCCTGTTTAATAATTTCAGGATAATCCCCATACACGTTGAAAGCTCCCGTATTGAGTCCTCTAACCACATTATTAGACCCACGAAAGCCTCCCAATTGATTTCTTGGAGAGATATACAGCAGTCCCGGCACTTCGCCTCTAATAGAAGGCACATCGCCTATTTTGAAATCATATCTTCTTCCTTTAGGCAGTCCTTTATAGGGCTTTGATACTGTTTGAGTCCACATAAACATAGTGTTCGTAGCAATGTCACCAAATCCTTGTTTTACACCGTTTTCTAGACCTTTACCTGCTGCTAAGAGAATTACTAAAATAAAGATCCCCCAAAAGACACCAAAAGCAGTCAATAAAGTTCTAAACCAATTAGCCGTTAGTGCTTCAAGTATTTCGTTCCAACTATCTCTATTTAACATATTATTCGTCTCTAAGTGCTACTATTGGTTTGATTTTAACAGCCCTCCAGGCTGGAAAAAATCCTGCTAATGCTCCTGCAAAAATAAGAATGAAAACCGTTGTAAGAGCTACGTTAAAATTTACAGAAGGATTGGCGATAAATTCGGTTTGGATCATAGGGCCGGCTAGCTCTAATAAGGCTAATCCTAAGATTAATCCTGTAAAACCTGCAATTGCCGTTACAAAAATAGCTTCTTGAAGAATCATTCCTATGATTGACATGGGTTGGGCTCCTAAAGCTTTACGAATTCCTATTTCTTTTGTTCTCTCTTTTACTATAATTAGCATAATGTTACTAACCCCAACTACTCCAGCTATTATGGTACAAATGCCAACCCACCAAAAAAATGCTTTTATCATGAAAATAAGATTGTAAAAACGTTTTGCATTTTCGAGTGAGTTATTTACTCCAATAGCCCTGTCATCCTCGGGAGCAATGATGTGCTTCGACTTAAGATAATTAGTCATATTCTCAACAAATTGTTCAGATTTAAGAACTGCAGTTTCAAAATTTTCTTCAGGTTTTAGTGTGTAAGCAAGTCCTTGAAGTTTCTGCCCCGTATTAAATATTTGTTGCGCAATGGGAGAAGGTATAAATACTCGATTTTCCTCCCTTTCTTCTGATTTTTCGGCGAAAACTCCGACAATTTTAAAAAGGATATCATTAATTTTGATAAACTCACCTATAGGGTCCTTCTTTTTATCTTTAAATAAATCGTTTTTAACTTTATTTCCGATAATGGCTACTTTACTACGTTCATTTATATCTTTACTATTGATGAACCTTCCAGCCACCATCTCTTGATTTTCTAACATTTGAAATTCGGGAAATACACCTTCAACACCATAACTCCCAGATTCTTTTCCGTAATTGACAACTACCCCCCATTGTCTAGCGCGAGATGATTTATATTCTAAAAGGTCTTCATTTTTTCTATTAATGAAATTATAATCTTCATTTGTAATCTCAATTCGCCTTCCAGGGTTCAATCCTTTATACTCTACAGAAGTGCTTCTGGTCCATACCCAAATACTATTAGACGCGTCGCTTTCAAATTCTTTTGAAATACCATTTTGCATTCCCTGTCCAACTCCCAACAAAAGAACTAAAATAAAAATTCCAGATGCCACCGATATACTAGTAAGAAACGTTCGTAATTTATTTTTGGCAATAGTGTCGAACATTTCCTGCCATCGTTCTAAACTAAACATTTACATTTGCTTTTACTTGTTTTACTATTGTATCATCAATGATAACCCCATCTTTTAAATTCACAATTCGTTTTGACATATTAGCGATATCTGGCTCGTGAGTAACAATTAGAATTGTTTTTCCTTCATCGTTGATCCCTTGTATAAGTTCCATAACATCATATGAAGTTTTCGTATCTAGAGCTCCGGTAGGTTCGTCGGCTAATAGCACTTTTGGTTCTGAAGCCATGGCTCTAGCAATAGCAACTCTTTGTTTTTGTCCACCCGATAATTCATTAGGAAGATGTGTAGACCATTCTGCTAACCCAACTTTTTCTAAGTAATGCATTGCTTTGTCTTGCCTTTCTTTTCTCTTTATCCCCTGATAATACAGTGGCAGAGCTACATTATCAACTGCATTTTTATAAGTAATTAAATTAAATGACTGAAAGATAAAACCCAAAAATTTATTTCTATACTGGGCTGCAATTTTTTCGTTCAGATTTTTTATGGGTAGACCATCCAAAAAATAACTACCGCTATCTGCTTCATCCAACATTCCTAAAATATTTAGTAAAGTAGATTTTCCTGAACCAGATGATCCCATAATAGCCACCAATTCTCCTTCTTTAACATTAAAATCTATTCCTTTGAGTACATGAAGCGAATTGCTTCCCATCTGGTAGGATTTATGTAAGTCTTTTATTTCAATCATACTACTTGAATAAGATGTGAGAGGCACAAAAATCATGCCTCGATAAAACAGAGACTCACTAACAGAACAAAAAAATTAAGTCAATCTTATAGTTTTCCCCACGAAGACTTTTTGATTGGTTAGTATGGTCTTTTAGATAAGACTAACCATGTACGATTTTTGTTACATTTCAAAATGTTATGAAAATGTTAAAATTTCTATAATATCGAATACTGTAACTATTTGGATGTAGAGGATTTTTTTTTGTTTTTGTAGATAAAATAGCCAACTGCTCCAATTAAGATATAAGGAATAATCATTAGGTAGACTATCCCATTATTAATCCCTTTTGCTGTTTCCTGTCCTTCTTCACTTTCTAAAACGGCTCTACACATAGCACATTGTGCTTCTGCCGATAAGGTAGTGAATACTAGAAATAGTACTATATATATGATCTTTCGATTCATTTGTTGATTTCTATCTGCGCTGGAATGACAGGTTAAAGTTTCAAATATTAATTATAATACGGTGATATCATTATATATACTATAACTCCTGTAATAGCAACATACAGCCAAATCGGAAATGTTATTCTTGCAATTTTCTTATGTTTATCAAATCGTTGAGACAATGCTCTAACATAGGTCACTAAAACAAAAGGAATTACAACCACAGATAATACGATATGAGTAATCAAGATAAAATAATATAGGTAACGAATAGCTCCCTCACCTCCAAACTTGGTAGAATCACTGGTCATATGGTAAGCTACATACATGATTAAAAAGAGTACAGAACAAAGAATTGCTGTTTTCATCAATCCTTCGTGTAATTTTATCTTTTTATTCTTAATCGCCCATAATGCCACCAAAAGAATTAGCGCCGTTAATCCATTAACCGAAGCATAAATTGGTGGTAAAAAAGTAAGTGGCTCGACATTAAACCCCAGTTTTCTTAAATTCACACCAAACAATGCAGCTACGACAAGGGGAATAGCGATCGATAGTACAATGATCCACTTGTTATATTTTTGTTCTATAGCAGTTGAATTACTCATCTTTATCCAGTAATTTTTTTATATCTTCTAATAAAATTGTTATCTGTTCTTCTTCTCCGTCGTTATCTGCCTTCTCATCTACGCTGATAGTTCCTCTATAATAAATAATTGGATTTCCAGAAGCGTCATATCGTGATCGAATATATCCGTCTTGATCAATTAATGCAAAATAACCGTTATGCTCGAACCCACCGGGAACATTGGGATTCTCTGCAGCATAAATGTTAAACCCTGAATTAGCAAGATCATAGATGTCTTCTCTATCTCCAGTTAAGAAATGCCAATCAGGATCTGTAACCTTATAATTTTCGGCATATGTTTTAAGCCTTCTTGGGGTATCATACTTTGGATTTATTGTAAACGAAGCTACTCCAAAATCTGGATAGTCTTTTAATTGATTCTGAAGGTATACCAGATTTTTACTCATTTTTGGGCAAATCGTAGGGCAACTTGTAAAGAAAAAATCTACCACATATACTTTCCCCTTATAGTCATGATTTGTAATTAAAACACTATCCTGATCCAGAAATGCGAATTCTGGTACTTTTTTTGGTTCTCCGTTAATTTTTATATACGAAAGATTTTCGTTTGTAATAGGATTATTGGCACTCATCCTATCATTTTTGATCACTGAAGTACTCTTTATTCTATTTACAATTTTTGGAATGAAAATAATACCAAAAATTAGTATAATAAATGAGATACCAACATATGAATACTTTTTCATAATCGATTAATTCTTTTGATCTCGATAGTCGTCCAAACTATCACTTCGATCTGCTTTATATTTTTTAAGTGCTAAACGATATTCTGCAAGAATAACCTTGATATCATCATTCATTACATTTGCCAGGTCTGCTACAGAGCTGGCATCATAACCATATACTTTAGGTTCATTTTCTTTAAGCTTACCATCTCTTCCTCTTAAACTTTGATCTTTATCTATAATATATACATAATGGGTAGCCAGTCTTTCATCTAACTGGTGCGGTGTATTCAGACTGTCAAATAACTCTTCTATATTCTCTCGTGTACCAAAAAGAAATTTCCATCCAGATACATCTGTAATATTACCTAATTCATCTAAAAGTTCTGCGGCTGCCTGTTCACTTCCAAAGGGTAATACCATTACGAATTGAAAATCTTGAAACCCGTGATTTTTCTTATAAATCTTTTGATTTAGATTGAACGCATTTCCTTCTTTATTGTATATATCCTTACCTAAAAACCCCAAGACAGTAATTTTATTCTTGAAAGTAATCTTTTCAGAATTCAAGGATTCAAAATTTTCAACATCCTCTATGTTGGCATGTAATACAGGAAGCTTAGCAAAGTTGTGTACCCCAGAAGCAAAAAATAAATATGCCACTAATGGTAGTACAAACAAGATACCTAAAACAAGAAATTTTTTCATATAAATTTTACTCACATATGTTGTGCAAAAATAGAAAAAGACGGTTTAAAAAACCGTCTTTTTACAATGCTTTTAACGTATATTTTTTAGACTAGAAGTCCCAGCTTTTATATCCTGCTTTGAATACTTCATAAACATAATCTCCCTCTGTAAGCAGTATAAAGATCAAATAACAAATTAAAAATATCGCTGTCCATACTACCGATCTCCTCAGACCTTTTGTTTCTCCGTCCATATGCATAAATGCCCATGTGATGTAATAAGCTTTCCATATGGTCAAAATAATGAAAATCCAGTTAAGAAGCTTCATGCTAATTAATGTCGTTTCAACTAAAAATGCAGGTTTTATAATCCCAAGGATTACCTCAACAATTGTAATAACAGAAAGTATGAAAAACACTTTCCAGATTTTACCTGTATTTGATTCGTGATGTGCTATATCGTGTGCCATTTTATTTTACTACTATATTTTTATTAAACCAGATAAAAGAATGTAAATACAAATACCCATACCAAATCTACAAAGTGCCAATAAAGTCCTACTTTTTCTACCATCTCATAATTCTTTCTTCTTTCATAAGTCCCGAGAATTACATTAATAAAGATAATAATGTTGATGATCACTCCAGAAAATACATGAAAACCGTGAAAACCAGTAATAAAGAAAAAGAAATTTGCAAACAAAGGAGTTCCATATTCATTATGAACCAAATTAGCTCCTTCAACTATACCAACAGCATCATTTTGTAGTCTTTTTAAAGATTCTTCCCTCGATAATATAGTTTTCTCACCTTCTTCAGTAAGTGTTTGTGTCCTGATCAATACGTCGTTTCTCTTCGCAAAGCCAGCTCTTATCTCATCTATAGTGTAGGTAGGAAGATCGTCTTCTGCTTCATACCAGATTCCATTCTTTTCTAGATGTTGTCTTCTTACACCTTCTTGTGGATCTGCTATTTCCTCAAGGCCAACTCTGTGACCTTCTGTATCTACAAACTGGAGAATTTGTCCTGCTTTAGTCTCTACAGCTCCATATTCTCCTTTAATGAAGTTTTTCCACTCCCATGCTTGTGAGCCAACAAAAATAAGACCTCCTATAATGGTCCAGAACATATAAATGATAACTTTTTTCTGCTTCATTTGATGCCCTGCATCAACCGCCAATACCATAGTTACAGAAGAGAAAATAAGTATGAAAGTCATCAATGCCACATAGTACATTGGTGCATCTACCCCATGTAAAAAAGGAAAGTGATTGAACACCTCGTCGGCTATAGGCCATGAATCAATAAATTTAAATCTTGAAAAGCCATATGCGGCAAGAAAACCAGAGAATGTAAGTGCATCAGAAAGGATAAAGAACCACATCATCATTTTACCATAACTCACTTTAAGTGGTTGATTACCACCTCCCCAGATTTTATCTTCGGTACCTGTTTTAGTAACAGCTGTTTCCATATATAGAATTTGGTATTGTTAAATTTTCCACAAAAATAATCAATTTTATCATTTCACCTGCTCAAATCTATTTTTTAATTAGAGCAAATGTAATTCGTTTAAAAAATCTCTTTTTCTAAACTCGATGAATAGATTTTACTTATTTGATGAAATACAAAAATAAAAAGAGATAAACCCACAGAAAATCAACAAAATGCCAATACATAGCACCTAGTTCTAGTCCCAAAGTTTGACCAGTTTTATATTTTTGTTTAAAATGATTATAAATTAGCACTATAAGTACCATGATTCCTCCAACTATATGAGCCAAATGGGTAACCACGATGATAAACATAAAAGTGGAAACAATATTGGATGTTGGTCCAGTAAAATGATATCCCTGATTAATTATATCTTTAAAACCTTCGAATTGTAAAACAATAAAAAGAATTCCTAAGGCTAGTGTCGATAACAATAAACCAGTAGCGACTCCTCTATTATTTTTTTCAATAGCTTTTTTAACCATGTAAAGGGTAACACTACTTGCTAATATTACAAAAATACTGTAAATAAACGGCTGAGGAAAAACCAAATCGGTTACCCAATCTTTTCTGGCTTTACTTACTACATAAGCACTAGTAAGGCCAGCAAATACCATTGCCATACTCACCATAGCAAACCACATCATGGTTTTTTTGGATCTGTTGATTTTTTCTTGTGTTGTACCTTGTGTTAAATCCATATCCGAATAAATTTGTCTGCTACATAGATAATCTGCAATAATGTAATGTATAAAACACTCACTAACATTAGTTGTTTAGCAGTTTTAGTATCTCTTTCTTTATATAATCGAATTGCAGATCTTAATAAGATTAATCCCAAAATTAGAATGACAACCCCAGATACCGGAGTAAGATATAAGTCTCCTGTTACCCCAAAAACTGGTATTAATGAAGTAACCACTGTCCAAACTGTATAAAGAATAATCTGTACTGCTGTACCTTGATCTCTCTTACCTGTAGGAAGCATAAAAAATCCTCCCTTTTTATAGTCTTCGTACAAAAACCATCCAATAGCCCAAAAATGAGGAAACTGCCAAAAAAATTGTATCATAAATAATGTACCTGGCTCTATTCCAAAATCATTCGTTGCAGCAACCCAGCCCAACATAAAAGGAATTGCCCCGGGAATAGCACCAACAAAAACAGACAATGGTGTTTTGGTTTTTAACGGAGTGTACAAACTCACATAAATAAAAATGGAAATGGCGCCAAACATTGCTGTTTTAGGATTTATAGTGTATAAAACACTAATTCCTGCAATCGTAAAAAGAGTAGCGATAGCAAAAGCAGTATTAACAGACATTCTTCCTGATGGAACTGGCCTGTTTTTGGTTCGATCCATTAATTTATCAAGATCTCTTTCTATAATTTGATTGAATGCATTTGAAGCACCTACCATGAAATAACCTCCTATCGCCAATAACAACAGCGTACTAAAAGAAACCACTTCTACACCTAATAGATAACCGGCTACCGAAGAAAAAACTACACTTAATGCCAAACGCATTTTTGTGATCTCCTTAAAATCTTGAACAACAGAAACTTTTGCGGTTGTAATTTGGGTTACGCTCAAATCTTGCACTTTTCTAAATAGCTTTTTTTTAAAAGTGGTGCAAAGATAACCCTTAAAAGGTTTTTAGACAACTTTCTTAGGATGCATTATCAAGCTTTTAACAGACTAGAAGTAACACTATTGCTATTTCTTTATCAAATATCGTATTAATATTTCTATACTGAAGTCAATTATGACTACTATTTTTCATACTTATAACGATGTCAAGTCACCATAAAAAGAAAAGTTTTGTTACCATAGGCGTAGTCGAAAGGTGAAATAAATACATTTCGACTACGCTATACCTCTACAAAATAGATTATTCTAGTCTTGAATTTTAAAAACGATAGGTAATTGATATTTTACCGTCACTGGAGTATCCCGTTGTTTTCCCGGAGTCATTTGAGGAAATAAATCTATTACTCGCTTTGCTTCTTTTTCTAATTTTGGATGCGGAGCTCTTACCTGAATATTTGTAATCATTCCATTAGCATCTACGTCAAATTGGGTATATATTCGTTGCAAGCCTGTTAACCCATATTTTTCACCAAGTCCTGTATTAAATTTTCTAGAAACTATCCTTCCTACTTTTTCCGAAAAACAGGCTGCTCTTTCCTTATTCGTCTTTAATTTCTCACATCCCGGAAAAATAGGAACCCACTCTATTTTCGTGAAAGGATAACTTATCGGGTCATTATCGTCAGGATCATCAGGAAGTACATCCGGGGTAAAGGGAGCAGATTCGATAGGTTCATTTTTAAAAACCTCATCAATATTCTTAAGTATTGCATCATTCTCAACAATTTTAAAATCCTCAGGATCCACAACTGGTTTACTTTGCTTTTCTGCAACTACCTTATTCTCTGGTTCTTGATATTCTACAAACCTGGTATCCCAAACATATGTTGGCTCATCATCCATCATGATTGGGGATGACCGATTAATAACCGGTACCGTTGTATATACTTCAAACATTAGAAATGTAAATAATAGACTTGCTATAAGTCCAATCTGAAAGTTCACCAATGTACTTTTTCGTACATTAGCATCGTGCTTGTTACTCATAATATTTAGTTTTAACGTTACAATTAAATCTGAATCAACAAGCATACCAAAAAAGAATCCCGTCTACAATCATGTGACGGGATTCTAATATTTTATATGTATTTATTTTTAGTCCTGTACCTGGAAAACTATCGGTAAAGAATACAGTACACCTACTGCTTTTCCTCGTTGTTTTCCTGGTGTCATTTTAGGTAACAATTTAACCACTCTTTGTGCTTCTTTTTCTAATCTTGGGTGTGGCCCTCTGGCCTGCACACCAACAATGTTACCGCTTCTATCGATTTTAAATCTCACATAGATTCTGTTTACTCCAGACAGTCCCAGCTCATTACCAAGTTCTGTATTAAACTTACGGTTAACAAATTTCTTAACCTTATCACTCATACATTTCTTTTTTGCAGCATTGTTTCCTGCTCCTTCGCAACCTGGAAATACAGGTACGTTCTCGATCACAGCAAATGGTACATCTGCAATCTCTTCTTCTTCTTCTACATCTTCTACCTCTTCCACTTCAACAATCTCTTCTTCTTGATTGGTCTCTGTTGATTCGATAATAGTTTCTTCTACCTCTTCTTCATCTTCTACTACATCGATAATCTCTGGAGCAGGTGGTGGAGGTGGTGGAGGTGGTGGTGTATTTAAGTTTTGAGTAATTGGAACATCTTCTTCTTCTAATTCGTCAAGATTAACCTGACCTATATCAATGTTACTTCTATCATAAGTTTTCCACTCAATTCCTTGCCATGTGATAAAAAGCACTAAAATAAGTCCCAACTGAAGGAACAAGGTACTTCTTCTATTTAAATCTGCTTTAGGATTTTTCTTCGGTTCCATAATTATATTACGTTATAGGATTGCTAAAATAGCTAATTTCTTTTGTAATTTCCAATTAAAGATAAAAATGTAAAACAAAAACTCAGTTTTTTAACTTTTATCTGATTCATCAATTGCGGCTAAAAACGATAAAAACGTATTTGCTCAAGTTACAAGGCGCTTCTTTTTCTTAAGTATAATCAATTTACTTTCAAACACTTTTAATAAAACAACTACAAAAATTATACCGCTTGTGTTGGCAATTATATCATACCAATCGGGACTTCGATAATTTGTCAAAAGCATTTGCAATAATTCCATCAATCCTCCATAAAAAAAACATATCAAAGAAGATTTGATCAGACTTTGTCTAAAACTTTCATTTCTCTTTTCAGAAAAAAAGAAAAACAGAAACCAAATCATTGTAAAAACAAAATAAGCAATAAAATGCCCAATTTTATCACCTCCTTGTACACCAACTTTAAAAGGTATAATAAATCTTGCTAGTGAAGCCCATGTAATTAAAATAGAATATAAAATTAAGAGAGCAAGAAGAGGTCTATGCCCCAATAACTTTTTTATAACCATCTGCAGATAATAAACTATCTATTTGGGATGTGTCAGATATTTTGATCTTCACCATCCAACCTTCTCCATAAGGATCGCTATTTACTAATTCTGGATCATTTTCTAAATTTTCATTAAATTCTAGGATCTCTCCCGTTAAAGGCAGAAATAAATCCGAAACAGTTTTAACAGCCTCAACTGTACCAAAAACTTCTTCTTGTTCTAGTTCTTCTCCTATGGTTTCTACCTCTACATAAACAATATCGCCCAATTCGCCTTGAGCAAAGTCAGTAATCCCTACTGTAGCGATATCCCCATCTATTTTGATCCACTCGTGATCTTTGGTATATTTTAATTCTGAAGGAATGTTCATTCGAAAAAAGTGTTTATATGTTTTTATATTTTGAAGACGAAAATAATTCTATTTTGTTAGATTTTACGAAAACCAACCAAAAAATTATCAAAAAACGATTGTCAATAACCTTTTGCCCCTTCAAATTAAAAAAAGTTAATTCCCAAAGTTATACCTCAAAGTAAATCCACCTCTAATTGTTGTTTGCGGAAACGCAGTAGAAATTGAAAACTCAGAAAATGTATGGTCGTAAAAGAATAAAGCAGTTAAATTTTTACTAAGCGCATAGTCTGCTGTTAGCTTTAAACCATAAATATCTTGTCCCGCAGTTACTTGTGTATCTTCTAAATCTAGATATCTAATTAAAGTTTCGTTTTGACGTAACGATAAGTCGGCTCTTAAATTAAGATCACTCTTTATCACTTGTTTTCTTCCTGCGATTCTGGTCGCAAAAGTAAGATCAGCAAACCTATATCCAAGACCTATAATATATTCATTACCTTGAATTTCTGTAAGTAGATTATTATCAAAGCTTAACGACAAAGCTCTATCTTTTTTCCATTCTGCAAGAATCTTGATTGAATTTTTCATTTCCATATCCAATCGTACTAATGGACTAAACTGCTCTGTAAGATTAATGTTCGAATACAGGATGGGGTTCCTAAAATTACCTGATTGGTCTATATCTCCTCGATTTTGAAACTCAAGATTGGCCTGAAATTGATTAATGGTATAATTAGCGCGATATCCATGTGCAACAGAAAAACGTTTGAAACGTTTTTTAAACCATTTTAGATTCATCAGGCCTGTATATTTTACATCCCAGTTGGGTAGCGGTACATCTCGAAATGCACCTTTTTGTACTTTTTCGGCACTGGTACCACTATATGCTGACAAAAACGCTGGTAAAAGTACTGCTTGATTAGTTTTGCCAAATCCAACGGGATATCGATATCCATTAGGCTCTTCTTCATCACTTCTGGGAACATCTGCTGCAGGTACACCATAATATTCTGCTGCAAGACGATCTGCAACTATTTGCCTGTTTTCTCTAAAATTATCAAATGCTTCAGAGCTAAACTCATCACTTTTGCTGAAAGCCGTATTAATCAATAAGGTGGAAATTGTAAAATTACCAAAGGTATTAGGTGTTAACGACTGATATTGAAGATCTTCATCGATACGATAATTCTCTGTATAGGTCTCAGAATAGTTTCTGTTTGCACTTATATCAATTTTAAGGTCTTTTAATAATCCCAATGAGGCCTGTACATTGAGTTGCCTTCCTTCAACTTCTCGATATTGCTCATTAAAATCCTGGTACAAGGTAAGCCACCCATTACGAGCAGCAATATCTCTTATCTCTGCCTGACTTCCGAAGGTAAAACCGGTGGTAGGTTTTAATGTTCCTATAAAACCAGGTTCTCTAACATATCCTGGTAAGAAAATCCCATTATCTTGTTGATAGTTTATATTTACTTTCTTTACTGCCGTAACAAGCCCTATTACTGTATTGTATGCTTTATCGCCAATACTTAATTTGCTTTTCCCTCGTGGAGTACTGGTTTTGGATTGTTTTTTGGTCTTCTTCTCAGATTCCTTACCCTCTTTTTCATTTTTCTTTGCATCTTTACTTTTCTTCACTTTCCTTTTTCCAGGCCTAATTTTGGTTAACCCAACATATTTATATAATGTATTCATATCTAATGAACCATTTATGGTATGCACATTAGCATTCTGCACCGTATTCCCTAAATCAGGAATATCCTCAAGAGTTTTTAGCGCCTCACTACCTTTCACCCACTGAAAATCTGCATTATAAGAGTATGTAGCCCTCATGAATTTAAACAATGGTATTTTATTCAATGGTATTTCGTAATTCACCTGAAGTTGCTGATTATGAGTATTCGCATCTCCTGTATCAAAAAATCCACTCCAAATATTGATAGTATTGTCTACTTCATTATTGTCATCAATAAAATTCTTGACGATACGATTATTAGACGAGGTAAAACTAAAATTTAAAGATTTAGTAAGGTTATAATTGATTGCGTACTGCCAATCAAAAAGAAAATTACGTTGAAACAGTGTGGGCAGTCCAATATCACCTGGTCTAAGCGTGATATCCCTAAATACCTGTTCATTATATTGCCTGTTTATATTTGAACTTACTGCAATGCTTGTTGGTAAAAGGTTAAAATTAAAATCCTTCAACAAATCAAAATATTTACTCTTACCTAAAAGTTTTATTTTCTTAAAAGGCTCTATTTCTTTGGGTTGAAATGCAAAATCGTAAGTCCCTCCTAATCTAACACTTTGATCTAAGGATTTTTCAATTTCAAAATCGCGATGATCTGTCTGATTATAGGTTCCTGAGAAAGTAAAGTTTTCAATATCATAAGGCATGGGCTTTGCTTCACCAGTTCGCTCTTTTCTTAACCCAATGACATTAAAACTTTGTCTTTTGGTATAATCGGTAGATTGCCTTTCTCTTGCTTCTCTTTCCTCTTCGGTAGGAGCGGCATCTAATAAATCCTGAAGTTCCAAATCCTGAAATTCTGGATCGTATTGCGGTGTTATTAGCTCTTCTCCTCTGCTATAATTAAACGGGATCTGCACCCCCCATTTTTTGGGCAAGAGCTGCCCAAGGTTAACATTGGTCGTTAAGTCGTATTGCTTATGATCTTCAAGACTACGTTCATTTGGACCTTGTTCTATTCCTCCAAAACCTATCGTACTAATTCTACCAGAGGCACTTACATTAGCAAAATCTGCGATATTTGCATCCATATTGGCGACCGCAGCCCATCCTCCTTGATTTTTAAGATCACTCAAGCGCATTTCATTAAACCAAACCGTACCCGATTGATTACTACCGCTATCGTTCTTTATTCCTACCATCATTACCCTAATATCACCTAAGCTAGGATTTCCTTTGATACCGACTCTAAGATTATCTGGGCCATCAAAAAAGTTAACTTCTGTCGTATTAAGCCCTGACCCTGCTACTAACTGGGATTTTATTTGTTGAAGAAATTCCAAAGGAATACTTAATCGATTAGCTTCTGGCCAAACATCATTCTCGGCTCTATCACTAAGAGCAGAAACCTCTAAGGGAATTTCTATTTGATAAAAGTTATTGGTAAAATCATTCCCCATTCGTATAAAAGCCTTTAAATCACCGTCTTGCAGTTCGGTTTGATTAGGCAATGGTTCTGCATGCAAAAACATTTCAAGATTTTCATATTGGCGCATATCCACATTAAAATTCTTATATACGCCTCGAGCGTCCCCAGACTGAAGATTGTTTACACTAAGTGCCAATGACCTTTCATCTTCACGAATAATGTTATTATTATTATTGAGCTGTTCTCTTACAACACCCGGTGGCGTGATGTAATTTGGCGTTTCTTCTTCACTTACAGAAGTTACAATGACTTCATTATCACCAAATACGTTAAGACCACTGGTAGGGTCATTCGAGGTGTTACCTAACTGAATGTATCTTCTATAATCTCCTCTTACCAAATCTAAATTCCCAAATCGCAGTAAAACAGGTTCAGAAAAGTCTGTAAGGTACATTCTCATAAAGCGAATTGCTCTAAAATCATTGATTTCTCTAATTGATCGGGTAGGCTCGTAAATTGGCACTTTAAATCTCACCCACCTATATTCGATAGTTCTCCCTGACACTACCGTTTCTTCTTCTCTAATATCTGTGATAAAGTCTGTCCCATTATCGTTCCCAATACTCATCCCATTAAAAATTGGGACTTCGTACTCAAAATAACTATCTATGGTGTTCATAGTGTTATCTCTATTCACATCCTCTGCAGTGGGAAAGGTAGTGTTACCTCTATCATCATTAGTCACGTCTGTGGGTGAGTTCCCTTCCGTTCCGTTGTAATTTAAATATCTTTCCAGAACATCTCCTTCAGCTTGTAAAAAATACTGGTAATTATCCCCCGAAGGATCATCTAAAGCACTGAATGCGGCATACTCGGGCTTGGTTCTTTCATCTTCATCACTTAATCCATCAAATCCAACATCCTGATTGGATCTAGCCAAGCCCTCAGAATCAAATGCATAAATTAAGGATTGATTAACAGGTACCCTTGCATAGTCGGAAGTAAACGTATTGGTATCTTCCTGTGTTGTAGGGAGACCATTTTCATACTGTTTCCTGCCATCTTTCAGAACATCTTCGCTTATATTACCCAAATTAAAAACAATAGTACCACTAGTATCATTAGTCAAAGGCTCTTGACCACCTGTACTTCCCGTATAAAATGGATCTAACAACCAAAACTCTATGAATTCTACATTGGCTTGCTCAAAATTAGTGGAAGTTAGCTGCCTCGTGATTCCTGCAAAATTTTCTGTTGGATCAGGAGTACTATTGCTGTCAGGAAGATAGGCCGAATTAAAATTATACTGACCCCGAGTTGTTGGATCGTAATTTAAATCTAAGGTAAATAATGCCAGACTCTGTCCCTGTGCAATATCTGTGTCAGGAAAAACTTCGTCAATGAACACTCTTCTGGTTGCATTAGATGCCAGATCTTCATCGCTAATACCGCTCGGCCTGCTATTACTGTAAAAAATTGGATCGATAGTATACCAAGCCAACTTAGCTCTTTTATATCCTGTGGATAATGTTTGATTATAGCCTAAAGCATTACTAGAATTTTGAGGGTTATCATCGAATCCAATTGGCACACTCGATAATTCCCAAGACAACGGTGAACTGACATCGATTCGGGTTTGTGCCCCTTCAAAATCATCTACATAAGTAGTTACTTTTCCATCAAAATCAGCTCCTTTTGGCGCTCCTGCTATTAGGTACGCTCCTTCTGCCCTCATTGAAATATTAGAAGGTACATCTGTGTCAATATTAGGTAATTTGTTTACCAATCTGGTTAGAAAAGGTACTTCTGTAGCATAACTTGCATTAAGGCCTAAAATCGTATTATTAATGGGCTCAAAATCATAATTTGCCTTTTGTGTTATCGGCCTCTCATTTAAATTCAAAAAAGTACCCCCCACGAGTAGGTCATCACTAAATTTGTGCTCAATATTAATCCCTGTAAAGCGTTTTGTTTGTTGTCCAAAAACAGCATTATTCTCTGTAGACACCTGGATAGGAGTGTTTGACGCTTTCAAAGATTCATCCAGAATAGTAACTCTACCTAATTGATAATTTACTGTATAGTCAACTCCTTCTTGTAATATTCTTCCTCCTGCCGTTACCGTTACAGATCCCTGGGGTACATTAAATGCCCCTAACGGAATTCCGTCTTGACCAGAAGATTTATATCGGCCTTTTAACTGAAAATAGTTCTTATCTGCAGATCTTTGCTCTGCTATTACTTTGGTTTGGGTATAAAGATCTCTAAATACGTATTGTGCCTGATTAGGATTATACGAATCTGGATTTGTGTAATTTGATCCCGCAGGCCCGTTATCTAATTCATCAAAAAGATGCTCTCCAAAGGGTTCTATGGTCGTAAATATAATGCGACCATTTTCTGAATCAATTGTAATTCCGGGCACATAATCAAAAAATCCATCTCCACCTTGTACGGGGTCATTATTTGGATTAAGTCGGTCCAGATTGAATACTCTTAGCAATGGTGTTTGATCAACATCGTCGGGCAACGGCAATGTAGAACCCTCTGCAGCTGTAATATAATTGACAGGCGATGGATTTGAATATAGAATATTTAACCTAAAATCATTTTGCTCTAATCGAAAGGCCCCTGTACTATAAATATTCTTCATCATTAAATCCCATATAGGTAGATTAACGTTGAGAATTGGACTTTTCAACATTTTAACCACTAAACTTTGGCCTGCACCTGCTGGTACATTATCAGTACCAGCAGTATCACCTACAGTAGCGTCTACACCATCGTTAGCAAACTCACCCACCTGAAAAACCTCTCCTCCCACGGTGTATTGATATGCCACTGCCAATACTTCATCATTATTCAATCGCTGATTTAAAGAAATATAGCCTAACTGAGTGTTTAGGGTATATTCACTAGGATTTAACTGGCGTGCGTTTTCTAAAATAGCATAGTCAAAGCCTTCATTAAAGTTAGCTATGGGGCCAATAAAACCCTGTTGTACTGTTGAGATTTGTCTTACTGCTTCGGTTACTGGACCTTCTGGACCAATATCGAAAGGATCTAAATCATTATTTCTGTTGGCAGGAAAAGCTCCCGGCCCTACGTTAAACAAACTTGGTGGAATTGTAAAATTTCCAGTAACCGGTGCCTCACCCAAATCCTGGAGCGCAACAATGTTTCTCGCATCTGTTAAGGTTTGGGCACTTGTAGCACGATTTGTAACCCAAACTTCTATTCTTGTAATCTGAACATTATTGTTTATAAACGGATAACTAGCCAAAGTTCTGTCATAATTATCTCTAAAATAATGAGAAAGAAAGTAATGTCGATTCTCATCATAATCCAAAGCAAAGAGTTCAAAATCTTCTACCGTACCTCCACCTTGTACATTTACAGATCTGGTCTCTGATCTTTGCTCTGAGAATACACCGGTAATAGTTGTTCTACCAAACTGAAGTCCCATTTTAACCCCAAATAAACTTTGTGCTCCTTGAATCAAAGAACTATTCAAAGGCATGTTTACGTTACCAACTTCAATACTTTGTATAATATCATCCTCGGTAGGCGTATATTCTAATTTCAACTGGTTCTGAAAATCAAAAGTAGATTCGGTGTCATAGTTTGCAGTTATTTGTAACCTTGTTCCTATTTTACCCAATAAACTTAAGCTGATTCTTTGATCAAAATCAAAGGTAAAGTTGCTACGGTTACGGGGAGAAAAAGCAGGATTATCCTGTTTGGTATATAATAACCCCAGATCCATTTCTACGGATCCCTGGGGAATAATTTCTATCTCATTGCCACCAAAAACAGATTCAAAGAATCCTGAATTTACATAAAAAATTGGAAGTAAATTCTTACGTTTTTCTTCACTTCCATCCTTCTTACCACTAAAAGCTTCTATTTTTTCTTTAAAATAATCCCTTCTTTGCTCTTCTTCTACTAATGCTTCAAATTCTTTAGGAGTTAGAAAAAGTGGATATCGTACATTAAAATCTCCCAACATCTCACGATAGATATATCGATTAGTGATCGGATCGTACTCATATTTGGTGATAATACTATTGGGATCCGGCAATGAAATCTCCCCCATAGAAAATGTAGTACTCGTCGAATCTCGAACGGTCTCGTTTTCCTGACTATGCAACACCCCGCTACAAAGTGTTATCAAACATACTACTATTCTAAAAAAATTGAAGTGTAAGTAATTTGAGGAACTCAATGTTTTTATAAATTTTTTAGTGCTTGTTTAATAATATTTTCAACTGTTTCTTTTGGGGATTGTTTTAGAACTCTATCTATAGCTTTTTCTGCTAACTTTCTGTTAAATCCAAGAGTTTCTAATGCTGATAACGCTTCATCTTTGTTAGTATTGCTTTGTAACACAGAAACTTCATCGATATTATAGACTTTAAGAATTTTATCTTTTAGATCGATAATTACTCGCTGAGCAGTTTTTGCTCCTATTCCTTTTATAGATTGAATAGTGGCCACATCATTAGATGCAATTGCTTCTTTAATTTGATCAGGATGTAATGAAGACAACATAGTTCTAGCCGTGCTTGCTCCGATACCTGAAACAGAGATTAAAAGTTTAAAAATCTCTCTTTCAGATTTTTCTACAAAACCAAACAAAGTATGAGAATCTTCTTTGATTTGAAGATGTGTATATAATTGCAGAAGCTCTCCTTCTGGAAGTAAAGAAAATGTATGAAGTGAAATATGTAACAGATAGCCTACACCTCCACAATCTATTACTACATCGGTCGGATTTTTTTCAATAAGCCTCCCTTTGATATGTGTGATCATTTGTTAAATTGATGTTAAGCAACCAAATGTAATAAAATTCTAATAACCAAAATCGTTTATTGATTAGATATCGATAAAACTCCAAAAACTCATGATAAAGAATACAAACCGTTCAAAAACCTACTTATTCATTGATAAATATTTATTCACAAAACAAAATTGCTCCAAACAAAACTTCAATATTATAAGTAACCTAAAATTTGTGAATCTCTCCAGTGATAATGATTGAAGGACTGCTATATAAGCCTAAAATCAATTGTTAAAATTTCCAGATTATTTTAGAGTTCTACTTGTCCCAAACCAACTGATTAATATGCGGCAAAAACTGTTTATATTTAAATTTTCGATTCGAAAAAGAAATGAAGTAAATTCGCTCTAATCCAAAATTAAAGCATTCCTAAATCTCTCTATCATAAAATCTTATTCATGCCTTAATTGTTTCATGGTCTTAACAGTAACTATTTTTTGAAGAGCTACTTTATTTATAACTATTTGCGAAAAATCTTCAGTATTAACAACCAATATCTATCATACATTTTTGGAAATCATTGACAAATGCAGATCTCTCTTTTCTTTTTCTTGCGCATCAATAACGGCGACTGCCGCCATGTTAATCATTTCTTCTACACTGGCTCCTAATTGAAGAATATGTACGGGTTTGGCCATACCCATCATGATTGGCCCTATCGATTCGGCATTATTCAATTCGCTTAATAATTTATAATTACTGTTAGCAGAATCAAGATTTGGGAATACCAATGTATTTACTTTTTGTCCATTTAATTTGGAGAACGGAAATTTATCTTTTCGTAGCTTTCTATTTAAAGCAAAATTCATTTGCAACTCTCCATCAACAAGCATATTTGGATAATATCGGTGCAAATAAGCTACTGCATCCCTCACTTTGGTGGCATTTGGATGCTTAGAAGATCCAAAATTACCGTAGGAAACCATTGCAATCACCGGCTTGATACCAAACATTTCGACAGTTTTTGCTGTCATTTGAGCTATTTTTGCTAATTCTTTTGAAGAAGGATCAATATTAATAGATGAGTCACTTATAAACAGTGGTCCCTTATCGGTCATCATTACATTTACAGTCGCAATTCGGGTAGCGCCTTTGGCTAATCCAATAAGATCCAGCATTGGTTTAACTACAGTTGGATAACTTCGAGAATACCCAGAAAGTAGCGCATCTGCATCTCCTTCATTAACCATCATAGCAGCAAAATAGTTACGTTCACGCATTAGCTTTTCTGCGTCATACAAAGTAATACCTTTACGTTTGTTAGTCTCCCAATATTTTTTAGCATAGCCGTTCTTACGATCACACTCCTCATCTGATTTAGGATCTATTATCGCCACATCGCTAGGATCAAAATCGATTTCTTTCATCAACTCTAAGATTATATCTCTTCGACCTAATAAAATTGGTATTGCAATCCCTTCTTCTTTTACGGTTTGTGCTGCTTTTAACACATCGAGATGATCGCCTTCGGCAAAGATCACTCTTTTGGGGTTTGTGCGCGCTCTATCCAATAACAACCTCACTAGTTTATTATCGTTACCCATTCTTTCCAGCAATTCATCTTCGTATTTTTGCCAATCAGTAATCGACTCTGTTGCGACTCCACTTTCTATAGCCGCTTTGGCCACAGCAGGTGGTACTTTTGCGATTAATCTAGGGTCAAAAGGTTTTGGAATAATATATTCTCTACCAAAATTGAGACGTGTTTCTCCGTAGGCTATATTCACTTGTTCTGGCACAGGTTCTTTCGCAAGTTCGGCTAGTGCTTTTACGGCCGCCATTTTCATTTCTTCATTAATCGCTGTAGCCCTTACATCCAGAGCTCCTCTGAAAATAAAAGGAAAACCTAGCACATTGTTCACCTGATTAGGATGGTCACTTCTTCCGGTAGCCATGATTACATCTTTACGAGTTTTTATCGCAAGATCATATTCTATTTCTGGATCGGGATTTGCCATGGCAAAAACGATAGGATTATCGGCCATTGATGATAGCATTGCTGGCGAAACCAGATTAGCCATTGACAACCCTATGAATACATCTGCATCTTTCATAGCATCCTCTAGTTCATTTAGATCTCTGTCTGTAGCAAACTCAGCCTTTTCCTTAGTTAAACTCTCTCTATCTTTTCTGATGACCCCTTTACTATCGGTCATTACAATATTTTCAGCCTTTGCGCCAAAAGCTTTATAAAGACGTGTACAAGAAACCGCAGCCGCTCCTGCCCCACTTACCACTATTTTTACATCTTCAATTTTCTTCTTTGCTATCTCTAATGCGTTTAATAATGCGGCGGCAGAAATTATAGCTGTACCGTGTTGATCATCATGCATTACCGGGATATCAAGTTCTTCTTTTAATCGTCTTTCGATCTCAAATGCTTCAGGAGCTTTTATATCCTCAAGATTTATTCCTCCAAAAGTTGGCGCAATATTCTTAACCGTTTCTATGAAAGCATCAACATCCTTAGTATCTACCTCGATATCGAATACATCAATGTCTGCAAAAATTTTAAAAAGCAATCCTTTCCCTTCCATTACAGGCTTTGAAGCTTCGGGACCAATATCGCCCAACCCTAAAACCGCAGTGCCATTAGATATTACTGCTACTAGATTTCCTTTTGCTGTATATCTGTAAACATTTGATTTTTCTTTTTCTATTTCTAAACAAGGTTCTGCTACACCAGGAGAATATGCCAAAGACAAATCTCTTTGCGTCGCATATTTTTTTGTAGGAACCACTTTGATTTTTCCTGGGGTTGGCTTTGCGTGATATACTAAAGCTTCTCTTCTTTTACTTTCAATACTCATACTAAATCAAAATAAATGTGCAATACAAAGTTACACCTCTACACGAGATGCAAAAATTAATAGCTTGTAATCTTTAGAAAAATCAACATACAAGAAAAGTGTTTGGTTTTTTAAGAGTTATGTTGAATATTTGATAATCATTTCTTTTCTTTTTTGAAAATATGGTCAGGATCTACTAATTTATCCAGTTTGTCTTCAAGATCTTCATTTAAAAAACTTAGCCCTAATTGATAAGACGCATTCATCCATCCAAAACCGCTTGGAGTTATATAGTCAAACTCGGTGCCTACGTTACCGTATTCTGCATATACTTTATGAGTACATTTTACCACGTCATACTTCTCTGGGATCGTACCATTGTAGTTTACTGCATTTTTTGTAATCATCCATAACCAACGATATACAAGTTCCTGGACTTCATTTTTATATCCATAATTACTTAGTCCTCTCCAAATAATCATTTGATGTGGCGCCCAACCGTTAGGATAGTCCCATTGACGCTGCGGCGCATTAGGATTTGTTTTATCTGAAATATCAGTAGTGCCTGCTATCCCTCCTTTTTCAACTAGATTGGTAAACAAATTCTTAATCATTCTGTCTGCTTGATGATCAGAACTGATTCCAACCCATAAAGGATAGTAATTTGTCGCCGATTCTATTTTTTGTTGTTTTTTAGTTACAAAATTATAATCATAATATCCACCAATCTCATCATTCCACATCAGTTCGTTCATTAGATCTTTTCTTTTTTTAGCTTTTGACAACCAAAACTCAGCATTCGTATCTTGAAAGTTATTATTAAACACTTCCTTAATCATAAAAGCTATATCGACTTCATATTTATATAATAAGCTATTAAGGCCGACCGTATTGAGATTGGCACACACATCATCTAATCGATTAGAAGTGTCATGTCCACTTTCGCGCATGGAGCGATCGTGAGTAAAATACTCATCAAGTGCTTTATCTTTAATGCTACCATCTTGATACATTACCTTAAAAGACTCAAAATCTGGCTTATGCTTTTCAGCATATTTCTTTAGGACAAAATCAAAATGCCCTTCTTCAGTTTCGGGAGGTATCCCAATTCCTTCACCATAAAAACGATTTAAACCATTATCTGTCAAACGCACTCCTTTTTGCATCCAAACCGTTTCATATTCTTTAATTACCATTTTAAGGTTTTTGGCAAGCCAATCTTTTGAAATATCCTGATTTTTTGTGTAAATCTCTTTAAGCAAAGAACTAAAAAAGGGTGGTTGTGTTCTAGTGAGATAATAGCTTCTATTGGCATTTAAAATCTTACCATAATGCTCAACTTGATATGCAAAATTATCTGCCATAGACATCGCTAAGTCTTCGCGGTCATCAATAAGTAATCCAACTGACTCGAAATAACTATCCCAACCGTACATTTCGTTGAACCTTCCTCCTGGTACTACAAAAGGTTTCCCATTATATTCTTTGCCCTTTTTAGTGTACCCCAAATTAAGGATCCCAGGTTTATGATTAAGAGATTTCACAAATTCTGCTGTGATTTCTTTTGGGAGAACTACTACCTTAAGCTTCTGAAAATCTGATTCTAATGATTTGAAGTACGTTGCGGCTACTTCATCATTGTGCGGAATGTATAACCGGAGGGTATTTGTAGTAGATTTTGTATCACCAAGTACTTTTTCCAATCCTTCTTTATCAATAGATCGGGTAAGATTATCCCAAAATCTTGTCCTGATCAATCTGGAAATACGATCTGAAGGAGCTTCAGTAATCTTATCCATCGAAATGGTGCCGTTATCTTCTGCAATTGCCAATTCCTGAAGTAAATTTGACAGATGGTATGTACCTTCGATAACATTAGGTTTCCCTGTGGCATCTATGAACTCAAACTTCTTTGGGCCTTTATCATCAATGGTGATCTTTTTATCACCATCTGTATCTTCCTGGGTAATCAACTTATCGAGTATTTCTTCATTTGTTGCTTTCTCTACAGTATTCTCTTGACAACCTGCGAAAAGAAGAATACTAATGATAACTACTACATACTGAAATTGAAAATTCTGTTTTCTCATGATCTTCCAATCTTTGTTACCAAAAGAATCCTACAACAATGGCAGTAACAATTAAAAGAATTATAGATAATGTTCTATAATTTTTATACCAGGGTAAATCGGTTAGGTCTTTTGATTCTTCAACAAACATTTCTCTTTTATAAGTATACTCTTTGATCTGCTGCTCTGATTGGGGTTTTGTTGCTAAACTTACGATAGCATGAAGGGTAACACAAATGACAAATAACCATGTTGCTTTTGCAAGAAAATGAAGATCGTTTACTTCGGGAACCCATTCGAAGGTCTGTGACAATATCATTAGAATAGCCAATGAAAAACCCGTTAACAAACTTACAATCGAACCTGTTCCGTTCGCCCGTTTCCAAAACAATCCCAAAACGAATGTAGAAACCGCTGGCGGACACGTATAGGCAATCACCAATTGTAAGTATGTCCAAAGGGAATCACTCACTTTTTCTATTAATGGCACCCAGGAAATTGCTAAAACCACCAGGATTATTGTAGTAATCTGGCCTACTCTTACCAATTGTTTGCTAGTTAATTCAGGTCTAAGTTGCTTTACAAAATCCATTGTTACTAAGGTTGACGCCGAATTAAATGTGGCAGAAACCGATGACATCATTGCTGCCATTAATCCTGCAACCACTAGGCCTAAAACTCCCACCGGTAGTAATTGAAATAGCAATACTGGATAGGTAAGGTTGGGACAATCTGCAAGGTTATTACAAATAGTACCATCTGTTAATGCATAATTAAGTCCTGTTATATCTAATGTACTAAATAAAAGAAGTGCTAATACTCCGGGGACGACCATAATAAAAATTACAGGTAACTTCAATAAACCGGCAAAAAGAGCACCCCATCTACCATGATTTAAATCCTTGGCCCCCAGTACACGTTGTACCATAAATTGATTATTCGCCCAGAAGTAAAATCCTAATAGGGGCACCCCGGTTAATAATCCCCACCAAGGCATAAATTCATCGTTACTAGGTCGTACCAGACTAAATACTTCATCAGAATTTTGAGGTATATATTTACCTTCAGCCGCTCTGTCACCAAAATTTACATCACCCGCAGACAGCATTACATCGAGCTTTGCCATCATACCAGACCACCCCCCTCCAAGCTGGTCAAAAGCAAAGTAAGTAAGTAGACATGATCCTAGTATTAATAAAATCGCCTGAATTACCTCTGTTTGAATTACAGAGTTAAGTCCTCCCGGAATTGTATATGCTGCTGCTGCCACAGCGAGAATTATCAAAATTAATGTTGAATCTAAAGAAGGAAACAAAAGTGTTAATACTATTTTACCTACATACAAGCCTGCTGCAGTATCTACCAAAATGTTTCCGACAACGGTAATAAAAGAAAAGTAATATCTGGATCTGCTATCATATCGCCTTTCTAAAAATTCGGGCATCGTATACACTCCAGACCTGAGATAAAATGGAAGAAAGAATATTGCAAAAAATATCAAAACTACTACGGCAAACCATTCGTAGTTATAAACATTGATATTGGTTTGATACGCATCTGATGCTAATCCAACCAGAGTAGAACTTGATATATTTGCAGAGAAAAGTGCAATCCCCACAATAGGCCAGGTCATTGTTCTTCCCCCTAAAAAATAATCTTCAGAACTTCCTCTTTTTGATTTTGATATTCCGTAGATAATTATTCCAATCAAATAAACTACGATAACGGTAATGTCGATATACGATAATTCGTTCATGTGTGAAGTATTTAAGCTAAACCAAAGACTAATCGTTTTTAAAGCAAAAGATCTGGGAAGACTTTAAAAAACAAAATTGTTTATTTTTTGTTAAAAAACTTGTTGAATATACAAGATTCTTATAAAATGATTGGGTTTTTAATATTATAAATGGTTAAAACTTTTTGTGTAAGCGTTTGTATTATCAAATTTTCAACAAAAAACTCATTCGTCCTTCAAAAATTTAATGTTTCTGTTTAACCCAGAAAACTTTGTTCTTTTTACCGCAGATTTTTGAAAAACTTTAGAAAATACTTCTTGTGTTATTTCTTCCCAATCTTTCTTAGACATTTCTAAAAGCTCGGGTTTAGGATGAAATAGAGGTTCACTATGTGGTTTTGAAAAACGATTCCATGGACATACATCCTGGCATACATCACAACCAAACATCCAATTATCAAACCGACCTTTATAGCTCTCGGGGAGTTCGCTTTTTAATTCTATGGTGAAGTACGAAATACATTTGCTTCCGTCTACCACATAAGGTTCTACAATGGCTTGTGTTGGACAGGCATCTATACATGCGGTACAAGTTCCACAATGATCGGTTACAGGGGTATCATATTCAAGCTCAAGATCTACAATAAGCTCTGCTATAAAATAAAAAGAACCTATTTGTTGCGTAAGAAGATTACTATTTTTCCCAATCCATCCCAAACCACTTCTTGCCGCCCAGGCTTTATCTAAAACCGGAGCCGAATCGACAAAAGCTCTTCCGTGAATATCTCCTATCTCTTCTTGAATAAAATACAATAACTGTTTTAATTTGTCTTTAATTACAAAGTGATAATCGGCTCCATAGGCGTATTTTGATATCTTGGGGGCATTTGGATCTTTTTGTGTTTCTGAAGGATAATAATTGAGAAGCAAAGAGATCACACTTTTGGAACCCTCTACTAATTTTGTAGGATCAAGTCGTTTGTCGAAATGATTTTCCATATATTTCATTTCGCCATGCATGTTCTGATTAAGCCATTTTTCAAGTCTCGGAGCCTCCTCTTCAAGAAATTCTGCTTTGCTAATACCACAAGATAAAAAACCGATTCTTTTGGCTTCGGCTTTAATCTGTTGTGCGTTTTTTGCTTTACGATTCAATTTCTAAACAGAATTTATGGATACTATATATTCAACCTGGACTACGTTATAGGAAATCGAGCTGAAACTCCTTCAAAATCTGTTGTTTCGTTACTTTTTTAAAATTAATCATAACCCTTCTTCCACTGAGCTCAGGGCAAACTGCTATGTAGAAATTTAGAAAAGACTAGATTTTATTGGACTTTCAATTCTTATTACTAAGTTCTATGGTATTATCCAGGTTCAAAAGTAATTGATCTAAGTTTCAAAAAAAAGAAACCTTTCTTGTAAATATCAATTCACTAGATAGAAATACCCTTATCGTAGAGTAAGGGATAGTAATGCGTTTTTGGGTTTTAATGTAATTAATGGTTTGATTTCAATCGTGTTAAAAGATGGAGTTATTTTATATTTTCTAACTAATTCGCTAATGGCAAGAACCATTTCATACATGGCAAAATTATTACCAATACACATTCGTGGCCCTGCTCCAAAGGGGAAATACGAGTCTGAATATTCTTTTTTATCGATTTCGGGAGCAAATCGATCGGGGTTAAAGCTTAGTGGATCCTTCCAAAGGTCCTTATGCTTATGTATCTCAAAAAAAGATATAAGTATGGTAGTTCCTTTTTTTAAAAAGAAATCTTTATACATATCGTCTTCAATTGCGACACGATCAGAAAAGTATGCCGGCGGATATAAGCGCATAGATTCTTCTATACACTGTTTGGTGTATTGATACTTTGCTATTTGTTCTATTGCCGATATATCAGAAGAAAACATATCTGAAACCTCTTGATATACCTTCTCTTGTATTTCTGGATGGTTTGCCAGCAATAACAATGTAAATGTCAAAGCGTTCGATGTGGTCTCATGACCTGCAGTAAAAAGTATCAAAATCTCATCAATTAACTGTTCATTATCCATTGCACTTCCATCTTCATATCTTGCTTCTAAAAGCATATCCAGTAAATCGTTGTATTTTTCTTTAGAATTTTTACGTTCTTCAATAATACCATTTAAGATATCACGAGCTTCTTGCGTAAGCCGAAGTGTCCCTTTGATTTTCCCATTAAGGTGAAACCACCACCGCTTATAGGGTTGCCTTATTTCCTTTATTAATGATTTCTGAGCGGTCTCTGTAATATATTGAAGACGGGAGATTATATTTTTAGTATCTGTATAGCTAAATAATGATTTGGCGACCACTTGAAAGGCGAGATCACCCATTAAAGGATATATATTAAATGTTTTATTTGGTTTAATTTTGGACAGCTCTGCTACCACAACACTTTTAATTGTTACAATAATTTCTTCCAATTTTTTTTTATGAAACGCCGGTTGTATTAGCCTGCGTTGTTCTAACCATTTTTCACCATCTGCGGTTAAAAGTCCTTCACCAATATATTTGGCTAAATCTCTGGTTTGCAACTCAGATTTGCGATAATTTCTATGGTGTTTTTGCAATGTATGCTTTGCAAGACCAGCATCGCGTGTAAAAATTACGCTTTGACCAAAACCTAGATTAACCCTGAAAATATCTCCGTGTTTCTCAAAATTTTTATGATGAAAGGGAAGTGGATTCTTAAGAATACGACTAGCATTTCTAAGAACTTCAAAAAAAGAAACTTCAGGAATCATATCACTCATATAATTAGTGTTCTTAAAATACTAGAATTACTAAAACAATCCTCCCTGGATTCCTCCCTTTATTCTACCTAGGTGTTTGTATGCTGCTTCTGTAACCTCTCTACCCCTTGGAGTGCGCATGATGAACCCTTGCTGAATCAAAAATGGTTCATAAACTTCTTCTATGGTTTCTGCGCTCTCGCTAACTGCAGTCGCCAACGTTGTAATACCTACAGGACCTCCTTTGAATTTATCTATTAAGGTAGTCAGAATTTTATTATCCATTTCATCCAGACCATGAGCATCTACATTGAGTGCTTTTAAAGCAAATTTTGAGATTTCGATATCTATCTTTCCATTTCCTTTGATTTGAGCAAAATCGCGTACCCTTCGCAATAAAGCATTTGCAATACGAGGTGTACCACGACTTCTACCCGCTATCTCAATAGCGGCCTCCATAGAAATAGGCACTTTTAGTATGTAAGCGCTTCTTTGTACTATAGTAGATAATAATTCTGTAGTGTAGTATTGTAGTCGAGATTGAATACCGAAACGTGCTCTCATTGGTGCAGTAAGCAGTCCGGAACGTGTAGTTGCACCTATCAGTGTAAATGGACTAAGATTGATTTGTACCGTTCGTGCATTTGGCCCACTTTCGATCATAATATCAATCTTATAATCCTCCATGGCAGAATACAAGTATTCTTCGACTATAGGACTCAACCTATGAATCTCATCAATAAACAGAACGTCTCTATCATCAAGATTAGTTAATAATCCTGCCAAATCACCAGGTTTATCTAATACAGGACCAGAGGTGACTTTAATCCCTACTCCTAACTCATTTGCCAGTATGTGTGCTAGTGTAGTTTTACCCAGTCCTGGAGGACCATGAAATAATGTATGATCCAGAGCATCATCACGTAAGTTAGCTGCCTGAACAAAAATCTTCAAGTTTTCTAATACTTGATCCTGCCCTGCAAAATCCTCAAAATTGAGAGGTCTTAAAGCTCTTTCAACATCAAGATCTTCGTTCGAAAAATTTTCGTTTGTTGGATTGAGATTTTCGTTCATGTATACACCATCATTAAAAAGCACATCTGTTTGATCTCAATGAATCAAATCACATGTGTAAACAAATATACTAGAAAAAGAAAAAGCCTTTTCATAAAAATGAAAAGGCTTTTCAATATTTTTAAACATCTCTTAATGATGTAATTCTTCTTCTCCTTCTTGCAATGGCGTGATTTGTGAAACAAAATCTTGGCCTTCGATTACATATTCGCCATTTTCTTTAGTTTTACTATAATCGTATGGCCATCTATATACATGAGGTATAGCGCCAGGCCAGTTACCATGTATATGCTCTACCGGAGTAGTCCATTCAAGAGTGTTAGATTTCCATGGATTTTGAACGGCTTTTTTACCATAAAACATAGAAATTATAAAGTTATACAAGAATACCAATTGTGCCGCTGCGGTAATTAATGCAAAGACTGTTATTAGTACATTTGTATCAGATAGGTCATCAAAATAAGGAAATGCCGAGTTGGTGTAATAACGACGGGGCAGTCCTACCATACCGATAAAGTGCATCGGGAAAAATACCCCATAAGCTCCTATAGCAGTCACCCAGAAATGTACGTATCCAAGATTCTTATTCATCATCTTACCAAACATTTTAGGGAACCAGTGATACACTCCTGCAAATAATCCATATAAGGCAGAAATACCCATTACCAAGTGGAAATGTGCTACTACAAAGTATGTATCATGAACATTAATGTCTAATGTACTATCCCCAAGAATAATTCCGGTAAGTCCACCTGTAATAAAAGTTGATACTAATCCTATTGAAAACAACATGGCAGGATTCAGCTGTAAATTACCTTTCCACAATGTAGTAATATAATTAAATGCTTTTACTGCTGAAGGAATTGCAATTAATAAAGTAGTAAATGTAAATACAGATCCTAAAAACGGATTCATCCCAGAAACGAACATGTGATGACCCCAAACAATAGTAGAAAGAAATGCAATTGCTAAAATTGAAGCGACCATCGCTCGATATCCAAATATAGGTTTACGAGCATTGGTAGCAATAATTTCTGATGTTATCCCTAATGCCGGTAGTAGTACGATATATACCTCTGGATGTCCCAAAAACCAAAATAGATGTTCAAAAAGAACTGGTGAACCACCCTGATTATGTAAGACTTCACCTTGAATATAGATATCACTTAGATAAAATGAAGTACCAAAACTTCTATCCATGATCAACAATAACGCTGCAGATAGCAGTACAGGGAAAGATACAATACCAATTATCGCAGTTACAAAGAATGCCCAAATGGTTAATGGCATTCTTGTCATAGACATTCCTTTAGTACGCAGGTTAATTACTGTAACGACATAGTTTAATGAACCTAAAAGTGATGAAGCAATGAATATTGCCATAGACACTAACCATAAGGTCATACCCGTTCCAGAACCACCTATTGCCTGTGGTAAGGCACTTAAAGGAGGATATATTGTCCATCCCGCAGACGCTGGACCTGCTTCTGCAAATAAAGACAATACCATGATTACACTACTTATAAAAAACAACCAGTATGATATCATATTTAAAAATCCAGATGCCATGTCGCGTGCACCTATCTGCAATGGAATAAGAAGGTTACTAAATGTACCACTCAAACCAGCAGTAAGTACAAAAAAGACCATAATGGTACCATGAATGGTTACTAGAGCCAGATAAATACTAGGATCCATTACACCATCGGTGCCAAATTTTCCTAAGAATATTTCATAAATAGTAAACTTATGGTCTGGCCATGCTAATTGCATTCTAAAAAGTAATGACATGGCGATACCAATTATACCCATAATCAAACCAGTAATCAAATACTGTTTAGAGATCATTTTATGATCCTGACTAAAGATATATTTGGTAATAAATGTCTCCTTATGATGATGTCCATGGTCATCATGCGCATGATCATCTACGTGTGCTATTGCTGACATATCGCTATTTTTTTAATAAAATATTAATCTTTCTTTTTCTTTTTCTTCTTAATTGCTTGCTTGAGCTGATAATTGCTCTCCAAAAGTCTGTTGTGTTTTTAACCATTCCTGATAATCCTCTTCGGACTCTACAACAATCTTCATCTGCATATTATAATGGGAAGCTCCACAAATCTTGTTACATAGTAAATAATAATCAAACTCATAGGTTTCTAAAGCCTCATCTCCTGCTGCCACCAGTTTCTTGCTTTTTTCTCTTCTAATCTTATTAATTGTAGCTACCTTTTCTACCATAAATTCGCTATTTCTCATTTCTTCAGTAGTTTTGGTAGGAGTATACGAAAATTCTGTAATCATCCCAGGAACCACATTCATTTGAGCTCTAAAAAATGGCATATACGCAGAGTGTAATACATCCTGTGATCTCATTTTGAAAATTACTTTTCTATTCACCGGTAAATGTAACTCATTAGTAACTTTATCATCTTTTCCATAGTTATCCGAAGCATCTATACCCAATGTATTGATACCTTCTATAAAACGAACGTTTGCTTTTCCTAAAACATTATCCTCTCCTGAATATCTTGCTCTCCAATCAAATTGGTACGCATATAATTCTACAATTAGAGGGTCTCCTTCCTCTTCATCTATATTCATGATATCTGTCCAGGTGAACAATCCGTATATAATTAATCCGGCTAATACAATAACTGGAATAATTGTCCAGATAAACTCTAATTTATCATTATCTGCAAAGAACAATGCTTTATTTTCCTTTTTCCCTCTGTACTTATATGCAAAGTAGTGTAAAAGTCCTTGCGTAATTATTTGTACGAACATAATAAGCACCATAGAGATTAACATCAATTGGTCATAATCTACACCGTGCTCTGAAGCCGATTCTGGAAGGAAAAAACTACGATATTGAACAAAACAAAATATAGTTAATAAGTAAATAAATATTACAAAGCCAAGCATGAGCTTACCTTGCATATTATTATCCTTATCGTTTGCTACTTGAGAATCATCTGCATTTTTCAACTGTGACAGTTTCAAAATCTTTGACATTTGCCACAAGGTGATTCCAAAGAGTGCTATAATTACTATGGTTAAGAATACAGTCATTTTTATCTATCTTCTTTTTTTACAATTCAAACTTTTTAATAATGGAAGTGTTTACTTTCCTCTAAATACGGATTTCCTTTTGCCAATAACGGAGCTTTGGTAAGTGCTCTAAACACTACAAACAAGAACAATCCTAAAAACAATAACACAGCACTTATTTCACTGATACCGATAAACCAGGATTCACCAACAGTAGCAGGCATTACCATGTTAAAAACATCTATATAGTGACCGCAAAGAATAACTATACCAGCCATAACTACAAACCAATTTACCCGTTTAAAATCACTGTTCATTAATACTAATAATGGGAATATAAAATTCATAACCAACATTCCAAAAAATGGCAACTTATAATCTTCTATACGAGTAATAAAATAGGTTACCTCTTCAGGGATATTAGAATACCATATTAGCATAAACTGCGAAAACCAAAGGTATGTCCAGAAAATACTAATACCAAACATAAACTTTGCTAAATCATGTATATGACTGTCATTTACAAATTCTAAATATCCTTTTGATTTAAGGTAGATTGTTATTAATGCAATTGTAGTTATACCAGAAACGAACAAGCTTGCAAACACATACCATCCAAATAATGTACTAAACCAGTGAGGATCAAAACTCATAATCCAGTCCCATGACATCATAGATTCTGTATAAATAAAGAATACTAAAAATCCGGCTGATATTTTAAAGCTCTTCTTATACCATTTATTCCCTTCTGGTTCTTCATCTTGTTTTCTAGAATATTTTACTGCAAAATGTCGATATAACAACCAACCGCTTAGAAAAATTGCAGCTCTAATAATAAATCCGGTACCATTTAACCAACTCGACTTACCTTGAATTAACTTATCGTGATCTACAATTTCAGGATCTGCCCAGATAAATAGATGATTTACATGAAATCCAGATAATGCTAATATTACAAAAAGGATAATTCCCCCAGGTACTAAATACGCAGTTATGGCTTCCATAACCCTAAATAATACAGGTGACCATCCTGCTTGTGCTGCAAACTGTATAGCATAAAACGCTAACACCCCTAATGCAATCATAAAAAAGAAAAATGCTGCCACATACAAGGAAGCCCAAGGTTTATTTTGCAATTGATGTAAAATATGTTCGTAGTGTGCATCTCCAGTGTGTAAGTCTTTATCCAAATCATGCTCTGCATGCACGGTATTACCGCTATAAGTTTCGGTTTCGGACTCACCATGGCCTCCTCCATGAGCATCGTGCGCTGCCATCATTTCTTTTACTTCTTCTATAGACCCAGGTCTACCTGCAAATCCTATGATAAGACCTACAAGACCTACAACCATAAGAATGATAGAAAATAATCTTAATCTGTTTGATAGCGTATACATATCTTTATAATATCGTTATTCTTAACTTTTTAAACTATGCACTTCTTATTGTGCGTTATTCTGAGCTTCTGTTTCTTGGTATTCTTCTTCCTCTGGTCTTTTATTAACGGCAGGAATCAAATTAGATGGTGCATCACTTTCTGAATCAATTCTTGGAGTTGTTCCTTCAAGATCTGCCTTCAATTTTTGAACATACTGAACAATTTGCCAACGTTCATGTTCGCTGGTTTGAGAAGCATAAGATCCCATTGAGTTTATCCCGTAATACATTACATGGTATATACTACCTTCGGTAATTGCCCTACCGGCATCATCATAGCTTGGTACACCAAGAATTTTTTCTCTTTCTACCAAATATCCTTTTCCTTTACCTTTTGAACCATGACAAATTGCACAGTATATATCATACAAGGCCTTACCTGCTTCTTCATTTTCTTTGGTATATTTGATAGGATTTTTCAACGAATCCTTGGCAAGTTTATACCCTTCATTAGAATTCTCATAATCGTATGGCATCCATCCTCTAGGGATTGACCCTTCTACAGGTAATTTAGCTTCCTGTTCATTTTCAAACACTTGGTACTCCCCATAAGTTTCATAACCAACTGATTCATACATATTAGGCATATACTGATAATTTGGCTTTCTTTCTTCTTTACAAGAAAAAGCTGTCAACATCAAAACTGCCACTGTTACTATATTTATAGTTTTTTTCATTATTACTAATGGTTATCTTCTTGCTTATCTATTACTTTAATCTCTACCGCTCCTGTATTACCTAAGAAACTTGTAAGCTTCTCTACATCATGATTACCCGCATCAACTTCCATCAAAAAATGATCATCTGTAGTTCTAACATCTGGATTTTCAGCTTTTTTAAATGGCCATAATCTACTTCTCATATAAAAAGTAATTACCATTAAATGTGCCGCAAAAAATACCGTCAGCTCAAACATAATCGGAACGAAAGCTGGCATATTTTCTATGTAGCTAAAACTCGGCTTTCCTCCTATATCCTGCGGCCAATCTTCGATCATGATATAATTCATCATCAAAATTGCAACAGTTAATCCTACACATCCATACAAAAAAGATGTAATCGCTAAACGAGTATGAGGAATCCCCATAGCTTTATCCAAACCATGGACAGGAAAAGGACAAAACACCTCTTCGATATGATAATGCTCTGAACGAACTTTTTTTACTGCGTCCATCAGGACATCATCATCTGTATATAATGCATGTATAACTTTTGATGCCATACTTCTAGTTATTTTTAAGTTTTTCGGCCTGACCAGCCCAGTCATCACGTTGCGCTCTTCCTGGGAAAGACCCTGTTATATTATCTAACAAATCATATTCTTTTTCGGTCATTTTACTAACCTGATCAAAAGTGAATATCCCAATCTCGTTTAGTTTCTTCTCCATTACCGGCCCTATGCCGTTCACTTTCTTAAGATCATCTGCAGTTTGAGTAGCAGGATCAAAGGTTCCAAGATTACCTAACAAATCATCAAGTTGCTCTTTGGTCGCTGTAATAACATCCTTGGTTTTAACTTCTTTCTCTATTGTATCTGAAGAAACTTTAACTCCAACCTTAGGAAGTTCATCCCTATGATCTATGCCTGCTTCTCTTAATTTCTTATATTTTTCTCCTGAAGATTTCAAAATTGTCTTAACCTCTGCTTGCGCAATCACGGGGAATGTACGAGCATACAACAAGAACAACACAAAGAAGAAACCTATAGTTCCTATAAATATTCCAATATCTACAAAAGTTGGCGAAAACATGGTCCATGAAGATGGTAAATAATCTCTATGCAAAGAGGTCACAATGATTACAAAACGCTCAAACCACATCCCTATATTTACAACAATCGAGATAATGAAAGAGAACATAATACTTCTCCTTAATTTTGGAAACCACATAAATTGAGGTGAGAACACGTTACAAGACATCATTGCCCAGTATGCCCACCAATAAGGCCCTGTGGCTCTGTTTAAGAACGCATACTGCTCGTATTCTACTCCAGAGTACCAAGCTATAAAAAGCTCAGTAATGTAGGCGACTCCAACAATAGAACCTGTAATCATGATTACTATGTTCATTAATTCTATGTGTTGAATAGTAATATAATTCTCAAGATTAGAGACCTTTCTCATAATAATAAGAAGGGTGTTTACCATCGCAAATCCAGAAAAAATTGCCCCTGCAACAAAATACGGAGGAAAGATCGTGGTATGCCACCCAGGAATTACTGACGTAGCAAAGTCAAACGATACAATGGTGTGTACAGAAAGTACAAGTGGTGTGGCCAGACCTGCCAATACCAAAGAAACTTCTTCAAAACGCTGCCAGTCTTTTGCTCTACCACTCCAACCGAAAGATAGAATACTATAAATTTTCTTATTAAAGGGTGTAATTGCACGATCCCTGATCATTGCAAAATCTGGCAACAAACCTGTCCACCAAAATACCAATGATACAGAAAGATATGTAGAGATCGCAAATACGTCCCAAAGTAATGGAGAGTTAAAGTTAACCCATAAAGATCCAAACTGGTTAGGTATAGGAAGTACCCAATAAGCTAACCATGGTCGTCCCATATGAATGATCGGGAATAATCCCGCCTGAATAACTGAAAAGATAGTCATTGCCTCAGCAGAACGGTTAATTGCCATTCTCCATTTTTGACGGAATAATAATAACACGGCCGAAATAAGAGTTCCAGCGTGACCAATACCCACCCACCATACAAAGTTGGTGATATCCCAGGCCCATCCTACTGTTTTGTTTAATCCCCAGGTTCCTATACCTGTAGAAACTGTATATATAATACAACCTATCCCCCAGAGGAAAGCAATAAGTGCGATAGAAAATACAATCCACCAAGATTTATTTGCTTTACCTTCAACCGGTGCTGCAACATCGATTGTTACATCGTGATATGTTTTATCGCCGGTTACTAAAGGCTTTCTTATAGGTGCTTCGTAATGAGACATAATCCTTTATATATTGAATTGATTCTTTATTTAGTTAATTAGGCTTCTGTAGTATTTCTTACTTTCGTTTGATACATCACATTTGGTTTAGTTCCCACATGCTCTAGTAAGTGATACATACGATTATCTTCCTTGAGTTTAGCTACTTCGCTGTCTTCATCATTGATATCACCAAATACAATTGCACCAGATGAACAAGCAGAAGAACAAGCCGTCTGGAATTCACCATCTTTAATTGCTCTCCCTTCTCTTTTTGCATCCAAAATAGTCTTTTGGGTCATTTGGATACACATAGAACACTTTTCCATTACCCCTCTAGAACGTACGGTAACATCAGGGTTAATAACCATTCTACCTAAATCATTATTCATATGATAATCAAACTCGTCATTGTTGTTATACAAGAACCAGTTAAATCTACGCACTTTATAAGGACAGTTGTTCGCACAATACCTTGTACCCACACAACGATTATACGCCATATGATTTTGTCCTTGTCTACTATGCGATGTAGCAGCCACAGGACATACCGTTTCGCAAGGAGCATGATTACAATGCTGACACATTACCGGTTGGAATACAACCTGTGGATTGTCTGCTGGAGTTTCCATTTCACCAAATTCTGATAAAGAGCTCCCTAAACCAGCAATGTTATCTTTCTTTTCATTATCTGTTTCAAAGCTATCCTGAGAAGAGTAATAACGGTCAATACGCAACCAGTGCATATCACGAGATCTACGCACTTCGGTCTTACCAACCACTGGAACGTTATTCTCTGCATGACAAGCAATCACACAAGCTCCACAACCTGTACAAGCATTTAGATCTATAGACAGATTAAAGTGATGTCCTATAGAACGATCGAACTCATCCCAAAGATCAACTTCAGGAGAAGTAACTTCATACTCTATATGATTTTTACTTACCTCTGGAATCGCATTCCATTCGTGTTTATCTTTTGTATTAAATATTTCAAGTGTCGTCTCCTTTACGATATCACCACGACCCATTAGTGTATTATGTAACTGCACACAAGCAAACTCATGTACCCCCTCAACAGCAGTGACAGAAACATTTTGCACCGCGTTAAAATCCTGATATAAAGGGTAAGCATTTACACCCACTACCATTTCCTCCTTAAGTCCTTTTGATTTACCATATCCTAATGCTAAACCTACAGCACCCTTTGCTTGACCTGGCTGTATAATAACTGGAACTATAACTTCCTTGCCAGCAACAGTTACTTTTGCATAACTACCGTTTAGGGCACCGTTAGCTACATTTTCATTAATCAAACCTAGATCTGAAGCATCAGATGCAGAAACCGTCAAATAGTTATCCCAAGATGTTCTTGTAATAGGGTCTGGCATTTCTTGTAGCCAAGGATTATTGGCCTGTTGCCCATCACCAAGAGATATTTTCGTATACAAAGTAAGCTCTAATCCGCTCGCTTTTGCTATTGAAAGTCTTCTTGCAGCTGCAGCAACATTTGGACCGGAAGAAATTGGAGCAGCCTCGGCATCTCCTTCAGGGGTTTCGAGAGCTTCTTCTAATGCTTGTTTCGGAAATACCGGTTTTACCAGTATCCCGTCATGCAAAGCCTGATTCCAGGATGTTCCTCCTAAAACGCCTGTCCATGTGTTTTTTATATAGTCGTGGTATGTTGACGAATTTCCTATCCACATTAATAAGGTTTCCTGAAACTGACGTGTATCAAACAAAGGTCGAATCGTGGGCTGCATTAAGCTGTAGCTACCTTTCTTTAACTCTACATCACCCCAAGATTCAAGATAATGAGGCGTAGTCGCTGTATACTGGCATAATGTTGCAGTCTCATCATCGTGCATACTAAATGCAACTGAAACTCCCGAAGCATTTACTTTTTCAAGGCCAGTCTTAAATTCATCAGCATTAGGCAGTGAATACATCGGGTTTACTCCTGCGACTAACAATCCACCTACACGACCCGCATTCATATCTTTGACAAGCTGAGCTACCGCTTTTGCATCCCCTTGTCGTATCATGCGTGGAGTACTTTCGTTAAAAGCCTTACTTTTGATAGCTTTATTAATTGCAAGTACGACCAATTGTGCATCAACATCTTGAACACCAGAAACCACAACTGCGTTACTTCCTGCTTTTCTAATATGCTCAGAGGCTTTAATAACCTTTGCATCTAAATCAGCTCCTAATGAACTTTTGGAACCAGAACCTGTAACATACGCATATAATGCAGAAAGCACTTGCTTTTGTTCTGAAGGAGTTATTGCAATTCTAGTATCTGCATTAGCACCAGTAAGCGACATATTGGACTCAAACTGGATATGCTTAGACATTTTTCCATTTTTTGGGATACGACCTTTTGCATAACCACTATCGTATCCTCCACCTTGCCAATCTCCTAAAAAGTCTGCTCCAACGCTTACGATAGTATCTACTTTAGAAAAATCATAATCAGCCAATGCTCTATTACCGTACATCATTTGATACGCATCCAAAGCTTCGCTTTGCGAGACTGTATCATAAACAACATGAGCAACATTTTGATACTTCGCTTTAAACTCTCCTATTAATTTAGATGTTGAAGGACTTGCAAAAGTTTGCGTAAGCAAAACGATCTTTTTTCCTCCCAGAGCTTTGAGCTTAGCCCCAACCTCTTTATCTAGATCTTGCCAGCTTATATCTTCACCAGCCTTTTTTGGCCCCTGAAGACGAGAGCTATCATACAATGATAATACAGAAGCATGAACTCTTGCATTAGCATCGCCGTTAGACTTCGCAAGATTATTACTCTCTACTTTTATAGGTCTTCCTTCTCTGGTTTTGATTAAAACACTAGCAAAATCAAACCCGTCTGCAATAGTTGTTGCATAATAATTCGCAACCCCAGGAACTATTCTCTCTGGCTGAACTACGTAAGGTATTGATTTTTTAACCGGACCTTCACATGCTGCTAATGAAGCAGCTGCAGTACTAAAACCTACATATTTAAGAAAATCACGTCGAGAAGTTGAAGAATTCTCTAAAGATGATTTATCTCCCAAAAACTCATCCGTTGGGATTTCCTGAACGAATTCGTTTTGTTGTAGCGTCTCAACAATAGAGCTATTTTCGTTTAGCTCTTCAACACTTTTCCAGTATTTCTTGTTTGATGACATATATAATTGATATTAGCTTCTTACTATTTTCCGAAATTTCGGATATTTTTAATTAATAATGACATTTACCACATTCCAGACCACCCATTTGAGCAGCCGTCAATTGATCAACACCATATTTCTTTGAGAGTTCTTTATGAATCTTCTCATAGTATTTGTTATCTGCAACTTTCACATTTGTTTCTCTGTGACAGTTTATACACCATCCCATAGTTAATGGAGCGTGCTGATACATGATTTCCATCTCCTCAACAGGACCATGACACGTTTGACACTCTATACCTGCAACACTAACGTGCTGAGAATGATTGAAATATGCAAAATCAGGTAAATTATGAATACGAACCCATTTTACTGGTTCTGTTTCTCCTGTATAAGATTGAGTATTTTGATCCCAACCAACAGCTTTGTACAGCTTTTGGATTTCACCATCATAAAATTCTTTAGAATACTCTTCAGTAGCCGTGGTTTCGGCTACTTCAGCAATAGACTTATGACAATTCATACATACATTGAGAGAGGGAATCCCCGAATGTTTAGAAACTCTTGCAGAAGAATGACAATATTTACACTCTATTTGATTAGCTCCAGCGTGAATTTTATGCGAATAATGAATCGGCTGAATAGGAGCATAACCTTGATCAACACCTACCTGCATAAAATACCCATACACAAAATATCCACTAGCCAACAATAAAAATATTGCCGTAACCAATACTAAGAATTGATTTTGAACAAACGCTTTCCAGATGGGTGTTCTAACTTCTGGCTCTGGTAATTCCACATTATTTGCTTCGGCAAAACTTCGAAGGGTTTTATTCACCAAAAACAGTACCACCATGAGCATTAGAAAAACAAGAGCAAGTATTGCCAAAATAACATCGATAGAAACTCCGGTACCCGTCGCGCCCGCTCCGGCATCAGCTGTTGCTCCAGCTGCTGCTGGTGCAGGTTCGGCTTTTGGCACCATTACATACGCCAAAATATTATCGATATCAGTATTAGACAATTGCGGAAATGCATTCATAGCAGTCCTATTGTATTCTTCATAAATAGCAATTGCCTGAGGATCACCAGAAGCAATCATAGCAGCACTATTTTTAATCCAAGAATACAACCATTCTCTCTCATACTTATCTGCCACCCCATAAAGCGCAGGACCTACTGCCCTTTTATAACGTTTATGACAAGCCGCACAAAGAGATTTGAACAATTCCTCCCCTTTAGCTACATCCCCTCCAGATGAAGCTTCTTCTGTAACAGCAACATCGGTAGTCGCTTCCTCCTGTCCAAAAACAGGATTAAATAGAGTAAATAAAAAAACAGTTCCTAGGATTAGGATTTTGGAGGCTGAATTTCGGTATTTCACCTGTTTCATATTATTAAGTAGAATTATCGTCTTAATTTTGGTATGGTTTTTTCTATCATAATCTAAAAAAGATCAAAAAACCGGCACTTTTAATTCGACAGCAAAAGTACTATAATAAGTCGATTTTGGAAATGCTATAGAAGCGTTAACTACTAATTTATAATAATTCTAAATAATATTTTTTAATAATTTTGAGTTATTAAACTTTACCTTTGTATCAAATTAATTTGTAATGAGAATGTTAAACATAAAACCTCTTATTTTTTCACTAAGTTTCTATCTTATTGGTATAGCATCATTAGTTGCTCAAAACAGCTCAAATTCTTCTACCAGCGACCTTGATGGAAATAATTTTATACCCATAACTTTTACAGAACAGCCGGAAGCTGCTGTTACAATAAATCAAGACCCAAGAATTAAAATACTTCTTAATTTAAAATCCAAAATGGATAAAGAGGGGGAGTTTAGTGATCGCTACAAAATCCAATTGTATTATGGGAATTTGAACCAGGCAAACGAGATTATGAAATCTTCAAAAGAAACATTTCCGCAGTGGGATTCTACAATTAGATGGGAAACACCGAATTATAAAGTTTGGTTAGGAAATTACCGGACAAGACTCGATGCCGATAGAGCTCTTAAAGAAGTGCATAACAAGTTTCCTAATGCATTTATTTTCAAGCCCGAATGAAAATATTTCTGTTAAGCTCGTAAAAATACATAACACAAAAAAACCTCTGATCAGAGGTTTTTTTGTGTTATAATCTTCAAGCAACATTACAGTTTTTTCTTCACTGCAACTTCTTGATATGCTTCAACGATATCGCCTTCCTTTATATCATTATAATTTTTGATCTGGAGACCACAATCATATCCTTTACTAACTTCTTTAACATCATCTTTAAAGCGTTTTAAAGAAGCCAGTTCTCCAGTATATACGACCACACCTTCTCTGATCAATCGAATTCCTGAATTTCTAAAAATCTTACCACTTTGCACCATACATCCAGCAATGGTACCAACTTTTGAAATCTTAAATGTCTCTCTGATTTCGGCAGTACCGGTAATTTCTTCTTTCATAACAGGAGAAAGCATTCCTTCCATTGCATCTTTAAGATCATTTATAGCGTCATAAATGATAGAATACGTTCTGATGTCTATTTCTTCCTTATCTGCAACCTGTCTGGCATTACCTGCGGGCCTTACGTTAAATCCTATAATAATTGCATCAGAAGCAGATGCCAGTAGCACATCACTTTCTGTAATTGCACCAACAGCTTTATGGATAATATTTACATGAATTTCTTCAGTCGACAGCTTCTGGAACGAATCTGTTAATGCTTCCACAGAACCATCCACATCACCTTTCAGGATAATATTTAACTCTTTGAAATCACCAAGAGCAATTCTTCGTCCGATCTCATCAAGTGTTATATGTCGTTGTGTACGTACAGACTGTTCTCTATGTAGTTGAGCACGTTTTGATGCAATATCCTTTGCCTCACGCTCATCTTCTAATACATTGAACTTGTCACCTGCTTGTGGAGCACCATCCAGCCCTAAAATAGAAACTGGTGTAGAAGGACCCGCCTCTTTCACATCATTACCACGTTCATCCTGCATAGCCTTCACTTTACCACTATTTTTACCTGCTAGAACATAATCTCCTACACGCAATGTTCCTGCTTGTACCAAGATAGTAGATACATATCCCCGTCCTTTATCCAAGAATGCTTCGACCACAGTACCTGTTGCCAGGCGATTAGGATTTGCTTTAAGTTCAAGAATTTCAGCTTCAAGCAATACTTTTTCTAATAGCTCTTTTACTCCGGCACCAGTTTTGGCAGAAATGTCATGCGATTGAATTTTACCTCCCCAGTCTTCTACCAATAGATTCATAGAAGCAAGTTTTTCCTTTATTTTTTCAGGATTTGCTTCTGGCCTATCCACTTTATTAATAGCAAACACGATAGGAACGCCAGCAGCTTGTGCATGACTAATTGCTTCTTTGGTTTGCGGCATTACATCATCATCTGCGGCAATAACAATAATAGCTAAATCTGTAACCTGGGCACCACGTGCACGCATCGCGGTAAATGCTTCGTGACCTGGTGTATCTAAAAATGCAATCTTCTGTCCATTTTCGAGCTGAACCCCATATGCACCAATATGCTGAGTAATACCACCACTTTCACCGGCGATTACATTTTCTTCTCTTATATAGTCAAGTAATGATGTTTTACCATGATCTACATGACCCATTACAGTAACTATTGGCGCTCTTGGAACCATATCTTCTGGTGCATCAACCACTTCTTCTATAGATTCCTCGATATCGGCAGTCACAAAATTAACTTCGTATCCAAACTCATCTGCTACTATAGAAAGTGTCTCTGCATCCAAACGCTGATTCATGGTTACCATAATACCCAAGGACATACACGCTGATATTACCTCGGTTGTAGATACATTCATCATTGTAGCAACTTCAGATACTGTAACAAACTCAGTCACCTGAAGCACTTTACTTTCCTGTTCTTGTTGTGCAACATCATCCTCAGCCTTTTGACGGTGCTGATCTCTTTTATCTCTACGGTATTTTGCAGCTTTTGATTTGCTAGATTTACCCTGTAGTTTTTCTAGGGTTTCTCTAACCTGTTTTTGCACTTCTTCTTCACTCGGTTCTTCTTTAACTATAGGCGGTCTTTTCCCTTTTGCCGGTCCACGACCTCGGCCTCCCTGGCCTCGGTTTCCACCACCTTGGCCTCCACCTGGTCTACCTCCTCCTTGAGAACCACTTTCTTTACTAATTCTTCTGCGACGTTTTTTGGCATCAGTCCCAGCACCACCAGTCTTTTTATCAGATTTGTCGTCTTTCTTTTTGGCTGGCTTTTTAAATTGTGTTAAATCAATTTTTTGACCTGTAAAATTGGGGCCATCCAATTTTTTATATTGGGTTTTCACTGTTCCTGTTTCAGCTGTTCCTTCAGTTTCTGACACTTCAGGAGTATCTTTACTAACAACTGGTTCTACAGGCTCTACAGGCTTTTCTTGTTTTGTTTCTTTAGGAGGTGCCTGTTTTGTAATTTTAATCCCTTTTTTAACAGGTCGATTTGAAACTACTTCAGGTTCTTTTCTTTTTACCTCTTCTTTCTTTGGAGAAACATCGATCTTTTCTTCGGGCTGTGATGCTTCTTCCTTTTCTTTTTTCTTGTCTAATTCAATTTTTCCTACTTGCTTAGGGCCGCTTAATTTAGCCTTGGCTTTAACAACTTCTCGGGCTTCGGCTTGCTTACGTTTTTCTTCTTGCTCATGCTCAATCTGTACACGTAGCGCTTCTTTCTCCTTTCTTTTCTCTTCTCCAACCTCTTTTGAAGCTACTTTTTTACTCTTATCTGTCTGAAATTCATCACACAAGAGCTGATAAATATCTTCAGAAATTTTTGTGGTAGGACGTGCATCAATATCATGACCTTTTGAACTCAAAAAGTCAACAGCCCGATCTAGCGAGATATTGAATTCACGTAATACCTTATTTAATCTCATTGTTTTTGCTTCAGCCATAAACGCCTCTTATTTAATGCTCAAATATAAATTAATTGAGTTTATTAATCCTCAAATTCTGATTTTAATATTTTGATTACTTCACTTACTGTCTCTTCTTCCAAGTCAGTTCTCTTTACCAGATCAGCCAAATCTTGCTCTAAAATACTCTTAGCTGTATCCAATCCTATTTTAGAGAATTCTTCAATAATCCAAGAATCGATTTCATCAGTAAATTCTGTTAACTCTACATCTTCTTCTACACCTTCTCTAAATACATCTATCTCATAACCTGTAAGTTGACCTGCCAATCTTATGTTGTGGCCACCTCTACCAATAGCTTTAGAAACCTCTTCCGGCCTTAACATTACTTCTGCTCGACCGCTTTCTTCATCTATTTTTATAGAAGTTACCTTTGCCGGACTAAGAGCCCTGGTAATATATAACTGTACATTATTAGTATAATTGATAACATCAATATTTTCGTTACCCAATTCTCTTACGATACCGTGTATACGTGAACCTTTCATCCCAACACAAGCCCCTACAGGATCTATCCTATCATCATAAGAATCAACAGCCACTTTTGCTTTTTCACCTGGGATTCTAACCACCTTTTTCACTGTGATTAATCCATCAAAAACTTCAGGTATTTCAGATTCGAACAATTTTTCTAAAAACAGCGGAGAGGTTCTAGACATAATTATTGACGGTTTATTTCCTTTAAGTTCTACAGACTCTATAACCCCTCGTACATTCTCTCCTTTGCGAAAAAAGTCTGAAGGTATTTGTCTATCTTTTGGTAAAATAATCTCATTACCCTCATCATCTAACATAATGATTGCTCTATGACGAATATGATGCACCTCTGCAGTATAGATCTCCCCTTCTAATTCTTTAAATTGTTTGTATATATTGGTATTGTCGTGTTCGTGTATTTTGGATATCAAATTTTGGCGTAGTGCTAAAATTGAACGTCTTCCCAAATCGATAAGCTTCACTTCTTCAGAAACATCTTCACCTACTTCAAAATCAGGCTCAATCTTGCGAGCAGCAGTCAAAGAAATTTCCTGGTTATCATCTTCAACTTCGCCATCTGCTACTACGACACGATTCCTCCAAATTTCTAAATCTCCTTTATCAGGATTTATAATGATATCGAAATTATCATCACTACCAAATTTCTTCTTTAGAGCATTTCTAAATACATCTTCTAAGATAGACATTAATGTCACTCGGTCTATAAACTTATCATCCTTGAATTCTGAAAATGATTCTATTAATGCGATATTTTCCATATCAATTTATAATTAAAATGTTATCATAACTTTTGCTTCTACAATATTTTCATAAGCTACAGTGGCCTCTTTAAGAACTGTAACCTTACCCTTCCCAACGGGTTTTGGCTCTCTTGTTTTCCAGGTTAGTGCAACTGCATCTTCAGTTACTGAAATTAATTCCCCTTCTATTGTCCCTTCGTTGGTTTTTATTTTTAGTTTTCTGCCAAGATTTTTCTTGTACTGCCGAATATGCCTTAACCCTTCTGACACTCCTGCAGACATTACTTGAAGTGAAAAATCCTCTTGGTCGCGATCAAGATTATGTTCGATAGCTCTGCTTATAGCTATACAATCTTCTACCTTAACTCCTTCATCTCCATCTATAACAACTTCAATACTATTATCGGGACTAATTTTGTAATCGATTAGAAATAAAGACGGGTTTTCTAAGAGCGCTTCTTCTAATAATTTTTGAGCCTTATCTTTTAATGACATAAATAGATAAAAAGAGGGGACTTTTTGTCCCCTCCATCTGGTTTTTTAATTTCAACGGTGCAAAGATAGTAATAATATCTTAGATTCAAAACATGATAAAGAATGAATTTATTTTGTAATTTTAATATATTCAATATTGGGTAGTTTTCTTTGGTATAAAGAGTTATCAATATATACTCTTCTCGTAAACTATCTTGATATGACTCTAAAATTTTGAACACATAATGTAATTAACTAACATATTTCAAAAAGCAATATTATGATCAAGAGTATACTTGTGCCTACCGATTTTTCTAAACAAGCAGAAAGTGCATTAAAAGTAGCAGCACAGATTGCAAAAAAAAATGATGCTACGATTTATTTACTTCATATTTTAGAACTTCCGGTACACCTTACAGATCTTATGTCTTCTGGCACACCAGCACCTGCTCCTGAAGCTGTTTTTTTTATGAAACAAACTCATAAAAAATTTGAAGAAGTTCTGGATCAGGATTTCTTGAAAGGTATTGAGGTAGTTGAAACAGTGAGCTTTGAGGACGTAATGCATGGTATTATCGATTCCAGCACAAAAAATGATGTAGACATAATAATAATGGGGTCTCACGGATCTTCAGGTTTTGAAGAATTGTTTATTGGTTCTAACGCAGAAAAAATTGTTCGCACTTCTAAAAAACCCGTATTAGTAATTAAGGAAGATTGTGAAATATTTGAGATTGATGATTTTGTATATGCCACCAATTTTGATGACGAAGACAAGCCATCTTTATTAGCCGCCAACGAATTTGCCAAATCAATTAATGCAAAACTACATTTGGTTTGGGTAAATACGGCCAACGGTTTCAAAACAACCTATGAAACCGAAAACAAAATGAATGATATGATAGCTGATTTAGAAATCGACAACTACACCTTAAATATTTATAACGATATCACAGTAGAAAAAGGAATTTTAAATTTTGCCGAGTCTGTTAAGGCTGGTATGATTGGCATTAGTACCCATGGTCGAAGAGGAATATCTCATTTTATTAATGGCAGTCTGGGTGAAGATGTGGTAAACCATGCGAAAAGACCTGTACTTACCTTTAAAATTTGAAAACGATATATTTTTATTGAATAAAAAGAGGCTGTCTAAAAAGGCAGCTTTTTTTTTTGATAAGATTTGTGTTGTTTGTATTTTTAGATATGAAACGCACACAAGTCTGGAAGACCAACCATCAGGATCAATTAAGTTTACTTCCCCCTAGTT
>NZ_JBHUHY010000033.1:0-168492 GCF_042682765.1 Aquimarina celericrescens | reverse complement strand
GATGGTTGGTCTTCCAGACTTGTGTGCGTTTCATATCTAAAAATACAAACAACACAAATCTTATCAAAAAAAAAAAGAAGCTGCCTTTTTAGACAGCCTCTCTTGTTTATTTTTGAGTCGCAGTTACGATAGTAGTGAGAGACTTTTGTGGGATAAAACAATAAAACCTTTTGGCAGATGAAAAATGTTCTAAAAAAAATCATTAAGTCTGTTATCGAGAATCACCATCACACCAATCTATTTTTTGTCTTTCCAAGAAAAACATATGTCTATTTCTTAACCGAAAACTGGTGAGAAAATTAACTTGGAGGTACTTATTGTCCTTACAACACCAGATATCCGTTACTGTTTAAAATGAATGAATAGTTTTTGAAATATACTCCTGAAAATGGGGGAACGTTTCAAACACTTGATTTACAAATGAGAATCGCTTCATGCTTTATCACATACAACGCTTGTTGCTATACTTTTTCAAAAGCGCAACGACACTTTTTGGGGAATGCTTGGTGCAAATAGGTTTCTAATGGTTATCTATTTATAATTTAGTTTCAGGTGTATGAACGTTTGGATTAGACTGCCTAATTATACAATATGGCTTTCCTTGAGGGAAAAAGATCAGATATTGAATTCCCTCTAAATAATATAATTGTTGTTCAATTTAAGAAGAAGAAGATCATAGAACACAAACTTTATTTTAAAACATATAGGTATATAGAAGAACTTACCTCCTTAGGATTAAGGAGGTAAGTGTTGGGGAAAACAAAAAAAGTAAGGGAAAAATTGTAATTGGAATACTCTTCAAAGATAAAGAGGATTGTAGTATATGTGGTTACGGTTTTACCTCAAACTTTAGCCGGAATACTAGTATTTGTTCAGGTAAACTACTTTAAAATATTGAAAATCAATTATTTAAAATAAATTGATCAGCTTTGTTAAATCATCATGGATTAAAAAAAAATGCAATGTTCAAATAAATAATACTATTTCATGGGGTGATAATTCTGGAAAAAATTAAATTTGCACTGATCATTAATTAACCATCATATAATTTTACTCCTTTGGAAAATAAAAAGGCCATCAAATTAATCGATAAAATTCTGGAAGACCTTGATAAAAAAGGTATTAATACAGATGCATTAGTAGAAGATTTAAAGAAATTAAGAGAGTATGCTTTAGAAGAACAAATTCCACTTGTGGTAAAGGTTTTAAGATTTACCTATGAGCACCTTGAAGAAAACAACTCTTTTCTAATACCCATCCCAGATGACGAACCCGTTGACGATTCTTCTGAGACGTCTAATAATAATGCTTCAGACCCTGTAGAAAGTCTTAAGTATTTAATTGCTCTAACCAAAAGTGTTAAGAATAAAACAAATATATCTGATTTAAGAGAGTATAGAGACGCTCTAATGGCATATTAATATATTAAAACTTAATTTTTTTGAGATTAGTTGTTTTCAAGAATTTTATCAATGGTATTTAAGTATCCTTCAAATTCTATCAGATCGTTATGAGATCCCTCGGGAATGGTAATCATTTGTTTATTTTTTGTTGGAATACTTTTGTATAGACGTTCTCCTGTTTGGTAAGGTACTACCCCATCATCAGTACCATGATATATGGTGACAGTACAAGTTACATTCTTAATAAATGATCCAGAAGGTATTTTAAATCGCAATAGTGCGTTGGTAGGAATATGAGGTAACCAACTTTCTACAATATCCTTAATATTATAGTAAGGGGTTTCTAATATCAAATTGCAAGGCTGATTGTCTGCAGCTATTTTGGTTGCAATTCCCGTTCCGATTGATCTACCATATACCGTAATTTGATCTTCAGGATACTGTTTCAAAATATGATTATAAAATAATTGCGCATCACTATACAATTTTTTCTCAGTAATCTCTCCTGCACTTTTTCCATAACTTCTATAATCCATTACGACAACATCGTATTGCTTTTTGGCAAAGAACAAGACGACCTCTCCCCATCTCCTTAGACTTCCTCTATTACCATGAAAGTATAAAATAATGCCTTTAGGGTTATTATTTTTAAAGTGAATCGCATTTAAACATACTCCTTCGTCAGTTTCCAGAAAAAATTCTTCAAAAGGATGATCAAATTGAAATGTATAATCATCTGGTAATTCTTCTGGTTGAAAAAGAATATTTTCTTGAAAAAAATAAAGAATTACTATAATAATACTGTAGAACAAAATGCCAAAAATGCTAAATCCTATTATTTTCTTTAGTATTCTAGGCATTTACCTTTTTTTCAGCATGTATAACTCCAATACTGGTGTCAGAAAGATTTAAACGTTTCATTTTAGAATTAATGATTTCTCCCAACATCTTATGATAGGACTCAAAATTATTGAGGTTTTTATGTCCTCCTCCGATTACCGTGTACAAGCGGGTAAGTTTAGGTCGAATCTTAGATAATTTAATACTTGATTTAAAAGGAATTAACTTATCATGTGTACCATGGATAATATGAATTGGACAATTTACATATTTAAGCCATTTATAAGTCGGAATAGGATAGCGCATGATCAAAGACACTGGCATAAAAGGAATAAATTTACCCGCTACCTTACTAAGACTATAATAAGGAGCATCCATAATTAACATTCTGGGATTATTAATAGAAGCAAGTTTTGCCGCAAAGCCTGATCCCATTGATCTTCCGTATAAAATAATATGTTTTTCATCTACTTTATCTTTGATTCTATTGTAGACAAATTGTAAATCTCTTTTAATAGCTTTAAATGAGCGTCTTCCGGTGCTTTTACCAAATCCCCTATAATCAATCATGAATACATCATATCCATGCCTAGTAAAATCAACTGCAAATTTCCCCCAACCTTTTATACTTTTAGAATTTCCTTTGAGATACAGTACCACTCCTTTAGGATTTTCGACTATAAAATGAAGACCATTTAAGATAGCTCCATCTCTTGTTTCGAGATTATACTCTTCTACCACCTGATTTTTGTAATGAAACTCAAAATCCTTATCTAATTTCTCAGGTTTAAAAATGAAATACTCTTGCAAATAGTACAAAGCTACACTTACAATAATATATATTGCAAAAACAATAATCGCGGTGTATCCCCAGTTTGGCATGTTGTTATCCCTTGTTGTAAGATAACTAATTTACGAAAAATTAAAATCATTGCATAAAAAAATCCTGCCCTAGCAGGATCTTAATTACATTATTTACAATGTTTTATCGTCTTGCATCATAGATTCTGAATCGAATTCCTACTCTTGCATAGAAATCAAAAAACTTACTACCACCGGTTATAAACTCATCATTGAAGTTATCTACAAAATCATTCATAGCCCCTACTTCGACCATTACGTCAAACATTTCCCCTATCATTTGCGAGAAACCAGCTCCGTATACACCACCAATAACTACATTCTCATAAGCCTCAGAATCTAATTCTTCATTAGCTATCTCAACATTGGCATTTATTCTAAATGAAGGTCCGGCATTTATAAAAGCTCTGAACCTATCCTTTCCTGCACCAAATAAATATCTAAATTTAGGTGTGATCCCTACTTGAAGAATGTCGAGATCTCCAATATTTTCAATTTCACTTTTACGTTGCAAAAGGTCTAATGAGAAAACAATACTCGTTTTTGCCCTTACTCCCATTACATAGCCATATCCAGCATTGATAAAAAATCCAGTTCCTCGTTCAGTTTCTACATTATCCAGATTCAGATCAGAAAAAGTAGCACCAGCAGAAACTTCCCAGCGATATTGAGCATAACTTGTAAGTGAAAAAGCTGTGAATAATAGAAAGAATACTATTTTTTTCATAATATCATGTTTAGATTTGAGGTTAAATCGATAACGAAAATACTAAAATTTAAAAAACGACCATAAAAAAACCTGTCAATTGACAGGTTTTTGTTCATATTCAATATAAAAATGTTATTCTTTATGCATAAAAGACTGTTTCTGAAGTAGAAACTCTTCTGTCTCCACAACATCGTCATCAGGAACACAACAATCTACAGGGCATACTGCCGCACACTGCGGTTCTTCATGAAAACCTTTACACTCTGTACATTTGTCCGGTACGATGTAATAGATCTCATCACTTACAGGTTCTTGTGCTTCGTCTGCATTAACAGCCTTTCCACCAGGTAAAACCACATCTCCTTCCAGATCAGTACCATCAGAATACCTCCAATCATCTGCTCCTTCATAAATTGCAGTGTTTGGACATTCTGGTTCACAAGCACCGCAGTTTATACATTCATCTGTTATAATAATTGCCATAGCTCTTTTTTATTCTAAATTTGCAAAACAAAAATAACTCGTAAACTAGTGATAAACAAATAAGGAATGTTATTAAATGATCGAATTAGTGCTTTTGCAGAACTAGGAAACTTTATTAGACAATTTAAAACATCTGGTTATGAGAAAGTTACCACAGTATTATTGAATGATGATTTTTTTGATAAAATGGTGTTAAAGATTGATACTGCAGTACATCACAATGGATGGTTTACAAAAGAAAATGTACTTTTCGCATTGAATGAATGGAGTGAAGCTCTTGACAATGATTGTTTAAATGAATGGGTTTCTTCTTACAAGCTAGAAAAAATGTCACCTAGAACTGTTGGTGTAATTATGGCGGGAAACATTCCATTGGTTGGATTTCACGATTTTCTGTCAGTTCTAATTTCTGGACATAAAATTATTGTGAAACAGTCTTCGGACGATAATCAGTTACTGCCCTTTCTGGCTTCTTACCTTATCGCAGTAGAACCAAAATTTGAAGAAAAAATAACATTTACTACAGAAAAATTTACAAATTTTGATGCCATAATTGCTACAGGAAGCGATAATACTGCCAGATATTTTGAATATTATTTTGGAAAGGTGCCTAACATAATACGAAAGAATAGAAATTCTGTAGCCATATTAACTGGTACTGAAACAACCGAGCAACTTTATTCGCTAGGTCAAGATATATTTAAATACTACGGTTTGGGATGTAGAAATGTTTCGAAATTACTAATTCCTAAAGATTACGATTTTGATACATTTTTTAAAGCTATATATGACTATAGTGACATCATGAAAAGTGCCAAATACGCCAACAACTATGATTACAACAAGGCTGTTTATTTAATGAGTAATTTTAAGCTTCTTGAAAATGGTTTTTTGATATTAAAAGAAGATCAAAGTTATAGTTCTCCCATAGCGACACTATTTTATGAAACTTATCAAACAAAAGAAGAACTATTGCAAAAGTTAGAAAACGATAAAGAAAAAATTCAATGTATTGTTGGCGATAATTTTAACGAAAAAAGTATTGATTTTGGTCAAACCCAAAGCCCTTCACTTTCAGATTATGCAGATGGTGTAGATATTATTGAGTTTTTGACAAAAATTAATTAAATAATTTATCATTTTGATAATGCTTTTGTATAAGATTATTAGCACCTTTGTGGTGTTTTTTTCTCCTTGTAATTAGGTGGAAAATGACGTAGAAACCGGAACAATTAATAATAACAAAAATCACCGATGAAAAAGCACAATTTTAGCGCTGGACCCTGTATTTTACCACAAGAAGTATTTAAAGAAGCGTCAGAAGCTATTTTAAATTATAATGACTCCGGTCTCTCTATTATTGAAATTTCTCATCGCAGTAAAGATTTTGTTGATGTTATGGAAGAAGCCCGTAGTCTGGCTTTAGAATTATTAGGATTAGAGGGTAAAGGATATAAAGCACTCTTTCTGCAAGGTGGAGCGAGTATGCAATTCCTTTCAGTAGCATATAATTTATTGCAATCAAAGGCAGGATATATCAACACCGGTAGCTGGAGTGATAAAGCTATAAAAGAAGCAAAGCTTTTTGGAGAAGTAGTTGAGATTGCTTCTTCAAAAGATGCAAATTTCAATTATATCCCAAAAGGTTATACAATTCCCAAAAACTTAGATTATATACACTGTACAAGTAATAACACCATTTTTGGAACTCAAATCAAAGATTTTCCTGTTTCAGAGGCACCTTTGATCTGTGATATGAGTAGTGATATTTTTTCTAGGCAACTTGATTTTTCAAAATTCAGCTTAATTTATGCTGGCGCACAAAAAAATATGGGACCTGCAGGAACTACTTTGGTGGTCATAAAAGAAGATATTCTCGGCAAAATTGAAAGACAAATTCCTTCTATGCTGGATTACAAAGTACATATAAGTAAAGGAAGTATGTTTAACACCCCGCCCGTATTTGCTGTTTATACATCAATGCTCACCCTTAAGTGGCTTAAAAAATTTGGAGGCGTTGAGGCTATTGAAGAGCGAAATGAGAAAAAAGCAAAATTGATTTACTCTGAAGTAGATCTAAATCCTTTGTTCAAAGGGTTTGCAGTAAAAGAAGATCGCTCTACCATGAATGCTACCTTTACCCTGATAAATGAAGACCTAAAAGAGACTTTTGATGCAATGTGTACAGAAGCAGGAATTAATGGGGTTAATGGGCATCGTAGTGTTGGTGGTTATAGAGCAAGTATGTATAATGCTATGACCTTAGAAAGTGTTGCCACACTGGTAGATGTAATGAGTGACTTAGAAAGAAAAGCATAACAAAAATGGTTAAGAACTGGTAAAATAAGAACTTAACATTTATAACTTAACATTTAATAATGAAAGTATTAGCAAACGACGGAGTGTCTCAAAGTGGTATAGACGCTTTGGAAAAAGACGGATTCGAGGTGTTAACAACTACTGTTGCTCAAGATCAATTGGTAGATTATATTAATGAAAACGAAATTTCGGTATTATTGGTACGCAGTGCTACAAAAGTGAGAACTGATATCATAGATAATTGCCCTTCTCTCAAAATCATTGGTCGTGGTGGTGTGGGAATGGATAATATCGATGTTGCCTACGCTCGCGAAAAAGGATTACACGTGATTAATACTCCGGCAGCATCTTCTGGATCTGTCGCAGAATTAGTCTTTGCTCATTTATATGGTAGTGTTCGTTTCCTGCATGATGCGAATCGTAACATGCCTTTAGAAGGTGATAGTAAATTCAAAAACCTAAAAAAAGCTTACGGGGGTGGTGTAGAACTAAGAGGCAAAACTTTAGGGGTTCTTGGTATAGGACGAATTGGCCAGGCAACTGCAAAAATTGCAATAGGTGTCGGGATGAATGTTATCGCCTATGATCCATACATTGAAGAAGTTGATATTCCTTTGGAATTCTTTGACGGACAATCATTAAATTTTAAAATTAAAACAATTTCTAAGGAAGAGGTATTAAAAAATGCAGATTTCTTTACACTTCACGTTCCGGCACAAAAAGAATATGTGATCGGAAAATCTGAAATTGAGCAAATGAAAGATGGAGCAGGAATTATTAATGCTGCTCGCGGTGGTGTAGTCGATGAAGTTGCATTAGTCGAGGCCTTAGAAAATGAAAAATTAAGCTTTGCCGGACTAGATGTATTCGAAGATGAACCTAGCCCAGCCATTAAAGTACTCATGAACAATAAAATATCGTTAACCCCGCATATTGGTGCTGCAACCGGGGAAGCTCAGGATCGTATTGGTCAAGAATTAGCAGAACAGATTATAAAGATTTTGAAATAAAATACTTTAGACAATTATAATTAAAAGCGAAACGCTGTTTCAAGATATGAAACAGCGTTTTTTGTAATTTGACGATCAAATATGCTTTTAATCCTTTTTTCATCCATAAAACTAAGTGAAATCTAAAATTGTTAACATAAAAAATGTAATTTTAGATATACATAAAAACATACAACTATGTCAGGAATTTTAGATCTTTTAAATAGCCCAATGGGTAGACAAATTGTTAACGGTGTGAGTTCACAAACAGGACAGCCAGCTAATAAAACAGGTGATTTACTAAGTATGGCAATGCCAGTCCTCATGGGTGCTATGCAACGCAATGCCTCTACTCCAGAAGGTGCATCGGGATTATTAAATGCTCTTTCAAACAAACATTCTGGAGGAATTCTGGATGATCTGGGTGGATTATTTGAAGGTGGTGTAGATCAAAATGTGACTAACGATGGGGCTGGAATTTTAGGACATATTCTTGGCAGTAAAAAACCGGCAGTAGAGCGCGCATTGAGTCAAAAATCAGGAATGGATGCCGGATCGGTGAGTGAAATTTTGAAAGTAGCCGCACCAATTTTGATGGGAGTTTTGGGAAAACAAGCCTCACAAAACAATGTGAGTGATGCTAATGGATTGTCAAGTCTCTTAGGCGGAATGTCGGGAGCACAAAAAGGATCTAAACAACAATCTCTGATTGAATCTTTTCTCGATGCAGACGGAGATGGAAGTATTTTGGATGATGTAGCCGGAATGCTGTTGAGTGGTAGTGGGAAGAAAAAAAGTGGTCTTGGTGGTTTGCTAGGTGGACTTTTTGGAAAATAACAGATCATCATAAATAATGGTTAAAGCCGAAGACTTATCTTTGGCTTTTTTGTATTTTAAAAAAGTTGGAATAAGGAAACAAAATCATGAAAACTTTTTTATACATTACTTTTATTGCCATGTTTATTATCAGTTGTGCGTCTACTCAAGAAAAAAACATGGATACATCTTCTGTAAACAGTACCTCAGACACAGTAAGAATTGCCAATGACAGTTTAGAATACGAGATTATTATTATCGAACCAGGATTTAATGCCTGGTTAGTAACTCAAAGACCCAGAGGATTCTACGGTGAACAATTTTTGGAAAATCGAAATAGACTTTATGTTATGGAATACAATCAGCGCGTTCTACAACCACAACGTTTTGATCCAAACCTCTATATTCAACAAATAAATTATGATACCAACATTCACTATGGATACGAAGTGAATTATTTATTATATCACTATTTCCTGTTTTTTGAACAACGGTTTAATCAAAGATTTATATTTAGTCGTGGACGAGGGTTTTGATTTGAACATTTTTTAATTGTATTTTTGCCTCCATGAGAAGATTTATGGATCGCTGGGAGATACAATCAAGTTGGCAACTAATATTTCCTGTATCTGGATTGATAGGATTATTATTTTCGGGTTACTTATTTAGTAAGTATATTTTAAATGCCATAGGTTTTGCCCAAACTGATATTGCTTATTTTGGTTTGCTTTCGGCGATAACAATATTAGTTACTTACCTTTTTCTATACATTACCTTAAAGCTTTTTTCGATTCTAGAAACTAAATGGAATGTTACATACCGATGGGAGTTAATTGCTATTTTTATAGCTTTTGCAATAACAGGATCGACTGCTGCGCGCATATCAGATCCTATAATTTCTTTTCTAGGGTTTTCTAGAGAAACTACGATCGGATGGATATATTGGCCGATAAGAATTTTCTTGATATTTCCAGTATACCAAGTATTGCTACTAATTGTAGGATGGCTTTTTGGGCAATTTAAATTTTTCTGGAATTTCGAAAAGAAAATGCTAAGTAGATTGGGGTTTGCCCGCTTCTTTAAGAATTAGGAAACATCGATATCAATAATATCTTTTACTTTCTCTTTTTTAATCACATAGGTATATAACCACATTAATGTAAAAGTTGGTATTATATCTAATCCAGGTAGTGCTTCTTCAACGAATGTAATAACACCAGCCGCTTTTCCTACATTTCCTTTATACATCCTGGTCATTAACCATCCTGATAGAGGAGCCCAAAGAATATCACCAAACTCACCAATACCTGGAATTATATAAGTAACCATGCCAAGACCATCAAAAAGTAAACTTAATCCCAATTTTTTATACTTATCTTTTGCCATATTCAAAAGTTAGAGTTTAATATACAATAAACAGAACAAAGAGCATTCCAAAAAAAATCATCCTAAATTCGCTGTAATTAATCTTAAAAACTCTGTACGAGTTTCAATCTTTTCGAACTGACCCCTAAAACCCGAAGTCGTAGTTACTGAATTTTGTTTTTGTACACCACGCATCATCATACACATATGTGATGCTTCGATAACCACTGCTACTCCTTTTGGTCTTAAGGTGTTGTTAATACATTCTAAAATATCATGTGTTAATCGTTCTTGTACTTGCATTCTTCTGGCAAAAACATCCACTATCCTTGGTAATTTGCTCAATCCTACAATATATCCATTCGGTATATATGCTATATGAGCTTTACCAAAAAACGGTAACATATGATGCTCACATAACGAATATAATTCGATATCCTTAACAATGACCATATCATCATAATCTTCCTTAAACATAGCACTTTTAAGGATTTCTGCCGGATTCTGATGGTATCCCTGTGTTAAAAACATCATAGCTTTTGCCGCACGTTCAGGAGTTTTTTGTATTCCTTCTCTTGTAACGTCTTCTCCCAGATCTTTAATTATAGATCTAAATTTTTCTTTCACTCCATCTGCGACTTCAATATTGTATTCTTCAAAATTTGTATACGGCATAGCAATTAATTCTGTTTTTCTTTTTTCAATTTATTTCTAAATGTAGCATTTAATTTACTAAGTTTTGGATTTATAACAAATTGGCAGTACCCCTGACTACTATTCTGGTTATAATAATTTTGATGATAATCCTCTGCATTATAAAATGGCCCTAATTCAGTAACCTCGGTAACAATAGGATCATCAAAAACTTTTTCATTGGTAAGATGTTCGATAAATTCGTCTGCAACTTTTTTCTGTTCATCAGTTACATAAAAAATGGCGCTTCGATATTGGGTACCTCGATCAGCTCCTTGGCGATTTAACGTAGTAGGATCATGAGTCACAAAAAAAACTTCTAATAATTCTTTAAAACTAATTACATCAGCTTCAAACTCGATCTTAATAGCCTCGGCATGCCCAGTTCTTCCAGTTGTGATTTCTCTGTAAGCTGGATTTTTAATTGCACCTCCAGTATAACCCGAAACAACATTAATGACTCCTTCTAGTCGTTGAAATACAGCTTCTGTACACCAAAAACATCCTCCGGCAAAGACCGCCGTTTGTAGATTTTTATTTTCCATAGCATTATAAAATCTTAATTTTTTAACAAAAATAAGCAGATAGAAAGCGCTTTTAATTCTTTTTAACTTTTCATTAGTACCACAATTCCTATGAAAGCATAGTTTTGCAATTGACAAAAAAAAGTAAGGTTTTTATTACGAATGTATGGATACAAAATTATGCTACAAAATTAGTATCTTATTTTCTATACTGTTCATTACAAATGTTATAAGCCAGGAAAAAAAGGAAATTATAGCAGAGAGAATTAAAACTCCTCCAAAAATTGATGGTATCTTAGATGATGATGTTTGGAAAAATCTTCCGGCATATAGTGATTTTCAGATGTGGCAACCAGGTAATGAAGGTATAGTCCCCGAAAGTATCCAATCTGAAGTAAAAATGGCATATGACAATAAGGCTGTTTATTTTGCTGCGTATTTATATGATGATCAACCCGATAAAGTGCTCCGACAGTTTAGTCAAAGAGATAACATTTTTGTGCAAGCCGATTTTTTCAGTATTGCTATAAACACTTATAATGACGGCGTTAATGAAACTCGTTTTTTTATCACCAGTGCAGGTACTATTGGTGATGCTCGAGCCGATCAGTTTAACGAAGATTTTAGCTACAATGTAGTTTTTGCTGCACAAGCGTCTTTTGATGATAAAGGTTGGTACGCCGAATTTAAAATCCCTTATAATGCTCTTCGCTTTCCAGAGGTAGCCATTCAGGACTGGAGTATAAACTTTTACCGCAGGCTTCAAAATCGCAATCAGACACATACCTGGAATTTAATCGACAACCGAGTAGGACAGCAAACACAATATAATGGAATAGTAAAAGGAGTAGAAAATATTAATCCGCCTGTTAGACTTACTTTCTTTCCGTTTCTGCAGGGTTTGGTATCCAATACAGATGGAAATACTGAAACCGATTTCAGTGCAGGAATGGATGTAAAATATGGATTAAGTGATAGTTTTACGTTGGATGCAACGTTAATACCTGATTTTGGGCAAGCTGCTTTTGATGAAGTGCAGTTAAATCTAGGTCCATTTGAACAAACCTTTGGTGAAAACAGACAATTTTTTACAGAAGGTACTGAATTATTTAATAAAGGAAATATATTCTTTTCAAGAAGGATTGGAGGAAGACCTTCTGAATCAATATCTGATGACGATCTTAGAATTAATGAAGAAGCCGAAGATACACCTTCAAAAATAAATTTACTAAATGCTTTAAAGATTTCTGGAAGAACCAAAGGTAATCTAGGGGTCGGCATTCTAAATGCAATTACCGAAAAAACTGAAGTGAGCATCACAGATACAATTAATGGTGATTCTAGAAAAGCCGTGATAGAACCTCTTACCAATTATAATGTTTTTGTACTTGACCAGCAGTTCAATAAAAATTCTTCTGTATCTCTTATAAATACAAGTGTAATTAGAAATGGAAGTAAATTTCGGGATGCCAATGTATCCGGGTTAGTGTGGAACTTAGCCAATAAAGCAAATGCGTATAGAATTACTGGTCGTGCCATCACTAGTTATCTGAATTTGAAAGACGATAATATTGGTGGATTTGCCTCAGATATTGATTTTGATAGAATAAAAGGAAAAATAAGGTTTGGTCTTGGTCATAGCCTAGCCAATAAAACGTTTGACATTAATGATCTTGGAGTAAACTTTAGAAACAACTACAATAGTTTTAGAGCAAATGTATCTTATCAAATATTCGAACCTAAAGGAATATTTAACAATTATCGTATTAATTTATTCGCAAGACATAGAAGATTACTCGATCCGTCTGTTCAAACTCAAAATCAATTAGGGTTTAATACCTTTTTTGTAACCAGAGAACGTTTGGCATTTGGTGCAAGAGGATCTTTTAATTCTGAAGAAAAGGATTATTTTGAACCCCGAATTGATGGTAGATTTGTGACTTTCAGTTCTAGTTTTGGAGGAAGAGCTTTTATTTCTTCAGATTATCGCAAAAAATTTGCTTACGATGTTAGTGTAGGAACGAGACAATGGTTCGATGATCCTCAGAAAATTTATAGAGTCGAGATCTCACCTAGATATCGCTTTTCTAATAAATTTTTGCTAATCTTACGATCTGAGTATTTTAACAGAGAAGAGTTTGGTTATATTGATGATGATGGAACAGATGTTTTTCTAGGACAACGAGACAGAATTTCTTTAGAAAACTCGATAAGCGCAAGTTACAATTTTGATCCTTTTAAAGCTATCAACCTTCGTTTCAGAAATTTCTGGAGTACAGCTGACTATTCTAACAACTTATTTTACATATTAAACGATGACGGATCTAGATCCCAAATAGATTATAACACCTCAGAAAACAACCCTAACACGAACTTCAATATCTGGAATCTAGATGTAAGTTTTAGCTGGAGGTTTGCACCAGGAAGTGAAGCTACTCTTCTTTATCGAAATCAAATATTTAATGATGATGAGTTATCTACTCTTAATTACACTCAAAGTCTTGATAACCTATTTGAGCAGCCAATACAACATACACTATCATTAAGAGTAGTGTATTTTTTAGATATCAACAATTTAAAACGTTCTTCTAAAGGATAATCTTGGGGATATTAATGTTATTGATTACTTTCACCCTTTTAAGTTGAAGATAATAGATGATAAAAGCAAGCAACATTCATAAAAATTATGGTGATTTACACGTGCTGAAAGGTGTAGATTTGCATATAAAAAAGGGTGAAATCGTTTCTATTGTAGGTGCTTCTGGTGCTGGCAAAACTACGTTGCTACAAATTTTAGGTACTTTGGATAGAGCAAACGAGATAAAAGAAAGTAACTTATCAATTAATGGATCCAATATTAATATCCTATCACAAAAACAGCTTTCAAAATTTAGAAACGAACAACTAGGTTTCATCTTTCAGTTTCATCAATTATTACCAGAATTCACGGCTTTAGAAAATGTATGCATTCCTGCATTTATAAAAAAGACCCCCAAAGTAGAAGCCGAAAAAAAAGCAAAAGAGTTATTGGATTTCTTAGGTCTCTCTCATCGATATGACCATAAACCCAACGAATTATCCGGTGGAGAGCAACAACGTGTAGCAGTTGCCAGAGCTTTGATAAATAATCCTAAGGTAATTTTTGCAGATGAGCCTTCTGGAAATTTGGATAGTGAAGCTGCAGAAAATCTTCATAAACTGTTTTTTAAACTTCGAGATGAGTTTGGACAAACATTTGTGATAGTTACTCATAATCGGGAACTAGCCGATATGGCAGATAGAAAATTGGTAATGGTTGATGGTAAAATTGTAAGTTAAATTATCTACACTTAAAGAACAAAAGACCGCTAAAAAACGGTCTTTTGATATATTTCTAAGTCATAAAGTTATAATTCAATACAGATACTCTATCGCAATAATATCGTTCCTGTTGAAATTTCCATCTTCATAACCTGTAGGACAGGACATCATCGTAGAACTAATATCGATTCCTGTAGGAGTGCCAGGAATATGAATCGCACCTTCGCTTGATTGACCTTCGTTACTTCCATCACAGTATCTTCTAAACCAATCAGTATGGCGTAATCCAATACAGTGTCCAATTTCATGAGTGATTACATGAGTTGCGTATCCCAATCCTCGATTTGAAACACTCGGTCCTATTCTTGCCCACTGATAAGGTCGTCCTTGAGAAGGAAATCCAGCAAGACCACCAGCACCCAGATTACTCTGGACGTAAACTGTAATATCAGCAGCTCTATAATTGGTACCAAAAGTTAATCTCATATTAAGAGTAGAATTTAGACGATTATAGTTATTTACTGCTCTTTGGAGAGCTTGTCTATTGGTAGAATTAAGTGCATTACTACCACCAGTATATCCTAAGACATCGATAGTTCTATTGGCACTAGAAACCAGGTTTCTAGTACGATATTGTTTAGTACCGTTGTCTAAAGATTCCAGATCTCCTAAATCGAATAATCCTTCAACCGGTATAGCTAAATCTGTATCGTTCAGAAAATAATCTTCTGAAGACCCGTCAAGATTGATAACCTTTTCAATAGTAACCGCCGTATTACTAATTCCTAATGCGTTCAACTTGATCAATTGCTCTTTTGTTGGAGTTTTTTGTGTAATATCAGTTTCATTTGTTACATCTTCTTTTTGACAAGACATTAGAGCCCCAACAAGAAGAATGTTTAACAGTATTAATTTGATAGTTTTCATAATAGTTGTGAGTTTTAGTTAAAATTAAGTTTCAATTCAACTTTTTAGACTTAGAAATATATAATTGAGTTAGTGTAAAATCTTCGTATTAATTCTTTAGATAAAATATCCTATTACGCTTAATTTTAGAGACCCTTACTAAGTCCCTACAGGGATTAAAATATAATCCACAAAACTATCAACATATCAAACTTTTACTTAAAATTCTAAAATGCCTAAAGAAAATTAGTAATCTCCCAACGTTAAATATGCTCATGCCAAGAATAAGAAGTGGATGTAACTAAATGGCTGTAATTCGAACAGTAAATACTGCAGATAGTCTTGTAGATTGTAAGAGTAACATAAGTTGAGTTTGTGTTAAAAATAAGTTAATCCAAAGTTGACCAAAAAAAAGAGAAAGATCAAACAATGATTGTCCAAAAACATACATTGAGACATCCCAAATCATGTTATGAATCATTATGATAAATCAAAAATTAAACTACTATATCCTTGAAGTAACTAGTAGGAGAGACGCCTTCAATTTCTTTGAAGTTTTTATAAAATGATGCTCGTGAACTAAAACCTACCTCATTGGCAATTGCCGAAATACTGTATTTTTTATATGCTTCAGAAGCTATCAATCGTTTAAATTCTTCTACCCTATAATAATTAATATAATTGCTAAAGTTTTTATTGTTTATTCTATTGATAGCTTTTGAAACATTTCTCTCGGGAATTCCTATGCTTTTTGCGAAATTTTTCAAATTGATATTCGGATCAAGATAGGACTTGTTTTCTAGAAGATTATGCTTTATTTGTCTCATAATCTTTTCTAGTTCTCTTTGTTCTTCTTCAACATTAGCCTGTGAAGGAATGACATTATTTATGTTGATTTGTACCAAACTCGCAATAGTAATATAATAAAGTAAGAATAGCGATAAACTGAAATATGTATTTTCTACAAATTCCGTTTTAACCTGGAATGTATGATACAAATGCCTAAAAATATTGAGAACTATACAACCGATACAAAAAACAATTAACCATTGTAGTGACTTGAACTTAGTATCAGAAAAATGAATACTCAATAACTTTTTATGTTGTAGGATGATTCGAATAATAAGCAAACTGAAAATGATTATATATATTGAAGAAAAAGTTCTAAGATATAGATCGAAGCCTTTTTTTTGCAAAAAATCATGATAATCAGAGTTAGTCGAAACGACAGAAAAAGCTATTGTTAGCACAATAATCTCAATAATAGCGGGTATGTAATACTTAATTTTTGAATTTATTCTTATACCAGCAGTTTCATTGGCATAAAAAAATAAAAATGTAAGAGTGAGAAAATCAAATTTAACAGGTAGATAATGTAATGCCGGATTTGTAGTTGTTTTAAGCAGAAAGTACATCGTTATTTCAACACAAATAGTCATGAAAAAAAAACTCAAATATTGATTTACAGGTTTTTTTTTCGACTTATAGAAAAATAAAACAATGAAAATAACTAACGTTTGTAAGCCAATGATCAAAAAAAGAATTTCTTTAATGCTCATACAGTTTTTTCGATATTCAATGACTAATCAACTTCTGATAAAAATATTCAATCTATTTTAAATATCAAAAAAATATAGTTTTAAGTACAAAAAACCCTCTTATTGTTAAATAACTTAATTTTTAATTATGATTATCCGTAATATGTAATAATGTAATTCTTTAGCGTCATTCCGAATTTATTTCGGAATCTCATTTCGTTCATAAACAATCAGTTGTAATGAGAATCTGAAACGAGTTCAGGTTAACGATTATGGTATATGATATATTACGGATATTCAAATTTTTAATAGATAGTTTTTAAATTTATTGAATTTGATCTCTATTTTTGTATGCGATTGATAATATGTAATTAAGATCTTCTTGACTGTAGAATTAAAAGAATTTTTAGACGAAAAAGCAGCTTTATACGAGCATCCTAAGTTTATAGAAACAGATCCCATTCAAATACCACATTTGTTTACACAAAAACAAGACATAGAAATCTCGGGATTTCTTACTGCAACTATTTCATGGGGAAACAGAAAAAGTATTTTAAATAATGCACATAAACTAATGAATCTTCTGGGTAATAGCCCTTATGACTTTGTGATGAATCATACTAAGGAGGATCTAGAAAGTCTTGAAGGTTTTGTTCATAGAACCTTCAATAGTAAAGATCTCGCATATTTTATAAGTTCCCTACGCCAACTTTACAGCAAATATGGTGACATGGAAGAATTCTATAAACAATTCCAATCCGAATCCAATCTTCAAAACGCAATTCATCACTTTAAAAAAGAGTTTTTCCATCTTCCACATCAAATCAGAACCGAAAAACACATAAGTGACCCTCATAAAAATTCAGCAGCCAAACGAATCAATATGTTTTTACGATGGATGGTAAGAGATGCAAAAGCAGGTGTTGATCTGGGAATTTGGCGTAGCCTCTCTCCTGCTCAATTATCATGTCCATTAGATGTGCACTCAGGAAACGTTGCCCGTAAACTAGGATTACTAAAACGTAAGCAAAATGATGGAAAAGCATTAGCCGAGTTAGACAGTAAACTTCGCAAATTAGACCCCAAAGATCCTGTTAAGTACGACTACGCACTATTTGGACTTGGGGTCTTTGAAAAGTTCTAATTAACTTTAAAAAATCACACTATAATTTATTCTCCTTGACCAAGAGAGAACCCTCTTTTATTATCAAACTCGTAGAGGTTTTCAGTTTTTATCACATCAAAACCACTAGCATTTAATTTTGACAGTAAATCAATTACTTGCTCGAACTCCACTTCTTTGTAGACCAGAGTCTTACTTTTTGTATCCATATCTGTAGAAACGAAGCGACATCTCCAGTGGTCTGTACAGAAAGTCTCTTTCAATCCGTTTGGATATACTTTTACTCCCCTATTCGTGATCATCTTCAGTTTCATTTTATACGAATTGATCTTTTCCAAGGCTTTTCCAAGTTTGTTAGGGTTGTTTTCTTGCCAATCTAAAAACACATCCACCCCAAGCAAAACCTTCTTTGCATCTCTTCTTTGATAATCTGGGATGGTTATTTTACCTTTTCCCTCAGAGAGTTTACTAATAGCCAGGTTTTTTGGTTGTGCTCCTAATCTTGTAATAATTTCATCTGCAAATTGAGAAGTCGTTACTTTCTTTTTCGTCATTCCGTCCTTATAAATATCAGGAGTATGAATCCCTTCCTCTAAAGTGGCAAGCCAGGCATTTTTGATTTTATCTGCAGTTTTATTTTGACCTAAATGTGCAAGCATCAGAATTGCAGCATTAAGTAAGCCCGATGGATTTGCCATTTGTTTACCTGCTATATCGGGTGCAGAACCATGAATGGCTTCAAACATTGCCACATCTTTCCCTATATTACAAGAACCAGCCATACCTACAGATCCACCAATCTCTGCTGCAATATCAGAAATTATATCTCCATATAGATTAGATGTTACAATCACGTCGTATTCTTCAGGCCTCGCAGCTAATCTTGCCGAACCAATATCAATTATTTGTACATTTTGTTCAATATCTTTATATTCTGCACCGATCTCCAAAAAAACCTCGTGAAAAAGTCCATCGGTAAGTTTCATGATATTATCCTTGACCATACACGTTACTTTTTTGCGATTATAGGCACGAGCATACTCAAAAGCATATCGAATGATTCGCTCACAACCAGGTCTTGTGATGAGTTTTAAACATTGCACCACGTCTTGAGTTTGCCGATGTTCAATTCCCGCATACAAATCCTCTTCATTTTCTCGTATGATAACTACGTCCATATCGGGAAAATTGGTATGAACATAAGGGTGAAGTGCCGAAACTGGCCTAACATTGGCAAATAATCCCAATGACTTCCTTAATGTAACGTTGAGACTTTTATAACCTTTCCCCTGCGGTGTGGTAATCGGGGATTTCAAGATTATTTTATTTCTTCTGATTGCATCCCATGCTTTTTCAGAAATTCCCGAAGTATTGCCCGATTCGTATACTTTCTCACCAATATCGATGAATTCGGGATCAATCTTTGCCCCTGCTGCATTTAGAATGCGCAAAGTGGCATCCATAATCTCATGACCAATGCCATCGCCATTGGCCACAGCAACCTTAATACTCTTTGTAATTTCTGTTGTGTTTTGAAGGGATACTGATGTACTATTCATTTTTTTTCGGTTTAGAAATTATATCTTTTTATTTACAAGTACAAAGTTGAGAAAATTAAACCATAAACTTTCATTTAATTTAAATATGATTAATATAAACAATTGTTTATGTATTGAGAATAAAGCAGTATTAGGCATCAGGAAGTACGCCTAAAAACACTAAGAAATCTTCCTAAAACTTGGAATATCGTATTCATGTATTATAAAGCACAGTCGAAAACTGGGATAACAATAATTTTACAAACTTAATATTGTTTTGACCTTATCATAATAAACATAAAACATCTTCATAAAGTTATTGACTACAAGCTTGAGTTAAATTTGTGCAAACAAAAAAATTCACACAACCATGAAAAATTATCTCTTTTTAAGTGCAATAGCAACTGCACTGGTTTTGGTTTCTTGTGATGTCGATGACTTCACAGGTGGACCTAAGCCTCCAACAGGGCAAATTGAATTCAAAAATCATTCTGTTTCTCCTGTACTATTACAAACAACTTCAGAATTTTCAGATATTGAAATCTACAATATCTTATCCTCAGAAGATACGTATATTCCTAACTTCACCTACGGTTCTATGGCCGATGGAGCTGGTTTGTTGCGTAATAAAAATGGAACATTTACCTTATTGAATAATATAGAAGCTGATTACTCTGTAGCCAGAATTACCTTCGACGAGACTTTCAAACCTGTAAAAGGTGAGCATATTCTCAATGCCGTCGCTACTGCCAACACTGCGCAATGTTCGGGCTCACTCATAACCCCATCTGTACACGGTTTTGGGCCACTTTATTTTTCTGGTGGAGAATGGGGAGGAAACTCAAAGGGAGTATTCGCTACAGATCCATTTAAAGATGCTGCTGCTGCATCTGTGCCAAGGATGTTGCCTGCAATGGGTCAATGGTCTACAGAAAATGCGGTTGCACTTAACAGACGCGCATATCCTGGTAAAACTGTAGTTTTTATTGGTGACGATAATAGTAACAACGAAATTCCTTCGGGACAATTAGGAATGTATGTGGGTAGAACCGGAGATTTGGATGGCGGAAAGTTATATGGCCTTAAGGTTACCGCTCCCAATATTACCTATGAAGTAGATATGAAAGAAGGTATTGAATATGATATGGAGTTTGTAGAACTTCTTGAAAAGGACTTAGATCTACTTGATGCCGAGGCTAAAGAAAAAGGTGTTATGGGATTCTCTAGATTAGAAGACCTGGATTGGAGAAGAGGTTCTAAAAGTAATAATCAAGAACTTTATTTTGCCGTTACGGGTAGAGAAAAACCTGGCTTAATCGGAAAAGGTACTCTTGCCGGAAGAATTTATAAAGTAATTCTAAACCCAAGTGATCCTTCTGGGCCTGGTAAAATCGTATGTGTTCTAGATGGTGACTTGGAGGGAGGAAAAGCTGAAGCTTTCCATAGCCCGGATAACATTCTTGTGACAGAAAACTATGCTTATATCCAAGAAGATCCAAACGGTATCTCTAAGCCGGCTGCAAATCACTACGCAAGACTATACCAGTACGACTTAAATACAGGTGCCCTTAAAACCGTGTTGGAATGTGACCAAGTAAAAGCTGCTTCTATGGGTTATGGTTCTGCAGACAGAACATGGGAATTAACTGGTATGATAGATATTTCTGAAACTATTGGTGTGGACGAGACATTCTTATTAATCACACAGAATCATGGTTGGGAAAGAGCAGACGGAACGCCTTTTACCGATCCTAACGCTAATCCTGATTTAGCAAACAGTAGAAAAGAAGGCAGTATGCTTTTTGTAATCAGAGGTTTAGAAAGATAATTCTATGGCATTTTTGATAAAACCAAAAAATATACAAGAGGCTTATTTTTCAATAAGCCTCTTCGCAATATTAAGTGTTTTTTCTTGTAAAAAAGACAGTCAACCTGAAAGTGTAGGATTTAATACCTTGATGAAGGAGCAATTCACTAAGGACATCTCTTTGGCAATTGCTTTTTTGGATAGCATTCCTGGTAATAAAGATCAATCGAAAGAATATTTTTTGAAATCTCGTCGCTATTTTAAAAAAATAGAACCCATTTTATCATCATTGGATCTTGAAAATTATGGCTTTCTGAATCAACCTAATATTGTAAAGGTTGAAGAAGATGATCTTATGGATAAAAAATTTAAAAAACCAAGTGGATATCAAGTACTAGAAGAAGAGATTTTTGCCGATCAAATAGATTTTAATACTGTAGAAAAGCATGCTCATCTAGTTTCTAATCGACTAAATTTAATTAAGACGAACATTAGTTTTAATCATCTAAGAACATATCATTTTTTGTGGCTGTTCAGAAAATCAATTATAAGAATAGCCTTAACCGGTATTACCGGTTTTGACTCTCCGGTGTTAGAGAATTCGATAGAAGAATCAAAAATTGTTTATCAAAGTCTTAAAACATATCTTTCTCTATTTAAAGATACGTTTAAAAATGAGCAGCTATATGGCCAATGGAATAGTGAAATAGAAGCCACGATTGCAGGTTTGAAAGGAGATTTTAATACTTTTGATCGATATACTTTTATAAAAAAACATACCCACAAGCAATTACAACTTTGGAACCAAACGGTAGAAGATTGGAATGTTAGCTTTCCGTTTGAATTGGCTTTCAAAAACGATGCGACCTCACTTTTTTCTTCAAATACTTTCAATATTGCATACTTTTCAGATAGAAATTCCGGAGAAACTACGCCAGAAAAAATTGCTTTAGGAGAAAAGTTGTTCTATGATCCAAAATTGTCCTCAGATAAGAAAATAAGTTGCGCAACTTGTCATCAACCCGATAAAGCATTTACAGATGGCCAAAAAATAAGAGCTGGTATAACCCGCAATTCTCCTACTCTTCTGTATGCGGCACTGCAAAAAGGATTTTTTTATGATAAAAGAGCTGGCAGTTTAGAAGGTCAGATTATTTCAGTTGTTGAAAATAAAAACGAATTTCATACCGATTTGCAAACCTTGGAAGATGAAATCAAAAAGGATAGTACTTATATTTCTGAGTTCGCCAAATCGTATCCTACCAGAACAATTACCAATGCAGAAATTAGAAATGCTATTGCCAGTTATATTAGAAGTTTAGTTCTGTTCAACTCAAAATTTGATCGTAATATAAACGATCTGGAAGCTTCAATAACTCAAAGTGAAATTAATGGATTTAATCTTTTCAACGGAAAAGCTAAATGTGCCACATGTCATTTTGCTCCGGTATTCAACGGAACAGTACCTCCGGATTATAGAGAGTCTGAGATTGAACTTATTGGGGTTCCAGAAAAAAATGATACTATAAATACCAAAATTAGCAAAGATTTGGGTAGATTTTATGTTTATAAAACTCCTCAAAGAAAGCATTTCTTTAAGACCTCTACTGTAAGAAATATATCCAAAACAACGCCTTATATGCATAATGGAGTTTATAACGCATTAGAAGAAGTTATGAATTTTTATAATCATGGAGGAGGCACGGGTATTGGTATCGACCAGGAATATCAAACTTTGCCTCCCGATTCACTTCATCTTACTGATCAAGAAATGAAGGATATCATTTCGTTTATGAATAGTCTAGAAGACACTATCTATGAATTATAATACTGCTGGTACTAATTTGACAGGGGTTTTGTACCCATTTATAAACTAGATATCTATTTTAAAGTACTTAAGATCGTTTCTAAGAATGTATACCTCAATAATAATATTATAATATCGCTTTGCGTTATCCCAGTCTAAAGCGTATTTTTAAAAAAATTACGGTTATCACATCAAATTAGTACGTGATGATCTATAAACACCTAAAAAGTGCTATATTTTTGTTAATTTTATTAAGAATCGTCGTACAAATTGAGCGATTCTTTTGACCAAAATGATATCAACTGCAACACCAATAAACGAAAACTTTAGACTGGAAGCTTTAAAATCGTTAGACATTCTTGATACCCAATCAGAGAAGGAGTTTGACGATATTACTGCTTTAGCTAATTTTCTATGTGATACCGAGGTAGCATTAATATCATTGGTCGATAACGATCGGCAATGGTTTAAGTCTAAAGATGGATTGAGTATTAAAACTTGCGAAACTCCCCGTGAAAATTCTTTATGCTCATACGCAATTTTAGAACCAAAAAAGCCTCTTATTATCAGGGACACGCGAAAAGATGAGCGTTTTAACGCAAATGAAATCTATCTAGAAGACAAGCCTGTCATCTTCTATGCAGGAATACCGTTAATCGACAAAGATGGGTTCGCTTTGGGTACCCTTTGCGTGATGGATAAAAAACCCAGAGAACTTTCAAAAAAACAACTAGAATCACTTCAAGCACTAGCAAGACAAGTAATTATTCTTTTTGAGCTTAACAAAAAAAACAAAGATCTTGAAAAAATACAGGCGAAGTTAAAAAAGAAAAATGAAGCCTTACGAGAGTTTGCAAAAGTGATTTCTCATGATCTTAAAATGCCGTTGGCTAATATTGTGACAACTACAGACTTACTTAAACTGGTTTTAGGAGATAAACTTGATGAAGAAAGTTTAGAGTATTTTGAATATATAAAGAGTTCTTCTTTTTCAATGAGTAATTATATTAGTGACGTGCTTGCACATTACGAGAGCGAAAATTTAATAAATAAGAAGCCTGAACGTTTTCATCTAAATCAACTTCTGAAAGAGATTGTAGAATTGTTAAGTATAAAACCTGATTTTACAATTCATTTTCCTGAAAATAATCCAGAAGTAGAGTGTAATAAACTGGCACTTAAACAGATTTTCTTTAATCTTATAGGAAATAGCATAAAATATAACGACAAAGAACAAATTGTAATATCTATTGAAACGACCCAGGACGATAAATTTAATTATTTTAGAATTACAGACAATGGAATGGGTATTCCAACTAATAAATTAGATTCAATTTTCGATCTTTTTACTACTGCAGATACTATAGATAGAAGTGGTAATAAGGGTAATGGAATAGGATTATCTACAGTAAAAAAAATAGTTGAAAGCCTGGGAGGCTCTATCACAGTAACCTCAAAGGAAAAAGAATATACCACCTTCGATTTTTCAATCAAAAAATATTACTAAACTGTTTTAAATTTAATCGTTTCTACGCATGCTTGTGCACATTTTTCTCCATCAATAGCAGCCGAAATTATTCCGCCTGCGTATCCTGCACCTTCACCACAAGGATATAATCCTTTGATTTGTAGATGCTCTAGAGTTTTTAGGTCTCTGGGAATACGAACCGGCGAAGATGTTCTGGATTCGGGAGCATGAACTACAGCGTCATTGGTAAGATATCCCCGCATGCTTTTGTCAAAAGCTTTAAAACCTTCCTGCAATGTATGATGAATGAACTTTGGGAATACAGCGCCCATATCTGCCGATGTTACACCGGGCGTATACGATGTTACGGGAAGATCCTTGGATAATTTGCCTTCTACCATATCTACAAGCCGCTGTGCTGGGACTTTTTGCGTCTCCCCTCCTATTTGCCAGGCAAGTTGTTCGATACTTTTCTGAAAATACATTCCTGACAAAGGTCCGTATTTAGAAAATTCTTTAAAATCTTCATTGCGTAATTCTACCACAATACCGCTATTTGAAGTAGGTTGATCCCTTTTTGAAGGAGACCAGCCATTGGTGACTACTTCTCCCGGACTAGTTGCGCAAGGAGCAATCACTCCGCCAGGACACATACAAAAGGAATACATTCCTCTACCTCCTATTTGTTTTACAAGACTATAGGGCGAAGGAGGTAAATAAGGCCCTCGCACCTCACATTTATACTGAATTTGGTCGATTAACCGTTGTGAATGTTCTACTCGTACTCCCAAAGCAAAAGGTTTTGCTTCTATGACTACTTTTTTATGGTATAAAAGTTCAAAAATATCTCGTGCAGAATGTCCTGTAGCCAAAATGACCTTATTCGTAGCTATAGTACTTCCATTTTGTAATGTTACCCCATAGATTTCAGAATTCTTTATCTCAAAATCAATGACTCGAGTTTCAAAATGAATTTCTCCACCTTTTTCAATTATTTTTTCGCGTATAGTGGTTATAATTCCGGGTAACTTATTGGTCCCGATATGCGGGTGTGCTTCTACTAGAATTTGATCTGTAGCACCAAAACCCACCAAAAGCTCTAAAATACGCTGCACATCGCCCCTTTTTTTGGATCGAGTATATAATTTTCCATCACTATACGTGCCTGCACCCCCTTCTCCAAAACAATAATTAGAATCTTCATTTACAATGTGATCGCGATTGATTGCTTTTAGATCCCTACGACGGCTTCTTACATCTTTTCCCCGTTCTAAAACAATCGGTTTACAACCTAGCTCAATACAACGCAAAGCTGCAAATAATCCTGCCGGGCCTGCTCCAATGATTACAATTTCAGGAGCATGGGTTACGTCTGGATAATCTGGCAGTTCAATTGGTTGATCAATAAAATCCTCTTGCACGTATACTTTTAATTTCAGATTTACTTTGATTGCCTTTTGCCTGGCATCTATGGATCGTTTTAAGATCTGAATATGTTTAATTTCATCAATAGAAATACCATTCTTTCGTGCTATGAAAGTTTTTAGTTGATCAGGATGTGCTGCAATCTCAGGAGAAACTTGTATAGTAAATTCGTACCGCAATTTTAGCTGTGATTTTAATTTTTTGACGAAGATACACCATATTTTTTGAAAGATAATCCGTTTAGATTTATCGATAAAGTAACCAAATCTTTTTAAATTTAACCTTTTCTTAAGGTTTTAGTTTATATCTTTGAATCTAAATAAACCTTAAATTTACAATTATGAAAAAGCTATTTTTATTAGCAATCGCAGTAATCGGTTTTACAGTTTCTTCAAACGCACAAGACATCAAATTAGGTGTAAAAGGTGGGGTTAATTTTGCGAACGTGACAGGAAGTGATATCGATTTTGATTCAAGAACTGGATTTCATATCGGTGGTGTTCTTCAAATTAGCGTGTTAGAAACTTTTGCCATTCAACCTGAAGTTCTGTATTCTGCTCAGGGAGCCGAATTAGGCGATATCGATTTCGATATTGATTATTTAAATGTCCCTATTTTGGCTAAACTTAAGTTTGCTAAATTTCTAAGCGTAGAAGCCGGACCACAACTTGGTTTTGTTGTTAATGAAGGAGATAACGTTCAAGATATTGAAAGCTTTGACTTTAGCGGTGCTGTTGGTGCCGGAGTTGAGTTTGGCTCATTCTTTGGTCAATTACGATATAACTTTGGTTTAACTGATATCAACTCTGATGAGGATGGTAAAAACTCTAACTTTCAGATATCAGTAGGATATTACATCTTTTAATCAGAAAAACAATATTTACAATATCAAAAGCGGGAGTTTTTACTCCCGCTTTTTTGTTGCCCAAAGCTTTGTTAAAATTTGTGATATGCACCAAAAGGTTATGTAGTTTTATAAGTAATCAACTGATTGTATCTCTTTTGACATCAATTATCAAAACATACGCTTATCTCCTATGAATTCAATTTGGAAAAGAAGAATTATTGAGGCTTTTTTATCACAAAAACTCAAAAGATCAAAGCAATTATCTAAAATTACACCTGCCCAATTCAAAAAAGAGTATTCGCAATTTAGAATTTCAATTATCTCTCTTATAAAAGATATGGCTCTTATTTTGTTAGGAGTGATTTCTGCAGCTTTTGGTCTTGAAAGCTTTTTATTGCCTAATATGTTTATTGATGGTGGAGTTACCGGAATCTCCTTATTGGTATCAGAACTTACCTCGTTACCCCTTGCGTTATTGATCCTTCTCATTAATATTCCATTTATTTTTTTAGGATGGAAAGTGATTGGAAGGAGATTTGCCATCAGAGCAACTATTGCTATCTCTGCCCTGGCACTCACTTTATTCTTCGTCAAATTTCCCGAAGTGACACAAGATAAACTGCTGGTTTCTGTATTTGGAGGATTCTTTTTAGGTGCAGGAATAGGGCTTTCAGTGCGTGGTGGCGGTGTTTTGGATGGTACAGAAGTCTTGGCTATTTTTATGAGTAAAAAACTGGGAACCACAGTTGGAGATGCAATTACGATCATAAACATCATCATTTTTTCGGCTGCTTCCTATTTATTATCAATAGAAACAGCTTTATATTCTATGCTTACCTATCTTGCTGCGTCAAGAACATTAGACTTTGTTATAGAAGGAATTGAAGAATATACCGGAGTCACAATTATTTCTGAACATAATCAAGAAATGAGAACTATGATTACAGAAAAAATGAGGCGTGGAGTCACTATTTACCAAGGGAAACAAGGATATGGAAGCCATGAAAACTTAGACGATATTGATATCATTTACACAGTTATTACAAGACTTGAGATTAGCAAACTTAATAATGAGATTGAAAAAATAGATCCCAAAGCATTTGTAATCATGCACAGTATTAATGATACTCGAGGGGGTATGATCAAAAAAAGACCAACAGAGTACTAATTTTTTTTATCCCCAAACTTAAAACACCAAATCTTATAGTATATTTGAAAAACTCAAATCAGGAATGCAGTTTAAAAATCCAGAAATTCTTTACGCTCTCTTTGCACTTATCATTCCTATTCTAGTTCACTTGTTTCAGTTACGTAGATTTCAGAAAGTAGACTTTACAAATGTACAGTTTCTTAAAGCGGTTACTCTACAAACTCGAAAAAGTTCACAAATTAAAAAATGGCTTACGCTTTTTTCACGTTTATTGGCTCTGGCGGGTATTATTATAGCTTTTGCTCAACCTTTTTTGGCTTCAGACGATATCATAGGTAAACAAACAGAAACTGTGATCTATTTGGACAATTCTTTCAGTATGCAAGCTAAAGGATCTAAGGGTCCCCTTCTAAAAAGAGCTATACAAGAGATTTTAAGTGACATCCCTGAAGAACAAATTTTTTCACTATTTACCAATTCAGAAACATTTGTTGATGTTTCAAAAAAAGATATTCAGAATGATCTGCTCCAATTAGAATATAGTGCTAACCAACTACCCTATCGTGCCGCTTTCCTGAAAGCTAAACAATTATTAGGTCCTTCTTCGCCAGAAACTATAAAACGAGTAATTATGGTTTCTGACTTTCAGCAGAAAAATGAGACATTTTCATTGACAACAGATGAAAATACACGAACAAATCTGGTGCGTTTACGCCCGGTTACAAAACAAAATATTGCGATAGACAGTTTGTATTTAGAGCGCAATATCGATAACGAGTTAATGCTCAAAGTACAGGTTAGCAATATCGATGCCAATGCAGAGAATACATCTATTGCACTTTATAATAACGATAAATTAATCGCAAAAACAGCTGTTTCTATTCCAAAAAATAGTTCTGCGAATACTGAATTTCGTTTGGACGAAAATACGCGCATAAATGGAAAAGTAACTCTAGAAGATCCTGCAATCACTTTTGATAACTCCAGATACTTTACAATAAATACTCCTAGAAAAATAAAGGTAGTTGCCATTAATGATGAAAATGATTCCTTTCTAAAAAATATTTTTACGCCAGATGAATTCGAACTCATAAGTAACTCTATCCAATCCCTTGATTATAATAACATAAGTGATGCCGATTTAGTGATCCTTAATGAAGTTAAACAAATTCCGGTATCTTTGATCAATACTCTAAAGCCTTTTGCTAATCAAGGGGGAACTGTCTGTTTGATTCCATCGAATACCGGAGACCTGGTATCGTATCAACAGTTTCTTAATGCTTTCTCAAGTCGAGGTTTGTTAGAATTAAAGACTCAGGGAAAAAAGATCACAAAGATCAATTTCTCCCATCCATTATACAAAGGTGTTTTCGATAAGAGAATCACAAATTTTCAATATCCTAAGGTGAATAGTTTTTACCAAACCAATGCCACCAACGTTGTGTTATCATTTGAAGATAATAGTCCTTTTCTCTACAAAACCAACAACCTTTATGTATTTACAGCAGGTATAAATGATAAAAATTCTAATTTTAAGAATTCTCCTCTTATTGTTCCAACTCTATACAACATAGGGAAACAAAGTTTGCAACTTACAGATATCTCTTACACTATAGGGCAGCGTACTTTTTATGACGTACCAATATCCTTGGGTCAGGATGGTATATTATCTTTGGTATCAGAGCAGGAAAATAGTATTCCACTGCAACAAAGTTTTTCAACCAAAGTACGTATCGCCACAGACGAAGTTCCTACCAAGGCAGGAATTTATAGTCTACAAGATAAAGATAGAATTATACAATATGTAAGCTACAATTATGATAGCTCAGAAAGTGAATTACAATACCATAACCTTACCGCAGAGGGAGATTATGAAATAAGCGATTCTATAACCGAACTTTTTGATAGTATAAAAGAAGAGACCAGTATCAATGAACTTTGGAAATGGTTTGTTATTTTTGCGCTGATATTCCTGTTAATTGAAATACTTTTATTAAAATATCTGAAATGAACTTCTTACTAAAGGCGGCTACTGTAATTGATCCAACCTCACCTTTTCACAATCAAACGGTTGATATTCTTATTGAAAATGGTACAATTACAGACATTAATACTACCATTGTTTCAGAAAAAGGTGTTGAAGAAGTTAAACGGGATAATCTATATGTATCTCAGGGATGGTTTGATAGCAGTGTGAGCTTCGGCGAACCTGGTTATGAAGAAAGGGAAACTATTGACCATGGTCTCAATGTCGCTGCCAAAAGCGGTTTCACCAGTATTGCATTAAATCCCAATACAATACCAGTGACAGATAACAGTGCCTCTATAGGTTTTCTTACCGGTAAAGCGCAAAATAATGCAGTGAATTTATATCCCATAGGTGCCCTAACAACAAAATCAGCAGGTATTGATATGGCAGAACTGTATGACATGCAACAGGCAGGAGCTATAGCTTTTGGAGACTATAAAAAAGCGATCCAAAATCCAAATTTACTAAAGATTGCTTTACTCTATACACAAAATTTTGACGGATTGGTACTTTCCTTTCCACAAGAAAATAATATTTCTGGTAAAGGTGTTATGAATGAAGAAGAGCAAAGTACCTTACTGGGTCTAAAAGGCATTCCGGCACTTGCAGAAGAATTACAGGTAGCTCGGGATTTGTTTTTACTTGAGTATACAGGTGGAAAACTACATATACCTACAATTTCTACAGCAAAATCAGTAGATCTGATTAAGCATGCAAAGGAAAAAGGTTTACAAGTTAGTTGCAGTACTACAGTACATCATCTAACACTCACCGATAAAGAACTCATGACTTTCGACTCTAATTATAAAGTACTACCTCCTTTAAGAACACAAAAAGATATTGATGCTTTACTAAAAGGAATTGAAGATGGAACTATCGATATGATCACTAGTGACCATCAACCTATAGATGTCGAACATAAAAAAGTTGAGTTTGATGAGGCCAATTATGGTACCATTGGTCTTGAAAGTGCGTTTGGGTGCATGAATGCCATATTAGGTATTGAAAAAACAATAGACACGCTCACGAGGGGAAAAAAGGTTTTTGGGATACAAGGTGCATGTATAGATAAAGACAATAAAGCCGATATTTCTCTATTTAATCCCGAAGGAGCTCATGTTTTTTCTGAAAAACATATCTTGTCAACCTCAAAAAATAGTGCATTTGTTGGTAAATCAATGAAAGGTACGGTATATGGCATAGTATCTAATGGGAAAATGATACTGAAGTAAATATTCTAATTTTTACAGTACGATCTGTAATTACAAAAATAGGAACAAGTCAAATAATAAACACACAATACATCAATCATGCAATCAGATTATGCAAAACAAGGGAAAACGGCAGCAATTGTGGCTTATATTACTATCATAGGAACAATTATCGCCTTTTTTATGAATAATGATACTAAAAACCAATTTGCCAGTTTTCATATCAGGCAAGCATTAGGAATTAATATATCATTCTATGTTATCGGAGCTTTGGTCACTTTTTTTGACTCCTGGCCTATATCTTCAGGCTTTTATATTTTCATTTTTGTACTTTGGATATTTGGTTTGATAACAGCTTTGAGAGAAGAACAAAAAACTGTGCCCCTTGTTGGGCCCTACTTCCAGGAATGGTTTAATTTCATTAAATAAATATTGTGAGGTGTTTTTATATTAAAAAAATATCTAAACTTGTTCTAAAGCTAATATTGTTTATTTTTTTAATCGCAATTACACAAATAGGAGGTTTTGTCTATTTAATTGCTGAAATCACATTTAGAAAAAATGTTTGCAGATACAGGCTCAAAAAATTTATCTTATTTGTGACGCTATATTTAGGAATTACATTTTTATTAATACCGTTAATTGCACCAATATTTGGAAGAGAAAAGCTAAAAGACTCCTCTTATATTGAAGCACACACCTTCTTTACAAAATTGTTAAACAGAAATTATATAAAGGCTGAACTCCATATTTCATTACAGGAAATAGCAGCAAGTTATCAAAAACAACATCACGGAATAAAAATCGTTTATCTCGACGCAAATTTTCCTTTTGTGAATGGATTTCCATTATTTCCGCATTTAAGTCATAATGATGGAAAGAAAATAGATATTTCCTTTGTTTATTTGGATCAAAATGATAGACTAACCAACAGAAAGCCTTCAATAAGTGGTTATGGTGTCTTCGAAAAACCTACAAATAAAGAATATGATCAAACGAAGGCTTGTAAAAAAAATGGATATTGGCAATACGATTACTCGCAATATCTTACTTTCGGCACCATAAACAAGAACCTAAAATTTTCTGAAAAAGCGACAAAAGATTTACTTTTAGCAATTGTGAATCATCAACAGATAGGTAAAGTTTTTATCGAACCTCATTTAAAAAATCGATTAAGAGTAGAAAATTCGAAAATCCGATTTCAAGGATGCCAAACTGTTAGACATGATGACCATATTCATTTACAATTAAAATAAGACTATGCAAACAAAAACATTATCATTACACCATATTATCAAGCCACCAACTACTACGAAAGAGAAAACACCTGTGCTTTTTATGTTTCATGGATACGGAAGTGATGAAAATGATCTTTTTTCGTTTGCGCCAGAGTTACCCGAAGAGCTTTTCATAATCTCAGCACGAGCTCCCTACCCTATACAACCCTATGGTAATGCATGGTATGCTATCTATTTTGATGCTGCACAAGGAAAATTTAGTGATGACAAGCAGGCTATAGAATCCAGAGATAAAATTGCTCATTTTATAGATGAAGCAATACAAACCTATAATCTAGACAAGAATAATGTAACACTTTTGGGGTTTAGTCAAGGAACCATTTTAAGTTATTCGGTTGCACTATCTTATCCAGAAAAAGTAAAGAACGTTATCGCACTAAGTGGATATATCAATGAAGATATTTTAAAAGAAGGATATGAAAAAAATGATTTTTCAAGACTTAATATTTATTGCTCTCATGGTAGTGTAGATCAGGTTATCCCAGTCGACTGGGCCAGAAAAGCTCCAGCTCACCTGGCAAAACTTGGAATAATAACAGAACTCAACGAATTTCCTGTAGGTCATGGAGTGGCACCACAAAATTTTTACCAATTTAAAGAATGGCTAAGCCGAAGGATTTAGAATTTCAATATTCAACAAAAATCAATACAATATACTGATAATTAACATTTTAAAGTTGATTTTTCATACTATTTAAATTAAATTTAGGCTATTCACACATAACTTAAATAGTATATTATGAAAAAATTCAATTCACTAATTGCGCTTACCCTTTTGTTAAGTTTACTTTTTGTTGGTTGCCAGCAACAAGACGATGAAAACGCAGCACTGCAAGACGCACCCGATCAGATTTTAGTAGCTCTCGAATCTCAAGGATTTAATGTAATAGATCAACCTCCTATTCCATATAATGATGGTTTTTTAGTAGAAGGAGATATATATCTTAGCAATGATCAAATTTTGAATCGAAATAAGAAGAACGGAAAAGGCATTTCTATCTCTGAAAAGCAGTACAGTACCAACAATCTAGTTACCACTAATGGCAATAGAACTATAACAGTATTCGCCAGAGAAGGCGGAGGACTGGGGTTTGATACTGCTACCAGTGAAGCCATTGATTTGGCTATAGAACGTTACAATACAGAAAATCTAGAAATCACTTTTGAAAGAGTTAGTTCTCAGCGTAATGCGGATATTGTGATATCGAGATTAAATTTTTTCCTTGAACTTTTTGGTATTCTTGGATTTGCTGGTTTTCCAACAGATAACGGAGACCCCTTTGATGAAATATCGTTGACTGGGAGACTTGCCAGTATTGGTATTTCTACAGAAGGAATTGCAAGTATCGTAGCCCACGAATTGGGTCATTGTATCGGCTTTAGACATACCGATTATTTTGACAGAAGTATTTCTTGTGGTGGAGATCCGGTTGATGAAGGAGCAGGTGACATAGGTGCAAATCTTATTCCGGGAACTCCTGCCGATGCAACTCTTGAAGCCGCTTCCTGGATGCTGTCTTGCTTTGATGGCAGTGATAGACCATTTAATGAAGACGACCTAACGGCTCTTGACTTTTTATATTAAACACCATTTTTCTAAGATACAACCTCATATGTTCTAGAACTTATGGGGTTTTTGTTTTCAATCAATAAAAAATTACTGATTTACCATCATTTCTAAAAGGTTATACATCATTCGTAAACAACTGGTAATTAACACTTTAAATTTTATAGTTTCTTGTATTTAAAGTATATTTAGGTTATTAACACAAACTTAAATATTAATCATGAAAAAATTAAATTCATTAGTTGCACTCGCTCTTTTGTTGAGTGTTTTTTTCGTTGCTTGCGAGCAAGAAGAAGAAACGATGGTTACACCAGAAGTGTCAGACGAAGTTTTAGTGGCACTTGAAGATGCAGGGTTTAACGTAATAGATCAACCTCCGATTAAATTTGAAGAAAGTTATATTGTAGAGGGTGATATTTTACTTACGCACAAACAAATATTAAATTTAGCTCAAACTGATGGTTTGTCTGTTAATTCAAAGCAGTATAGTACAAATAACCTGGTGTCGACAAATGGTAGTAGAAATATTACCGTATTTGTAAGTTCAAGTTTTAATGCTGCTACCTCGGCAGGTATTGACCTTGCAATTCAACGTTATAATGCTGAAAATCTTGAAATCACATTTCAGAGAGTTAATAGTTCTAGTAATGCCGATATTACGATATCAAGACTGAACTTTATTCTTGAATTTTTTGGTGTCTTGGGTTCGGCAGGATTTCCTACTGCTGGAGGTGATCCGTTTAATGAAATTTCATTGAGTGGAAGACTTTCAAATCTTGGTTTTGATACCGGAGGAATTGCCACTATCGTTTCTCATGAGATGGGTCATTGTATCGGCTTTAGACATACCGATTATTTTGATCGAAGTATTTCCTGCGGTGGTGCCGCCGATAATGAAGGAGATGCAGGCGTTGGTGCGAATCTTATCCCAGGCACACCTGCTGGAGCTAACCTCTCAGATGCATCCTGGATGTTAGCTTGTTCTGATGGAAGCGATAGGCCATTCAATACAGATGACCAAACGGCTCTTAACTTTTTATATTAGGAAGAAACATCATGATAAAAGAACAACCTCACAAGCTTTAGACTTGTGAGGTTGTTCTTTTATTTTAGGATACCAATTTAACCTGCTGGAATATAGTCTTTCAATATGGGCATTATTTGCTCTTCTAAAACTTTATTCCATAACTTTTGAATATCGTTCTTTAATTTTCTTCTTACCACAGCTATCAAATTGATAAAATTAATCGGTATAACAGTTAATACTCCACGATTGCACTCTTCATGGCTTATTCTTTCTGCAAAATATTTCACATAGGCGTTATTCTGCGATGAACCAAAAAATTTCTTTTTGGTTTCTTCTATTTCTGGTAATGAAAAAGAAATTTCTATTACATCCTTTTTCACCTCATTTAAGTTGAATAAATCGATTATCCCATTTTTTACCTGAACCAGTTTCTTACTAATTTTTCTTGTAGGTTTTGGGTAGACATATCGCCAGTACTTGCAGGCAGCTACATATACAATTGGATTCAATGTTACACTTACCATATACACCTTTTTAGACAGGTTTTTTAACTTGGTCTTGATCATGGTATTCATAATAATACTTTTAGGAAAATAAGAACCTCTCTCATTGCCAATCACTCCAATACCAGGACGAACATAAATATTTTTAGTATTGGTTGGATCCTGGCAATACATAAAATATGCTAGACCGATATCTTTTTCATTCTTTTTCATAATATAGATATCCATCTTTTCTAATTTTGAAAACATTTTTCTAAAACTAACAAGAGAAACCTCGTCACTTATTGATGCTTTAAACAAATGATACAATCTGTTTTCAAAAGGTGAATTTTTTTTAATTTCTACTACATAATGATGTTCAAGTTTTGTCATATTACAGTTTTATTTTGGGGGACGTAAAATGCTATACGTGTGGCAAAAACTCCACAAGTATTTCTACAAATGTAGTAGTTTTGTTGTCCGAAAAAGGCAATACCAGTGGTTTAATGGAATGCTAACCATTAGTCGATTTGAAGTTATTAAAAAATTGAAATTCAAATAACTGAATATTTTTTTTGATAAAAATATGGTTAAAACGTATCAATTTTGTTGATAACGCATTAGAATAGAAAGAGTGGTTTTACAGACAATTATGAATTTGATAAAAAAGAGGTATTCCTATTAGTTTTTTGATAATGAAAAATAGCAACGACTTGAATCAATAGAGGTGAGATTCAACAAAATTTAATGTTTGAAAAATAAAATATCAAATATCCTTATATTCATACTATCGGTATTTGTCATTTAGTCCTACCCCCTTTACTAGCCTGCAATACTTATATGACATCTTTCCATTCTGGATTATTGTCAATAAACTCTTCTACAGACTTACCACATTACATGCCTCAATTTTATGCAGTATTAATATATAAATTATTCCCCGGACTTTTCTTTTCTAAAAATCTTATTAAAACTATCGTATGTAGCTAAGTGCAAGGTATCGCCATGATCAAGTTCTTCGAAAAAATTGAAGTACAAAGAAGTATTTTCTTTAGAAACTGCTTTCAATTTTTGAAATAACTCTTTGGCAACTTTTTGCATGGTAGGCCCCTCTTTTCCTACACCAACATAAACAGACTTTTTTGTAGTATATCCTTTTGGAGTAAACTTCAATAAAGACTCATCATCCCACCATAGACTTGGACTAATTATGATATAATTATCAAACATGTTGGGTCTTTTAAACAGAATTTCTGTAGCTAATAATCCTCCTAGAGACTGCCCTATCAGCGTCCTGGCGCCTGCCGTTCTATATTCTTTTACAATCATGGGCTGAAGCTCAGCTTCAAGAAAATCAATAAATGCCTGTGAGCCACCCGTAGTTGGAAATTCCTCTTTATCTTTTTTATTGTTCGTAGGATAGGTAAGATCTCTTTTTCTATCTGAATTTGCTATACCAACCACAATAGTTTCAGGAATCATGTTGATCCAAGAAAAAGAACCAAATTGAACCAGCCCGGCCACATGAATAAAATCCTCATCTGCCGACCCATCTAAAAGATAAATAATAGGATATTTTTTATCTGTATTCACTAAATATCCATGTGGTAAGTACACATTGATTATTCGATCCTCATTAAGTGTTTTTGAAGGAATTGTAAAAGTTTCTCCGATTGAAAACTTCTTCTTTTCAATTGTTAGGCTATTTTCTTGCGCTTTCAGTTGAAAGACTAATAGCACTAATAGTAATCCTAAGAAGTTTGTTGAAGATTTCATGATTAGATTGGTTTTCTTAAATTCAATTTATGATTATCCTTAATATGTAATAATGTAATTCTTTAACGTCATTCCGAACCTGCCTGCATTACCGCAGGTAGACAGGTTTATTTCGGAATCTTATTTCACTCATAAACAATCAGTTATAATGAGAACCTGAAACGAGTTCAGGTTGACGATTATGATATATGATGTATTACAGATATTCAATATTCAATTAAAAATCATAATAATACGATCACAAATTTACTTTTATCGTTTTAGGTTCAGAAGAATTCCAATTTATATCAATTTCTAAGGTTTTACTTTCTTCATCCCAAGTAGAAGACAAGTTTTTATTATCTACAAGTTCTGGAGCTCTATCCATATTATGAATGATCAAAGTAATACTTCTGTCACTTGCAGGATAACTACTTCCTCTTTCCGCAGAAAAAGAAACAGACAACTCGTCTGGCGACGTTTTACTTTCAAAATTTAACAATTCATACTTACCTTTTTCATAGGAATACGGAGTTTTACCATCATCATCATACAACTTCCCCGAGCTTTCCACTACAGAACTATCATGAAAATAATGCAATGTTAACGCTTTGGTACTATAATTTTCAGTAGTAAGGACAGGAGACACCATTGGAACAAACGACCCTGCTTTTACAAAAACAGGTATATGATCCTCTGCCACTTTAACTGATGTATACCTTCCTCCTTCATATTTTTCTCCGGTAAAGAAATCATACCAATTTGTTCCTTCTGGAAAAGGAATATCCATAGAAGCGACTCCCGGATTTACAATTGGAGAAACTAGAAAGTTATCCCCCCATAAATAGGCATAGCTCATCTCGTAAAACTCTTTATTATCTTGGTCTTCAAAAAACAAGGGTCTCATAAGAGGTACCCCTGTTTGATTATTGTTAAAAGCGATAGTGTAATTATAAGGAAGTAAACTATACCGCAATTCAATACTTTTTTTGGCCAGGGCCTTTGTTTTTTGATCGTGAAATATAGGTTCTGGGGCGATATGTTCTTGTGCATGCGGTCTAAATATTGGTTGAAATACTCCATATTGCAACCATCGTGTATACAATTCGGGATCAAAAGTTTCTCCACCGGCAAATCCACCTAGGTCAGAGTGCATATATCCTAATCCTTGCATGCCCATTGATAAAGCAATTTCAGTCTGTGGTTGTAATCCTCCCCAACTTCTGCTCACATCACCAGACCACGGGATCATACCAAAACGTTGCGATCCCGAGTATCCTGCTCTCATCAAAATAAATGGTCTTTGATCCGGGAAGTCTTTTTGATACCCTTCCTGAATTAATCTCGCCCAATCATGTCCATAAATATTATGTACTTGATCTGCGCTACCCGTAGCATGTTGGAGTTTTGAAGGATGCACTTCTGGTTCCCCTAAATCTCCCCACCAACCCGCAATACCGTAGTCTTGAGTATATTCTTTGTAAATATTCCAGAACCAATCTTTTCCTTTTGGATCATAAATATCTATAATTCCTGTGTTTCCAAAATAAAAATCATATCTAAAAGGATTACCAACAGAATCTTTACCCAAAACTCCTTTTTCTATGGCTTCATCCCATTTTTTGGAAGTGCTTAATATAAAAGGTTCTGTAATCAATATGGTTTTTATTCCTTTGTGCCTAAAGTCATTGATCATTTGCTTAGGGGTTGGGAAAGAATCTGCCAAAAACTCCAGATTACCCATATGTCCCTGTATCTCTTTTCCAAACCAATAAATATCAAGAATTACAGCATCAAGCGGAATACTATCTTGTCTGAATTTTGCTACTGTTTCTCGAGTTTCCTTTTCTGAATGATATCCAAAACGGCTTGCAAAATTTCCAAAGGCCCATCGAGGTGGTAATGGTTGCTTACCTGTAAGATCTGTATATTGATCCATTAGATCTTTCCAATCATCCCCTGCTATTACCTGGTAGGTTTTTCTGCCACTAATGGTTTCATATTGTAATGTGTTGTCACCTTTACTATCGATATCCAAAAATCCAATGGGAGCATTATCAAAATGGACAGCATACACTTTTGACGAAAGCACCAATGGCATACTATAGTTCATTAGTTCAGCATGTGTCGAATACCCATAGTGCGCTCTATTGTATAGCTGAAGTTTTTTTCCTCTTCGGTTCATTCCAACAACCCTGGCACCTGCTCCATAAATGACTTCATCTTTATCCAGACTGAAATCGAGAATTTCTGTCGAATCTGTTTTAATATATCCCTTGTTTTCAGAGATTAAATCTTTCCCTTTATACGTATATTTTATTCCAAAAGGTTCTTTGGTAATATGAGCTACAATTCCGGGTGTGGCATACGTAATCGTTTTTTTATTTTCTTTTATTTCTGCGGTTACATTAGGAGAAAGAACTACTGCATGTGATGCTGCATCATATGTTTCTCCTTTTGGAATGAAAGAGGTTTCCATAATTCGATCAGAATATGGTCTAATGATATAGGTACCGTTGTCTTTGTAAACTTCAATATGGTCTTCTTTATCATCAAATCCCTGATAGGGGCCTTCATACTTCTTTTTGCATGAAATGCTAGTTGTCGTAATGATAATAACCAATAAAAAGTAAAGAAACTTTGTGTTCATCCTAGAGTAAGGTTTGTTGTTTATATGAAGATATCAAATATAACAGAATGCTTGTAAAATCAAATAAATTCAATGACTTATCACTTCAAATTATTGAATTCTCGGTAATATGCAATGCTAATTGAATATTTTTTTAACCAGCTATTTTTATTGAGGTTAATAAAAATGAAGTATAGAGATACCATGAAAATCTTTTTTTAAGACATCATTTGAATTAATTACACAACCTTTCCTTAAGTTAATACTGATTACCTTATCCTAATCATTTGTTTAAGAACTATAAACAATTCGGTAATATGATCGCTGTACTTTTGAAGTATCCTTAACCAAGTTAATTTTAACCGTATTACACTATTATGAAAAATTATTACGCTATCATCTCAAATTTGAAACATACTTTACATGCTAGTATAGTATGTCTAGGGTTATGTACCTCAATTCAAATCTATGCACAAGTTGATTCTTCAATTCAGAAAAAAGAAAAAAAATATCAATTTGACAATCCCATAGACAATTCATTTAACAAAGAAATATACTCAAAAGGAACTGGTATGCCCTTTTTTAATTTTGGAGACATTCTTGTAGCGCGGGCAGTTCTACCTGCAAATAGCTTCTCTGAAGGACCTACCTCTGGGCAATTTATCGGTTCTGGATCCATCAATCAACAACCAGTTCCTTTTTTAAACAAACAACCTGTTCAAGGTTTTTCTGCGGTTTTAAATAATTATGATGGGACGTTCATGGCATTATCTGATAATGGCTTCGGGGGAATTGAAAATTCATCAGATTACCACCTGCGTATCTACAAAATCAAACCCAAGTTTGAGACCATTCTTAGACCAGGAGACGGAACCATAGAAGTGATCAATTTTATTGAATTAAAAGACCCTAATAATTTAATACCTTTCGCAATAGTAAATCACTTTAGTGACGATAGAATTCTTACCGGAGCTGACTTTGATATAGAGTCCATACAAAGAACGGAAAATGGAGATTTTTGGATTGGTGATGAATTTGGTCCTTTTTTATTGCATTTTAATAACAATGGAGTATTATTAGACCCACCTATTGCTCTTCCTGATTTTAATAATCCGGGAAAAGAATTACGTGCTCCACAAAACCCTTTTAATGAAGAAATTAGTGCGCTTAGAATAATGAATGCTATGCGATCACATGCACAAAAAAATGGAAGTAAAAATCCTGTGATGTCTCCATGGTTTGTCATGCTTGATGATCAAAATGAGAATACCAAAGTAGGTAGTCGCGAAAATCCACCAGCCGGTCTGCAATCAGCCTCAAGCGAAATACATAACGTGTCTTCGTTAAACAGAGCGGGACATCAGGTGATTGTTTACACCGTGAATGATCTGGAAAACATGAAATTTTTGATGGATTTAGGTGTACAAGGAATTATCTCTGACAGACCAGATCTATTACTACAAGCCATTCAAAATTTTGATAAGGATAACGATGGGCAATCAGGCTTTATAGATGCTAATGGACTAATAAACCTTGCCAAATTTGATGCGCAAGGTCACAGGGGTGCTAGAAATCTGAGACCTGAAAATACACTTCCATCTATGGAAGCTGCATTAGACTATCTCATGCCCACATTAGAGACTGATTGCGGAATTACTTTGGATGGTGTGCCAGTTCTTGATCATGATCCACATATTGAAGCGGCAAAAACTCGAAAAGCAGATGGCACCCCCTATGAATTAGAAGACGAAGTTTTAGTAAAAGATTTAACTTTAAAACAAATTCAAAATACATTTATTGCAGACAAAATTCTAGAAGGTAGACCTTTTCAATCAAATGATCTGTCCCTATCTCCTGTCGCTGTCGCTTTTTCAAATCAAAATGGGCTAATTGATCCCTACATAATGCCTTCGTTACAGCAGCTATTTGATTTTGTTGATTTTTATGTTGACTACTATAAAAACGGACCTGGAGCATCGGATCCCGAAGCTAAGAAACGATGGATGAATGCATCCAAGGTCCGTTTTAACATAGAAACTAAAATCAATCCTAGAACAGACATTGATGATCGAGGAGATATTTTTTCAGAGAGAACTGTAGATCCAGAAACATTTACCAGGGGTATTGCCAATGTAATTATTACTAATAATTTAGTAGAGCGGGCAGATATTCAAAGCTTTGATTTTAGAACCTTATTAATAGCGCATAAAAAATATCCTCAAATTCGTACAGTTTGCTTATTTGGTGACTTTCCAAAAGTCGGACATATAGGAGATGGAACTAATCTGCAAGATCAGGATGGTAAAAATACGCCTTGGCTGGGTGGTTTATATTGGCCATATCGGAGTACAAAACTTGATGCGCCGTTTAGGGTTAAAGGCAGTGGCGGTTTTGAGGGAATGGCCCTGACTCCTGATAAAGAAAAATTGCTTCCTTTACTAGAAAAGCCCTTAATAGGATCAGACACTAAAAATCTATTGGTACATGAATTTGATTTGGCAAGTAAGTCATTTACAGGTAAGAAGTTTCAATATTCACTAGATGAAAGAGCTACAGCAATCGGTGATTTTATAATGTTTAGTGATCATCGAGGTCTAATTATCGAAAGAGATGGATCTCAAGGAGATTTAAGCGGTTTTAAAGCAATCTATGAAGTAAAACTGGATCAGGAAAAAGATTTAATTGAAAAAAGACAAAATGTTGACTTGCTTAAGATCAAAGACCTAAGAAGAATTTCATTACCCGGGCTAGAGGGAGACGTGGGAATTGGAAAGAACTTTGCCTTTCCATTTGTAACAATCGAGAGTGTAGTTGTGTTAAATCCATTCTTAATCGGAGTTTTAAACGATAATAACTACCCCTTTAGCTTAGGACGACATATCGGAACAGGATTACCGGATGACAATGAATTTATTATGCTCTGGTTAGATCAACCTTTGGGTAGACCTTGGGGAAATGACAAAAAAAAGAATAAAACCTCAAATAATATTAAAATCTATCCAAATACGTTCAAAGATTATGTTACTTTTTCTAATGAAACCATAGGAAAAAATCAAGTATCGATTACGATTTATGACATTGCAGGAAAGGTAATAAAAAATCTGGTTAGCAAAGATCAAAATAATGGGAAATTCAATTATAGATGGAATGGAATTGCCGAAAACGGATCTGAAGTTAGCAAAGGAACATATGTTGCTGTTATTGAAATCAACGGAGAGTTTACAAAAAAGAAACTACTAAAAAGATAACATATAATATATTGACCAACTTAATTATGATCAGAATCAAAAAGAGGTTTATCTGAAAAGATTCATAGAAAAATTTTCAGATTGCCTCTTTTTTTACAATCCTGCAAATCTTACATTAGATTTTATTTGGATGTAATCAATTGTTCTGCATCTAGATTAGCTATATTCTGAAATTGATGTATCCCACTGGACTTAGTGCTGAGAAATCATTTCAATTTCTAGGGTATAAAAAGGACTTCTCGACTTCAAAATCTACAACACCATCTTCTCTTACGTCATAAGTTATAAAAAGTTCTCCCCAGTAAACTCCATCAGTAAAATCTGCAATAATCCACTTATGATTTAGTAAACGAACTTTATTTATAGCCATATTACCTTCCATCCCTTCATATGGAACAATAGGATTATCTTTTCCAGGTTTATTTTCACTTATAATTTTATCACTTATGGTCAACGCTAATTTACCAGGGTTATATCCCATCTCTTCAAAATAGCTTGCGGCATCTTCATTACTCTCTAATGAAAAATAAGTAAGATCCAAATTAATGTCAATAAGAGAATCGATAGTCGCAGTTTTTATAGAATCTTGAGATTTTAATCGTTTTTGAAGGTTTTCAATTTTAACATCATACGACTCTTTTGCTTTTTTGGCATTCATGAACTGAAAAAGAACAAATAACGCTGTAAAAATGAACAGATATAAAAAAATCTTATTCTTCATATTTATATAGTAATTTTTAAATTATCATAGGCTATAAACACATTATCTGGTAATGTTTTTTCAACATCGGCATGAAAACCCAACATATGGCTAATGTGCGTAAGATATGCTTTTTGAGGCCGTATTTCTTCTATAAATTCAAGGGCTTCTTCTAGATTAAAATGTGAATGATGGGGTTCAATTCGCAAAGCATTTACCACTAAAACTTTTACTCCATTAAGCTTTGCTTTCTCTTCTTCTTCAATGGTTTTTACATCTGTCAAGTACGCAAAATCTTTAAACCTGAAACCAAAAACCTGCAGACGATTATGCATAGTATTTATAGGGATGACATCAAGATCAACAAGAGTAAAAGGTTCATTTGTTAATTCATTTTCTATAACGCTGGGTGCTCCAGGGTATTTGTTTTCTGAAGAAAAAATATAGTCAAATCTTGATCTCAGAGCTTTTAACACTCTTTTATGGGCATAAATAGGAATATCTCCTTGTCTAAAAAAGAAAGGACGTATATCATCCATCCCCATAGTATGGTCTGCATGCTCATGCGTAAAAACTATACCATCAATTCTTGAAACATTATTAGAAAGCATTTGTTGTCTAAAATCGGGGCCACAATCAATCACATAACTATGATCATCCCAAGATACGAGAACAGAAACCCGAAGTCGTTTATCTCTTGGATCATCACTCAAACAAACAGGATGTTTACTTCCTATTATAGGAATCCCCTGTGAAGTTCCGGTACCAAGAAATATTACCTCCATATTGTGTTTTAATAGCGCAAATGTAATTATATTTTTTTGGCAAAAATTATATGAATATCTTAATTATTCATTATGTCATTTATAAAATACAGAAATTTACGTTCTTCCTTTTTTAATACTCATTGTATTATTACCTTTACCTTAAACAAAAAAAGCCCTTTTTACTATGCCTATTAAGATAATGGGAGATAAAGAATTCGAGTCTGTTCCCTCTATTAAAAGCAAAGCTTTACGTATTAATCTTAATCAAAACATCTATGGCACCTTTGCAGAAATTGGTGCCGGCCAAGAAACTGCGCGTAATTTTTTCAGAGCTGGTGGTGCTTCAGGTACTATTGCGAAGGCCATGAGTGCATATGATAAAGACTTTAGCGACGCTATCTATGGGATCGAGGATGATAAGCGTTATGTAACCGAGGCCAGGTTAAAAAAAATGCTAAAGCATGAAGTTAACCTCATAGAAGAAAGGATTTCCAGAGAAAAACATCCTAATAAATTATTTTTTAGCTATGCCAATACTGTAGCGACTATTGATTTTGCTAAAAAATATAAAGGACATGGTTGGGTTGGTATACGCTATCAAACTGTCCCTAATGAAGAATACAATGAAATTTCGCTACATATTCGTTTTCATGAAAACGATGCGAGATTACAGCAAATGACCCTTGGTGTATTGGGTGTTAATCTAATCTATGGTGCCTACTACAAATATGATAATCCAAAGAAACTATTAAGATATCTATACGATCACTTAGATAAAGATCAAATAGAAATTGATACCATAAATTTTTCTGGCCCTAGATTTACCAAAGTAGATAACCGTTTAATGAGTTTACAATTGGTTAAGAACGGAATGACTGAAGCTGTAATGTTTGGCCCCGATGGTAATAATATATTACCAGCTGCCATATTATATAAAAAAAATATTTTGGCGCTACGCGGAAGTTTTAGACCGGTGACTAAGGTGAATATGGACATTTACAAAAAGTCACTTAATATATTCTTGAATGAAAATAAAGTAAATAAAAATAAAACTGTAGTAATCTTTGAGATTACGCTATCAAACCTAAGAGCAGAAGGCGAAATAGATGAAGAAGACTTTATGGCAAGGGCCAGGCTATTATGCTCTCTTGGTCAAACCGTGATGATCTCTAATTTTAAAGAATATTACAAAGTAGTAGAATATTTCTCTAATTATACCAAAGAGAGAATGGCATTGGCAATGGGGGTAAATAATCTCGTAGATATTTTCGATGAAAAATATTACCGACACTTAAGCGGCGGTATTCTCGAGGCATTTGGTAAATTATTCTTTAAAGATTTAAAAGTATATCTATACCCACTTCATGACCAGGAGACCGACAAAGTTACTAACAGCGATAACTTAAAGGTTCACCCAAGAATGAAAGAACTATACAAGTTCTTTAAATACAATGGTAAGTTAGTCGATATTACCGATTATGATGCGACCATCATGGATATATTCTCAAGAGAAGTTTTACAAAAAATTCAAGATGGTGAATCAGGATGGGAAGATCAATTACCGGCCCTAATACCAGAGATGATCAAAGAGAATAACTTCTTTGGTTACAAAACACCAGAAGAGGCCATGAAACAATAATGATTTATATATATAAAGGCACGAATTATTATTTAATTCGTGCCTTTTTCATTTAATACAAAAAATTAAAGTATCTGTGCTGCGTGATCTTTGGTCTTTACTTTTGAAATAACTTCGGATATTGTCCCTTTTTCGTCTATCACGAATGTAGTGCGGTGTATTCCATCATATTCTTTTCCCATAAATTTTTTGGGACCCCAAACACCAAAAGCTTCTATCACCTTTTTATCTTCATCTGCCAATAATGGATAAGGTAATTCAAATTTATTCTTAAAATTTTGTTGACGCTTGGCACTATCAGCACTTACACCAATAATTTCGTATCCCTTCGCCTGAAATGTATGATAGTTGTCTTTTAGATTACAAGCTTCAGCAGTACAACCAGGTGTACTTGCCTTTGGGTAGAAAAAAACCACAAGTTTTTTTCCCTTGTAATCGTCAAGAGCAATCGTATTTCCATCCTGATCCAGTGCTGTAAAATTGGGAGCCTTGTCCCCTGCTTTCAATGTTGTCATGTTATAGGTTTTATCTGAATACTATTTTGTTTAATATTTACATGTAAATGTAAAACAAAAACTACAGTACTTATCAGATTTTATAAAAACTTTAATGATAACCAGGGATTATAATGGTTTTATAATTTAATATTTTAGCATGAAATAATTCTGGTAATATGACCAAGCAAGAAAAGATAGATTTTACAATCAAAACATTACAGGAGCTTTATCCAAAAATACCAATTCCGTTAGACCATACGGATCCATATACGTTGCTTATCGCAGTATTAATGAGTGCTCAGAGCACTGATGTACGGGTAAATCAAATTACTCCTCTATTATTTGATAGAGCCGATAATCCATATGCAATGGTAAAATTATCTGTAGATGAAATTAGAGAAATCATAAAGCCAGTCGGTTTAAGTCCTATGAAATCTAAAGGGATCCATGGATTATCGCAAATCCTGATCGATAAATATAATGGTAAAGTCCCAAAAAGTTTTGAAGCGTTAGAAGAGCTGCCAGCGGTTGGCCACAAAACGGCAAGTGTGGTCATGTCACAGGCCTTTGGTGTTCCAGCTTTTCCGGTAGATACACACATCCATCGATTAATGTATCGCTGGGGTTTTAGTAGTGGTAAAAATGTTACACAAACCGAAAAAGATGCCAAACGTTTATTTCCTAGAGAATTATGGAATGACTTACATCTTCAAATCATTTGGTATGGTAGAGAATATTCTCCCGCCCGTGGTTGGAATCTGGATAAAGATATCATTACCAAAACTATAGGTCGGAAAACTGTATTAAAGGAATATCAAAAATTAAAAAGGCCTATTAAGAAATAGGCCTTTTTAATTTTAGTTTAAAATCGTTTCAAATTTTAAGTTACCATACTCCGCAACTTGTAACGATTTTGAATAGTTGAGAAGAAAATCTATAGTTCTTCTGCTAGGTACTAATTGTTTTTCTTCTTTATGTGAAGACTTAAAGTAAAATTTTGCCATATTATATAATCCTAAATTAATATTATTTAAGAGTATAACGGGGCATTTTACATATTATTATACCTTTGTGTTATTAATTTGTTAAAACTATGTTATTCTTTTCTATTACCTTTCTAAGATTAATTAGCGCATAACGCATTCTTCCAAGAGCGGTATTAATGCTAACCCCAGTTTTATCTGATATTTCTTTAAAACTCATATCCCTATACATACGCATGATCAATACTTCTCTTTGATCATCTGGTAATTCTTGAATTAAATTACGCAAATCTTCTTCAACTTGATCTTTAATAATTCTTCTTTCTGCATTCAGATTTCCATCGCTTATCACAGAAAAAATACTGAATTCGCCATTATCTTCAAACTTTGGCATACGATTTCCTTTTCTAAAGTGATCAATTACCAAATTATGAGCAATACGCATCACCCATGGAAGAAATTTTCCTTCCTCATTATATTTTCCATTTTTTAAGGTTCGAATCACTTTAATAAAAGTATCCTGAAATATATCCTCAGATACGTCCCTATCAAAAACTTTGGAATAAATAAAACTGTAAATACGTTGTTTGTGTCGCTCGATAAGAACAGATAGAGCGTTTTCGTCTCCTGTGATGTAGTTATTAACCAGAACGGCGTCTGAAACAGTGTAATCTTTCATACCTATACTTTGTTTTAGTACCAACAAGCTTGGGGCTCGGGCTATGTTAAACTTAAAAAGTAAAGGTTTGCTATAGGCGTTCCTGTTTTAAATTTGGTTCGTTAGTTTGGGGCTAATATAATAACTATCATTTAAAAACAAGCAATTTTCTGTTAATTTTTTTAACTAAACTTTCGTTGTCGATAGGCTATCATACTTATTTTGTAATCATTATCTTTGCGCTCTTACCGCATGATTACTATGATTCAAGATATTACGACCCTAGATCCTAAGAACAATATTATTATTAAAGGAGCCAAGCTTCATAATCTCAAAGATTTGGATGCAGTGATCCCTAGAAATAAATTAGTTGTGATCACTGGACTCTCTGGGTCGGGTAAATCAAGTTTGGCATTTGATACCCTATATGCAGAAGGACAACGAAGATACGTAGAGAGTCTGTCTTCATATGCGAGACAGTTTTTAGGCCGTCTTAACAAACCAAAAGTAGATTATATTAAAGGTATTGCTCCGGCTATTGCTATCGAGCAAAAAGTAAATTCTACAAATCCCAGATCTACAGTTGGTACCACTACAGAAATATATGATTATCTAAAACTTCTTTTTGCCAGGATAGGGAAAACTTATTCCCCAATTTCGGGAAACCGGGTAAAAAAAGATAGAGTAACCGATGTGATCGAGTATGTAAAATCTTTTAATGATGGAGAGAAATTATTATTGCTTGCTCCGATTATTATAGAAAAAGGAAGAACTCTTGAAGGGAAATTAAAAGTCTTACAACAACAGGGGTTTGCTCGAATAAAAATAAAAAATACCATTCTAAGAATTGAAGAAGCCTCAGTTAAAGAAAAAGACTCGGCTTTCTTGGTAGTTGATCGTATTGTAAAGAGAGATGACGAGGATTTTTATAATCGTTTGGCTGATGCTGTAGATTCTGCTTTCTTTGAAGGTAAAGGAACATGTTACATAGAAACCTTAAGTGACGGCGCTCAACGCCAGTTTAGTAACAAGTTTGAGTTGGATGGAATGACTTTTCTAGAACCCAATGTGCATCTATTCAGTTTTAATAATCCCTATGGGGCTTGTCCAGAATGTGAAGGCTACGGTGATGTTATTGGTATCGATGCAGATCTTGTGATCCCCAACACCGCATTAAGCGTATATGAAGGAGCCGTTTTTCCCTGGAAAGGTGATAGCATGGGATGGTATAAAGATCAGTTGATCAATAATGCATACAAATTCGACTTCCCTATTCATAAACCCTATTTTGAACTTTCTGAAGAGCAAAAAGAGTTATTATGGACAGGAAATCAGTATTTTGAGGGAATTGATGATTTCTTCAAAGAATTAGAATCAAAAGCCTATAAAATTCAGAATCGGGTAATGCTTTCGCGCTATCGCGGAAAAACAAAATGTACCACCTGCAAAGGAAAACGATTACGACAAGAAGCCAATTATGTAAAAATTAATGATGCTACACTTACAGACCTAGTCGAGAAGCCTTTGAATGAATTAGCAAACTTCTTTAAAGAACTAACGCTTAATGAATATGATACAACAATAGCGAAGCGACTGCTTAAAGAAATCAATAGCCGACTAGAATTCCTGCAAAATGTAGGATTAGAATATTTAACACTTAATCGAAAATCAAATACTTTATCAGGAGGAGAATCACAACGTATAAATCTTGCCACCTCTCTGGGTAGTAGCTTGGTAGGTTCTATGTACATTCTAGACGAGCCTAGCATAGGGCTACATCCAAAAGATACCGAGAAATTAATCAAGGTATTAGAATCCCTTCGCGATCTTGGCAATACAGTGATCGTGGTAGAACATGATGAAGATATTATGAAAGCTGCCGATGAGATTATCGATATTGGTCCCGAAGCTGGTACTTATGGAGGTCATGTCGTTGCAACCGGAACTTTCAAAGAAATTTTAAAAGCCGATTCACTTACTGCAAAATACCTTAATGGGCAACTAGAGATAGAAATTCCTACAACTAGAAGAACTTCAAAATATTACCTTGATATTATAGGTGCACGCGAGAATAATCTTAATAATATAAATGTAAAAGTTCCTCTAGGTGTTTTCACTGCTATTACGGGAGTATCAGGTAGTGGAAAAAGTACATTGGTAAAGAAAATAATTTATCCTTCGGTATTAAAACAATTAGGAGGATATGGCGAAAAAGCGGGTCAGTTTACCAAGCTTAAAGGGAATTACAGTAATATCAAACATGTAGAGTTTGTAGATCAAAATCCGATAGGCAGATCCTCGCGCTCAAACCCTGTTACCTATATTAAAGCTTATGACGATATACGCAGTCTCTTTGCCAATCAGAAACTATCAAGTATACGTAACTATAAGTCAAAACACTTCTCTTTTAATGTAGATGGTGGTCGATGCGAAACTTGTAAAGGCGAAGGCGAAGTAACTATCGAGATGCAGTTTATGGCCGATGTACACTTAGAATGTGAAACTTGTGGCGGAAAACGTTTCAAAAAAGATGTACTCGAAGTTACCTTCCATGATAAAAATATCCACGATATTCTCACCATGACTATAGATAATGCTATTGATTTCTTCGCAGAGCATAATCAAACTAAGATTAGAAAAAAATTACAACCCTTACAAGATGTTGGCCTGGGATATGTGCAATTAGGGCAGAGCTCTTCTACCCTATCTGGAGGTGAAGCACAGCGAATTAAATTAGCTTCTTTTCTTGTAAAAGGGAATACCAAAGATAAGGCACTTTTCATTTTTGACGAACCTACAACAGGACTCCATTTTCATGATATAAAAAAGCTATTAAAATCCTTTAACGAACTTATCGACAAAGGACATTCGATAGTAGTCATCGAACATAACCTTGACCTGGTTAAGTGTGCTGATTATATCATCGACCTTGGTCCTGAAGGTGGCAAAAATGGCGGTAATATAGTAGCCCAAGGCACTCCTGAAGAAATTTCCAAAAATAAAAAATCGTATACCGGTAGATATTTGAAGGAAAAGCTCTAAAAGAGAGCTCCTATTGACGGGAGCCAACATTTTACTACCTAAAAAGAGACCCTCCTGACGGTAGCTACTATTATTTCGACTTCAGGCAATCTATGCAATCTTAGAATAGCTATTATACAAAAATGCTGTAGTATAACATGGCATTGATAATTGTAAGATATGTATTGTTTAATAAATAGGAATGTCTCCTATCCTAAATCCTTTCCAGAGGAAAGGACTTTTTGACCACCTTCCCTTTGGGAAGGGTTGGGGATGGGATGATAGATGTATTGGTTAAAAACATCAACGTTACATTAAGCTAGAACCACAAAAAATAATAAATACTTAACAACCAAAAAGTTAACCCTCATTTTTCATAGTCTTAAAATTTTTGGCACGCCATTTGGATCATTGCTTATCAAATAGCGGAAGCCGAAAAGCTAATTGAGTAGGTGTTAACCCAAAAACAAATTAGGTTATGAAAAAAATGTTACTTTTTATGGCAGCTTTATTGCTGATAGGAACAACTGCCCATGCGACCGATCACAAACACTTGGATCACCAGGATAGGGTTACAAAACGCTATCGCCAAGCACAACCGATCGTATTCATACAAGGAGGTGTAAAATTTTTCGTACATACAGATGGATCTGTGGATTTTAAGATCCTAAACCGAAGGTCCAGATCCCAACAGGTACATTGGCATGGTCAGACCACTCCCGGTGCTTACAGGTATAATCCATATCGCAATATGGTACGATACGATTACTATGGGAGATTAAAAAGAGTGAAATCCAATCATATTAGTTATAATAGATACAATCAAGTTAGAAGAATTGGTACTATTGTAGTGCGATATAACCGTAGAGGTTTAGTTTCGCAAATTGGTGGATTACATATTCACTATAGAAAGCACGGTAATATCAAATTTGTAGAAGGAAACGTATATTATAATGGTTGTGGGCATTGTGGAATGGATGGATGCACCGCCACCCATGATCCCTACTACCATCAAAACAGGAGACCAAAATATCAAGATCGATGGCATGGTGATTATCATCATAAAAACAGAAAAAGATATCATGACGATGATGACGATGATGATGATGATGATGATGATGATGATGATGATGATGATGATGATGATGATGATGATGATGATGATGATGATGATGATTAATATATAGATTAGTTGTTGGTTAGTTGTTGAAAATCCCATTACCCAATACTTACGGTAGTGGGATTTTCTTATTTATAAAGTGTTGTTAAGTTTTATTAATGAATTGATGATTATTATATATTTATCCATTGGCAATCAGAATCAAACAAACCAACATGAAATTCTATAACGTTTTTATTTTCATTTTTTCGTGCTCAATATTACAACTATCAGCCCAAAATATGGAGTTTGAGGATTATGACCCTCCTTCTACCCTTGTAGTTCCGGGAAAAGAAATCAAAAAAGCAAAGTTTCCATTTATTGACGTGCATAACCATCAATTTAGAATGCCTTCTCAAAACCTGCAAGAGGTCGTTACCGAAATGGATAAATTGAACATGGCAGTAATGGTCAACCTATCAGGGCGTGGAAGAGGATCAGACGAACATCTTATGAAATCCCTGAAAAATGTAAAAACCAATCACCCTAATCGCTTTATAGTATTTACCAATATTAGTCTTACTGGGATTGACGAACCCAATTGGACTGAAAAAACAGTAGCACAATTAGAAAAAGATGTTGCCATGGGCGCCAATGGATTAAAAATCTATAAAAGTCAGGGAATGGATAATAAAGATGGGAAAGGCAATCGTATTAAAATTGATGACCCCCGCATTGGTCCTGTATGGGAAAAGTGTGGTGAGCTTGGTATACCAGTATTAATTCATGCTGCAGATCCAAAATCCTTTTGGGATCCTCATGATAATAAAAACGAACGCTGGCTAGAGTTAAAACTTCGTTCTAGAAGGAAGCGTGATGCTAAGGTTACGGGCTCCTGGGAAACAATTATACAGGAACAGCATAATATCTTCAAAAAACACAAAAACACTACGTTTATTAACGCTCATTTAGGATGGTATGGAAACAATCTGGGTAAGCTTGCCCAATTAATGGATGAGATGCCAAATATGTACACCGAAATTGGAGCTGTTATTGCTGAGCTTGGCCGACAACCACGCAATGCTAAGGCTTTTTTAACAAAATACCAGGATCGCGTGATGTTTGGTAAAGATTCCTGGAATCCGGAAGAGTACTACACCTATTTTAGAGTTTTAGAGTCTGATGACGAATATTTTCCTTATTACAAGCGTTATCATGCTTTTTGGAAAATGTATGGATTAGATCTCGATGATGAAGTACTTAAAAAATTATATTATAAGAATGCATTAAAGGTCATTCCAAACATTGATAAAAGCTTATTTCCCGAATAGAATAAACTACATCTTCGCCTTGCCTTAAACTGAAATCCTAAAGACTTAAGTCAGCGTGCATTATTTGATTCTACTTCGATTGAAGCGAAGAAGCAATTATTTTGTCATTACTGTATTAATCATCTTAAGCCTTTCTACATACATTTGATTATCAACGTTTTAATTTTTTGGCACGCTGCTTGATATCATAAAAGTGAACATCAGAAACATTTAAAAGTGTTTCTTCAAAATCACGAATTATGAAAAATGTTGTTTTACTTTTTACAGGACTATTACTAGCAACTTTTAGCGTAAGTGCATCAGAGACAAGTACAGAAGCTTCTACTCGATATTATAATAATGGAAGATCCTTCATTTTTACTGAAGGAGGAATTGATTTTTCAGTATTCGCTGATGGGCAGTTCGATTTTTTTATTAATGGTAGAAGAGGTGGTGTAAGTGTTGGAGTAAATGCTCCTGGTGTGAACATCAGCTTTAATTCAGGATACGATTATGATGCCTTTGTGCAGTACGATGATTATGGAGCCGTGGTACAGATAGAAAATGTACCTATCTTTTATGATCACTTTGGAAGAATTATACAGGCTGGTGATGTATTTATTAATTATAATCGTTGGGGTCGAGTGTCCAGAGTGGGTGGATTATACGTACATTATAATAGCTATGGTAATTTCATCAACTATACTGGTTTTATCAACCGTTTCAATAGACATTATGTATACAGACCCTTTCATGCATATTTTACTGTACCTATTGTAAGCAGATGTATTGTATACAATAGACCTTACAGAAGATTTTATAATCCATACAGATGTTCTTATACCGTATATAGAAGGAACTATTTTAACGGATATTATCACAGACCATATAGAAGTAGAAACTATTATAGACCTCACCAAAGAGTGGCGAGTTATAATAGAGGATACAGAGTTTCTAATGCAAGAGCTGTAAACTATAGAACCAGAGGTCATAGAGCAGAGATGTATAAAAGAAATGATCGAAACTATAGTAGAATCAATCGCAGCAGATCAAATAATAGTTTGGCTACAAGAAGTAGATCTAGTAACAGATCGAATAATTACGGCACAAGAAATGTGACCAAAAGTAGATCTATAGACAATAGAAGTAGAAGCGTAAACAGAACTCGTTCTGTAACACCAAATACGAGATCACGTACTACGAGTAGAAACGTTCAGTCTAAAGAAAGAGTGCAAGGAAATAATAGAAGTACTCAACCAAGACAAAGAGCACAAACTACCCAAAGAACGGGAAGTAAGGTTACTAGTAGATCTCAAAATAATAACAGAGCTGTGTATAATAGAAATGGTAGAAGTACCCAGCCGAAACAAAGAGTACAAGCTACGCAAAGAACTAGAAATACAGTAGCTAGTAGATCACAAGGTAACAACAGAGCAAAATATGAAAGAAATAATAGAACGCAGGCAAAAAAACCTACAAGTACAAACAGAAAATATTCTGAAAATGTAACAAAACGTTCTAATAACAGTCGTTATAGTAATAACAAAGGAACGAGTAAGTCGAGATCAACAGTAAACAGACAAAGAAGCAATACTTCTAAAGGATATACAAGATCAAATAGTTCAAGATCAAGTAACAATCGAGCACGTAGCGCCAGAAGTAGAAGCTAGAAAACATAAACAATATTTATTTTTTTGGTTGGTTAGTTGGAAAATCCCCCAGAGCAGATGCTTAAGCACCTCGGGGGATTTTCTTTATAATCGTATTAATATCAGGTGATATTCTTAGTAGATATAAGATAATCGTATACAACCCACCAATTACGATACTTTTTAGACCAATATTTATAATTGGGTGAAACTGAAAGTCCCAATAATAAAACCCAAATGAGAAAGCAATTATTAAAAGTAATCCTAAAAATGTCTTCTTCGAAAATGGATGCATTTTAAATTTAGTATTTACAACCCATAGTTTTGCCAGGTTATAAAGAAAAACTGCTCCAAAAGTGGCAATAGCGGCTCCTGTAACTCCATACAGACGAATACATATGAGATTCAATACAAACGAAAGAATTGCCATACCTACCCCTATGTATAAAACTATTCGATAATAATCAGAATTGTAAAGGATAGCATTGTTATTTCCCATAAGATTATCAAATAATTTGGCCACACCTATTAGAATCACCACCCAAATAAACAGTTCATAATCATCAGGAATAATTTCGAATAACTGATTAACGTTGCAAACAATCAATATAAATAATAGCCCACTTATAAGGAGAAGATTTAATGAACTTTTTTGATAGAGATTTTTTAGTTCCTCAAAAGACTTTTCATTAATTAGCTTAGCGGTTATAGGATATGTAATCTGGTGCATAGCACGAGACGGAATGATAATTACACTTGCGATATAAGCGCATATACCGTATTTAGCTACGTTTTCTATAGGGAGAAACTCATTGATCATTACTTTATCTAGATCAATCAATAAAGAAGCTACTGATCCTGCAATCAAAATCAAAAAGGAATATTTAAAAACAGAACTATAGTTGGCCGGCAGAGAAAATCTTGGTGTAAAACTATGTAAACTAAAAGCATAAAATTTCATAATAAAAGTTCTAATCAGATAAACAAGGACTAATCCGTAAATGAATTGATCGATGGTCAAAACTTCAAAATACAATAAGAGTAAAAGCAAACTTGTTGAAATTCTAAGAAAAAGTTCTTTCATTATATTTCCAAAAACGCTCTTTAGCTTCACTTTGGACCAAGCAAAAAACACTTCAAAGTATGATAATGCAAATGCCAGTATGTAAATTGTCCAAACATATGGAGCCACAATTTCATTATCATCACTAATAAAATTAATGATTGTTGAATAAAGTACAGTTCCTATGAATCCAAGAATCAATGCTATAATAAAAGGAAGAACCAATATTTGAGTTAAAAACTTGTTTTGTTGGTTTTCGTTTGTATATGATGAGAAAAATTTAACTAACGTATTATGAGTTCCAAAAGCCATCAATGGCCATATCAGATTTGAAGCAGAAATCAGATAAGTGATTAATCCATAATGCTCCTCATCCATAAAATTAGTAAATAAGAACAACGTATTTATTGCTCCTATTCCAAAACCCAAACAGGTGATGATTACGTTTTTTATAGACTGATTTACTACTACGCCCATTAGAATAGATTCTGTTTAATGGATTATTATGGTTAGTTATAAATACTCATAAACTCAATATCCCATTTACTTAAATACTTTTAATAATTTCAGATATGCTTTTAGTCAACTCCCGCCTACTATACTTCTCTATTCCTTTAACCTCAGCATACAATTTCCCTTCTTGAAACTGTTTGAAATATTCTAATATCTGATATTTTATACTTTTATACTCGTGATATTCAAAAAAACAACCAGAATTTGTTTCTTTGATCAGCTTCGCAATATCTGCATCCTTAGGCCCTACCGCCAATATAGGCCGTTTAGAAACCATATATTCAAACAGCTTACCCGGTATGATACACTTCGTTGCTGCACTATCAATTTCTATTAGCAAAAGAATCTGGGAACTTCTTTGTATCTGTATTGCTTCTTTATGCGATACATATCCTTTGAGGTCTATAAAATCTTTTAATCCTGCTTCCTTAATTGAGATTAATACATCATCGCTAACTGCCCCTACTAATTGTAGTTGAAATGCTTTTGCAAAATCCTGGTTTTCCAGGGTCAAATCGTGTAAAGCTTTCCAAAGTTTTTTAGGGTTACGGCCCGATAATAAAGAACCAATATGCGAAACGGTAAACGTAGTGTCCAAAAAAGCTTCTGAAATCTCTTCCTGATCATATCCATTCGTAACCACAGAAATTGGACGATCAGTAATCTCTTCGAATTCTTCTTTTGTTGTAAAACTAGTCACTATGATCTGGTCTGTTGAGTTGAGCACCTCTTTTTCTAAAGTTTTATGCTTCATCATTGACGCTTTTGTAAGTTTTAGCTTTTCATGATATCCAATGGTAGTCCATGGATCCCTAAAATCAGTGATCCATTTGAGTCCCAACTGTTTTTTTAATTTCATTCCGATCAAATGAACACTGTGTGGTGGGCCAGTCGTAATGACAAGATCTATTTTATTTTCTGAAAGATAATTTTTTAAATACCGAACAGAAGGTTTTATCCAGAATTTACGGGCATCAGGTATAAAAAAATTTCCACGAATATATAATAATAGTCTTTGAATCAAAGATTGCTTTGTTGCACCCGATATAATTCCCTTACTGATAGTTTTAGTTTCTTTTTTTGAAAAAAACTCAGCAAATTTATATGGTTCAAATATTGGTTGTTTAATTACAGTAACACCGTTTGGAATCTTAGCTAGAAAAGATTCATCTTTTAAAGGATAGGTAGGGTTTTCAGGAACAAATACAACTGGTTCTATATCAAACTCTCTAAAATATTTTACAAAAGCAAGCCATCTCTGTACTCCGGGACCCCCGGCCGGTGGCCAATAATATGTAACGATCAGTATTTTCAAAATTAGTTACTTCTCTTCTTTGATTAAAGATAGTAAACTACCGGACTTTTTGTATTGATAAAATAACCCTCCTATTATCAATAGCACAAAAATAATAGAACTGGTAAGTGTGATAGCACTTCCCGTTCTTACTACCTGCGGTTCAAATTTGAATTCTATCTTATGTTTACCCTTGGGCACTTTGAGCCCCCTAAGCATATAATTGACAGGATATATAGGTTGCTCTTTTTCATCAATAAATGCTTTCCAGCCGTTCTTATAGTAGGTTTCTGCAAAAACCACAAATCCAGGTTGAGCAGCATACACATTGTAAGCCAGATGATCGGGAGTCGTTTTGGAAACAGAAATTGTCGAAACACTATCTTTCTGTATTTTGAGAGTTCCTATTTCCTCCTTAAAATCTTTTCTAATTATTGCAGTTTGTTTTGTTTTTATATCGCCAAGAGCCTTAAATTCAGATTTATAATCATCTACATACTGTATTTCTTCTACAAACCAGGCTGGACCATTTGCCGAAGGATTGATTTGTGCTTCTAGCCTACCCTCCTTAGTGCGCTGGATAATGTATTTAACATTAAGCATATTCAATACTTCAAGGTTACCTTTAGCTATATGTCCAAAATAAATATCTTCCATCTTTCTTGGGCGAACAGCAGTATATCCATTAATTGAATTGAAGAAATAATTAGTATGAGAATTGTTAAAACCTCTTGCTTGGTCTAACACTCTATAATAAGAGTCATCTTTCATGATTTCTTTATCAACCTGTGTAGGTTGAAAAAATGCTCTGTACTCTCTCTTCGATATAAAACCTTCTTCGTCTACACTTCGTCTGTCTACGGTCACCAAATCTACAAGAACTAATACTGCGATGCAGACCAAAGCAATATTCTCATTAAGTTTTTTCTTAAGCATAAACCATAGTACAGCACCAATTAAAATTATATATACCAATGATCGTAAACTATCACTTTTCATAATAGTGATACGATCTTCTTTTATGGCATCAAATATCATTGGTTGTTCTATTTCTAATTGTACTTCTGAAGGCGATTTAAAGCTGAATAAGCTACCTCCGAATAAAAAGAAAAGTAGACATAAACCACCAAATACTCCCAGAGAAATTAGAAACTTTTTTTTCTTTTCGTCAAATGCAATTTTATCACTAAATAATCTATGTAGTCCAAAGACAGCCGCTATAGGTACCAGCAACTCTAAAATTACCTGAATACTGGATACTGCCCTGAATTTGTTGTAAAGAGGAACGTTGTCAATGAAAAAGCGAGTTAAAAACTCAAAATTTTTCCCCCAACTCAACACTAACGACAATATGATACCGCCTAAAAGCCACCATCGCAACCTTCCTTTGATGAGTAACAGTCCCAGAAGTGCTAAAAAAACTACAGTAATTCCCAAATAAGGCGGTGCTTCGACAAAAGGCTGTGCGCCCCAATACAACGGAGTACCATTTGCATAGTAATTTGCTTGTTCGGGCGACTGCCCCAATGCTATTAGTTTTTGATAAAAAGCAGAATCACTGCCTAGATCTGATGCTCTTCCTAATCCCATTAATTTTGGAATAAAGAGATTTAAAGATTCTAATTTTCCATAGCTATATTCAGTAATGTAATCATAGTCCAAGCCATTTTTCTCTGATGCACGTGTAGTCTCGTCTGCTAGATAATTTTTACCTCGTATACTGGTATCCACATATTCAGATGTTGATAATAAAGTAGTTGCGTTAGTGGCCAGACCTAAAGAAACAGCCATTATTAAGAATCCAACTGATTTAAAAAAATGGGGCAGCTCCTTCTTTTTATAGGCATCAATTAGGTAAGAAACACCTAAAACAGCCACCAACAACCCCAAATAATAGGTCATTTGATAATGATTCGCTTGTATTTCTAAACCCATCGCCAATGCTGTAAGTACAGAACCCCAGAAATACCTTTTCTGAAACACAAGCAAAATCCCTGCAATAACCAAAGGAAAATAAGCAATAGCATGTGCTTTAGAGTTATGTCCAACACCTATTATAATGATCAAATAAGTTGAAAACCCAAATGCTAAGGCTCCTATTATACCTATTTTCCAGGGTACACGCATTACAAGCATTAAAATATAAAAACTTACCAGGTATAGAAACAGATAATCTGCCGGTCTTGGTAAAAACCGAATTAAACGATCCAATTTGTCCATATAATCATGCGGAAATCGAGCTCCTATCTGATAGGTAGGCATACCCCCGAAAGCAGCGTTATTCCAGTAGGTCTCCTTGCCTGTTTTTGCTCTATGCTCATTTTGTTGCTTGGCCATACTTTCATAAAGCTTAATATCATTTTGATACAAGACTTTGCCGCTTAATACCGGATTAAAATATAAAAGTGAAATAACAATAAAACCCAGAATGACAAATATATGAGGTAAGAATCTTTTAATTAAAGACATGATATGTGCAAGTTTACTAAATGAAAGGCCAAATTAAAAAATATAAGTAACTTCTATAACAATGCTGACATATTTTTAGGTAACATACCTCAAATAAAAAATAGAAGATTAGTAAGCAGTTGAAAGCTAGTGGTAATTTCCAAAAATTTTGTTTTAAATGATATAATGGTATATGGATATTAAAGCTTATCCAGATAAAAAATGTGTTTTAATCAATGAAATTGTTGTTGAAGAAAATAATACTCAGTCTAGCTCTTCAAAATCGATATATTCTCCTACGTCTTTATTAGAAGACTTTTGTTTTGGTTTCTTTTCGATGGTAACCTCACCTTTTTTAGTTTGTTGGGGTTGTTGGTATTTCCCAAAATGTTGTTCAAATTTTTCTCCTGCTTTCTTTGTGACGTACCTAAACAATAGAGGACCAAATAAACGCGTTAATACTTTTAGTCCATAATATATTAACAATATAATGAGAATTACCTTTAACACCCCTTGTAGAGAAGCTTCTTGCATGTCATTTTTTTTCAAAAATAAGGAACTCGCTACACAATTACAGGTAGACAATCCTAAAAAAATGATAAAATCTGCTATATTTGAACCAAATATATTGAATATGAGCCCTAAGTCTATTCTATTGTTGGTATCCATTTTTCTATTTGGGTTAATGGCTTCTGCACAATATACCGAGAAGATTAATACCAATAGACCCGGTACTTCTCAGGGAGCTTTCTCTGTTGGTAATAATGTATTACAGATAGAAGGTGGTCTTGGTTTCGGAAAAGAAAAACATGATATTTTTAATACGAAGACCAATGTCTTCAACTTTGACTATGCGATTAGGTATGGTCTTCTAATCGAGCAATTAGAGATTAGATTGAATGGTCGATTTAGAGCAGATGGAGTAACACAAACGGTTGGGGCTAACGAACAAAAAATAACTCGAAGCGATTTTGAGATCAATACATTAGGTGCTAAATATTTGATATATGACCCCTATAAAAAGCCAAAAAAAGAAGATTCTACCTACGCAAGTTTGAAAAGCTGGAAAGAGCACCATAGATTTAAATGGAAAACGCTTATCCCAGCAGTTTCAGCCTACGCCGGTGTTAATTTTATTAATGCAGATAATCCATTCACATTTCCTGAAGATCAAAGTATCAGCCCTATATTTGTAATAGCAGCTCAAAATAACTGGACGACAAATTATGGTGGAGATTGGGCATTTGTAACCAATATCATTATTGATAAAGTAACAACAGAAAATCCTGCATTCGGACTCATTCTCACAGCCACTCATACCATCAATGATACATGGGCTGGATTTTTAGAATATCAGGTGCAAAAAAGCGACTTCTATAGTGATAATATCATGAGATTAGGAGGAGCCTACCTGTTTGATAAAGATTTGCAATTCGATGCTAACCTGGCCTTCAACTTTAAAGACACACCTTCAATTTGGACGTTGAGTTTTGGTGCTTCCTACAGATTTGATTGGCATACCAAAGATGAAATTATTGAGCAACCAGGATTAGAAGGAGGTGTTACAGAAGAAGAAGTCGAAGAAAACGAGGATGGCGAAGGCGAAGATGAAGACAGCATCGAAGGAGAATTTGATGAACTCAATGAAAATGAGACAGATAGTCTGAAATTAGGAAAAACCCCGTTCATTAATGATTTTGAGGATGATGGCTTCAGAGAAGAACTTGAAAGAGATCTTGACCAAAGACGTACTGAAGAACGATTAGAACGCGAACGTATTGAACAAGAGAAAATTGATAAGAAAGAAGGTAAGAAATTTAAGAAAGAAGAAGCAAGACGTTTGAAACGTGAGGCCAAAGAGGCCAGAGAAGCTGAAAAAGCTGCTTTAAAAGCAGAAAAAGATAAAGAAAAAATGATTCAGGATATCGATGCCGAACTGGATAAAATGGAACAGGATAAAGGAGTCGACCAGGAACTTGAGGATTTGGACAGACAGCTTAAGGAGCTTGAAAAAATGGAGCAGGATCTAAATATAGAAGAAGAAAAGCCAAAAGAAAAACCTGAAGAGAAGAAAAAAGAAGAAGAGATTGATGTTGATGCAGAGTATGAGCAGTATCAAAAAGAGCAGGAAAAAACTAAAAAAGCTGAAGAAAAAAGAAGAAAAAAAGAAGAAAAAAGACGCTTGAAAGAAGAAAAAAAGCGCCAGAAGGAAGCAGAGAAGATCAAAAAAAATAATGAAAAAGATCCTAATATAGACCAAGAAATAGAGAAAGAACTCGAGGATTTTGATCGCTAATGCTGATATTATTGGCAAAATGATCACTGTACAACTATAAATATTTGATAAAAGGGTTATATATTTGCCATGAATTAGAGATAATATATGATTACGATTAAAGAAATTACTTCTAAAGGAGATTTAACGACATTTGTTAAATTTCCTTTTTATTTATATAAAGACTCTCCATATTATGTCCCATCAATTATCAAAGAAGAGGTTGATGTAATGGATCCCAAAAAAAATCCGGTTTTTAAAAATGCTGATGCCAAATACTTTTTAGCATATAAGGGAGATCAAATCGTAGGGCGTATTGCGGGTATAATTAATTGGATTGAAGTCAATGAACAAAAGAAACCTAAAGTGCGTTTTGGGTGGTTCGATGTTATTGATGATATTGAGGTTACAAAGGCCTTATTAAATAAGGTTTCAGAGTTTGGTGTACAACATAATCTAGAATATATGGAAGGCCCTGTCGGGTTTTCTAATATGGATAAAGCAGGTATTTTAATTAAAGGATTTGACGAATTGAATACCATGATTACCTGGTACAATTATCCTTACTATGCCGATCATATGGAGCAACTTGGCTTCGAACCTGCAGCAACCTGGGTAGAATACAAGATAAAAGTACCTAAAGAAACCAAGAAAAAAGTTATAAAATTCGCTCAAGTAATTAAAGATCGTTATGAATTAAAATTACTTAAATTTAATAAGAGTAAGGAGATTCTGAAGTATGCCGATGATATGTTCGATCTTCTTAATAAAACCTATAGTAGTTTACAGACTTTTGTTCCTATACAGCAATATCAAATAGATATGTACAAGAAGAAGTATCTTCCCTATCTTAATCCAGAATATATTACCTGTATTGCCGACAAAACCGGAAAACTTATTGCTTTTTCTATTGTTATGCCTTCATTTTCAAGGGCTTTAAAGAAAATGAATGGTAAAGTATATCCATTGCGATTTTTACATATTTTAAAAGCTCAGCGACGAAACGATACGGCTGCTTTTTATCTTATAGGTGTAGACCCGCACTATCAAAACAAAGGCGTAACGGCTCTTATTTTTAAAGAAATGAACGAAGCATTTCTTCGCAATGGCATTGAAATGGTCGAAACCAACCCCGAGTTAGAAGAAAACAAAGCTATTCAAGCACTTTGGAATGGTTATGAACATGAGCAACATAAAAAGAGAAGAACTTTCAGAAAAAAAATTTAAAGTACTTTACTTTCCCTAAACTTACGTAATATTTTCTCATCAGTTTCAAATTGAGGATACTGAGGTGTTTAGCATTTTTAGTATCTCAAAATGTTAAATAACTTTTGCTTAACTATATCCTAAATTTTATTCAATAAATTGTATGCAATAAGACATGAATCTGAGGGTCTATAAATATATCAGGATTAGTTAAATTCTTAAAACCTATAATTATGTTAAAAAGTATTTCAAGTATTAAAGGAGTTAAACACTTCTCGAGGTTAGAACAAAAAAATATTAAAGGAGGATTTAATAACGATGATTATGGAGTATGCAAAACTCCTTATTCTTTTTTATGTGGAATACCTAACCATATCTGTTGTAATCAAATGTGTGTTCTAGAAACCCACCCTGCCTGTAATTTTTAGTAAAGTTTTAATTAAAGCGAACTTCCCGTTCGATTTAATCTAGTATTAATCTGTATCGATTATTTAGGACTAGTCAATAATTTTCAAAAAAAATCCGCTATTAATAGCGGATTTTAATATTATATTTAAAGAGAATATACGTTATTCACCCATAGCGGCAGCTACTGCAGCAGACATGCGCTTGTATGTTCCATTCTCCAGTCGCTCTCGTATAGCAGAAAACGCTACTAACGTTTCTTGGATATCCTCCATAGTATGAGAAGCTGTTGGAATTAATCTAAGTAAGATTAATCCTCTGGGTATTACTGGATACACTACAATAGAGCAAAATATACCATGATTCTCTCTAAGATCTTTTACCAGCGCCATAGCTTCAGGAATACTTCCTTTTAAATAAACCGGCGTAACACAACTTTGAGTGGTTCCCAGATCGAAACCTCTTTCTCTTAAACCATTTTGTAGAGCGTTTACATTTTCCCAAAGCTTTGCTTTTAACTCTGGCATTGTTCTCAACATATCCAGGCGCTTTAAAGCACCCACTACAAGTTGCATCTGTAAAGATTTTGCAAACATCTGAGAACGTAAATTATACTTCAAATAATCAATAATTTCTTGATCTGCAGCAATAAAAGCACCTGTACTCGCCATTGATTTTGCGAAGGTGGCAAAATACACGTCGATTTGATCCTGTACTCCTTGTTCTTCACCGGTTCCTGCTCCTGTTTGGCCTAATGTGCCAAACCCATGGGCATCATCTACGAATAGTCTAAAATTATATTTTTCTTTTAAAGCAACGATTTCTTTTAATCTTCCTTGTTCACCACGCATTCCGAATACTCCTTCTGAGATTAACAAAATACCTCCACCAGTCTTTTCGGCCATTTTTGTGGCTCTCACCAAATTTTTATCGATACTTTCTATATCATTGTGACGATAAGTATATCGCTGTCCTTGATGCAATCTCACACCATCGATGATACATGCATGGGCATCAACATCATATACGATAATGTCATCTTTACTAACCAATGCATCGATCGTAGATACCATCCCCTGGTAACCAAAATTCAATAAATAGGCAGCTTCTTTATCAACAAATTCTGCAAGTTCATTTTGTAATTGTTCATGAAGATCGGTATGACCACTCATCATTCTAGCACCCATTGGATATGCAGAACCATAAGCCGATGCAGCCTCTGCATCTACTTTACGAACTTCTTCTTTGTTAGCTAAGCCCAAATAGTCATTGATACTCCAGGTAATAACTTCTCTCCCTTGAAACCTCATTCTATTTGATATTGGACCTTCTAATTTAGGAAAAACAAAATATCCTTCTGCTTGATCTGCCCACTTCCCTAATGGTCCTTTGTCTTTATAAATTTTATCAAATAAATCTCTCATTTATCAAAAATTGTTTCTTTTAAGTGTGCGAAAATACGTAAAATTGATTTGATGACATAATTATATTCAAATTCACTTTTATAAAGTGATATTTTAACAAATTAAAACTTTAAACATGAAATAAACCCATCAACATTTTACAGGTTTTCTGTAATTTTATAAAAATAATAAATATCGCTAATTGACTATTAATGAAGATATTTACAAAACATATAAAAAGGCATTCCTCTGTCAAAGAATGCCTTTTTGTCAATTTAATATTTTCTTATTTAATAAATTCTACTTTTGCGGCATCAACTTCATTTTTACTATCAAAAAAGCCTTGTTCCATCATCCAATCATCGCTATATACTTTACTCATATATCTAGAACCATGATCCGGTAAAATAACAATCACATTACTATTCTCATCAAATTCTCCTCTAGCAGCAAGCTGCCTAATTCCTTGAATCGCCGCACCACTGGTATATCCCAAAAACAATCCTTCAGTTTTTGCTAATTCTCTAGCTGTATGAGCACTATCCTCGTCATTTACTTTTTCGAATTTATCAATAGCTTCAAAATCTGTTGCTGTTGGGATCAAATTTTTTCCTAATCCCTCGATACGATAAGGATAAATTTCATCACTATCAAATTCTCTTGTTTCGTGATATTTCTTGAGTACAGATCCATAAGCATCTATACCCATGACTCTAATATTTTTTTTCTTTTCTTTTAAATATCTGGCTGTTCCAGAAATAGTGCCACCGGTACCACAACATGCAACAAAATGAGTAAGATGTCCATTGGTCTGCTCCCAGATTTCAGGACCCGTTGAGTTATAATGGGCATCTATATTTAATTCATTAAAGTATTGATTTATATATACAGATCCTTTTATTTCTTCATGCAGCCTTTTTGCTACTTGATAATATGATCTAGGATCATCTGCACTTACATGGGCCGGACACACATACACTTTGGCTCCCATGTTTTTTAGCATAGCGATTTTATCTTTAGAAGATTTTGAACTTACCGCAAGAATGCAATCATATCCTTTGATTACGCTTACCATCGCGAGACTAAAACCTGTATTACCACTTGTAGTCTCGATAATAGTGTCTCCAGGTTTAAGGATTCCCTTTCTCTCTGCTTCTTCTATTATGTATAATGCAATTCTGTCTTTGGTGGAGTGTCCCGGATTAAAAGATTCTATTTTTGCATAGTAATTTCCCGGGAAATCTTTCATAATTCTGTTCAGTTTTACAAGTGGGGTTTGCCCTATAAGTTCCAGAACATTATTATAAGCCTGTATATTTTCTTTCATAAGATGTTGTTTTATGAATTTGTGATATAAAATTGGGGATCACAAACTGCTACAAAAACGCTACGAAGTTACATTATTTTTTTTAATTACTCTTTTATACCTTCTAAATCTAAGACAAAGGAATATTCTTCTGCCACCTCTTTAAGGGCATCAAACCTTCCTGATGCTCCACCATGTCCTGTTTCCATGTTGGTATGTAAAAGTAATATGTTATTATCTGTTTTCAATTCTCTTAATTTTGCGACCCATTTGGCAGGTTCCCAATATTGTACTTGTGAATCATGCAGTCCAGTGGTCACCAACATATTGGGATACTCCTGTTCAACTACATTATCATAAGGGGAATACGATTTCATATACACATAATAATCTTCTTCATTAGGATTTCCCCACTCGTCATATTCCCCTGTCGTTAAAGGAATGCTATCATCGAGCATTGTCGTTACTACATCAACAAAAGGAACAGTAGCAACTACTCCGTTGTAAAGTCCTGGAGCCATGTTTACAATAGCACCCATTAACAAACCTCCGGCAGATCCGCCCATAGCATATAAATGTTCTACAGATGTATACCCTTCCGCAATTAAAAATTTTGAACAATTTATAAAATCAGTAAAAGTATTTTTCTTTTTAAAAAGCTTTCCATCTTCATACCAGGCTCTACCCAAATACTCTCCACCCCTAACATGGGCTATGGCATAAATAAAGCCTCTGTCTAATAAACTTAAACGTACTGAAGAAAAATACGGATCTATCGTAGATCCGTACGAACCATAAGCATACTGTAATAAGGGATTGTTTCCATCTTTTTTAATACCTTTTTTATATACCATAGAAATTGGAACCTTAGTTCCATCTTCAGCGGTAGCCCATAACCGTTCCGAAACATAATTATTCTTGTCAAATTTACCTCCAAGGACTTCTTGTTCTTTTTTTATTTCCTGTGCTTTGGTATCCATATTGAAATCAATGACAGAATTGGGAGTAGTAAGAGAGTTATAGGCGTATCTAAGGATTGTTGTGTCAAAATCAGGGTTAGTACTTACATATGCCGTATAAGTTTCATTGTCGAATGGAAGATAATAATCTGCTGCCCCATCCCAACGCTTTATATTGATTACGTTCAGCCCATTATTACGCTCACTAATCACAAAATAATCTTTAAAAATTTCAATGTCTTCGATAAGAATATCTTCGCGATGAGGAATGACCTCTTTCCAGTTTTCTTTTAACGTATTTTCTTCTGAAACCTTCATCACCTTAAAATTAAGGGCCTCATCAGCATTAGTCAATATATAAAAATCACTATTATAATGTGCTATTCCATACTCTACACCCCGTATTCTAGGTTGAAAAATTTTGAATTCTCCAGTGGGATTATCCGCTTTAAGAATTCTATACTCTGAAGTCAAAGTACTACTCGAACCAATAACCAAGTATTTTTTTGATTTTGTTTTATAAACGAAGGTATAAAAGGTATCATCTTTTTCATTATAAACCTCGACATCTTCGGAAATCGGAGTACCTAACACATGCCTGTAAATTCGATCAGAACGTAATGTTTCTTCATCTTTTTTTGTATAGAATAACGTTTTACTATCGGCAGCCCAGGTACTACCCCCTGTTGTAATTTCTATAGTCTCAGGGTACAACTCTCCTGTCTCAAGATTTTTTATTCGTATTTTATATTTACGTCTACTTAACGTATCTACACCAAATGCAATTAGTTTATTATCCGGACTCACATTAAGTCCTGTCATTTTAAAATAACTATGCCCTTCAGCTTCTACATTACAGTCAAAAAGTATTTCTTCAGGAGCTTCCAGAGTATCCTTCCTTCTGGCGTATATAGGATACCCTTTTCCTTTTTCATATCTCGTTATATACCAATATCCATTAAGTTTATAGGGGACCGATTCATCATCTTCTTTAATTCGTGCTTTCATTTCTTCAAAAAGAGTAGCTTGAAAATCTTTGGTATGTGAAGTCATTCTATCATGATATTCATTTTCACTTTTAAGGTAATCGATTACCTCTTGATTTTCACGCTCATTTAGCCAGAAATAATTATCTATACGAATATCATTATGTTTTTCAAGATACGTGAGCTTCTTTTTTGCTAATGGATTTTGAATCTTAGTTTCCAATGTGATTATGGTATTTTATAAGAGGTTGCAAAAGTAATTGAAAGTAAGTACATAACCTCTTTGTTTTGACTAATTTATTACAATTTATTATACAGATAACATAAAAATTATTGTTGGCATTCTGTCTTGAACTACAATTTGGAAGTACTATTCGTTTTCGTAAACAATATACTAGAATATTAATACTCAAAATATTAATTTTGCTTCTATAACTATTTATAAATAAAAGGATATGTTTGGAGATATGATGGGCATGATGGGAAAGCTCAAAGAAGCTCAACAGAAAGTTGAAGAAACAAAAAAAAGGCTCGATACGGTTTTAATAGACGAGAATAGTGCTGATAATCTTCTGAAGGTTACATTAACGGCCAATCGAGAAATAAAAAATATAACTATTAGCGATGAGCTTTTTGAAGACAAAGAGCAATTAGAGGATTATCTGATTTTAACTTTGAATAAAGCTATCGCGAAAGCTACCCAGGTTAATGAAAGTGAATTGGCTGCCGTTGCAAAAGAAGGAATGCCTAATATCCCCGGGTTAGATTTATTCAAATAAATCTAAATCTAATGGATGATTATGACTCTTTTTCATAAAAATTGTTGACTTCGCTATTTTTATATTTTTCTTTTTCCTTTTTATTCTATAATTTTAACAAAAGTGAAAAAATTAACTAAAAACTAACACTATGTTTGAACTCAAAAATAAGGAAGGGTCTAGCTACCATTTTACGCTAAAAGCTAAAAACGGACAGGTAATTTTATCTAGCGAAGTTTACAACAGTAAGTCCGCTGCAGAAAACGGAATTGCTTCTGTTAAGAAAAATGCTTCTGACGACGGCAGATATGAACGCAAAACTGCTAAAAATGGTAAATTCTTTTTTAATCTAAAAGCAGGTAATGGACAAGTAATAGGGAGTAGTCAAATGTATTCTTCTGAATCAGGAATGGAAAATGGAATCAATTCTGTTAAAGAAAATGCAGCAGGTGCTGATACCAAAGAAGCTTAATTTTTAAGCGCATACTTTAATATAATTTTAAGCTGTTCAGATTTTTTGAACAGCTTTGTTTGTTTTAAAAGTAGCTAAAACTTCGAGGAAATATTTGTGCATCTTTTGCGTATAGTCCAGATGAGTTACAAAACGAAGCTTACCTTGTCCCATACCATAAAAATGAATATCCATTGATCCCATTTTGGATATAAACTCCTCTTCATTACCTTCTACCGTAAATATAATAATATTGGTATCTATTGGCTCAACCTGTTTTACAAAAGATAATGTTTGTAATACGCTCCCGATTTCTTTTGCTCTTGTATGATCCTCTGCCAAACGATCGATGTGATTTTCTATAGCGTATAGACCCGCTGCAGCTAAATAACCAACTTGACGCATTCCTCCTCCCAATATTTTCCTTACCCGAATAGCATTTTTCATAATTTCTTCATTTCCTATCAGTACAGAACCTATGGGGGCCCCTAAACCTTTACTTAAACAAACAGAGATGGTATCAAACATTTCTCCATATTGTTTTGCACTTTCTCCTTTTGCAACTAGAGCATTCCATAATCGTGCTCCATCGAGGTGATATCCAAGGTTATGATGATCACAAACCTTTCTTATTCTTTTGATTTCTTCAAAATCATAACAAGCCCCTCCCCCTTTGTTCGTTGTATTTTCTATGCACACCAGACTAGTTAGTGGACTATGATAAAAATCCGGTGGATTGATCGATGCTTCAACTTGGGCTGCTGTAATCATACCTCTATGCCCCTGGATAAGTTTACATGACACGCCACTATTAAAAGAAACTCCTCCGCCTTCATAATTATAAACATGAGCGTACTGATCTGCGATTAATTGTTCTCCAGGCTGAGTATGTAATTTGATTGCTGCCTGATTGGCCATACTCCCCGAAGGAAAAAACAATGCTTGATCCTTACCAAACATGCTTGCAACTTTTTCTTCCAAAGCATTTACAGTAGGGTCTTCTTTGTATACATCATCTCCTACCTTAGCATTCATCATAGCTTCCAACATTTCTGAGGTAGGTTTGGTAACCGTATCACTTCTAAGATCTATTGTCATTTATAAAAAAATTAATTAATTAAAACTACACTTAAAACTACCTATAGGAGACCCGTCGGGAATTTTTGGAGAAGGTATTATCTTAAAAGCGGACGGCTTTTCTAAAAAATCAGTGATTTGCTTTAGATAATATTGATTATACATTTCATCTTTAGGATCTCCTGTTTTATTTTTTAGGAAGGATCCTAAGTCTACAATTTTGGCATGCGCGATAGCATTAACTTGCGGATACGCTCTTTTATTTTTACTAAGATTCATAAAATGTTTTAAAACATTGGCTCTTACGGTATGCTGAATTTCTTGATGATAATTATTTGTTGATTTAGTTTTAAAAGTAACTAACACTAATTCATCCAGAACCTCAAGTAGTCCCAATTGATTTTGATTCAAACTTTTTTGTTGGACTAATCTAGATGCTCTTTCTGGATGCAATAAAAGAGACAGACTCATGTCGCTAGCAGTAGCTGTAGCACTTAACGCATCAAAACCAACTCCCGTTTTACCTTTAAAAGACTCTCGGGTTCTAGAGTATCCAAAAGCTCTTGGTGGAAACAACTTTAATTTATCTTTGGGAATAGCGAGCACTTCTGGTGATAGTGTCTTCAACACTTCTCGAAGTGTTTTTTTCTGTTTAGCCGGACTAACTGATTCTACTATCTTCTGTTGATCTCCCTTTACCGCATAATTATAATTCAAACCGCCAATAAGCTTCACAGCGGCTTCAGTTTGATATCTATGAAAAAAATATAACGGCACAAATACATCTTCCAGCACAGAATAAGGTTCATTACTTCTAATATTATCCGCAGAGAAATTACGGATAGCTATTTCTCGAACTTTTAATATATTTTCCAATTCTTCTTCAGCACTTTTACCATTATCCCATAAATGTGCTAGTTCATGAGCTCCTCCAGTCGCTCTGGCGTCACTGTCAGAAATAAACCGCAGGCCAGATTGATAAGCTTTATTTAATATTTTATGAAGTTCTTCCTTTTCACTACTTCCATTTGCAAATTCAGAATAACTATAAGCCACTGTTACTTTATCCCATACTCCAATTTTGTTATCATAGGCATCAGAGAGATCAATTTTACCATCTTTTAAGGTTACTTTTGGATGTGGATAGTCCATTACAGAAGCGCGACCTTTTGTACTAGCCGTAAAATTATGAGCGAAGCCTATGGTATGTCCTACCTCATGAGCAGATAATTGACGAATACGAGCCAGAGCCATATCCAACATAGGTTTGTAATTATCATCCCGATCCTTAAAAGGTTGATCTAACAAGGATTGAGCAATTAAAAAATCCTGACGAATTCTTAAACTTCCTAAGCTTACATGTCCTTTTAGAATCTCACCAGTTCGAGGATCAACCACGCTTGCACCATAACTCCATCCTCGTGTAGATCGATGTACCCATTGTATGACATTATAGCGTAAATCCATAGGATCTGCATCTTTGGGTAACATTTTAACCTGAAATGCGTCCTTGAAGCCAATTGATTCATAAGCTTCGTTCCACCAGCGGGCACCTTCTAATAAGGCAGATCGAACCGGTTCTGGTGTACCGGGATCGAGATAATAAATAATGGGTTCTTTTGCTTCACTGACAGCAAGATTGGGATCCTTTTTCTCTAGTCGATGTCTAACAATATAACGTTTTACTATAGGTTCTTGAATTGGAGTCGCGTAATCCATATATGAAATGGAGATAGCACCACTTCTGGGGTCAAATTCTCTTTTTTGGTACCCATCATCTGGTAATTCGACAAATGAATGATGTTGAATAACAGTTAAAAGTTTTGAATTGGGAGCAACAGATCTAATATTTCGTCCTTTTGGAAGTCCCTTATACGTGATGAGCGCTTCAAATTCAATATTTTTAGGAAATGCTTTTGTCCTTTCAAGACTCAATGCACTTTTTTCCTTATCTACTTTATAATCTCCTTCATTTTGTGACTTTAATCTATCAATGATACCGTGAGTGTCCTGAAGTAAAAAAGGAGTTAAATCAATGATATACTTATTCGGTTTTTCTTCTTTTATAGGAAATCCATATAATACAGACCTAGTAAAAGCCTGTTCAACACTTCTTTTTTCTAGAGTATTATCGGTTATAGCACGATATCTTTGATTGGGTTGAACGAGTAATAACTTATTCCCTGCTTTTTGAAATTTGACAACGATCCCGTCCCCAATCTGACCTCTATCCAATCCTATATCGTTGGATCCTAATCCTGTTGCCAAAGAGTGAACATATAAAAATTCTTTTTCAAGGGTATCTACCTCCAAATAAATTTCATCTTTGGATTCGTTGTAGTAGAAATTAAAATAACCCTTATATGGCTTTAGATTTTTTTGACTCTCTAAAAACTGCCCTGAAACCGAACATGTTACACATAAGATGAGAAATAAGAAAAAATGTTTCATAAATGATGAGTTTGTATAAAAGTATTTACAATATTTTGAAAGCCATAAAATAATTGAAAAAATGTTTCTTACTGAAGTGTTAAATCCTATTTTTGTGATAAATAATTAAATTATGATCAATACTGAGACCTTACAAGATCTTAGAGAGCGCCTGGTTGCGTTAAGGAGGTATCTTTGACATTGATGCCAAACTTATAGAAATAGCAAACGAAGAAGAAAAAACATATGCTCCTAATTTTTGGGATGATGCCCAAAAAGCCGAAAAGTTAATGAGGACCCTTAACGCAGAAAAAAAATGGGTCTCTGATTATGAAAAAGGTGTTTCTTCGGTTGATGATCTTGAAGTACTTTATGAGTTTTATAAAGAAGGAGATGTTAAGGAAGAAGAAGTTTCTGAACGTTACGAAGAAACTAAATCCCTTATTGAAGGCTTAGAGTTTAAAAACATGCTTAGCGACGAAGGCGATAGCATGAGTGCTGTTTTACAGATTACAGCGGGCGCCGGGGGAACTGAAAGTTGCGATTGGGCAAGTATGCTTATGCGTATGTACCTCATGTGGGCAGAAAAACAAGGGTATAAAGTAAAAGAATTAAACTATCAAGAAGGCGATGTTGCCGGTATTAAGACGGTTACCCTAGAAATTGAAGGTGATTACGCCTTTGGATGGCTCAAAGGAGAAAACGGAGTACATAGATTAGTACGTATCTCCCCTTTTGATAGTAATGCAAAACGCCACACCTCCTTTGCCTCCGTATATGTGTATCCACTAGCTGATGATAGTATCGAAATCGATATTAACCCATCAGATTACGAAATTATAACTTCAAGATCTAGTGGTGCGGGTGGACAAAATGTAAATAAGGTTGAAACCAAAGTTCAACTTACCCATTTCCCCACCGGTATTCAAATATCATGTTCAGATTCAAGATCACAGCATGATAATCGAGAAAAAGCGTTACAAATGCTTAAATCACAATTGTTTGAGATCGAACTTAAAAAGCAACAAGCGCAACGAGATGAAATTGAAGCTTCAAAAATGAAAATCGAATGGGGATCACAGATTCGTAATTATGTGATGCATCCATACAAATTAGTCAAAGATGTTCGTACAGCAGAGGAAACAGGCAATGTAGATGCTGTGATGGATGGGAATATCGATCAATTTCTTAAAGCTTACCTAATGATGATGGGACAGAAAGAAGTTTAAGTTGTTAGTTGTTAGAGTTTACAAATTCGTAATTCTTAAATAATATGATTACTATATACCATAATCCAAGATGTAGAAAATCAAGAGAAACTCTTGAAATACTTGAAGAAAGAAATGAAGACATAACCATTGTTAAGTATCTTGAAACACCTCCTACCAAAGAAAAATTAAGCGAGATAATTAATCTTTTAGGTATTTCACCGATTGATTTAGTTCGAAAAAATGAAGCTACCTGGAAAGAAAACTATAAGAACAAGATTCTAACAAATGATGAACTAATTGAAGCTATGGTAGGCAATCCTAAGCTTATCGAGCGTCCTATAGTTATCAAAAATAATAAAGCCGTGATAGGGAGGCCTCCTTCGAATGTTTTAGACATCTTGTAAACAACGTTTTGGTAAAAAATAAAATTTTATTTTTCATTCTTTTTTTGATTAAATGACAAATATTTGGGCAATAAAGCGGCTATCTGAAAAGAATTCGAAACGTCTTTGTGAAAATTTTATTTTTGAATTATATGATTACCAATAACTTATATTTAATAGATTCCATCGTTTCTCGGGAATGACGACATTTTAGATAACCTATTTTGTTTAATTAATCATAAAAAAAATTTAACAAAGTATTAATCCCTTTCTTGTAACTCCTTCAATACTTTTGACTCGAATTACATAATTTTTATCATGTTAAGATTTCTGTTCATTGTTTTATTAGTACCAACAATATTCATTTATGCCCAACAGAGCGGAGATTTTCAAAAAGCTCCTGTAACCATAACAGGACTGGTTCTGGATCAGGATACTAACGAACCACTTGAGTATGCTACTGTTTCTTTTTTTAGCCCAAGACAACAAAAAATTATCACTGGTGGTATCACCAATCAAAATGGAAAGTTTAAAATAGAAGTAGATGCTGGTGTGTACGATGTAAATATAGAATTTATCTCTTTTAAAACTAAGACACTACCCAAACAAAGATTATTCAAAAACACCAATTTAGGTAGTATTTCATTAGGGCTGGACACCGAAATGCTTGATGATGTCGTAGTTATTGCAGAAAAAACTACTGTAGAAATTAAACTCGATAAAAAAATATACAATGTAGGTAAAGACCTTACCGTTGGTGGTGGTACAGTAAGTGACGTTTTAGATAACGTACCTTCTGTCTCTGTAGACGTGGAAGGAAATGTGGCATTGCGCGGAAATGATAATGTAACTATACTTATTAATGGAAAACCTTCTGGATTGGTCGGGCTTAATAGTACGGACGCATTACGACAACTTCCTGCAGAGTCTATTGAAAGAGTTGAAGTAATCACTTCTCCTTCTGCTCGTTATGATGCAGAGGGAACTGCAGGAATCCTAAATATCATTTTAAGGAGAAGTAAGTTACAAGGAATGAACGGGGCTATCACGATTAATGGAGGTTACCCAACAACCGCTGGGATATCAGGCAACATTAATTATAGAACGGGAGATTTTAATTTTTTTACTACTTCTGGGTATAATTATAGAGAAGTCCCAGGAAATTCGTTGACCGAAACTCGGTTTTTAAACATCGATTCTGAGGGACTGGATAATCCTGATACCTTCCTTACCGAAGAAAGAGATTTCGATCGGATTAGAAAAGGAATCAATTCTAATGTTGGTATTGAATGGTATATCAATGATAGTTCCTCGATAACCGGTTCCTTTTTTTATAGATCACAAGATAATGAAAGTAACACTACCAATATTATCACAGAACCCGATATAAATGGAAATATTTTAAGTCAGAATATAAGATTTGATCCAGAAGTTGAAGATGATCTTACCAAGCAGTATGCTTTAAATTATGTAAAAAACTTTGATGATGACGGACATAAATTAACCTTTGATTTTCAGGTAGAGGAAAGCAGTGAAGATGAGCGTTCTCAAATCACTCAAGAAAATATTTCTACTGTAGAACTTGTAAATACCCTGGAAGATCAAGATCGTATTCTCTTACAAGCAGATTATGTATTACCGATTGGTGAAAAAACTCAGTTTGAATTAGGATATAGGGGTAATTTTAATGATCTGGATACAGATTTTTTAGTACAGTTCGATAATAACGGTACGATAACTACTGATACTAATTTATCCAATAATCTGATTTTCAAAGAACGCATCAACGCAGCCTACACTCAATTGGGAAGTAAATGGGGAAAGTTTTCTTATTTACTGGGTCTTAGAATGGAAGATACTCGGATTACTATTGATCAACAAACAAGTAATGATTTTAATAGAAAAAACTATACTGATATATTTCCGACAGTAAACCTTGGCTATAAGTTATCTGATAAACAAAGTCTTACATTAGGATATAACAGGCGAATAAGAAGACCGCGCTCTAGGTTTATTAATCCATTTCCTTCACGATCAAGTGCGACCAATTTATTTCAAGGAAATGCAGATCTTGATCCAAGTTATTCTAATGTATTTGATTTGGGATATCTGAATAGAATAGGAAAGCTAACACTAAATTCCTCGATATATTACAATAGATCTACTCAGGTTTTCACCTTTATTTCTGAAAATACAGGAGACACGGTAATTATTGGAGCCGACGAAAACAATCCTGGTACTGAGGTGCCTGTGATTCGAAGAACTCCTGTAAATCTAACCAGTTCTGACCGATATGGTTTTGAATTTACACTTACTTATAATCCAAGCAAGAAATGGCGATTAAATGGTAATTTTAATGCATTTCAGAATAATATAAGAGGAGAAAATAATGGTGAAATTTTAGATAATGATAACTTTAGTTGGTTTGCAAGACTCAATAATAAGTATACTTTACCCGGTAAAATAGATTGGCAAACTAGTATTTTTTATAGAGGACCCAATGAAAATGCTCAAAATAGAAATGAAGGTATTTTTAGTATGACTCTGGCATTTAGCAAAGATCTCTTTAAAGAAAAAGCTTCATTAACTTTTAATGTTAGTGATGTGTTCAACTCCAGAAAGCGAATTAGTATAGCCACGACACCAACTTTTATTTCTGACAGTGAATTTCAGTGGAGAGAACGTAGTTTTACTCTATCCTTTACGTACAGATTCAATCAGAAAAAGAAAAGAGGTCGTTCACAAAGAGACTTTAATGGTGATGAAGAATTTGAAGGGTAAACCCTGAAACGATGATAAATTATATTTTACTTCTAAAAGTGTCTATATATTTTACTAGCAGAGAAGGAGCTAATTATTACAATATAGAAAACCTAAAAGATCACACCTACTGTCAGGGACGGTTAAGATCAATTAAAAAATGCAAAAATCAACATCTTCTAAGAAGAATAAAGAAACCAGATAAATATTCTTCCTTAGCAGTCCTACAAATATATGATGAACAGATAGATCCAAATATCTAAAAACAAGTTTCATATCCCAGTCCCGTAAAAATTAAGGTTTTATCTTGCTTTTTTTGATTGGTAAATATAACAAATGTATTTTTGCTTCGATTAGACCTGCTCTTATGAATATATTAGATGCATCACCTTTATTAAGTACTATAGTTGGATTATTATTGGGATTTTTTATTTTTTTTGGAAAATCTGGTTTAGGAAGAGATAAAAAAATACGGTTAGTTCTTAGTGCATTAGTTTTCTTATACGCATATACCACACTTGATTATTATTTAACTATCAATATTGATAGTAATAGTATATATTCTGGCAGTTCATATCTATTCTATCATATTATAGGTTTTTTGTTCTATTACTTTATTTTGCTATTCACGAGAACAGAAGTCAATGTAAAAAAATGGCTTTTTATAATAATTTGTTATACATTCTTTAGATGGACCCTCTTTATTCCATTTATACAGCATAAACACATCAATGAGTTATTTTTAGCCACCGATTCATTCGATTTTTTATCTTTAATAGATTTGGAATATTTTTCTGCCAGTTTAATAAATATCATTTTATTGATTGCTGCCTTTTTTAAATTAAAACAAACTCCTCTCTCGTTGGTATTGAATAAAACGCAGCTGTTACATTTTAAATGGATTAAAATTGTTATACTAATAAATATCATCTTGCAATTAGGTAGCTTTCTTAATACTATAGTTAACACTAATGCCATTGAAAATTACGAATTTTACATGAAACTTGAAACGCTGTTATTTGCTGTATTCTTCTTTATAATGGCATATTCTATGATGTATTTTCCGGTATTTGCTTTTTCAGGTTCTTTTGAAGATCTACCAGAAATGATTAAGAAAAAATATGCGAATTCTTCATTATCCGATTCTTTAGAATTATTCCAATTAATTGAGGAGAGTATGAAAAAAGAGCAGCTTTATCTTGATTATGATATTAAGTTAAATACTCTGGCTAACATACTCAATAAGTCCGTACATCATATTTCGCAAGCCATTAATGAAAATGCTCATATGGGATTTTCAGACTATATCAACCAATATAGGGTGGAAGATGCTAAAAAGAAATTACTAAGACCTAACCCGGAAACTATTTATGCGATTTCTTTAGACGTAGGTTTTAATAGTAAAGCAGCTTTTTATAAAGCCTTCAAAAAAAACACCAAATTAACTCCAACAGAATTCAAAAAACGTCATGAAAACAGTAAATAATATAATTTACTGATAATCAGTTTTTTTAAGTAAATAAAAATGTCTTCCCGATGATTGAAGACATTTTTTTTTGTTCAGTATTATAGGGAAAAACGATTAAAACATTCTCTAAAAATACATTTGTCCTGTAATTAAAAATAAAACTGATAAACATCATTTAAAACAAAAAACAATGAAAACAATTAAAAAAGGAACATTAATTTTAGCACTGTTATTTATGGGAGCCATAACAGCTAATGCCCAATCAAACATCGATGGTTTGAAATTTGGTATAAAAGGAGGAGCTAACCTTGCTAAATTAAAAAATGTCGATAGCAAAGCAAAAATAGGTTTGGTTGCTGGTGTTTTTACCGAGTATGGGTTTTCGGATAAATTTTCTCTTCGCTCTGAAGTTTTATTTTCTGTCCAGGGAGCCAAAGCCAAAGGGAGTTCAGAAAAAGTGAAGTTAAATTATATTAACGCCCTTCCTGCATTAATAAAGTTTTATCCTGTAAAAAAATTCAGTCTCGAAGCCGGGCCACAAATAGGACTGCTAATAAGCAAAAAAGGAGGAGGTCTCCTTAAAAGTGATTATAGAAAATTAGACTATGGATTGACTCTTGGTGCTGGGTTTCATATCATTGAAAATATAGAAATTGGAGCTCGTTACTACTTAGGGTTAAGAGATATTACAAAAACACCAGGAGAAGTTAAAAACGCTGTATTTCAATTCACTCTTTCCTATGGATTTTAAAAAATGAAAACAATAATAAAGAATTCCTCAATCAAAATTTGAGGGATTCTTTATAGATAGACCTGTCTATAACCAACTCTGGTTTGATAAGACTTGATAGCATTCATAAATGTAATTTATTAGGCTACCTGTTTAGAACACTAAAAAGGAATCAATTAGGCTCAGTTTTTCTTTATATGCCTTGCCGAAAATAATGCCGAAAAAGATTCCATTTCATTGCTCATGCAGTCAACTGCCATGTAAAAAAAGAAGTATGATTAAAACAATTTCAACATTATTTATTATGATGATTACTGTGTTTCCTTCGGTACAGGAAAAGCAGGTCGAGGATAACTCCCATTTCGTCGAACTTTCGGTTGAAAATATATCTAAAAAATGGCTCTTGGATAAGCACAAAATATTCTTTCGTTCTTATCCTCCTGCCGAAAATGAAAAAGGAGATTATATCTATTTTGATAAGCAGATGATCTATACCAGTGTTTCAGAAGGAATCTATGATGAAGGAACATGGCAACTTGATAAAAGGTCTAAAAGAATTTTTATATCTAGTAAAAATGAAAAAGGAGAACTCATATTCATCATAAAAGAATTGTCTAAAAAGAAGCTTGTACTGGTTATTGATGATGATTCAGACAGCGATACCAAATATTTAAAAATACATTTCAGAGCGGTTGGTAATAAGTAAAACAGGTTTCGCATTTTGATTTTCACATTTTTGAGAAGAAAAAAAATTTGTTTTCGTTAGCCTGCTAATATTTCATCCTTCCACAGATAAACAATCTCTGATAAGTTACAATTGATTGCTGGGCAGTAATAAAACTAGCATAACATCCAAGCTTACTTATTAAACTTTCTAAAATAATAGACAAATTACAAAACAACGTGGTATGAGAACAACTATTCAACTATTTCAGAAACCAACAAAACCTTTCTGGAGCGGTAATAAAACGGACTTAAAATCAATCTCAATGAAGTTTTTAAACATCAGGTTTTTATTCTTATTGACTAGTGTTTTTATTTCAACAACAATTGTAGCACAGGATAATGTGTTTTTGAGCCTGGAAGATGCTCTGGGACTTGCTACACAAAACAATACCGATATTACTATAGCCAACGCGCAAGTACACTCAACAGAATACGCTTTAAAAGAAGCCAAGGGCAATTACCTGCCAAAACTTTTTATAAGTGCCGGTTACAATCGTAATATTAAACGGCAGGTCATCTTTCTTCCTGATGGTCTTGGTCTGGGTGATACAGCTACCGAATTAGGGTTAGATAATGACTATCAAGCATCCTTAAATCTTTCGTTTCCTATTTTTTCAAAGTTTAATATTGCCAATAAAAAGTTTACCCAGACACGGTTAAATTTTCAAAAGGAAGTTTCTCGTGGCGTAGAGCAATCCATTGTTAATGCTACCAAAAAAGCGTATTTCGCTTATTTGATTACTAAAGAAGTGGTGAAGGTTCAACAAAACGGACTGAATAATGCACAGAAGATAGTCGAGGATATTGAAAGGAGAGTACAGCAAGGGACCCTTACCGATTTTGATCTTACTTCAGCACGTGTGCAAGTTGCAAATGCAAAAAATAGATTACTGGAAGCCCAGAGTAATATTGTTCCGGTCGGTAACTCACTAAAATTATTATTAGGGTTACAACCAGAAATCAATCTTGTCCTCACAGATTCTTTGACGATTATAGAAAAAGAACTGCAGTTAGTGGACCACATTGAAACTATGCTCAACCAAAATAGCCGCTTAAAACAAATGGATTTGGATATTGAACTTTCAGAAAAACAAATCAAAATGACTAAAACGAGTTATTACCCTACGGTTGATGTCATTGGAAACTATAGCTATCAGGCGCAGGAAAATAATTTTAGAATATCAGATTACAACTGGATCCGTACCAGTTTGGTGGGTTTACAGTTGCAGTTCCCTATTTTTAATGGAACAGTTACCAAAAATAAAGTAAACCAAGCTAAAATTGCTAGAGAAATTGCCATTGGAGAAAAAGAATATGCTACAAGAAAATATCGTATGTATTATGAAGAATTGCTAACCGAACTTCAGTTTTATTTTCAAAAAACGGAGATACAGCAGGAAAATATGAAACTCACTGCAGAAGCACTCATGTTGGCAAAGAAACGCTATCAATTTGGCATAGGTACTTTTCTGGAAGTAAACGATGCCGAATTATCTTACACACGAGCAAGACTTAGCTGGCTACAAGCCATTTCAGATTATAATACCACATACTATGACTATCAATTACTAATAGGAAAAGATTTAAAATAATAACAATGAAAAAATTAAAATGGATTATTCCGGTGATGTTCATCATAGGCTTAGCAGTATATTTTGTCATTAAGCCAAGACTAGATGCAAAAAATTTGGTTTTCACATACACTACATTAGAAAAAGGGAATATTGAAGCAAATGTTTCAAGTACCGGTACATTAGAAGCAATTAATACCGTAGATGTAGGTACCCAGATATCTGGCACTATAGAAAAGATTTATGTGGATTATAATGATAAGGTGCATGCAGGGCAACTTCTAGCCAAGATGGATTTAAAATTATTAAATACTAACCTTATAAGTGCCAAAGCTGATCTAGCTGTGAGCAATGCACAATTGAGCCAGTCAAAAATTGAGTTTGAAAGAAATAAAACCCTTTATGAGCAAAAAGTGATTCCTGAACGTCAATTAACAAATTCAAAATTTACTTATGAGCAAGCTAGAAGTGCACGTGAGGCTGCACTGGCGGCAGTTAAAAATATACAAGTAAGTATGGGATATGCACGCATTACCTCACCTATCAGCGGAACAGTAACAGAGCGAAGTGTAGAAGAAGGACAAACGGTTGCTGCCGCTTTCTCGACACCAATCCTTTTTATTATTGCCGAAGATCTTTCCAAAATGCAAATACTGGCAGATGTAGATGAAAGTGACATAGGACATATTAGTAATGGAATGAAGGTCCGGTTTAAGGTGCAGACCTATCCCGAAGAACAATTTTTCGGATCGGTAAGCCAGATCAGGCTTCAGCCCATTAATATAAATAATGTGGTGAACTATCAAGTTGTAGTAGATGTAGATAATAAAGAAGGGCTGTTGCTTCCGGGAATGACTGCTAGCCTAGAATTTATCACAAAAGTTGCTCAAGATGTCTTACTATTGAATAATTCGGCTTTTCGTTTTCGCCCTACAGAAGAAATACTGAAAGAAATCAAACCAATATTGATTGAAAAGGCTAAGGTATTGTTGCCAGATTCTCTTCAGCAAAATTTTAATAAAGCTATAAATAATGATGAAACCTATACCCCAGCCAATTTTAAAAAGAAATTACCTTCAAATTTTGATGGGTTCTTTTATCAGAATGCCTATGGAAAACTGGATTTCAAATTTGTAGAGATAGGAATAAAATCCGGATTACAGTCAGAAATTAAACGTTTTTTAGACGGAAAAGCACTTGTCGAAGGTGATAAAGCCATTAATAGTATTAAATCTAAAAAATAACCAATGGCTATCAAAAAAGTAATAGAGACAAAAAAGGTAAGCCGTGTTTTCAAAAACGGTGAGATTGAAGTACACGCACTTACCGATGTAGACCTGGTGATCAAAGAAGGAGAGTTTGTGGCTATTATGGGAGCATCAGGATCAGGAAAATCTACCTATCTCAATATTTTGGGATGCCTTGATTTACCTACTTCAGGAGAATATTTCCTGGATGGTATATATGTAAACACCTTGACCAAAAATCAATTAGCCGATATACGCAACCAAAAAATTGGCTTCATATTTCAAAATTATAATCTACTGTCACGAACTACTGCTTTGGAAAATGTAGAGTTACCATTGGTATATGATCGTACTGGCAGATTTCCTAACCCAAAAGAAATGGCAAAGAACGCTTTAATACAGGTGGGTTTGAAAGATCGGATACATCACAAAACTAATGAACTTTCGGGAGGGCAACAACAACGGGTTGCTATTGCACGAGCATTAGTAAATGATCCGGCAATAATATTGGCCGATGAGGCAACGGGAAATTTAGATAGTAAAACCAGTATTGATATAGCCGATTTGTTTGTACGCCTAAATGATAAAGGAAAAACGATATTGATGATTACCCACGAGCCTGAAATTGCTCAATTTGCAAAACGTATTATCATCTTCAGGGATGGGTATATTCTAAGTGATGAAACCATAGAAAACAGAAGCACCAAAGAAAGTGCACTCCGTGACCTGGAGTTAACCGCTAAATAAAAAAGATGCAACAGTTATTTAAAACATTCAAAGTAGCTTTTCAAGCCATTAATAAAAACAGGACAAGGAGTTTGCTTACCATGTTGGGTATAATCATTGGTGTTGGAGCCGTAATTATGACAATTTCTGCTGGTGAAGGGGCTACCAAAAAAGTGCAGGACGAGATTTCAGGATTGGGCACCAACCTGCTAATCATCGAGGCAAGGCAGGAACGCAGAGGCGGTATATCTGTGAGAAAAGGAAAGGAATTAAGTAAAAAAGATTATAAGGTTTTACAGGATAATTCGGTTTGGATGAGTAAGATCTCTCCAATGGTAGTTGCAGGTATTCAGGCAATAAGCAATCAAGGGAACAAGAGCACAATAGTATACGGGGTATCAGGAGATTATTTTGATATCATGAGCCGTGAAGTGGTTTCTGGGAAAGCTTTTTCAGAATTGGATGTAAAAATGACAAAACAGGTTTGTTTGGTTGGAAAAACAATTCAGAAAGAACTTTTTAGTGGCGAAGACCCTATCGGGAAAACCATTAGAATTGATAAAGTGCCTTTTACCATAGTTGGCCTATTGGAAGAGCAAGGACAAGATGGTATGGGCGAAGATCAGGACGATATGGTGGTGGCACCTTATACAACCGTTCAAAATCGTCTTTTTGGTGATCCTAATTTCAATGTCTTTGTGGTCTCTGCCGTGAGCAAGGAAAAGATAAATGATGCCGAAGTAGAAGCTACTATTTTACTGAGGGAAGCACACAAAATTTCACCTAATCAAGAAGATGATTTTGAAATTACTACACAAGTAGAACTTAATGAAATCACAGGTGAAATTACAAGAATACTAACCATTTTACTGGGTGCTGTCGCGAGTATTTCATTACTCGTGGGTGGGATAGGTATTATGAATATTATGTTGGTTTCCGTAACAGAACGAACCCGCGAAATAGGGACCCGATTAGCATTGGGGGCGAGAGAAAGTGACATCCTTACTCAATTCTTAACGGAAGCCATTGTGCTAAGTGCAGCAGGAGGCATTATTGGGATTGCGCTTGGAATCATAGGGAATCAGATAATTTATCAAACTACCAATTTTTATGTACCTACAGCGGAGTATGCTATTGCCATTGGTTTTGGCTTCTCGGCCATCATTGGGGTTGCATTTGGGTATTTTCCAGCTCGAAAAGCGGCTAAATTGAACCCTATTGATGCCTTACGGTATGAATAGCATAATCAAAAAACACGAAAACTATTTATAAACTTAATTTTGTAATGTAGCTTATTTTGTTATAGATATCTCTTTTGAAAAGTATGTTAAACATACAATTTGAAATACACAATTTTAATTATAAAAATGGGAGTAGTGTTATTGTATCTTTTGTTACTTGTTACTGGAATACAGACAACTACTGTGTTAGGCCATATTATTATCAAAATAATGTAAGATGGCGTAATAAATTGCGGTATACAAGTTACCTGTCAAACGAAAATCAAATAAACAAAAAAAGGAAGTCAAATGACTTCCTTTCCTATTTATATGTATTGTGATAAGTTATGCTTCCTCTTTTGCTTTTCGCTTAGCTTCTCTTCTAAGCTTAAAATTTTCAATATTCGCTCCAATAATCCAATAAGGAACTACAAAGGTTAATAAAAAGATCATCAACCAAAAACCAATGGTAAGAATCGTTAAAAAGGCTAAAAAACCAAGATACTGATCAAATTCAAACATAACTTTATTCTTATTTTCAATTTCGACAAAGATAATAAGTCTTATTCATATGTCATAGCAGAAAATAAATTTATTTCCATAATCTCTGATTGCGTCAAAATACAAGCAAACTAACTTAGGGAAAGTCTCAAAATGTTTAAATCTCGATTATCGAGTAAAAAGTAGTAGTATTATTCAGAAATAGCCCTGCAAATGCTTAAATTTGCCTTTTCAAAAAAACAAATCATCTCACTAATGAAATATAGAATAGAGAAAGATACGATGGGCGAGGTTAAAGTGCCGGCTGATAAATTATGGGGGGCTCAAACCGAACGTTCTAGAAACAATTTTAAGATTGGCGCTCCTGGTTCAATGCCATTAGAAATTGTTTATGGTTTTGCATATTTAAAAAAAGCCGCAGCCTATACCAATTGTGAGTTAGGTGCATTGCCTATAGAAAAGAGAGATCTGATTGCCCAGGTATGTGATGAGATTTTAGAAGGAAAACATGATGATCAGTTTCCGCTCGTGATATGGCAGACAGGTTCAGGTACGCAAAGCAATATGAATGTAAATGAAGTAATTGCGAACCGAGCACATCAATTAGCAGGTAAATCTATTGGAGAAGGAGAAAAAACACTGCAACCAAATGATGATGTAAACAAATCTCAATCATCTAATGATACTTTCCCCACTGGAATGCACATAGCAGCCTACAAAAAAATTGTAGAAGTAACGATTCCAGGCATAACACAACTCAGAGATACTTTAAAGAAAAAATCTGACGAGTTTAAAGATGTCGTAAAAATTGGTCGTACACATTTCATGGATGCTACTCCACTAACTATAGGGCAAGAATTATCAGGGTACGTTTCTCAGTTAGATCACGGTCTAAAAGCATTAGAAAACACCTTACCACATCTCGCAGAATTAGCTCTTGGTGGTACCGCTGTAGGTACTGGTTTAAATACTCCGAAAGGATATGCAAAAAGAGTTTCAGAATTTATAGCACAGTTTACAAGCCTACCATTTATCACTGCAGAAAATAAATTTGAAGCCCTGGCTGCTCATGATGCCCTCGTTGAAACTCACGGCGCATTGAAACAGCTAGCCGTTTCTCTTAATAAAATAGGAAATGATATTCGTATGCTCGCTTCTGGACCTCGAAGCGGTATTGGGGAATTAATTATTCCGGCCAACGAGCCTGGTAGTTCAATCATGCCAGGAAAAGTAAACCCTACACAGTGTGAAGCATTAACTATGGTTTGTGCGCAGGTATTGGGGAATGATGTTGCCATTAATGTTGGCGGAATGCAAGGACATTTTGAATTAAATGTATTTAAACCGGTAATGGCTGCAAATCTTTTGCAAAGTGCTCAGTTAATTGGTGATGCTTGTGTTTCTTTTGATGAGCATTGCGCACAAGGAATTGAACCTAATCATAAACGAATTACGGAATTACTAAATAATTCTCTGATGTTAGTGACTGCGTTAAACACCAAAATAGGATATTATAAAGCTGCCGAAATAGCAAATACAGCTCACAAAAATGGTACTACATTGAAACAAGAAGCCATTGCATTAGGATATGTAAATGAAGAAGAGTTCGAACAATGGGTAAAACCAGAAGACATGGTAGGTACCTTAAAATAATTCTTAATTTTTATCATCTAGAATAAGAGTAAACCTCATAGTTTTCAACAAATTATGAGGTTTGTTTGTTTATATTATTGTATATTTTTAGTTTTATTAACATAAAAACTGTATAATTGATAAAATTATGTTAATGAAATTTATCGTTCTTTTTGCAATATCAACACTATTTGTCTCTTCAAGTATTACATCTGAGAGCTATCTCGGAAAATGGGAAATTACCGGAGGATCGGTAATTGAGATCTATCAGAATGGTAAAAATTTCTATGGAAAGATTGATAAACGGGCATCAAACCCATTATCAAATTTTAATGGTTTAGATAATAAAAATCCTCAAGAAGAATTAAGAAATCGACCTCTATTGGGAATGAACATTTTAAATGAACTTAAATATGAGGACGGAGTATTATCTGGAGGTACAATATACAATGCAGATAGTGGAAAGACCTATACCGTTAAGGTTTGGATTGACAGTGATGATATAAACGTTTGTTATATCAGGGCGTACAAAAGCTTCTTATTTAAAACCTTTATAGCAAAAAGGATAAAAAGTCAGAAATATATAGCGAGCGACACGAAATAAACTGAAAAACCAACAGTATGCACACTAGAAATCCGCATTTGGACAAATGCGGATTTTCTATTTTCTCTTACCTAATTTATATCCCCAAATTGTTAATATTTTGCCCCCCAACAAACATATTACAATTATTATCTATGAATAGCATGACTACAAGCTCTTGGTAGTTCTTGCATAAATTCTTGTATAAATCTGAAATTAATTCGAAAGAGTTTCATAATGTTTGTGTAAAATTGTTTATACTGTTGTAATGTTATGATGAAAAAATAATAGCTATCTATTTTATATAAAATAAGTGACGCTACCTAGATTTGATCTTTGAGACTCCTTATCTATGGATTGCAAAACTGCTAGCCTTTGGAAGTTCCTTTACAAATTTTAAAATAAAACTGAAATTAATACTTGATAAGTTCATGATTCTAATATTTAATTTGGTTTGTAGTGAGTTTTGATTAATTCTGATACAAATGTACTTTGATAAGTCACACGATGCAATGGGGAAAAAACCCCATTTTGTATAGGTAATCCACCCCATACCAATAAATATAGGTATTGAAAGAGATGTTATTTTCTATGATAAATGAAAAAAGCACGATCAAAATATCGTGCTTTCCTGTACTTATAATTAAAAATCTTTTTATACTCTTTCTAATTTCAATGTCAAGTCGATCTCTACTGCTTCAAGAGCCTGACCTAGGTCCCAGATAAGATCCTTGGCACTTTCAACCCCTATTGATAATCTAACTAATCTGTCTGTAATATTCATTTGTCGTCTTTGTTCTTCGTCAACTCCGGCATGTGTCATCGTTTTAGGATGCTCGGCCAAACTTTCGGTACTACCCAGGCTTACTGCAAGCTTCATTAATTTAAGATGGTTCAAAAACGTAAAGGCTTCTTTTTCTCCTCCTTTAATATCAAACGAAACCATTGCTCCAGGAGCAGAGCATTGTTTTTGGTAAGCAGCAAAAGCTTCTGATCCTTCTTTTAGCAATCCTAAATAATACACTTTTTCTACTTTAGCATGACTATTAAGGTAATCTGCAATTATTTCTGCATTCTTAGTTTGCTGATCCATGCGTACTTTCAATGTTTCTAAACTCCTTAACATCAACCAAGCTGTATGCGGACTTACCATATTTCCTAAGAAAGTACGCAACGTTTTTACTCTTAACATTAATTCTGCATTTCCCAACACCGCCCCTGCGATCAAATCACTATGCCCTCCAATGTACTTGGTAGCAGAATATAACACTAAGTCTGCTCCGCATTGTAAAGGATGCTGCCACAGTGGCCCCATATACGTATTATCTACGGCAACAAGGACTTTTCTCTCTTTTGTGCTGAATTGTTTAGCTAATTGACTGAACTTTTCTATATCTACAATATCATTAGTAGGATTAGCAGGAGTTTCCAAATAAATCATAGCAAGTTTTTCTGCCAAGCCTGAATCTTTAATTATTTGAATTACCTCATCGATACTTTGGTTAGGCATAACTCCTATGGTATGTACGCCTATTTTATCTAAGAAATGATGTATAAAATGATCAGTACCTCCATACAAAGGATTACTATACACCAATAAATCTCCTGGTTTCAGGAATTCCAGTAACACGGTACTTATTGCAGACATCCCACTTTCAAAAACCGCACAATCATCAGCTTTATCCCAAAGACAAAGCCTGTTTTCCAAAATTTCGAGATTGGGGTTATTGATTCTACTGTAGATAAGACCCAACTCTTCCTTAGGCGATTTTTCTCTCAAACCATAAGCCAGCTCAAAAAAAGCTTTTCCTTCTTCAGCTGTTTTGAAAACGAATGTTGAAGTTTGAAATATTGGGCATTTTATAGCTCCTTCAGATAACTCAGGTTTATAACCATAAGTCATCATTAAACTTTCGGGGTTGAATTTGTGTTTTTCCATAGTCTAAAAATATAATGTATAGAATTAAAAACCATAAAAACATCTATTTTTAGAACAAAAAAATATAAATACTCTATATGTAGAATTTTATTCTATATTTGAATCTATACAAACTTTAATGTAGAAAAATATTATGGATCCAATAGATCGATCAATTTTACTTTTATTACAAAAAGATGGTAAAATTACTATCAAAGAGATTGCAGAACGATTAAACTTAACCACCACCCCTATTTTTGAAAGAGTGAAAAAACTAGAGCGTGACGGGTATATTAAATCCTACAAAGCTATTTTAAACAGAAAAAAAATAGGCCTGCAATTAATGGCATTCTGTAACATTACGCTGAATTTGCATCAAAAAGATTTCATTAAAAAGTTCGAAAAAGATATTCAGCAATTTCCCGAAGTTGTAGAATGTTACCATGTAGCGGGAATGTTTGATTACTTGATTAAGATATATACAGAAGATATGGAGCAGTATCAGGATTTTCTTTCAAATAAATTAGCCTCATTAGAAAACATTTCTAAGGTACAAAGTTCTTTTGTGATGACAGAGGTGAAAGATTTTTCGTATTTACCAATTCCATAAAAATAATACCAGGACTTAACAAAAGATTTAGAACTCAAAATGTAATTTTGATATTCAACCAAAAAAGTTGCACAAACATGAACATCAAAGATGCAAAAGTATTGATTACCGGTGGTAACTCTGGTATAGGAAAAGCTACTGCCAAATTGCTTAAAGAGAAAGGGGCTCAGGTAGTGATTTCGGGAAGAAATGAAGCTACACTTCGACAAACAGCAAAAGAATTAGATATTGATTACTTGAAAGCAGATGTAACCAAGGAGAGTCAGGTAAAACAGATGGTGCAAGAGGCAAAAAACAAAATGAACGGTCTTAATGTTTTGATTAATAATGCAGGCTATGGTTATATCTCCAAACTTGTAGATATAGAAGCAGATAAATTTACCGACCAGTTTAAAACTAATATTCTTGGTGCTGCGCTTTGTGCAAAAGAGTCTGCAAAACATTTTGTAGCACAAGACTACGGAAATATTATCAACATTGGCTCTACCTCTTCATTAAAAGGTTCTCCCACTGCCTCTCCCTATGTAGCTACTAAGTTTGCATTAAGAGGTATGACAGAAAGTTGGAGAAATGAACTTCGTCCTCATAATATACGAGTAATGCAGGTCAATCCCAGTGAGGTAATGACCAATTTTTCAGACAATCGGGTCGATACTAACACAAATCAAAAACAATATACAGAAGCAGAGCAACAAACCAAGCTCAGAGGAGAAGAAATCGCTCATACCATTGCCAGTCTTTTGGAAATGGATGATCGGGGATTTATTACTGAAGCTACTGTATTTGCAACAAATCCAAAAGTATAATATATTTTCTCTAATGAACTCTCATTAAAATTAATTGAGATCATTTCTCTCTTTTTATAAAAATATATTTGATAGTTATTATAATCTAACTGTCAATGTTTATAAAGTACATTCGATTTTTCTTAATACTAGTGCTCTCAAATTCTTTTGAAGTAAGAAGTCAATCTGGAAATTTTGAGAACCCCTGGATTTTTGGAGTTGGAATAAACCTAATAAATGACTCGGTAGAAACCATTGAGGATTTATTTGATCTTAAGGATAACTACCACTACCAAACACCTATTTCTCTTTCCTTAGAAAAACGATTTAAAAATGATTTTGGTTTAGAAGGAAGAATTAATTTTAATAAGCAAATCCAAGGAAAAAAAGTCAATGATTTAATTTTACAAGAAGATGTAACTTTAACTGCGTTCGATGGACATCTAAAATATTACATAACTAATCTCTGGTTAAATACAAGAAGAGCAATTTATGAAGGATATTTATCAGCCGGACCGGGAGTAACATTTTTTGATTCTTCAGATAAAATTACCGCTAATTTTGCAGTGGGCATTAATTGGTTCTTATCAGAACAAACGCGTTTTAACACACAAGCTGTCTTAAAAGAAGGTGTTATCGGCAACCCGACGAATAGTTACATTCAATTTAATTTTGGAATTATCTTCAGATTAAACAAATCAAGATCCTGTTCTTGCTATTGACATTTTACTCCTATTTTGAGATCTGTAATGGTGCAAAAAAACAAGTAGTAAAATTATAAAAAACATTGCCGCTCCAATCTTAAAAACAGCGACTTGGATACTCTCAAAAAGGATACCCCCGAGTACAAGTCCAAAAATACTGGCAAAGCTTCCCATACTATTGCCATATCCTTGTATGGCTCCCTGCATTTGATGATTCCCGGTTTTTGATAATAATGACAAAAAACTTGGCCACATGAGACCATTACCTAAGGATAATAATGTAACAGCTAAATACATTATATAAACATTTGAAACTGAGAGGAGGTAAAAACTGGTAGCCAATAAAAAAGTCCCTATTACAATAAAAGTGTTGCTAGACACCTTACCCGACAAAAACGATAATAAAGGGCCTTGAACCAGAATCATAATAACACTCGAATATGCCAAAAAAATCCCCAGCTCGATAGAAGACCAATTCAAAATCGTGGATGCATATATAGGTAATCCCGCATAAAATAAACTAAACCCTAAAAAGGTGAAAAAATAAATAGCGTATAATAAAGGAATATCATCAAGTTTAAGTATTTTCCAAAATGTATTAGATGAGTTATCTCCTTCTGAAGTTGAGCCACCATAACATTCTTTATGTTCTACCTGAAAAAACCGTCGAAACGATTTTAAACCAACACTACCAGTATCTACAACGCAAGGATTACTCTCTGGTAACTTTGTTGAAATTACAAAAATGGCAATTAATGATATGAATGCAGCCAAAATAATTGGCAATGCTTCTCCCAAAAAAGTAGAGGCCAATAGTCCTGCAACCGCAGGCCCTAAAACAAAACCAAGACTGGTTGATGCTCCCATCATTCCGAAGTTTTTATCACGATCTTTATCTGTGGAAACATCTGATAAATATGCATTCGCTACAGAAACATTCCCCCCCGTAAAACCATCAAAAATTCTGGCTACAAAAATCAGAATCAGTGGTAAAGTCATTATATAACTTCCTGTAAGTTCAGAATCAGAAGACCACAGTTTTGTTTCTGGCAATATAAAGGCAATTAGAAATAGTGACCATGCAATAAATGTTCCAGCCTGGCTCACGATCAGAACTTTCTTTCTACCTAATCGATCAGACAGCTTACCAAGAATAGGTGCCCCAATGAGTTGAAAAAATGGATACGTTGCTCCTAAGATACCATAAATGAAACCATTTCCACCTAAGTCAGTAACAATAAATATAAGGATTGGAATAACAATACTATACCCCAATATTCCAATAAAATTAACCAATAAAATAGGAAAGATGTTCTTATTGAAAAAGCTAAAAAATTGCATCCCCTAAAATAAGATTGTTCATTTGAAAGTGCTGTTAAACTATTGCCAATAAGTAGTGATTATGCCATAATCTTTACTAAGAGTTCCTTGAGAATATCCCCCTGAGGAAGGTTAGCAGCACCCACTCCTTTGCTTTTTACATCTGCATCACGCAGTAACGCGATAATTCTACTCACTTTTTTCATAGGAAAATTATGAGCAGCCTCGGTATAATCCTTCACAAAATAAGGATTGATTCTTAGCGAACTAGAAACATTGCGTTGTGACTTATCAGATATCCCATGATATTGTAGAACCTGAGCAAAAAAACTGTATAACAACGAGATGGTCACTACTAAAGGATTATCCTTAGGGTTTTGGGCAAAATAATTTATAATTCGATGTGCCTTGATCACATCTCTGGAACCAATTGCCTTGCGCAATTCAAAATTATTGAACTCCTTACTAATACCTATGTTTTCTTCAATCTGGTCAGCTGTAATTTGTGAACCGGCAGGGACAATTAATTTAAGTTTTTCTAACTCATTGTTAATCTTGCTTAGATCTGTTCCCAAAAATTCAACCAACATTTGAGCCGCTTTGGGTTCTATACTATACTTGACCCCTCCCAAAACCCTTCGTATCCAATCAGATACTTGATTTTCGTATAACTTCTTGCTTTCAAAAATGACTCCATTTTTAGAGACCATCTTGTAAAGCTTTTTTCGCTTATCAATTTTCTTATATTTATAACACATGACCAAAACCGTTGATGGTTGAGGGTTTTCAGCATAATCAGCTAATTTCTCAATCGTTCTTGACAGATCTTGTGCTTCCTTTACAATGACTACTTGTCGCTCTGCCATCATCGGAAAACGTTTTGCATTACCAATGATATCATCAATACTTACATCACGACCATACAAAACCATTTGATTGAACCCTTTTTCTTCTTCGGCAAGTACATTTTTATCGATAAACTCAGAAATTCTATCAATATAATAAGGTTCCTCTCCCATTAAAAAATAGATTGGCTTAATATTTCCGTTATTTATATCGGTAACAATTTGTTTTACTTCATCCATTCAGAAAAAATCATCAAATTTGTGATATGCAAATGCAAAATTTAAATTTTCCGGCATATCAGTTCAGGTTCAAAAGTAGCGAAAATAAAATTTCTATTTTTGACCGAATACGTAAAAAATTTATCCTTCTTACACCAGAGGAATGGGTGCGACAACATACGATACATTATCTTATTGAAGAAAAAAAATATCCGGAAAGTCTAATCAATATTGAAAAAATTATAAAACTTAATGACCTCAACAAGCGATATGACATTATTATCTTCAAACCTAATGGCGAGATCCGTCTTATTGTTGAATGTAAATCATATTCTGTAAAGATCACTCAAGAAGTATTCGATCAAATTGCTCGATACAATCTTGCTCTTCATGCAGAATACTTAATGGTGACCAATGGACTGAATCATTATTATTGCCAAATGAACTATACCAATCAACGATATACTTTTCTGACGGATATCCCCTTCTATAAAAAATAAAACCCATTACTTTGTATTAGTGAATATCGCAGTAGTTATATTAAATTGGAATGGAAGGTCATTACTGGAGCAGTTTTTACCTTCTGTAGTAGAATATTCTGAAGAAGCTGTTATTTACATCGCAGATAATGCTTCTACTGATGATTCTGTGGGATATGTAAAAGATACTTTTTCACAGGTTCGTATCATCCAAAACAAAAGTAATGGTGGGTATGCCAAAGGGTATAATGATGCTCTTTCCCAAATTAATGCTGATATTTATTGCTTACTGAATAGTGATGTAGAGGTTACAAAAGACTGGCTTGTTCCTGTTAGGAGAATTTTTCAGGAATCTCAAAATGTTGCTGCTATACAACCCAAGATTTTAGATTATAAAAGGAAAACACATTTTGAGTATGCAGGAGCAGCCGGAGGTTTCATAGATAAATTTGGTTACCCCTATTGCAGAGGCAGAATTTTTGACACCCTTGAAGTAGATCGGGGTCAATATGACGATACGGTTGAAATATTTTGGGCCAGTGGTGCGTGTTTGTTTATTAGAAAAGAAGTTTTTGATGAAGTTGGAAAACTCGACGAAGATTTCTTTGCCCACCAAGAAGAAATTGATCTTTGCTGGCGCATCCAAAACCTAGGATATAAAATTATGTACACAGGCGCTTCTACCATATATCACCTTGGAGGCGCAACTTTGAACACCATGAATCCCAAAAAGACATTTCTCAATTTTAGGAACAATCTATTTCTATTGGTCAAAAATGTACCCGGAAACAATGTTTGGTTTTTAATACTTAGTAGATTGGTTTTAGATGGATTAGCAGCAATGAAATTTCTAGCTTCGGGGAAATTTTCTCATTTCATTGCTATACTTAAGGCGCATTTCGGCTTCTACCTCAATTTTAACCATTTCGTTAAAAAAAGAAAAAAACTTTCTCAACAGGGGAAATATTATTCAATTTTTTCCGTTGTATGGCAGTATTTTATTTTAAAACATAAACATTTTAATCAATTATAAGGTTATTTAATAAATTATTGTTAATGGTCTATTATTACGCCACATTTTTAATAATTTTGAGTTATATAACCAGAACAAGACTTAAAACAATTTTCTAATGAAAAAAGTAATGATTATTGGCGCTTCAATGGCCGTTTTACTATCTTCTTGTGTTTCACAGAAGAAATTCTCTGAACTAGAAGCCAAACACAAAGAAACTGAGGACTTACTAAATTCTGCAACAGTTAAACTGAATAGCTGTCTAGAAGAAAAAGCAAGCTCAACGTCACAATTAAAAGTATTACAGGATCAAGTATCGAATCTCAAAAACCAAAACTCTGCATTATTAAATAATGTGGGTAATCTTGCAACGCTTTCTACAAAAGAGGCTGAAAACCTTGAAAAATCTTTAGAAAGTATTAAGGAGAAAGACTTGCAAATAAAAACAATGCAAGATGCAATTACCAAAAAAGATTCTGTTACTCTTGCCCTTGTAACCAGTCTTAAAGGTGCTTTAGGAAATCTTGCCGACGAAGACATAGAAATTAATGTTGAAAAAGGTGTGGTTTATGTTTCTATTTCTGACAAGCTTCTTTTCAAGAGCGGCAGCTATAATGTTTCAGCCAGAGCTCGTGAGGTCCTGGGAAAAGTAGCTAAAGTAGTAAATGACAAGCCAGATATTGAATTCTTAGTTGAAGGACATACCGATAATGTACCTATCAAAAACAAAGTATTATTAGATAACTGGGATCTTAGTGTAAAACGTGCTACTTCTGTAGTAAGAGTATTGCAAAACGATTTTAAAGTAGATCCAAAACGTATGACAGCGGCTGGTAGAAGTTACTATGTACCTGTTGCGAATAATGATACTGCAGCTAACAAAGCCAAAAACAGACGTACACGAATTGTAGTATTACCGAAACTCGATCAGTTTTATAACATGATCGAAGACGGAATGAAAAAAGCTACTCAAGGAGGAAATTAAAAGATTTAATTTTTTATCACGTAAAAAAGGTTGTCCAATGACAACCTTTTTTTATGCAAAATAGACACCATAATAATTTTTATGTTAAAGAAATACTAATATCTTTGCGCGTTTTATTTTTAACCCAAATCTAAAACCTTCAAAATGAGAAAACTTATTTCTACAGTGCTACTCCTGCTATGTATAGCATCTGTACAATCACAATCCTATTTAGGATTTTTAACAGATAATTATAGCGGTGTACATGGTGTTATTAACAATCCAGCAAATATTGTTGATTCTAGATTCAAAACAGACATTAACCTTGTTGGCGTAAGCGCTTTTATTGGTAACGATTACTACGGAGTAAATTTTACTGATATTTTTGATGAAAATTATGAGATCGAAGATGAAGCAAGAGAGTTTCCAAAAGATAAAAATAATTTAGTAGGAAATATAGATGTACTTGGTCCTGCATTTATGTTCAATATCAATGAGAAAAACGCTATAGCTGTATACAGTAGAGCAAGAGCATTTTTTAATGTGAATGATATTAATGGTGAAACCTTAGAGGGTATCATTGATAATCTTGACGATAATATCAATTTCGATGTTAATCAAGGTAGTGCCTATGCGAGTGCACATAGTTGGGCCGAAATAGGAGTTTCGTATGCTCGAATTATTTTCAACAAGGAACAACATTTCTTAAAAGGAGGACTTACCTTAAAGTATTTACAGGGTCTAGGTACAGCATATGCTACGGGTAATAACTTGTCTATAGATTTTGATGCTAATACAGCTACCGGAAACGGGAGTGTAACAACTACCGGAGAAGTTGCCTATGGATATAGTGATAATCTAGAAGACGACCTTGACCAGGTTGAAGTGGTTAGCGGCGCTACTGGTGTAGGGGCCGATCTTGGTTTTGTTTATGAATGGAGACCTGATTATGCAGAGTATACTTCGACTGATAGTAAGGGTAAAACATATATGCCAAAAGATGTAAACAAGTATAAATTAAAATTTGGACTATCCCTCACCGACATTGGAGCAATATCTTATAATGGAACTCAAGAAAATTATGACTTCAATAGAACAATAACACAAAACGAATTTGAAGACCTTGACATTGATGAATTAGAAAGGTCATACGGAACACCAATATTAAGTGATTCAGAAAGAGCTACCCTGCCTACTGCTTTACATGCTACTGTTGATTGGAGTATCAATAATAGATTTTATCTAAATTTAAACACTGACCTCTCACTCACCTCAAAGGATAAAGTAAACGCAAGTAGAATTACCAATGTGGTTTCTCTAACTCCCAGATTTGAGAGTAAGTGGTTTAGTTTTTATTCTCCTATAAGTGTTATACAACATAGCGGTTTTCAATGGGGAGCAGGTTTTAGAGCTGGACCCTTGTATGTAGGATCTGGATCTGTACTTTCTTTACTTATAAGTGACGAAACAAAAGCTGCTGATGTTTATGTAGGGTTTAAAGTACCGGTATATCAATCCAGGCCTAAAGATAAAGATGGTGACGGTGTACTAGACAAAGTCGATGAATGCCCCGAAACTGCTGGGCCAGAAGAGAATTACGGCTGTCCATGGCCTGATACAGACGGTGACACCGTTTTAGATAAAGATGATAATTGTCCTGATGTTGCAGGAGAAGTAGATAATAATGGCTGTCCGTGGCCAGATACCGATGAGGATGGGTTACTTGATAAAGATGATAATTGTCCACAAACTGCCGGACCAAAGGAAAATAATGGTTGCCCTTGGCCTGATACTGATCAAGATGGCGTACTAGACAAAGATGATAATTGCCCTAATGTTCCAGGTACTGTAGCTAATAATGGTTGTCCTGAAGTAACAGAAGAAGTTCAAAAAACATTAAATGAATACGCAAAAACAATTTTGTTTGACTCAGGAAGATCTTCTATAAAAGCAGAATCAAATCAGGTATTAACAGGTATCCTAAATATTCTTAAAGAATATTCGACAGCAAAATTTAAAGTTGAAGGCCATACTGATAGTGCTGGTAGTGCAAAATTGAATCAGCGTTTATCTGATGCAAGAGCCAACGCAGTTAAGAACTATTTAGTAGAGAACGGTATTGATCAATTTAGATTATCGGCAATAGGATATGGAGAAGACAGGCCGATTGCTACTAATAAAACCAGAGCCGGAAGAGCACAAAATCGAAGAGTAGAAATCAATTTGGTAAAAGAATAAATTCTTTTACCAGAAAAATGTTTTAAAAGAAAAAAGACAGGCCTTCAAAGCCTGTCTTTTCAATTGTGGTTAGTCAAAATAAAACAATCAAATTCTAATTTCTTTTGTAAATTTTCTGTCTTTAAGATCAAAATAGATGATATATTTTCCTGAAGGTACATCAGAAAAATTATAGGCTCTTTCAAAAATTAATTTATCTTCCTTTACGTTTTCAGAAAAGAGCATTACTCCTTCTTGATCATAAATCGATACGTGCAAAGGCGATTTTTCTGATCTGGTAAGCATAACTCTTACGATGTTACCTTCTACAAGTGCTTTTGGTTTAAATACCGTTATTACAGACTTGTTGATTAATGAAATCCCCTTTGAATTCTTCACTACAGGAGTTACCTTAATATCAAATTCTGTCTCTGTTTCGACAAAATAAATACCATCCTTAACCGTATTTAGATTAAAATACTTTCTATAAGTAGGCATCGCATCTAATGTAATATCAAAAAGTATTTTTCCTGAATAATTCTTAAGATACAATTTCTGTCCGTTGCTTATATTTGACAATGAAACATTAATTGTAGAAGAGTTCTCGATCTTTACTGATAAAACATCTGAAGCTTTTACTACCGTGCTAAAACATATAGCACCAATAAGCAGGCATAGGTTAATTACTCTTTTCATAATTTTCTAGTTTTAGTTGTTAACGTTTTGATGGTACAAATTTAATTAACATACAAACCCATATACGCAACAGAATTTGCAAATTTATATGCTATTTTAACCTCACTTAGTCCACAAATATCATTTTGAAGTTAATTTAACATATTTTTTATTTTAATTTTACAATATTTTAACGAATCTAATGCAATATTTGTACTCATATCTTGTAATTAAAAAAGATTTATGAAAAACATAAAACCATCATTAGAAAAGATCGTTCCAGAATTTGGAAGTTCTATGTACTACGAGACATTTTCGAAGGACAATAAGAACAAAGCACCTATCTGGCACTATCATCCCGAGATTGAAATAGTGTATGTTAACGGAGGAACCGGAAAGCGTCAAATTGGTAGTCATATGTCTTATTATCGAAATGGAGCACTAATGCTTATTGGAAGCAACTTGCCTCATTGCGGTTTTACCGATCGCATGACAGGAAATAGTAGCGAAACTATTATCCAAATGCTGCCTGATTTTCTTGGTAGAACATTTTTTGATATTCCTGAAATGAGTACCATAGGTAGATTGCTTGAACAAGCAAAAAAAGGAATAGTTTTTCATGGTGATACCAAAAGAAGAATAGGAGCACAAATAGAATCCTTACAAAATCTGGAATCTTTCGAAAAGTTAATAGGAATTCTTCAAGTCCTTAGAGAAATGGAAAGAACAGATGATTACACGATTCTAAATGCAGAGGGTTTTATTGTTGAGACTGCCTTACAAGACAATAATAGAATTAATCTGATTTTTAATTTTGTGCAGCAAGAGTTTGTTCGACCAATACCGTTAGAAGAAATAGCAGATAAAGTAAGTATGAGTGTCCCTGGTTTTTGTAGATATTTTAAAAAAATCACTGGGAAAACGTTCACTCAATTTGTAAATGAGTATAGGTTAGTACACGCAGCCAAATTGCTACACGAAAAGCAAACAAGCATTACAGACATTTGTTATGAAAGCGGTTTTAGTAATTTTTCTCACTTCAATAAGTTATTCAAACAATTTTCTGGAAAAACACCAAGTATGTACAGAAATGAATTGAAGTATACTGTCTCTTAAACCTGATTAAATAATATCGATGTTTCCTTTTCCTTCCCTTATCAAAACCGGCTCATCACCTGTTAAATCAATTACTGTAGAGGGTATATTGTCACCATAACCTCCATCAATAACCATATCAACAAGGTTATCCCACTTTTCTAAAATCAATTCGGGATCGGTTGTATATTCGATCACTTCATCTTCATCATATATAGATGTAGAGACTATTGGATTACCTAAGCCATCTACAATCGCTTGACAAATATTATTATTTGGAACTCTAATACCCACGGTTTTTTTCTTTTTAAACACAGTGGGCAGATTGTTATTTCCAGGAAGAATAAAGGTATATGGTCCGGGCAATGCTCTTTTTAGGAGTTTGAAAGTAGCATTGTCTATTTGTTTGACGTAATCAGATAGATTACTTAAGTCTTTACAAATGAACGAAAAATTAGCCTTTGCAAGTTTTACTCCCTTGATTTGTGCAATACGTTCTAGTGCTCTGGTGTTTGTAATATCACATCCTAATCCATAAACGGTATCTGTAGGATAAATAATTAATCCTCCATTACGCAAACAATCAACAACTCGTTGAATCCCTCTTGGGTTTGGATTTTCATTATACAATTTTATAAACTCTGCCATAGTACTACTAAAAGAGACGGTAAAGATACAGGTTCTATCTCAGATTAATTTCAAAACCTAGCTAAAGATCACCAAGAATTCATCATTAAAATATCTTTACCATCAGTCGTTTTATAGCGTTTCATCAGATTTGCCGTCATGCAGGAATGAATAGGTAATGCCAAAATGTAATCACCAATTGAATAATTTTTGATTTGATCATCACTTACAGAAATTATACCGTGCTCCTGAGATAGACTTTTTATAACCGTATCAGGAATTAGATCTCCCCAACTATTTTCATTTTTTTCTACTATTCTGCCATAAATCGTTCCTTCCTTTTCATTCTCTAATCTTTCTTTAGAAAAATGCACTCCTCCTCCATAAACCACTATTTCATTTCGATCATCATGAATAGCAACTATAGGACAAGCCAATGCTACTGCTATATGATCTATAGCATTAGAACCTATTTTATTTTGCATCAGGTCATAAAAAACAAAATTTCCAGGTCGTATCTCATCAATACCTTCAAAATCTTCAGCTATGCTACAACTTGGTGTGTCTCCTAACGACAGTATTAAGTTAGAATATTCATTTTTATATTTTTCTTTTAGTTCTACCAATGTGTTCATGCACCTTTGATGGATATCAAGAACATCAGCCTTATTTTGGCATTTATAGGTATGACCTGAATGCGATAAAAATCCTTTAAAGATTAGTTTTGCCGATACCTCAGAAATTTTTAAAATGTCATCAATAATATTACCATCTTTTGGTTGAACTCCGGTTCTATGATATCCGGCATCTATTTTTATAAAGAAGCCTACAGGGTTTGTCAAGTTTTCTATTAAGAACTTTGCGGTCTCAGCAGATTCTATCAAAAGATTAAGTTGTATTTTCTCTGCCAGTCTATTTATTCTTTCAATTTCCAGGATATTCGTCGGGAAAGCTACGGTAATATCTTTCCATTCGGGTAAGAAATATTCAGCCATTTCTAAAGAAGAGACTGTTATTTTATTGACTCCGTGTTCTTTAAACCATCTTCCAATTTCTAGCGATTGATGTGTTTTGAAATGTGGTCTAAACGTAACCTTGTGTTCCTTTGCTTTTAGAGCCATATCCCTAATATTCTTTTTACACTTATCTACATCCAAAATCAAAGAAGGTACATGTATCATCCTATTAGTATTTGTTTAAAAAAAATATCATCCTATTACTTTCAGCTTGGCAAACCTTAACAGTAGTTTTTTGATTCCACCTTTATCAAAATTAATCTCTGCTTTTTTATCGTGCCCCACTCCTTCTAATTTGATAATCTTTCCTATTCCAAATCGCATATGCTCCACTACCATTCCCGCAGCTAAATCACTATCAAACAGATCTGTCTTGCTCTCACTATTTGACGTTCCATTAGAGACGGGTCTGAGCTTACGCAATTTTTGTAGTTGTTCTTGTGTTGGTTTATGTGCCAAAGGGGGAGACCCTATAACAGGCTTCTTGAGTCGAAGTTTGCTTTTATCTACTTCACCAAATATATCTGAATCTATTAATGGCTTATATCTATAATTCTCTACCGGGGTTAAATATTCGAGATATTGATCATCTATTTCTTCGATAAAGCGACTAGGTTCTGCGTCTACCAATTTACCCCAACGGTATCTGGATTGTGCATAGGTTAAATATGCCTGTTTTTCGGCTCTTGTTAAAGCTACATAAAACAAACGTCGCTCTTCTTCTAATTCGCTCCGGGTGTTCATGCTCATCCCAGAAGGAAAAAGATCTTCTTCCATACCTACAATATAAACATAAGGAAACTCTAAACCTTTCGCCAGGTGTATGGTCATCAATGCTACTCTATCATCATCTCCTGTATCTTGATCAAGATCGGTGGCAAGAGCTACGTCTTCAAGAAATTCTGCCAATGAACCAGTGGCTTGATCTATTTCTTTTTGCCCCTCGACAAAATCCCGAATACCATTAAGTAATTCTTCTATATTTTCAATCCTTGCGATACCTTCTGGTGTTCCGTCTTTCTTTAGTTCTTGAAGTAATCCAGTTTTTTTAGCGACCGTTTCAGCAAGGACAAAAGCATCAGATGTTTGATTGGTGATTTGAAAACTCTTAATCATATTCATAAAGTTTTCTAATCTTGTTTTGGTTCCACTATTGATTTTAAGGTTAATTCGATCTAAATTTTCTATCACTTCAAAAATAGAACGATTATAATGATTTGCGGCTACCACCAGTTTATCTACTGTCGTCCCCCCTATTCCTCTTGTTGGATAATTGATCACGCGTTTTAAAGCTTCTTCGTCTTTTGGATTGATCACCAAACGCAAATATGCCAATACATCTTTTATTTCCTTTCGTTGGTAGAATGATAAACCTCCATATATCCTGTATTTAATATCACGTTTCCTTAGAGCATCTTCAATAGCTCTGGATTGAGCATTTGTGCGGTATAGTACTGCAAATTGTCCATTACCCAACTGATGTTGCATTTGGTTCTCAAAAATTGAACTTGCTACAAATCTTCCTTCATCACCATCAGTCAATAATCTGTTTACTATAATTTTTGGACCTGCATCATTGGCTGTCCAAACCACTTTATCAAGCTTGGTTTTGTTTTTATCAATAATTGAGTTTGCAGCTTCAACAATATTTTTCGTCGATCGATAGTTTTGTTCTAAACGATATTGCTGAACATTATCGTAATCTCTTTGAAAGTTAAGAATGTTATTAATATTCGCCCCGCGGAAAGCATAAATACTCTGGGCATCGTCGCCCACGACACAAATATTTTGAAACTTATCTGATAAGGCTCTCACAATCAAATATTGTGAATGGTTGGTATCCTGGTACTCATCTACCAATATATATCTGAAGCGATTTTGATATTTTGCCAACACATCCGGAAAACGATTTAATAGCTCATTGGTCTTTAGTAACAGATCATCAAAATCCATTGCTCCCGCCTTGAAACAACGATCTACATAATGCTGATAGATCTCTCCCATACGTGGGCGTTTTGCCATAGCATCAGCCTCTACCAATTCCGGATTTTGAAAATATGCCTTAACTGTGATCAAACTATTTTTATAAGACGAAATTCTGGAATATACCTGTTTATACTTATAGATATCCTTATCCAATCCCATTTCTTTAATGATCGAAGCTATTAAGCGTTGGGAATCTTGCGTATCATAAATGGTAAAATTTGATGGATAGCCTAATTTATCGGCTTCAAATCTCAATATTTTTGCAAAGATAGAGTGAAATGTTCCCATCCAAAGGTTCTTTGCCTCACTGGCTCCCACAATAGTTGAAATACGTTTTTTCATCTCACGTGCTGCTTTGTTGGTAAACGTAAGTGATAATATATTAAACGGATCTACACCTTGATGCATTAAATAAGCGATACGGTACGTAAGTACACGTGTTTTTCCCGAACCGGCACCTGCAATTACGATCATAGGACCATCTTTCTGAAGTACGGGAGCCCGTTGTGCATCATTCAATTCTGCTAAATACTCTTCCAAACGTGACAAATTTTAAAGACTCGAAATTTAAGGAAAGAATGACGGTTATAAAACTCATATCAAGTCTTTTTGTGAACAAATACTGGTCAATAACTTTTGTGATTGAAACCTCTTTTTACCATTGGATCATCTGAAAACCACATAGCTTTTAGAAAAAGCCCTTAATGCAATGATAGAAGAAGCAATTTAGCCTGAAATTTGGGTTGATTGTAAGTAAACTCTAAAAAATTGAAAAGAAAAAATTGTAATGGTTCAGGGTTTAGAAACCAATTACCTATTACCTAATATTCCTACATTTTATTATAAATATGGACATTTTTATAGATTAAATACAATATTTTAAGATAAAATGTATTATATTGAAAAAAATTTGTTTCAATTACGAATCTTAAAACCAAAAAACTAACCCAAAATTAACACTATGGCCCCAAACATGAATGTGCAAATAATTGAAAAAGAGCAAATTAAATTCTTAAAATTTCCTAAGGAAGATGTACTTAACAGAAGAAAGGATCAAATTGATAGATTCTTAGAGCTACAAAGAGCACTGTCCCTTGGAAATCTCGAACGTCAAAAAGTAAGAATTGTTTTTGTAGATGACAGCGGATTCAAAAAAGTAGAAACTACAATTTGGGGAATCACAGATAAAGAAGTTATATTAAAACAATCTACGATCATACCTCTAGAACGTATTATTAGTATTTCATAATACTAATAATACATATTTCTTAATCTAGACAATATTAGAAGACATGTTTAAATTAAATATGTCTTTATTCTTATTGATCCCAATTTAATTTTATAGAATGATGGATATTCATTTTAGTGTACACTAATTTTTGTTCGTTAAGACAAATAGTTTATACAAGTTAAAAATTAGAATTTATACCAAATTAGTTTGTAGTCTCGATGATTGTTGTTTGTTTCTTAATTGGTTTTCGTTAAAGAAACCTACAAATATACTTCTCTAAAAATACTCTCCATACCCTATAAAAGGTAACGAATTACTTAACATCGATGGAATCACCAAAAATAACTATGATCTTAGGGTTGTAGATATTCTAGCTCAAATTGTATTCCAGTCGGCTCCGATCTCAGAAATAGATATTTCAGATCTCAACAAAGGAATGTACATTTTGTTGATTAATAATAAACCCATCAGTAAATTCATCAAAAAATAGATCTACAAAAAATAACCTTTCTAAATTTACTAACTTATTAAAACGGTAGGCATTGATATTTTTACAGAATCAAAGTAAGTTTTAATTTTCCTTTTATAGATTTTTGAATATCTTTAGAAACCAAAAAAATCATAGCTTGAAAAACAAATTATCTACGTTTATCTTTTTATTGCTGCCTTTGTTGATCTTTTCCCAGGAAAAAGGTAAAATTATTCCAGAATATGGAGAAACGTATGAAGTCGTAAGTCCAGATTTTAAAACAGACATTCAAAATGAGTTAAAAGTCGTTTTTGATGTCGGTAGAACATTTAAGGACAGTACAAAAGTAAATCCGCTTTTTAATACCGCTGCTCGATACTTTAATATGCATGTAGATGCAGGAGTTGCATTTGAGAACCTTCAAGTAGCTTTGGTAGTGCATGGTTCTGCTGCAAATGATATTCTAAATAACAAAAAGTACAAAGCAAAATACGGTATGGATAACCCCAATACAGGTCTTATTTCTGCATTATCAAAAAAAGGGGTACAAATAATTCTTTGCGGTCAAACAGCTGCCCATAGAAACATTTCGAAAGAAGATACACTCCCAGAAATAAAGTTCGCGCTATCTGCTATGACGGCTCTAGTACAATTACAAAACGAAAATTATCGACTTATCAATTTTTAATATAATGAATACGAAAACACAATCAATCTTATTTGTCCTTTTATTTACTTTTTGCGCTATCCAGGCTCAAGAAATTGATCCCAAGATTAATGCTATGGCAGATAAGTTAGAAGGAAAAGTAATAGAATGGAGAAGAGATTTCCATCAGAATCCAGAACTTTCAAACAGAGAATTCGAGACATCAAAAAAAATAGCAAAACACTTAAAGGGTTTAGGGTTAGAGGTAACCGAAAATGTTGCAAAAACAGGTGTTGTAGGCGTTCTTAAAGGAGACAAACCAGGGAAGACGGTAGCGCTTAGGGCAGATATAGACGCCCTACCCGTAACAGAAAGAGCCGATGTGCCTTTTAAATCAACCGTAAAAGCGACATTTCTCGATACCGAAGTTGGTGTAAGCCACGCTTGTGGTCATGACACTCATACTGCAATTCTTATGGGGGTAGCAGAAATATTAACAAAGCACAAAGATAAAATCAACGGTACGGTTAAGTTTATCTTTCAACCTGCAGAAGAAGGACCACCACCAGGAGAAGAAGGTGGTGCAAAATTAATGATTAAAGAAGGTGTTTTAAAAAATCCTGATGTAGATGCTATTTTCGGTTTACATATCAACTCGGGTACCGAAGTAGGAAAAATACGTTATAAACCCGGTGGTACTATGGCAGCTGTAGAACGCTTTGTTATCAATGTAAAAGGAAAACAAACCCATGGTTCTGCTCCATGGACTGGTGTAGATCCTATCCTCATTTCAGCGAAAATTATAGATGGTCTGCAAACAATCATAAGTAGAGAATCGCCATTAGTTAATGAAGCAGCAGTGATTACAGTAGGTAAAATTACAAGTGGTGTGCGATTTAATATTATACCAGAAAGTGCAGAAATGATTGGTACAGTAAGAACTTTGGATCCAAAAATGAGAGAACTTATTATTCGTAGAATGACCGAGATGGTTCCATCTATTGCTAAAACCTATGGTGGAGAAGCAACTATTGATTTTCAGAACAACACTTCGATCACCTATAATGATCCCGATTTGGTAAAAAAAATGTTGCCAACTATACAAGGAATCGCAGGTAAAGAAAATGTTATTTTATCGAAGGCAACAACCGGTGGTGAAGATTTCTCATATTTTCAGGAAGTTGTACCCGGATTTTATTTCTTTCTAGGAGGTAAATCGCCTGGCTCAGAAAAAGCAGCTCCTCATCATACTCCTGATTTTTATATTGATGAAAGCGGACTGAAACTTGGAGTTAAAATAATGTCGCAGCTAACTTTGGATTATCTTAATGCCCAATAGATAACAAAATATTAATGGAAAGTATACTCAATTTTTTGGGATCAATATCTTTGTGGGTATGGATTATCGTAGCCTTACTTTTAATAGCATTACGGGATATTTTCTTTAATAGAAAACATACTATTAGTCATAATTTCCCGGTTGTTGGACATCTAAGATATATGCTAGAAAGTATTGGTCCGGAAATACGACAGTATTTTGTCGCTAATAACAGAGAAGAGCTTCCTTTTAATAGAATCGAAAGAAGCTGGGTATATGCTTCTTCAAAAAATGAGAATAATTATGAAGGATTTGGCACAGATAGAGATATTTATCTGCACCAGCATATTTTTGTAAAAAACTGTATGATCCCTTTTAAAATGGAGAAAGATCATCCTAATAAGTCAGATAAATCTTTTCTTCCATGTGCAAAAGTGATAGGATTATATAACAACCGTAAAAAACCATATCGCCCAGGATCTGTTATTAATGTCTCAGCCATGAGTTTTGGTTCACTTTCTGCTAAAGCAGTAGAATCTTTAAATATCGGTGTTCAAAAAGCTAATGCATTTCATAATACCGGAGAAGGTGGTCTTTCACCCTATCACAGTAATGGTGGTGATGTTATTTTTCATTTTGGAACAGGGTATTTTGGAGTACGTGATGAGTATGGTAATTTTTCTATGCAAAAAATGAAGGAACTGGTACAAAAGAATCCTTTTATCAGGGCTATTGAAATTAAACTATCGCAAGGAGCTAAGCCAGGAAAAGGAGGAGTTCTACCAGGTGCAAAAATTTCTCCCGAAATTGCAAAAATACGAGGTGTAGAAGTAGGTAAAGATGTGCTATCACCATCTGCTCACAAGGCTTTTACCAATGTTCCTGAACTTTTACAGTTTATTGAAAATATTGCTGAGGAAACAGGATTACCAGTGGGTATCAAAGCAGCAATAGGTAAAACCGAACAGTGGGAACTGCTTGCCGAGCTTATGGTCAAAACTAATAACGGACCTGATTTTATCACTATTGATGGTGGTGAAGGAGGAACAGGCGCAGCTCCGCCAAGCTTTGCCGATCATGTTTCGCTTCCCTGGGTTTATGGATTTACAGCCATCTATAAGATATTTCAAAAACATAAACTTACCGATCGGGTGGTTTTTATTGGCAGTGGTAAACTTGGTTTTCCTGCCAAAGCTGCAATGGCTTTTGCTATGGGTGTGGATTGCATTAATGTAGCACGAGAAGCTATGATGAGCATTGGCTGTATTCAGGCGCAAGTATGCCACACCAATCGTTGCCCGAGTGGAGTTGCAACACAAAGCAAGTGGCTACAAAATGGAATTGACATTCCATTGAAATCTGATCGATTGGCTCAATATTTTAAGACGTTTCGCAAAGAATTTATAGAAATTACACATGCTTCTGGATATGAGCATCCGTGTCAATTTACCATGCAAGATGTAGATCTTAATGTAGACGACGGGGAGCTCACCAAAACTTTAGAGGAGTCTTTTAAGTATTCTAAGACCCCAGTAGAATATACTTGTGCAGAAGATTTGAAACAATGTACGTATCTTGGTGGTTCTTACACATCATGAGTTTAATTTAATAATTAGCAATTACAAATGAATATCGAAATAATACCATTAATCATCTCTTTAATTCCGACAACGCTAATCACCATATTAGCCATATTCTTTTTTAAACAACATACAAATAATGAAGAAAGGCGACGCAGGTTTCTTTTGCATCGAGAACATCAAAAGCAAGCATTTCCGTTGCGACTACAAGCCTATGAGCGAATGGCCTTGTTTTTAGAAAGAATTTCTCCCGGTAAATTACTATTCAGAATGGCACCTGTTGGTGAAGATAAGGAAGGTTACGAATCGTTATTAGTTCACACTATAGATCAAGAATTCGAGCATAATCTTACACAACAAATTTACGTTTCAGACGAATGCTGGAATACCATTATAGCTGCAAAAAATGCAACCATTGCCATGATTAGAAAAACTGCTTTAAAGGAAGAAGTAGACTCTGCAGACAAAATGAGAGAAGTTATTCTAACACAACTTGTAGAAAAAGGCGCTCCCGGCGCTGCTGCTCTTTTGAAAATAAAAGAAGAAGTAGGTGATTTGTTTTAATGAATCAATGTAAAATTATCGCTCTTACATTAAAAAATACTGACAACCATTGTCATTACTTTTATCATCCTACCCTGCCATATCAATGTCTTTTAACTTATTTTCTTCAGCATGTTTAGCTTTTTCGGCAGCATACTCAAAACCTTGACGCCACCAACTACCCATTAGTTTTTTGTCAAAAATTAATGAGTTTTCGGTAAGTTTTGATGGTGTATAATATAAATTTAGAGGTACATCCTTATTTATTGCTGCCAATTTACCTACAATAGTATCATGTCCCTCGACCTGATCAAGCATATAACTAAATAGACTCACCATTAAAGAGAATGGATTTTTACCTAACACCTTATTATGCTCCATGTTTTCTGATTCCAGGATAATAGCATCTACCTCTGTAGCGCCTCTGCGTATGGCTTCCCGTATGGGTACCATACATCCAAACCCACCATCGGCATACTCACATCCATTTTTGGTGGCGAGGCTCATAAAAGGTACATAATTACAGGATATCCAAATCCAATCACAAAAATCTTCGTATGAAAAATCATTTATAGATTTGTATTCTGTGCGGTTCTTGGTCAAATTAGATACCGTTACCACGACATCTTTTGCTTTTTTTCGAATCAAACGAAACTCTGGTTCAGACAAATTTCTTCTAATGGCACGTCTTAAGTTCTTACTTTCTCCAAAGGTACGTTTCAACTTGATAAACTGCCACAGGGAAGCCAAAAAGTTAATAGATACAAACTCACGATTTCCCTTTTTACGAACCCTGAAAGGATTTACGTTAAATATGGTATGCTGATTAACATTTGTATAGATATCATACATCTTGCTAATATTACCTAAAGCTAGTTGTGGAATTAAGAGGCTCCCGGTCGAAGTTCCCAGAAAAAGGTCATACTTTTTACCTTGTTCTTCTATTAAGTATTGAGCAACACCTCCTGCATAAGCACCTTTACTGCCGCCTCCGGAAATTACCAATGCACGCATATTATTTTATTATGGGGTTAATTTTTTAAGAATAAACTTTTGTTGATTCTTTGGTAATTCATCCTTTAAAACTACATATTTCTTTTTATATTTTTCATCTTTCAATAATTTATCAAGGATTTTTCTGCAAGCATTTCTAAAACGCCAATTATGATGAGTTGCCCCGTCAATCAAATGAACCAAAGATTGATCAGAAAACGCCTGTAGACTTTCAAGATAAGAAAAAGCATTCTCGCGAGTACTAAAATGATATTTTGGAGCTGTATAGCCCGATAGCTCATTGTAGAATTTTTGGTGATTATCAATTTGATAATCTTGTGTGCTCAAAGCCAGAACCAACCATAGCACCCTTACATTCTTATCACTAAACCCTACGATATCTTTTGTAGTTTCAAGATATTCTTCCCTTTTTTCAGGAAAATTAGCCCACAAATGATATAAAGCTGGCTCTATAGTTGCATACGAAGCGTCCTTTAATAACGATTCATATTGCTCTTGTAAATCTTTGGGTATGGTACTTAAGGTACTAGCAATAGCCTGACGAACAAAGATATTATTCGTTTCAAAAGCCTTGTCATATAAAGCGATTACTTCTGGAGTCGTTTTTCCACTTAATTGATACACAACTTCCTGACCGATATAATCATTGACCGGAAAATTTAATGCTTTCGCCAAAGTACTCCATTTTCCTGCTATGGGTTGGGTACGTTCTTGCGCCAAACTCAGATAGTCTTTAATAAATGTAGACTTGGTAAGTAAATCTAATGCTTCTTGTGAAGGAAACTTTATATTCTCTAGCCAAAGTTTTTTAAACTCTGTAAGGTTTTTACCACTTACCTCCTCTGCCACTCCGATAAAATCATCAGTAGTTACATTTTGGAACTTATACTTTTCTAGATAATTATGAATAGTGATTTTAAAACTGGTCTCTCCTAGTAAATCTCTTAATGCATAAAGTGCCCAGGCACCCCGCTGGTAAAAAGTTAGAGAACTTGCTTTTGGATCCAGTAACGAAGTAGCATTTTGCGTCTTTGAAAGCTCGGTAAGCTGCTCTGCACTCTCATAAAGTTTATACAGGAAATACTCTTCACCAAAAATTTCCTTTTCGACAAGCAAAGCGTAATATGTTGCAAAGCCTTCTTGCAACCAATGATGGGTTCCTTCAGTTGCTGTTACTAGGTCTCCAAACCATTGATGTGCTAATTCATGAGCATTTACATTGATATAGTTGCGATCCAAAAAAGCGGTTTCGTCTACCACAAAGGCATCAGAAAAAATGGTTGTTCCTGTATTTTCCATGCCCGCGTATAAAAAATCTTTTACCGGCACTTGTTTGTAATTCTGCCAGGGAAAAGGAAAGCCTATTTCTTTCTCTAAAAAATCAAACATGCGTTTGCTATGTCGATAGGTAGACTCAAATTTATCTTTCTCCTCGGGATAAAAATACATCTCTAACGGGATCCCACTTGAAGAAGTTTCTACGACTTTATCATATTTACCAATAGCCATCGCAACCAGATAGCTGCTCATAGGATGTTTCATATCATATTCCCAACGTTGTATAGAATCGTTAACCGATTCAGTTTTAAGAAGTTTTCCGTTGGTAATCACTTCGTAACCCTTACGGTAATCAATCGTAAGGTCAAACTCGACTTTCTCATTCATATCGTCAAAACTGGGTAACCAGTTCGACGTATATTTTCCTTGCCCTTGTGTCCAAATCTGATGGTTATCCTGGTAATCTTTTACAAAATATAATGCCTTATTAGGTGTCGTGCTATATCTAATATTGATACTATGATTGCTATTTGCTTTGAAAGAAGACTTGATTATTAATTTTTTTTCATCGTATTCAAAATTAGCTTTATTCCCATCTAGCAATACTCTTTCAATCTTCATTTTTTGAGCATCGATATAGACAAATTTTACATCCTGTAAAATTTCAAAAGTATACTTTACTTCCCCTTCTACCTCTCTTTCCTTTGCATTAATATTAACGTCTACTTGTCCTTTCAAGAAGTCGACACTTTCAGTTTGCTGGGCTATACTTCCGAAGGAAATAAAAAACAAAAACACATATAAAATAACTCGCATAGTCTGGTTCAATCAAATGTTCTGCCAAAATAACGAATTTAGGTTACTAATGTGGCAAGTTTTGTTTGGAACCCGGTTGAACTATTTTCTAATTAATGCTATATTCGTCTCAATGAATCCTAATATTTTACAGACACCAATCGATTATCTTAAGGGCGTTGGACCTGCACGAGCTGATTTGTTACGGTCGGAGTTAGGAATTCACACCTATCAGGATCTAGTAAATCTCTTTCCGAACAGATACCTGGATAAGACACAATATTATAAAATCAATCAATTACAACGCACCTCTGCCGAGGTTCAGATTATTGGTAAGGTTATTAATATCAAGACTGTAGAGCAAAAACGAGGAAAACGACTAGTTGCAAAATTCATCGATGACACCGGAGAAATGGAATTGGTTTGGTTTAGAGGACATAAGTGGATACGCGAAAACCTAAAGCTCAATACACCTTATGTCATCTTCGGAAAAACCAAATACTACAATGGGTTTAGCATGCCACATCCCGAGATGGAATTGCTTGAAGAGCACGAAAAAAATCTACGAACTGCCATGCAACCTATATATCCATCTACAGAGAAACTCTCTAACAAAGGGATTACAAATCGAGTGGTAATGAAAATGATGCAGCAATTGTTTATTGAAACCAAAGTTCGTTTTTACGATACCCTTTCCAAAGATATTCTTTCAGCACTAAAACTAATCTCAAAAAGTGAAGCTGTATTTAATATTCATTTTCCTAAAAGCCAGGAGTTACTAGCCAAATCACAGTATAGACTTAAATTTGAAGAGCTTTTTTATATTCAGCTACAATTAATCACCAAAAAACTGATTAGAAAACAAAAGATCAAAGGATTTCCTTTTACTGAAGTTGGTGAACATTTCAATAATTTTTATAAAAACCACTTACCTTTTGATCTCACCAACGCACAAAAGCGAGTGATCAAAGAAATCAGAAATGATATTGGCAGTAGTGCACAAATGAACAGATTATTGCAAGGAGACGTTGGTTCGGGAAAGACAATTGTGGGATTAATGACTATGCTTTTGGCAATCGATAATGGTTTTCAGGCATGTCTGATGGCCCCAACTGCTATTCTAGCTAATCAGCACTATCAGGGTATCACAGAGTTAACCAAAGACCTGAATGTCAATGTCAAATTACTCATGGGTAGTACTACCACAAAAGAAAGACGGCAAATTCATGAAGAACTCGAAGAGGGATCTCTACACATTTTGATTGGTACTCATGCCCTACTTGAAGATAAAGTGCAATTTAAAAATCTTGGACTAGCAATAATCGATGAGCAGCATCGCTTTGGTGTGGCTCAACGATCCAAACTGTGGCATAAAAATACGTATCCGCCGCATATTTTGGTGATGACAGCGACCCCAATCCCAAGAACACTGGCTATGAGTTTGTATGGAGATCTTGATATCTCTATTATTGATGAGTTGCCACCAGGTCGAAAAGCAATTAAAACAGTACATCGTTATGACAGTAACCGATTGAATGTATTTAAATTTATTTCAGATGAAATCAAAAAAGGGAGACAGATTTATATCGTATATCCTTTGATCCAAGAATCTGAAGCTATGGATTACAAAGATTTGATGGATGGGTATGAAAGTATTGCGCGTTCCTTTCCTGCTCCCGAGTATCAAATATCTATTGTGCACGGCAAAATGAAACCCGCCGATAAAGATTATGAGATGGAACGCTTTGTAAAAGGTGAAACACAAATCATGGTTGCCACTACAGTTATCGAAGTTGGAGTGAATGTACCAAATGCCAGTGTAATGATTATTGAAAGTGCAGAGCGTTTTGGGCTCTCACAATTACATCAGCTTCGTGGACGCGTTGGGAGAGGTGCTGAGCAGAGTTATTGTATCCTTATGACCAGTCATAAACTCTCTTCAGACAGTAAAACGAGATTAGAAACTATGGTGCGCACCAACGATGGTTTTGATATTGCTGAAGTCGATTTGAAATTACGGGGCCCGGGAGATATTATGGGAACCCAACAAAGTGGAGTTTTAAACCTAAAAATAGCCGATATTGTAAGAGATAATGATATCTTGAAAACAGCGCGATATTATGCTATAAAAATTTTGAATGAAGACCCATCTCTTTCTTCAGAAAAGAATAAAGTCTTACTTTACACCTATCAACAAATGGCAAAACATAAGAATATCTGGAATTATATTAGTTAGCTGATCATAAATATTAAGGATGTTCGTTACTATACTTAACAGATTAAAAAAATAAATAAAAAACAGATGAAATATACATTAATTATTAGTTTCATTCTTCTAATTAGCTCAAACCTTACTTTTGGACAACATCTTAAGGAGCAGGAATGGGCAAAACTTTCTAAATATATAGCATCCGATGATATAAAAGGATTTGAAGATTATCTTTCAGAAAAAGATTTTAATAAAGCCGAGGAAACCAATCCTAATTATACATTCTACAACTGGAAACAAATAGAACCTTTTTATTATGGGGTACGAGTGAACAAGGCGTCGAAACAGGTGACTTATATGACCAATGATCAAAATTATGTTTTAAAAATGCTATCCAAATTTATGTCAGAGTATACTTTGATCACCTCTGATAAACAAGGAACAAAATCAACTACTCATATTTTTCAATCTCCAGGTAATACTATAGCGGTAAAATTAGATACGTCTACAGACTCTGGCACGCATTTATTATTTGCAGTAACTAAGTCTTGAAGCGTTATTAGAATTAATCTCTAGTGTTTTCAACAATCATGATCATCTAGATCAGCTTGTCAAAATCAAAAAAGCAGTTGCCATTTTTAAGTAATCCTAGCTAAAACTATGAACGATAAAATTCTTGAAACAGATAGATTAACATTAGAAAAAGCAATAACAGAGGACTCAAAATTCTTTTTTGAATTATTGAACAGTCCTAATTGGATTGAATTTATTGGAGATAGAGGAATTAAAACCAATAATCAAGCTATCGAATATATTGAAAGCTTAATCAATTCATATAAAAATAATGGATATGGTTTGTACAAAGTATCTTTAAAAAATACTCAAACACCAATTGGTATCTGTGGATTTGTTAAACGTGATTATTTAGAAAATGCTGATATAGGATTTGCTATCTTACCTAAGTATGAAGGTAAGGGATATACAGAGGAAGCGGCCAAAGCAGTTATGAAATACGGTGAATCTAAGTTAAAACTAAGTCCAATTTATGCAGTAACGACTCAAGAGAATCATAAATCCCGTAATCTTTTAAATAAAATCGGACTTTTAGAAATTGGGAAAATTAAACCTAATGGTAGCAATACAGAGTTCTTATTATTCTCAAATTAGAGAAAGATTTAGCAACACAAAACTATATGTAAGGATTAATTTTATATCCTTCTGAGGGCATAAATCAACTCATCTTCATACTCCCCGAATTTGTACAAGGTCTTTTCAAACTTTGCTTCCAATACGAAGCCTGTTTTTTCTAATACTTTTTGAGATGCCAAATTACTACCAAAGGATCTGGCAAATATTCTATCGATCTCTAAAAGATTGGCAAACCCATATTCTATAATCTGCTGAATAGCTTTAGACATAATTCCCTTACCCCAAAACGGTTCTGCAAGCCAATAACCAAGTTCTGCATTTTTGCACTGGATATCAGATTGAGGATGTAATCCTATTCCGCCACAAGCCACGTTATCTAAGATAATAGCAAATATATGATCTGTAGAATTATCAGAAGCGAAACTTAAAAAATTTCTACCATCTTCTTTGGTGTAGGGATAGGGAAACTTGTTAGATAAGTTTCTAGCTATCTTATAGTTATTGGCATATTTTACTAAATCATCAAGATCATCTAATTCCCAAGGTCTCAATAAAGGTTGCATTACAATACTATTAGAGTCAATTAATACTTTACTATAAATGTAATTCTAATCACAAAAGATGACTAAAAAAATAAAATTCTTCGATTAATTTAAACCAATAACATAAAATTCTATACAAACCGACCGATTTATTTTTTTTGAAGGAGCTATACACGTTTATGTTATTAAAACAAAAACCTCTATTTTCATAGAGGTTTTCAATATCTGATACTCAAAAACTACTTGATAAAGATCTTTTCAGAAAAACTTCTTTGTCCGTCAAAAATTTTGATAAAATATAGTCCTGCGGTTAGTCCATCCAATTCTACTCTATTTCCATAAGTCGTTCCCGATCTCACTAGACGGCCTAGTGAATTGGTAAGTGTGAAATTCACTTCTCGATGATCTCGCATGTCGAATTGAATATAATTTGTCGCCGGATTAGGGTATATTTTTGCAGAAAACACTTTATCCTCTTGTCCTAATTCTCCATCGATCTTTACAGTAGAGAATCCTTTTGCTCTTGTTGCCGAAGAACCAATAGTTACATTATAATCTTCTACTTCTCCATAGCCAAAAGTTTCACAGGCAGTCGGAGCTCCGTTCCATTTCAAAGAGACTCTCATTCTCGTAGTACCAGATACTGCAGACGATGGCACTGTGAAGTTATATGATAAATTACCAGAATTTGAGGTAGAACCGGTAACTACTTTCTCTGAAGACTCGAAAATGCCATTTCTATTAAAATCAATCCATACTCCCCAATGCTCTGTATAGGATGCGCTCGCAAATCCAACACTTAAAACTATAGTATTGGATCCATAGGAAAGATTTCCTGTTTGTGAAGTAAAATCTCCATATCCTCCATCACGCCCTGTTGTATTAGAGATGCCCCCAATACCAACAAAATCTATAAACTCATAAGTTACAGTATTTCCTGTTGAAGAACAATAGGTACGTACAATATCCTGCGTCGTAATATTTACCGGATCACTTAAACCGGACATATTTCCTGAGGCATCGTATGCATTTATGGTAAACATATAGCGTGTACCCGGAGTCAAGCCAGAAACATCATAATTGGTTTCTGAAGTTGCTACTAAGAAAGTACCATCCTGATAAACATTATATCCCGTAATGCCTACATTATCGGTTGATCCATTCCAGGAAAGGTTTAGATTATTATCCCCAATATTGGACCCAACTACATTTGTTGGTATGGAAGGAGCCTCAGTATCCATGGTATTTCCTCCTCCGTTAAAGATGTGATTTCCCAAGTTTTCAAAGGTGTTTTGAGGGTAAGAATCCCATTCTAATACTTGATAACTTGTAGAAGGTGATGATATATCTGCTTTTCGTCTTAGAGTAATATCCTTGGCAAAATTCGAGGATCCCCCATTAAATGTCCCTATGACATCTATTAAAACATTATTTTTAAATAACCCAACAGGATCATTTCCATTAAAACTCATTGCTGATGCTCCCGAAATCAAGTTGGCATTATTTGTAATAGTAGTCACTGCAGAACTATTTGCTATTATGTAAACGTCATTATTAGCTATGGTTCCCGAAAGATTAAGTCCACTTGACCAGGCACCGGATCCATTAGTTTGTCTTTTCAAAGAATACTCCGAAAGATTTATAGACCCACCCGTAAAATTTGCTATTTCTAGTGCCTTATTATTTGATGATCCTTCAACGTATTCAGAAAAGAACAACTCTGTTGCTAATCCTACAGATGTACTATCTTGAGTAGTTACACTAAGAGCTTCACTAGCTTCAGACAGATTTCCCGAAGCATCTTTCGCTTTTACAAAAAAGGAGTATGTTGTGTTTGCAATTAATCCCAAAACAGTAAAACTTGTTGTTGTAGAAGATCCAATAGAAGCTCCTTCCAAATAAATATCATACGCTGTTACTCCTACATTATCAGTTGAAGCATTCCAAGATAATGTCGCTGAAGTTTCTGTTGTATTGCTAGCGGTAAGATTCATTGGTATAGTTGGTGACATGGTATCCCCACCTCCCACTGTACCATCAAACCTATCTTCTGCTTGAGGTCCTCCCCATATTTGTGTTGCAAATGCAGGGTTATCTATAAATGGATTGCGATTACCTTGAATATTTTCCAGTAAAGGATTACGCTGTAATTCTAGTTGTGAAACTGGATCTTCTGCATTCCACTCCAAAAATAACTGAAGCATATTGGGATCACTGACTGTTGTAACTCCTACACCTACATTTTTAGGCAAAGTTCTGTTTCCGTAACGGATATACATATACATCATCATACGCGCCACATCTCCTTTCCATTCATCACCCGGATACCAATGTCCTTGGGCGGTAGGCCCAGAATTACCTGATCCATCAGCAAATTTCCTGCTTCCGCGTGAAGAATTACGTTGCACGTCTGCAGGCCTGAGGTGATGAGCATCTGCTCCCGGACCTTCAGTTCCCAGATTTGGACTTCCTAATGATTTAGGATAAACATGTTCTCTGTTCCAATCGGTTGCTCCTCCTCCATTATTATTTATTCCTCTAGTTCTATCTGTTGTTGAATTACCATCGGTATCATTATATCCATACACCAAGATTACTTTCGAACCATCTGTTAGATCCAAATCTGTTTGCTTAAGTGCCTCCCAAACTCCTGGGGTGTAAGAAAGAAATGTTGCGTGAGTATTCGTCACTTTAGCCCCTAATTCATTTTGTAAAGCTTGACCAGTCAAATTTAGATTAATATCGTTGTAATATGCAGGAATCTGGCTGTATAAGGAAACAGAAATGAGAACTAATAAAAGTGCTATTTTTTTCATTGTGTAACGTGAATTAGTTTATTGTTTTTTTTGATTGTTATTCATTAAACCGAGCCGAAGCTAAAATTATTTTATTGAATTTTCTAATGCGAATTGTTACGAAATGGTTATCTAGTATGTTGATAATCTATTATTTACAAAAAATATAATTATAAAAATCTGATTTTTAGATATTTAAAAAATATAATATATGTTAACAAGTTATTTCTTACAAAACTAGCAGAATTGTATTTCAGGCTGAATAGACTATGTTTCCTATTGGTTCTGGATCATTTTCAATAATACCTCACTTATTTTGCGGTTTTTAAGTAACTGTATTCCAATATTTTAAATTAAATTTAAGAGCTAACTTAAATATATTACACAAAATGAAAAAGATCTTAAATCTAACCCATGTTAAAAGACTTAGTAAAGAACAACAGCAAGAAATTACCGGAGCTAACTTTAACAGGCCTTACTGTGGACCTCCAGGTCAATGCTGTGTGAATTTACCTAATGGAGGAAGATTCTGTGATTACGGATATTGCTTATCCAACGGTTGCATGTGGGCATAATAAAAAAGGGGCTGTCTAAAAAGGATAAGAAAACGTCATTACGATCCGCCTTTGGACGGAGAAGTAATCTGTTTATCAGTAACTTAAATTTAACAGATTCCTTCGCTTCTCTCGAAATGACGACTTTCTAGACAGCCTCTTTTTTATTTAGAAAGAAGCTTAAAGGATTGCGTGGCGATCTCTAGCTCCTCGTTAGTGGGGATCACCAATACCTTCACTTTTGATGAAGGTGAGCTAATATCTCTTTCTTCTTTTGAGCGAATCTCATTTTTTTCTTGGTCTATGTCAATACCCAAAAAATCTAAATCTTTACAAACCAAACTTCTGATCGTATCAGAGTTCTCTCCTATTCCCGCCGTAAAAACTATTGCATCAAGACCATTTAGAATAGCAGCATAGGCTCCAACAAATTTTTTGATGCGGTATGCATTCATTTTCAAGGCTAATCTACAATTTTCATCTCCTTTTTCAGCTTCAGATTCTATATCTCGCAAATCACTATATCCAGTAAGACCCAGCATTCCGCTTTCTTTCTGCAACAGCGTATTTACTTCATTTATTGAATATCCCAGAGAATTAACCATGTAAAAAATAATTGCAGGATCAATATCACCAGAGCGTGTTCCCATAATAAGACCATTCATAGGTGCAAATCCTAAGGTATGATCAATACTTTGTCCGTCTTTTACTGCGGTCATGCTGCAGCCATTACCCAAATGAATAGTTATGATTTTGGTACTATCTTTTCCTAGATATTTAATTGCCTTCTCTGATACATATTTATGACTAGTCCCATGAAAACCATAAAGTCTAATATTATTTTCATCTAAAAACCTATTCGGGATAGCATACTTGTAGGCCTCAATAGGTATAGTTTGATGAAAAGCAGTATCAAAGACAGCCACTTGTTTAGCAGTTGGAAAAATCTCTTCTGCAACCAAAATACCTTCAAGATTTGCTGGGTTATGTAAGGGTGCCAATGCAGAAAGCTTTTCTATTTTTTGTTTCACTTCTCCAGTAATCTCTACTGTTTCGGCAAACGTGCTTCCTCCATGTACAACCCGATGCCCAGCGACATGAATTTCTGAGGCTGATTGTATCACTCCCAAATCTGAATCCATTAAGTATTTCGCAATCAACTCTAGCCCTTCTTTATGATTCTGAATAGGAGCTATCTTTTCAATTTTTTCTTTATTTGTTTTGTAACTTATTCTTGCATTATCCAAGCCAATTCTTTCTACTATACCAGAGCAAATAACTTTAGCTTCGGGCATTTTGAACAATTGAAATTTTATTGAAGAGCTTCCTGAATTTAATACTAATATTTGCATAGTTTTTAAAGAATCTAGGTTCTACATTATAATCCCTGTGCCTGAATTGCAGTAATGATCACAGTATTATATACATCATCTACCGTACACCCTCGACTTAAATCATTAACTGGCTTATTGAGTCCCTGTAGCATAGGCCCAATTGCTAATGCTCCAGTCTCTCTTTGTACCGCTTTATAAGTATTATTACCTGTATTGAGATCTGGAAATATCAAAACACTCGCTTGTCCTGCAACTTCTGAATCAGGAAGTTTGCTTTTACCAACTTTCAAGTCTACCGCAGCATCGTATTGTATCGGTCCTTCGATTTTAAGATCAGGACGTTTTTGTTTAACGATTGCAGTAGCCTCTCTCACGATCTCTACATCTGCTCCTTTGCCAGATGTACCAGATGAGTAAGACAACATGGCCACTTTAGGTTCAATACCAAAAGCTGCTGCAGATTCTGAAGAAGAAATTGCAATCTCTGCTAGTTCTTCGGCATTTGGGTTTGGGTTAATCGCACAATCGCCAAAAACAGAAACTCGATCCTCAAGACACATAAAGAAAACAGAGGACACCACCTTTACACCAGGTTTAGTTTTTATAAATTGTAATGCGGGTCGTATGGTATGCTGTGTCGTATGAACAGCGCCCGAAACCATACCATCGGCGTGTCCTTTGTAAATCATCATGGTGCCAAAATAAGAAACATCTGCCATCATATCCCTTGCCATATCCATGTTGACGTTCTTATGCTTACGCAATTCATAAAATGTCTCGACATACTCATCATAATATGGAGATTCTGTAGGAAAAACTATATTCACTTTACTAAAATCGATAGGGATATCCAGTTTGATCGCTTTACTCTTTATCTTTTTTTCATTCCCAATAAGGGTAATATCCACGACGTCTGATGCTAATAACCTAGAAGTAGCTCTTAGTATTCTCTCATCAGAGCCTTCTGGCAGTACAATGTGTTTTTTGTGTTGAAGTGCTCTTCTTAAAAGATTATACTGAAACATTCGTGGTGTGAGCCCCTCAGACTTAAATGTAACCAATCTATCTGCAAGGCGATCTTCATTAACGTATTTCGCAAATGTGCTAATCGATGTATTTATCTTCTGTAAATTGTCTAAGTAAATCTTAGATTTGATGGCACCTATTTTATTGGTTATAGCAAAGGTTCCACTAGTTACTGATATGATTGGGAATGAAATTGATACTCCTTCAATCAGGTCCAATATAGATTTTTCAGGAATAATGCCACCTGTAAGTATCATACCCGAAATTTTTGGATAATTATCTGAAATATTTGCCTGTAAAACCCCAAGAATTATATCTGCTCTATCCCCAGGTGTAATTACGAGACTATTATCTCTTAGATGGGTAAGATAATTACGTAGCTGCATTGCCCCTACACCATAACTACCTGCCTGATTATTTATGTATTCCCTACCAAAAAGTATAGTGCCATCAAGTTCATTCACAATCTCTTTAATAGTCGGATTGATCAACGAATTAATCTTTGGTATGATAATTCTATCTACACTATTCCCAAAATTCTTCTCAAAGACAGCTTCTAGTTTCTCTTCACAACCGGGAGTTACTTTATTTGCAAACATTGCTAAGACCTCTACATCTTTGCTGTTAAAAGTATCAAATGCAAGTTTTAAATTACCAACAATCTCCTCGTTTCTCTTGTCTATTCCACTTGCAATGAGTATGGCGGGAATACCGAGATTTTTTGCTATTACTACATTAATATCAAATTCGATAATACTACCTTCGTCAGAAAAATCTGTTCCTTCAACTAATATAAAATCAAATTTTTCCTCAAGTCTTTTGTACTTGCGTATAATTTCGTCTATAATTTCACCTGATTTTCCTTCATTGTACTTCTGAAGTACTTCACTTCTTGTAAAGGCATAAGCCTTTTTAAAATCGATGTCCAATTCGAAATGGGATATCACTGTATTAATGTGATTATCTACTTCTCCTTCTTCTGGATCATCAATGATAGGTCTAAAGTATCCTACCTTAGCAATTTTACCAAGTAGCATACGCATCATCCCTAAAACTACGATAGATTTACCACTATTAGGTTCAATAGTAGCAATATAAACGGCTTTACTCATTTAAATGAATTTGGTTGATGCAAAGATACGCCAACGCACGAATTTAACATAAAATCAAGAAGCAATAAATCTTCTTTATAGGAAACTGTCAGAACATTAACAATTATATTCTATTTTCCATAAAAAAGGCTTAGAAAAACTCTAAACCTTTTAAATAAATACTGTGAGTATTAATTTCTAGTTTATGTCCTCTCCTTTTTTAAGCTTTGCAAGAGCCCCAGTCAATCTTAGTTTAAACTGTTCAGGGGCTTTTTCCATAGAAGTATTTAAAGATTTAATTGCATTTTTGTAATCTCCGTTAGCGGCATATGCTCTTGCAAGACCATAATTAGATGGCCATGCACCATTACTATTTTTCACATTATTTTTCAAGACCTCTAATGCCTTATCCTTATGCCCTAAATCAATAAGGCCTGTTCCCAATTGATAAACCTCGGAAGGATTCCCTAATGTAACAGCTTTATCTACCGTTTTCATGGCTTCTTCAGTTTTACCTTGCTTTACCAATATTTGAGATTTGAGAGCAAGATTAGAAAAAGTTTCCTTACTAAAAAAATTACCTCTAATAGAAGAATTTACCCATTCTAATGCCAGATCCAACTCACCAGCATTATATGCATACGTAGCTGCATTATCCCAATTTGATTGAGTAAATCCTGCAGCATTGCGCATGTCACTTTTAATACCTTCTAACACAATATCTGTTACTTTTACCTGGATGTTAAATGGAATTTCTTTTTTCTCCCACCGTAAAACTGCAGTTGCATTATCTGCCTCTACTTTCGGAAATAAAAAAGTCAATATTTCTGTATGCGCAGTTTCTTTAGTTTGAACATCTACACGCAATGCATCTTCTTTCTCATCGTAAAAATAGCTCCCCCAAGAATTAGAATTATTTGAAAAAATGATTGTAGCTCCACCGCCTTCTTTTAATGCAATATGAAGGCCGTATTTACCCGCTTTAATGTCCTTTCCTTCCACTTTCACATCGTGGCTGAATTCGACGGTCGTATTCATATTGGCTCCTGCTCGCCAGGGTGCCGCTTTTGACGTTCCAAAACCAAGGTTATTATATCCATAGGGAACCAACTTTCCCCAGATTTCCCGTTCTTTCACACTTGGCCTACCATAATCGATGGTAATATTGGTAATCCCTACACGTTGCATTACTTGTGCTCGCTGACTTCCTTCAGGAGTTTGTAATTGAGCATTTGTTTGAGACGTAAACAGCAGTATTGCACCCACAATACACGATGTAAACAGGTTGAATTGTTTCATGACTGACTTTGTTTGAGTTAATGACTATTGATTCTAGAAATTGACATAATTTCTAACCTCTACAAGGTAAAGGGTAAACCTGTGCAGCGATGTTACGGTAGTGTTAAACCCAGAGAAAAAGTGATAATTGATTGTTAAACCTTATTATTCATTTAACAGCTGATTAACAAAACTCTCGAATTCAGTTTTAAATTGCGCATATTTCTGCCCTGTTGCAGGACCACTAAAACCAGTGTGTATTTTACGAACTTTGCCTTTCTTATCGATAAAAATAGTGGTTGGATATGATAAAACATGATTCAGCATAGGTAGCTTTTCTTGTGCTTTCTTCTTATCTGATGTACCATACTGAGCGAGCAAAACCGGATATTCAACTTTCAACTTTTGTTGTAATCGTTTTATCGATTTAAATGCTTTTTCAGGGGTTTTGGCATATTCGAAAGCCAAAGCAATAAATTCAATATCTTTTTCTTTATTACGATTATAGAAATCTACATAATATTTGGTTTCATCCATACAATTAGGACACCAGGTGCCCATTATCTGAACAAGTACAACCTTATTTTTAAATTGATCATCTGCCAAAGAAACTTGATTTCCCGAAGCATCGGGAAAACTAAACTCTAAAGTATCGTATCCTTCTTTCAAAAAAGTCAATGAATCTTCTGAAGGCAGCTCATAATTGTCATTTCTTTTAGCGGTAAAAGGCTCTTTCCAGTGATTACCAGAGTAAAAATATCCATTTATGATGCTATCAGTAACTTGAGCAGTAAATAAAAAAGCATGCGCACCATCAAATGTAGATAATTTTAATTTGTTATTGTTGAGCACCCCTTCGAGATAACGATAATCACCTGTTGTTGTTCTAAAAGTTCCGGTAACAATATTTCCGTTTTGCTTAAAAACACCTTTGGCAATATATCGATCTTCTTCATTGTCGTTGCTAAAAACAGTTTCCCAGATACCTGTTACATCCTGTAACGGTTTAGAGCTCACTTCAAATCGATCTTGCTGTCCATATTTTGCCTCAAATGGTACTATCCTGTTCAGGCTTTCTTTTATAAAACTTCCAGAGATGGTTGTAGAATCTGTAAACTTTGCCGCTATATATCCTTCAAAAACTGGAAACTTGATCCAAATAGAATCTCCCCTAATTTCAATTTCGTCAACATCAATTGTTTCTTCTGCATTAAAAATGGTTAAAGTCTGATCATCCATTACTTCAAATAAAAATGGTAGCTTTTTATTATCACGTACTTCTAAAGTGCCTCGCCAAGGACCACTGTTAAATTCGTAAGATTTTTTTTCTTCTTCATCTTTACAGGACGCAAAAATTAAAATTATACTTAGACAATAAATAAATTTATATTTCATGGATAACACATTATTGAATATAAAAAAACCGCCGAAAAATAAACACTTAACGGCAGTACATTAGTTCTGTTTTTACGTTTTAAGAAAAGTGACTACTGTTTTTTCTTCCCTTTATTTTCTTTTTTGTCTTTCTTCTCTTTCTTCTCTTTCTTCTCTTTCTTCTCTTTCTTCTCTTTGTCGTCATCGTCATCGTCGTCATTGTCGTCGAATTCCTGTTGCAGTATCAGTTTTCTGTTTTTTCGAATTTCTTTTGGATTTTGAATGACTTCAATTTCAAAGCTTTCTTTAGATTTATCTGAAACTGAAGAAACTTGATTATCTTTTTTTGTAGAATAGGATTTCGAATTTTTATCCTTTTTTTCTGATTGATTAGCAGATTTAGAAGTTAAAACTTCATTTTTTAAATCTTTCTTAGAACCCTTATTGCTCTGCTTTTCTTTTTTCTCTTGGGCAAAAGCTATAGAACAAGTAAACAACAAAATAACTAAATATCCACTAACGCTTCTTAGACTTATCATATGTATTCCTTTTAATAATCAAAAATATAAAAAATAAAGCATTTAAAGACTTAATCAAACATCATATCAATTTTAATGTGGTTACGGTTTTCGATTTTTACAGTATTTTTGACTAAGATAAGATCGTTCTTGTTTGCAACCTTTGGGCAATATATTATCTTTACGCACTGAATTTAGAAAGATCATCAATGAAAATTTCATATAACTGGTTAAAACAGTTTATTAACCTGGATTGGGACGCAAAAAAAACTGGTGAATTGCTTACAGACCTGGGGCTCGAAGTTGAAGGAATAGAAACCTATCAAAGTGTAAAAGGGGGTTTGGAAGGTGTTGTTATAGGGCACGTCTTAAATTGCGAAAAACATCCCAATGCAGATAAATTAAAGATCACCAAGGTCGATCTTGGAGCTGGAGAGCCCGTACAGATTGTTTGTGGTGCCCCAAATGTTGCTGCTGGTCAAAAAGTCCCTGTTGCTACTATTGGAACCAGATTGTTTGATCCTGAAGGAAAGGAATGGACAATAAAGAAAGGTAAAATCAGAGGAGAAGAAAGTCATGGGATGATTTGCGCCGAAGATGAGCTGGGTCTTGGAGAAAGCCACGATGGAATCATGATCCTTGACAAAAATATACCTGTCGGGACCAAAGCTTCAGAAGTATTTGATATAGAAGTCGACCAGGTTTTTGAGATAGGTCTTACTCCTAATCGTGCAGATGCCATGAGTCATTGGGGAACTGCTCGGGATCTTAAAGCCGGACTATTACAAAAAGATATCCATATAGAACTTATTACACCTTCTGTAAGTAAATTTAGAGTAGAAAACAGATTACATAAAATTGATGTAGAAGTCGAAAACGCAGATCTTGCTCCAAGGTATTGCGGAGTAAGTATTTCTAACATTAAAGTTGGAGAATCACCCGCTTGGTTACAACATAGACTAAAAGCAATTGGTTTAACTCCAAAAAATAACGTAGTAGACGTTACCAACTATGTATTGCATGAATTAGGACAACCCCTACATGCATTTGACGCTCACTATATCGAAGGTGGTAAAATTGAAGTGAAAACTTTAGATACCGGTACAAAGTTTACAACTTTGGATGAAGTTGAACGAGAGTTGCACGAAGAAGACGTAATGATATGTGATGCTGTAAAACCATTATGTATTGCGGGTGTTTTTGGCGGTATCAATACTGGTGTTACAGAAAATACTACTTCGATTTTTTTAGAAAGTGCATATTTTAATCCTATTAGTATTCGCAAAACTGCAAAAAGACATGGACTAAATACCGATGCTTCATTTAGGTTTGAGCGTGGTATAGATCCAAACGTAACCGAATATGCATTAAAAAGAGCCGCTCTTCTCATACAAGAACTTGCTGGTGGAAATATCTCTAGTGAAATTGTCGACTTATACCCAAAAAAGATTGAAGATTTTCAGGTAGTTTTGTCTTTTGAAAACGCTACCAAATTAATTGGCGAAGAAATCCCTCAAGAGACTATCAAAAGTATACTTTCTTCTCTCGATATAAAGGTCAATAGCTTTACCGAAAGTGGTTTAGGATTAACTATCCCTGCGTATAGAAATGATGTACAAAGAGAAGCCGATGTAATCGAGGAAATCCTTAGGGTATACGGATATAATAATATTGGATTTACTCAAAAACTAAATGCTTCGATAGCTAATATTGATAAGTTCTCTGACCATAGTGTTCAAAATACTATTTCGAATCAATTGGTAGGACAAGGATTTAATGAAATGTTAGCCAACTCCCTTACATCACCTGAATATATAGATTTAAGTGAGCAGTTACATTCTGAAAGTAATGTCGAAATGCTAAATCCGTTAAGTAATGATTTGGCGGTGATGAGACAATCTATGCTTTTTTCTGGGCTCGAAGCTGTGTCCTATAACATCAACAGAAAACGGGCAGATCTCAAATTATTCGAATTCGGCAAAACCTATCATAATTATGAGAGTGGAAGAATTGAAAATAAACATTTAAGTATTGTTGTTTCTGGCCGCAAGACTAATGAAAGTTGGAAGATAACTCAGCAGAATAGTGATTTCTTTTATTTAAAAGGTATAGTATTTTCTGTTTTAAACCGTTTAGGTTTAGATAAACTAAAAACCTCTCCTATTAAAAATGATCTATTTTCAGAAGGAATATCTCTAAGCCTTGGTAAAGCTAAACTTGTTGATTTTGGAGTGGTAAAAAAGTCTGCCTTAAAGCATTTTTCAATTTCTCAAGAGGTATTATATGCCGATTTTAATTGGGGGACAGTTTTAGACTTTACAAAACATAATAAGATTAAATACCAAGATATACCTAAGTTTCCTGAAGTACGTCGGGATTTTGCTCTTTTATTAGACGAATCTATAAAATTCGAGGAAATTCATACTATAGCGAGACAAACAGAGAAACAACTTTTGAAAGATGTGAATCTATTTGATGTGTATCAAGGTAAAAATCTACCAAAAGGAAAGAAATCGTATGCTGTTAGTTTTATATTGCAAGACGAAAACAAAACCCTTACCGATAAACAAATCGATAAAATTATGAATAAGTTACAACATAATTTCGAAAATAAATTGGGAGCTGAATTACGCTAAAAATTCATGCTCCAAAATCCTAAAAGAAAGCGCCTTTAAAAAATTAAAGGCGTTTTTTTATTTCAAAAAGCGATATATTTATTCAGAAAGCCCAATAAATTTGATAAATGACATATAGGTGACATCTAAATGTCGTAACAAATACCAACAGCTCTTGATAGCTTTGTTCTAAACAAAATAAAAATTATGGAAGATCAATCAATTGCAAGAAATCTGGTTTATCAGCGTAAACTTAAAGGATATACACAGGAACAACTATCAGACAAGACCCAAGTAACCATTAGAACCATTCAACGTATAGAGAAAGGAGAAGTAAATCCACATTTACAAACGATAAAACTATTGGCAACTGCTTTAGAAATCGAAGTTGAGGATCTATTAATATTAGAAAACCCAAAAGAAGAAGCTATACAGAAAAAATGGTTATTATTAATGCATAGCGTCCCCATTCTTGGATTTGTTATTCCTTTATGTAATATATTAATCCCATTATTTCTTTGGATTCATAAAAGAGAGGATAATAACATTTATGATGTACATGGAAGAGCGATTATTAATTTTCATATCACTACTACTATTCTATTTATTTTATCTTTTATTGCATTGCTCGTTCTACCTGGGGCCGGTTTTTTCTTTTTTATATCCATGATACCTTATGCGGTTATAGTAATGATCATCAATGTAATTTCTGCAGTAAATTCTCATAAGTGCTATTATCCTTTATCTTTCCCTTTTTTAAAAAAGAATAGTAACCACAAGATAAAAGAAGCAGGGATTCTAATTACGCTATGCCTTTTAAGCATAAGCAGCTGTACTACACTTTCAACCCAGAAACATATAACCCGACTTGATGGCTCGATAGTTTCCAAAGACTCCTTAACTCAGAAAATAGAACAATTGGTTAATGATGCCAAAGTTCACGGAATAGGTATAACTCTATTTAACCACAACAGAATTGCCTATGAGAAAACTTTCGGGTACAAAAATTATCAAGAAAAATTACCTTTAATAAAAAATACAAATATGTACGGTGCTTCTTTTAGCAAAGCAGTTTTTGCAGTACTTGTTATGAAATTAGTAGAAGAAAATGTAATTGATCTAGATACGCCTCTGGAATCATATCTACCAAAAAAAATATATAATTATAAACCACTTACCAGATGGCATGATAATTTTTCAGATTTAAAAACAGATACCTTATATCATGAAATAACCGCCCGAATGTGTTTAAATCACACTACCGGATTCCCTAATTGGCGCTGGGATGAACCTGATCATAAATTAAGAGTGCTTTTAGAGCCAGGAAGTCGATACAGTTACTCTGGAGAAGGATTTGTATATCTACAAGTGGTATTAGAAAAAATACTTGGTAAAAGTCTTGAAGAACTTGCCCAGGAAAAAGTATTTACTCCCATTGGTATGAACCATTCAAGTTATCAATGGAAAACTTCTTTTGGAGATAATTTTGCTCACGGGCATTCCAGTTCTGGAGAAATGTATAAAAAAGATATAGATAATGAGCCAAGGGGAGGAAGCACATTAGAAACTACCACTGGTGATTATAGTAAATTTCTAGAAGCAGTTTTACAGAAAAAAATTATATCACAAAAGTCTTGGATCGAACTATTTAAACCTCAAATAAAAATTCGTTCTGTGATGCAGTTTGGTCCATTATCAAAAAAGGATTCTACTTTAAATGATAAAATAAAATTAAGTTATGGTCTTGGATGGGGAATTTTAGAATCTCCCTATGGAAAAGGTGTTTTTAAAGAGGGCCATACTAATGGATTTGAACACTATTCCATACTATTTCCTGAAACAGGAAAAGGGATTATGATAATGACCAATAGTGACAATGGAGAAGGTATTTTTAAAGAGCTACTAGAACTTGCCCTGGGTGATTCTTATACCCCATGGAAATGGCAAAACTATATACCTTATAATTACAAAAATGAATAACCTAGAATATCACTTTATAAAAAAAACCGGAAGCAATATCTTCCGGTTTTTTTTATACTAATTTAAAAATAGCTTAGTTTCCTCCTTCAAGAGCTTTAAGCTTACTCTTTACTTCATCTGCCTTTGGGTCATCTAATTGATAATAGATGTTCATTAATGTACGCAGTGCTTCTATATTATCGGGCTTATTTTGTAGAGCACCCTCTAGATAAGGAACAGCACTTCTGTAAATATCCATTCTCTGCTCTTTCAATTCATCGTACCTCTTGTAGTCCTTACTTGAAGTACCTAAGTTATTCATCTCATCAACGATACTTTTTTCTTTTCCTAAAATAGCAGCTGCGATATTAATTTGAGCCGCAGCATAATCCGGTTTCAATTCCAGAGCTTTTTTATAATAATCCATTGCTTGATCTGTGTCTCCAAGTCTAGAGGCACTCACTCCCAAGTTATACAATAAATCAGGATTTTTGGGATCATTGGCTACAATTTGCTCCATTAAAACTTTATATTTCTCGAAATTCCCGAGTTTATAATACACATCAGCTTCTGCCTGCATTAGAGCAGAATCATTAGGATTCTCTTTTTTTGCATCTTCAATAGCTTTCATAGCTTCTTCATCTTTTCCTTGGCTAATATAGATTAGTGCTATATTCTTAGCTATTTCTCCAGATTTAGAATCAGTTTTTCGATCTTCAGGTTTAATATATGAACCAGTCTTGACAGATAAATCTCTTGTTTGTTTTGAGTCAAAAGATTCTTCCTCACCCGTTTCTTTGTTGGTAGCATAATACTCTGTAGATATTCCTTTATAGCCAAGGTCTTTCAACTCTACGTAATACCTAAGAGCACTTTCATAATCTTTTCCATTAACCGCATTACCTGCAGCATAGTAAAGATAGGTTGTATCTGCTTTATTGGTGGTATACCCCAAGTATAATTTCTCAGATGCTCCTTTATAATTTTTTGAATTTTGATCTTTAATAGCGCTTTCTATTAAAGACTGCCGCAAAACTTGTAGTTTCTGAGATGCCTCTAGGGTGTATTTAGAATTACCAGAAGCTTTTTCAATATCCATAGTTTTATTATAGGCATTCGCAGCTTGTTCTATATTATCAATAGAATCTGCACTTTTAGCTGCTAAAACCTGACCTTTCAGGAAATAATATTGCGCCTTCATTTTTTCGTCAGCAGCATCGAGTTGCCCTTCAGCAGCCTTTAGTGCTTCACTAGCTACTTCCAAATTACCCGATTTAAGTGCTTTAGAAGCTGATTTTAGTTCTTGTTTTTGAGAAAATCCAATAGTACTAAGTGTTAAGAATAATACTACGATAAATTTAGTCTTCATTATTTAATTTTTTAATATGGGATTTAATTATTCTTTGGTTTCTTTATCAATATTCGTGCCACTTGAGGCGTTATCAGAATCTAAATCAGTAGAAGTTGCTTCATCAGCATTTTCTTCTTCTATATCATCTTCGTCATGCATTACTTTTGCTACAGCAGCAATAGAATCTTTTCCTTTTAAATTTATTAGGCGAACCCCTTGGGTGGCACGTCCCATAACTCGTAAATCTTCTACAGCAAGCCTGATTGCAATCCCCGATTTATTAATGATCATCAAATCATCTAAATCAGTAACATTCTTTATAGCTACTAAATTACCAGTTTTTTTGGTAATTGATATGGTTTTAACTCCTTTACCCCCTCTATTAGTAACTCTATAATCTTCTAGTTTCGAACGCTTTCCATAACCATTTTCTGAAACCACAAGAATATTACTTTCCATATCATTCACAGCGATCATGCCAATAACTTCGTCTTTGTCATCTGCCAAGCGTATTCCTCTAACACCAGAGGCACCTCGACCCATGGGTCTCGTTTTCTCTTCTTCAAAACGAATTGCTTTACCAGATTTAACTGCCAACATTACCTGACTCCTACCATCGGTTAGTTTTGCTTCTAGTAACTCATCCTCCTCCTTTATAGTAATCGCATTAATACCATTGGTTCTAGGTCTAGAATATTGTTCTAATGATGTCTTTTTGACCTGACCCTTTTTAGTTGCCATTATGACATAGTGGGAATTGATATATTCTTCGTCTTTTAAATCCTGAGTACATATAAAGGCTTTTACCTTGTCATCTGTACTGATGTTTATCAGATTCTGAATAGCTCTTCCTTTAGAAGTTTTACTACCCTCTGGAATCTCATAAACTCTCATCCAGAAGCATTTACCTTTCTGAGTGAAAAACAGCATATATTGATGATTGGTTCCTACAAATAAATGTTCTAGGAAATCCTCATTACGCGTTGTACTTCCTTTTTGACCAACTCCTCCTCTATTTTGTTTTTTATATTCATTAAGAGAAGTTCGTTTAATATAACCTGCATGAGAAATAGTGATAACTACTTTTTCATCAGGAATCATGTCTTCTATACTAAGGTCTCCGCCAGCATATTCTATTTGAGAACGACGCTCATCTCCATATTTCTCTTTGACTTCGACAAGTTCTTCTTTGATGATCATCATACGACGTTCTTTCTTATCAAGAATATCTTTAAGATCTTCGATTGTTTTCATCAACTCTTCATACTCTGCACGCAGTTTATCTTGTTCCAGACCGGTTAACTGGCGTAGTCGCATTTCTACGATTGCCTTAGCCTGTATTTCAGATAATTTGAAACGCTTTATAAGCTTTTCACGGGCCTCATCTGCATTTGCTGATGCTCTAATCAATGCAATAACTTCGTCTATATTATCTGAAGCGATTATTAAACCTTCAAGAATATGCGCTCTTTCTTCTGCTTTCTTAAGTTCAAATTTTGTACGACGCACAACAACTTCGTGTCTATGCTCTACAAAATGATGAATCATCTCCTTAACATTCAGCAATTTTGGTCTTCCATTAACTAATGCGATATTATTTACACTAAAAGAAGATTGTAAAGCTGTATACTTATACAAAAGGTTAAGCACAATATTAGGTATCGCATCACGCTTCAACACGTATACAATACGCATACCTTTTCTATCTGATTCGTCCCTAATAGTAGAAATACCGTCGATTTTCTTATCATTTACAAGATCGGCTGTCTTTTTAATCATATCTGCCTTGTTCACTTGATAAGGAATTTCAGTGACTATGATACATTCTCTACCATTCACCTCTTCAAAAGAAGCTTTTGCACGTATAACGATTCTGCCTCTTCCTGTTTTGAAAGCCTCTCTTACTCCATCATAACCATATATAGTTCCTCCAGTTGGAAAATCAGGAGCTTTTATATGTGTAATTAATTCATCAATCTCAATGTCATGATTATCAATATATGCTATTATTCCGTCTACTACCTCACTTAGATTATGAGGAGGCATATTGGTAGCCATACCTACTGCGATACCGGACGCGCCATTAATCAATAATCCTGGTACTCTAGTAGGAAGAACGGTTGGCTCTTGTAACGTATCATCAAAATTAAAAGTATGATCTACGGTATCTTTTTCGATGTCTGCAAGCATATCTTCAGATATCTTACGCATTCTAGCTTCTGTATAACGCATTGCTGCGGGACTATCACCATCTACAGAACCAAAGTTACCCTGGCCATCCACTAACATGTACCTCAAACTCCATTCCTGAGCCATACGCACCATCGTATCATATACCGAAGTATCACCATGCGGATGATATTTACCAAGAACTTCTCCTACTATCCTCGCTGATTTCTTATGGGCACTGTTTGCTCTAACACCCAATTCATACATACCATATAGTACTCGCCTATGCACAGGCTTAAGACCATCCCTGACATCTGGAAGTGCACGAGATACTATAACTGACATCGAATAATCGATGTATGCAGATTTCATCTCATCTTCTATATTGATAGGTATAAGTTTTTCTCCTTCTGTCATAAAAAACTTTTTTCTTAAATTGAATTAATAAACGCGCTAATTTAAGTAAATAAAGACGTTTTTAACACGAATTTAGATACCTAATATACGTAATTTATTAACAAAAATTATAGTATCTTTAGTTAATAAGTCTGTTGCCTTAGGCTTTGATTATTAAAGCTTTTTTTGTCTCTTTACAAACAGGAGAGAAAAAAACTTCACAAATCGTCAGTTCACTTACTAAAAAAACAGATTGTCAATCGGCAATTATCATGACAAAATGTAACAATAATGTCAGATATTTGTTAATGATGGTTTAAAAGGAATAGTTTTTGCCCTAGTAATCTTAAAAATTACTATTTTAGTTATTAAGAAAAAGAAAGAGATTAATTATATGGATGACAATTTTTCACCTAGAGTAAAAGATGTTATTGCCTACAGTAAAGAAGAGGCCTTACGATTGGGGCATGACTTTATTGGGACAGAGCATCTTATGTTAGGTTTGTTGCGTGATGGAAGTGGAAAGGCGATTAGTATCCTTGATGCGTTGGATATAGATTTAACCAATTTAAGGAGAAAAGTGGAGATCTTAAGCCCTGCAAATCCTGATGTTGCAGTAGCTTCAAACGAAAAAAAGAATTTACATTTAACTAGACAGGCAGAACGTGCTTTAAAAACGACATTTTTAGAAGCCAAGCTTTTTCAAAGTTCTTCTATAAACACTGCCCACCTTCTTTTATGTATTTTAAGAAACGAAAATGACCCAACTACTAAACTTTTAAATCGTTTAAGAGTAGATTATGATAACGTTAAAGACCAATTTAAGTATATGATTGCTAACGACGAAGAATATATAGACAACCCAAAAGCAGAATCGTTTTCAGAAGATGATGATGATTTAACAGGAGATACATCAAAAGAAAACCCCTTTAATTCTCCTTCTGGAGGAAGTAAGGCCGGAAAAAAATCAAAAACTCCTGTTTTAGATAATTTTGGGCGCGATTTAACTGCTATGGCAGAAGAAGGTAAACTTGATCCCGTGGTAGGACGATCCAAAGAAATAGAACGAGTATCACAAATATTGAGTAGACGTAAGAAAAACAACCCATTATTAATTGGAGAGCCAGGAGTAGGTAAATCAGCAATTGCCGAAGGACTTGCTCTTAGGATCGTAAAACGTAAGGTTTCAAGAATTCTTTTTGATAAGAGGGTGGTTACACTAGACCTTGCGAGTTTGGTTGCAGGTACTAAATATCGGGGACAGTTTGAAGAGCGAATGAAAGCCGTGATGAATGAGCTCGAAAAGAATGATGATATTATTCTTTTTATTGATGAAATTCATACCATTGTGGGAGCTGGTGGAGCCACAGGAAGTCTTGATGCTTCTAATATGTTCAAACCTGCATTAGCCAGAGGTGAAATACAATGTATAGGTGCCACTACACTTGATGAATACAGACAATATATCGAAAAAGATGGTGCCTTAGAAAGGCGTTTTCAAAAAGTAATCGTAGAGCCTACAAATATTGAAGAAACTATCGAAATTCTTAATAATATCAAAGAAAAGTATGAGGAACATCATAATGTAAGCTATACAGATGAGGCTATCCAAGCATGTGTGAAGCTTACAAATCGTTATATGACCGATAGATTCTTACCAGACAAGGCTATTGATGCACTTGACGAAGCTGGATCCAGAGTACATATTACCAATATAGATGTACCCAAAAAAGTATTGGATCTCGAGAAAAAACTTGAAGAAGTCAGAGAGCTTAAAAACAGCGTCGTAAAAAAACAGAAGTATGAAGAGGCTGCAAAACTTAGGGATGATGAGAAAAATCTTGAGAAAGAACTAAGTATCGCCCAAGAACAATGGGAAAAAGAATCTAAGCTTCATAAAGAAACGGTAGACGAGGAAAATGTAGCAGATGTTGTTTCTATGATGACAGGGATACCCGTGAATCGAATTGCTCAAACAGAAAGTAATAAATTAGCCGAACTTCCAGACCTTATAATGGGTAAAGTTATTGGTCAGGAAGAGGCAGTTAAAAAGGTAGTTAAAGCGATTCAGCGTAATCGTGCCGGACTTAAAGACCCCAACAAACCCATTGGATCTTTTATATTTCTGGGGCAGACTGGTGTAGGTAAAACTCAGCTAGCCAAGGTATTGGCAAAAGAACTTTTTGATAGTGAAGATGCACTTATACGAATTGATATGAGTGAATATATGGAAAAGTTTGCTGTATCTCGACTTATAGGAGCACCTCCAGGATATGTAGGATATGAAGAAGGTGGCCAGCTTACAGAAAAAGTAAGAAGAAAACCATATGCAGTGATACTTCTTGACGAGATTGAAAAAGCTCATCCAGACGTGTTCAATATGATGCTACAAGTATTAGATGATGGATATTTAACAGATAGCTTAGGTCGCAAAATTGATTTTAGAAATGCTATAATCATTATGACTTCTAATATCGGTGCCAGAAAATTGAAAGATTTTGGTCAAGGTGTTGGTTTTGGAACGACTGCCAAAAAGACACAAGCCGACGATTATGCTAAAGGAGTAATAGAAAGTGCATTAAAAAAGGCTTTTGCTCCAGAATTTCTAAATAGAGTTGATGATGTGGTGGTATTTAACGCTCTTGAAAGAGAAGATATACACAAAATTATCGATATCGAGCTTGATAAATTGTATAGTAGAATTAAGGATCTGGGATATGACTTATCACTAAGCGAAAAAGCCAAGGATTATATCACAGAAAAAGGTTTCGACAAACAATACGGAGCACGGCCTCTGAAAAGAGCTATTCAAAAATATATTGAAGATGCTCTGGCGGAAGAAATTATTAATGCCCAGCTTCAAGAAGGTGATAGCATTTTTATGGATATAGACGATTCCGGAGAATTAATTATTAATATCGAAAAGGCTGAAAAATCTGCAGAGTCATAATAGATATAAATTCTATAAGTAAAATACAAAGGTTACTATCTGCAATAGTAGCCTTTGTTCTTTTCAGAACATCACTTTTCAAATATCACTTTCGAGAGTTATAGTAAACAATAGGTCCTGATTTACATATATTAATTTTTATCTTTACATTACTAATAATCTTTCAATGATTGCGTCATTTGATTTCAGTTTTTGCAAAGTTGAAATACATACAGATTATGTATTAACTATAATGACAGAAGGTATTACTGTAATACCAAAATATAACAATCTTCTGTTAATGGCTGCCGATCAATATTACAAAAATAAACCCTTTGTTTATATATCGCATAGAATTAACTCTTATGCTGTAGATCCCTCTATACATATAGAAATGTCCAAAATTCCTAACTTGGTCGGTTTTGCAGTAGTATCAAATAACCCAATTCAAAAAATGCAAACGGCACTAGAGCAATCTCTATTCGAAAAAGAATTACGATTATTCACTACCTTAAAATCTGCTATCGCCTGGAAAAATAAAATTATTCAAACACATTTACTTCAACAGTAACTAAACATGAGTTAAAAAAACTTCTTTCCACCACCATATTAAGATTTATTCGTAATTTAAGTAATTATGTAGTAGATCAATTAAACTCAATGCTTGCCAACTATGATTTGGGCTTTTGCCAAGTGAATATCTATGATGATTATGTGATAGCTATAATGAATGAAGGAATCACAGTCATACCCGAATATAATGACATATTCCTAAAAATTGTTGAGAGACATTTCTTAAACAAGGCATTTGTATATATCTCGCATAGAATTCATTCCTACTCCGTAGACCCAACCATATATTTTGAAACTGCAAGAATTAAAAATCTAATTGGTTTTGCCGTAGTTTCTAGTGACCCCAAACAAAAAATGCTCACACAAGTGGAAAAGAATTTCTTTGGTAAAGATTTTAAGCATTTTGAAACCCTAGATCAGGCCATATTGTGGAAAGACGAGATTATTGGAAAGAAAATGGATTGATCTTTTCAAATAATTCCGTAATTATAGCCAGAAAGTATTATTCAGATAAGCAATTTGTGTACATCTCATACCGCATTAATTCTTATGCCGTTGACCCCATTTCCTGTTTTGAAGTGAATAAAATAAGTAATTTGATAGCAGTTGCGATTATTTCTGAAGATTTTAAACTAATAAATCAGTCAAAAATAGAATGGATGTTTTCTGATAAGGAATTAGAATATTTGGCACTACAGAAGAGGCTCTGGAATGGAAGAATGAGATCACCAAAAATATTGGACAGTGGCGATAGTGTCATAAAGAAAGAACAAAACTCCCGAAAAAAAAAGTGACGATTAAAATTCGTCACTTTCTCTATAATTGTGCAAATTAACTTCTTAATTTATTTTGCAATATTCACAGCTCTGGTCTCTCTTATCACAGTTACTTTAACCTGACCAGGATAAGTCATATCTGTTTGGACTTTCTGAGAAATCTCGAATGAAAGACTTGCCGCTTTTTCGTCGTTTACCTTTTCACTTTCAACAATTACTCTTAATTCTCTACCTGCCTGAATTGCATATGCTTTTTTAACTCCATCAAAGGCAAAAGCGATCTCTTCTAAATCTTTTAATCGTTGAATATACGAATCTAATACTTGTCTTCTTGCTCCTGGTCTTGCTCCACTAATGGCATCGCAAACCTGAATTATTGGAGATATCAATGATGTCATCTCTACCTCATCGTGGTGTGCTCCAATTGCATTGCACACCTCAGCTTTTTCTCCATATTTTTCGGCCCATTGCATTCCTAAAATGGCATGAGGAACCTCTGTCTCGGTATCAGGAACTTTTCCTATATCATGAAGTAATCCGGCTCTTTTTGCAAGTTTTGGATTTAATCCCAACTCTGAAGCCATAACACCGCATAATTTTGCCACCTCTCTAGAATGTTGCAGCAGATTTTGTCCATATGATGACCTATACTTCATTCTACCGATAGTTTTTATAAGTTCTGGATGCAATCCATGAATACCTAGATCAATAACTGTACGCTTGCCTACTTCAATGATCTCCTCATCGATCTGCTTTCTAGTTTTTCTAACTACTTCTTCAATGCGGGCGGGGTGAATTCTACCGTCTGTTACTAACTTATGTAAGGAAAGACGTGCTACTTCTCGTCGTACCGAATCAAAACATGATAAAATTATTGCTTCCGGAGTATCATCTACAATAATTTCTACGCCTGTAGCTGCCTCAATAGCCCGAATGTTTCTCCCTTCTCTACCGATGATTCTTCCCTTTACGTCATCACTCTCAATATTAAATACAGAAACACAGTTTTCTATGGCCTCTTCTGTACCTATTCTCTGGATGGTATTGATGATTATTTTCTTAGCTTCTTGCTGTGCTGTTAATTTAGCCTCTTCTATTGTATCTTGAATAAGAGACATTGAATCTGTTTTTGCCTGCTCTTTAAGTGATTCTACAAGTTGTTCTTTTGCATCCTCTGCAGATAATCCAGAAATAACTTCTAATTGTTGAACCTGACTTTTATGAAGTTTTTTGAGTTCGTTTTGCTTCTTTTCGAGATACTCGTTACGCTTATCGTAGTTTTTTATCTTTTCTTGAAGCTCTTCATTTAGCTTTTTACTTTTTGATAATTCGTTGGAAACCTGAGACTCTTTATCTCTGGTTCTTTTTTCTGCTTCAGCAATTTTTTTATCTCTAGATAAAATTACTTTTTCGTGCTCTGATTTTAATTCAATAAACTTTTCTTTAGCCTGAAGTATTTTGTCCTTCTTAATAGTTTCGCCTTCGCTTTTTGCATCTCTTATGATACTTTCAGAATTTTTCTTTGCAGTCCTAATAATTTCTGAAGCTTTATTACGCTCTAATATCTTGGCAATTATAAAGCCTATGATTAGTCCTGCTACTGAAGCTATAATTAAAAATATAATGTTATCCATAATTCTGTGTAATATTTATATATAAAAAAAGCCTGCACTAGCAAAGGTTCTGTATAAACTCTGTAAAAACAGGTTTAGGGCTAACAAGCTGCTCAAGAATCCGCTCAAGGCGGCGCGCTTTTACAACTTAAACTCACCCTTTTTAATTAATTCTTGTTGAGTTTATCAAAATAACAACTAGTGCAGGCAGTAACCTATTTATTTTTAATGAACGTTATGATAAATGATCATGCAACAAATCACTTAAAGCGTTTAATCTGTTTGCCACATTATCCATATTACCATCTTTATCTATACTCTTCTGTTCGACCTGTGCAGCAAACTGTAGGGCGCACATTGCCAATACATCTTGCTTATCTCTAACCGCATAACTTTGCTCGAATTGCTTAATCATTGATTCTATCTTTTTTGCTGCTTTTCGTAATCCTTCTTCCTGTTCTGGATTTATGGTTAATGGATACACCCGATCTGCAATCGATAGTTTGATTTTAAGCTTATCTGCCATATTATAATTATTCAGAGAGCTGTGCTATACACATATCAATTTCTCTTATTAAGGCGTTTATCTTGAGCTTGGTCTCCCTTTTAAATTCATCACTGCCTAGCATTGCGTTAGCATTTTTGAGTGCACTGAATTTTTCTTCCCACTGCTTTAATTGATCTAACTGAAGTAGAGAAACTGACTCTAATTCTTGTATTTTACTCTTTAAGTCCGCTTGTTGCTTTTTCATTAATTCATACTTATGTAGCAACTTGCTTATCCTATTCTCAAGAGAATCAACAATTTCAATTAAATCACTCATTAATATATATTACACAATACTTCGTTACACAAAGTTAACATACCAATTGAAAAAACCCAATAGTTTTTAAACTAATTTTACAGCTATCCCCTATTACTGCTTAATCCTAATATTTCTTTGACTTGAGCTAGTGAAGATGCAATAATTTGATGCATGTCATAATAGCGATACTCTGCTAATCGACCGCCAAAGATTATATGGTTTAGTTTAAGTGATTCTTCTTTGTACCTTTTATAGATCTCTTGGTTTCTATCATTATTTATAGGATAGTACGCTTCTTTTCCCTGATCCCAAGCCTCTGGATACTCTTTGGTGATAATGGTTTTACTTTGTTTTCCAAATTCGAAGTGCTTATGTTCAATAATTCTGGTAAAAGGGTATTCTGTGTCATTATAATTCACCACGGCGTTACCTTGATAATTCTCAATCTCATGTAGTTCATTTTCAAAACGTAATGATCTATACTCTAATTTTCCATATTTATATTCAAAAAACTCGTCAATCTTACCCGTATATACCACGTTATTTGCCAAGGCTTCTAATTCACTCCTGCTTTCAAAAAAATCCACACCAGTTTTGGTATCAACCCCGTCAAGTAACCCATTAATAATAACATTGTATCCTCCAATAGGTATTCCCTGATATCTATCATTGAAATAATTATTATTGAAGGTATATCTAACTGGTAAGCGTTTAATAATAAAAGCAGGAAGATCTGTGGCCTTTTTTCCCCATTGTTTTTCAGTATATTCCTTTATAAAAGTTTCATAAATATCCTTTCCTACCAATGACAAGGCTTGCTCTTCGAGGTTCTGAGGCGATTTAGTTCCATATTTAGCTACTTGTTCGTCAATAACTGCTTTTGCCTCTTCTGGTGTTCTAGTTCCCCATAACTGATAAAAAGTATTCATATTAAAAGGTAAATTATAAAGTTTACCTTTTGACAAAGACATAGGAGAATTTATGTAATTATTAAACGTAGCAAATTGATTTACATAATCCCATATTCGCTGATCATTTGTATGAAAAATATGTGCTCCATATTTATGTATATTTATACCTTCTTTCTCTTCACAATACACATTTCCTCCCAAGTGATTTCGCTTATCTATAACCAAACACTTTTTATTAAGTTTGGTCATCTCATGGGCAAAAACACTTCCAAATAACCCTGCTCCTACTATTAAATAATCATATTCTTTTACGCTCACTTTTTACAATGTTTTTGAGTTTACTATCTATTGAACTGAATATACAATGACAAAACTAATGTTTTACATCTCCATTTCATCTTAATCAACAAAGAATCCAACAGTAGTTCTTGCAATTATCTTAATAATATGTGGCATAAAAAAATAAAATGTATGTATCTTTCCTTCCAGAAATTAAGATAAAATATGATAGGGTATTACATCTCAAGAAATTACAAATCTCTTTTCAATGCAGCTGGTAAAGCCAAAACCGATTGTGAGTTTATTTTGGAGGAAAAGGGATTTAAAAACCTTGGATTTAAGCAGTCATCAATTCCTAATTCTGCTTTAGGCACAATAAAAAATTTTTTTGGAATAAGTCTTGCACTGTTACGTCTCCCTTTAAAAAGTACACTATGCACACAGTATCCTTTAAACAAGTTTAGAGCATACGTATTATTTGTTGCAAAATTGAAACGCTGCAAGATTATTACGATAGTACATGATGTAAGATTTTTAAAAGGACGTACCGGTAATGCTTCTAAGGAACTAAAAAAAATAATATCTTCTGATGCAATCATTGTTCATAATCAGGCAATGAAGAATTGGTTTGTTGAACAAAATGTTCAAATACCAATAATTGTATTAGGAATCTTTGATTATATTCTAAGCGATGGACTGCCAGAACAAAACAATGATAATGGAACGAAACCTTATGAAGTTGTTTACGCAGGAGGATTCGCTGAAGGTAAAAATTCATACATATACGATCTCGACACTTTAGAAAAGAATGATTTTAAGATGAAGCTTTATGGTATCGGTTTCGAATATGAAAAACTTAAAGTTTCGAACGAAGAATCTATCTTGTCATATGAGGGTGCATTTCCATCAGATCGAGTAGCGTATCACATAAAAGGCTCTTTTGGTTTGGTTTGGGATGGCATTTCTACAGAAGAATGCAGCGGACAATATGGCCAATATCTGAAATTCAATAACCCGCACAAGACATCTTTATATATTCTATGTGGTCTCCCCATTATTGTATGGGATAAGGCGGCAATTAGTAAATTTATATCAGAAAACAATTTAGGAATCACCATTTCTAATTTGGCAGATTTAAGCAATGCGCTAGAAAGGCTTTCTAATGAAGAATATCAAACTATGAAATCGAATGTTAATCAGGTAAGAACAAAAATAATTTCTGGAGGATATTTAAATAATGCTTTAAATGAAGCGTTACAGAACATATAACAAAAAAAGGTGGTTTTATACGGTGTACTTAAACATATACTTTTATACTTATCTATGCGAACAATAATATTCTCTATACTATTTGGTATTTCTTTCTGTTTTGGACAAGATGGTGTTCCTAAAGACTATTTTATGAATCCCCTAGATGTTCCCGTGGTAGTATCTGGTACTTTCGGGGAATTACGATCTAATCACTTTCATTCTGGATTAGATATGAAAACTAATGGAGAAGAAGGACTTAATGTATATGCTTCAGCATCTGGAAGAGTGAGCAGAATAAAAGTATCTCATGGAGGATATGGAAAAGCCATTTATCTTTTGCATCCAAATGGATACACAACCGTCTATGCCCACTTAAAAAAATTTGCTCCAAAGATTGAAAAGTTTGTGAAAGAGAGGCAATACGCAAAAGAGTCTTATGAAATAGAGCTTTTTCCAAAATCAGGTACTTTAGAAGTAAAAAAAGGAGATATTATCGCCTACAGTGGTAATACTGGTGGAAGCTCTGGTCCACATCTTCATTTTGAGATTCGGGATTCAAAATCTAGACCCATGAACCCCATGAGCTTTGGTATTGAGGTAGAAGATACAAAAAAACCTATAGTTAATGGCCTATGGGCGTATAGTTTAGATAAAAATGCTCATGTAAACGGAAATCAAAAACCGTATCGACTTACCCTTACCCCTAAAGAAGATGGCTCCTTAAAAGCAGAAAATATTACTGCTCATGGCAATATTGGTTTTGGTATTTCTACAATTGACAAACAAGATCTTGCTCCTAATCACAACGGAGTTTACAAAATAACCACAGAGGTTAATGGACAAAAAAATCTTAAGTTGGAGATGAATCGCTTTTCATTTTCTGAAACAAGATATGTGAATAGATTAATCGATTACAAGTATTTCAAAAAATACCGTAGTAGAATTAGTAAACTATTTATTGAACAAAATAATCCTTTAACGATTTTTAAGACTAAAGTTAACAACGGTTTTATTAAAGTTGGCGATAGCTTTTCTTATAACTATAGGATATTGGTTGAAGATTATAAAAATAATACTACGGTGATTGATGTTCCTATCAAGGGAAAATATATGGATTCTATTACGAAATCTGAAACCTTTAAAACTTCAGATTTTGTTAAGGTCAATGAGAACTACACCTACAACTCTGGGATTGTAGATCTTTTAATTCCTAAAGGAAGCCTATATGAAGACACATATTTAGATCTTTTGGTAAACGGAGAAACGGCTGAAATACATAATGATGAGACTCCACTTCACAAAAACATAACCTTAGTGTTTGACGTTTCTCACTATAAGGATGAAGATAAAAAGAAACTATATATTGGTCGTATTAACGGGAATGATAAAATATATTACACAAGAACCTCGAAAAAAGAAAATCGATTTTCTACCAGGACCAGAACATTTGGGAAATATTCTTTATTTTCAGACACCCAAAAACCAACTATAGTTCCTATTAATGTCTCTAGTAAAAAATGGATCTCGCAAGCGACCCATTTAAAAGTAAAGATTAATGATACCGAAAGTGGTATAAAAAGTTATAGAGGCACATTAAATGGAAAATTTATTTTAATGGAGTACGATTATAAAACCGGAATGTTAGTTTATGATTTTAGCGATAATGTTAATACAGATCCTGAAAATAATTTTAAATTGGTCGTGCTAGATAACGTGGGAAACAGAGCGACGTTCGAAACCACATTTTATAGAAAACCTTAAAACCATCTCATTTCTTGAAAAATCGCTTTTTCCTCTTCCTAATCACATCAATATTATTCAGTTACTCTTCTTCTGCTCAAAATGCAATACTAAAAGGCGTCGTTCTTGATGAAAATAACACTCCGGTGCAAGGAGCTAACATAACTTTTAACAATTCGGGTACTCAATCGAATAAAAATGGTGTTTATGAACTAAGTATTCCTGCCAATAAGGAAATACAAGTAGTAATCTCTCATATTGCTTTAAAGAGTCTTCAGTTTACCATAAAACTTGAAGAAAATCAAGAATATGAGTTGAATCCAGTACTTAAAACCAATGTAGAACAAATAAGTACTGTAGTCATATCGGGTAGAGAAAGAAAAATTGTTGAAGGAATTACTACTCTAGATCCAGAAACCATACGAACAACTCCTTCAGCCAATGCCGGAGTAGAAGGACTGCTTAAAAGTCTTCCCGGAGTTAGTTCTAACAATGAACTAAGTACTCAATATTCTGTTCGTGGTGGAAATTATGATGAAAATCTTGTGTATGTTAATGAGATCGAAGTGTACCGCCCTTTTTTAATTAGATCAGGGCAACAAGAAGGCCTAAGTTTTGTAAACACAGATTTGGTAAGAAATGTAGATTTTTCTGCAGGAGGTTTTCAAGTAAAATATGGTGATCGATTATCTTCAGTTTTAGACATCACCTATAAAAGACCTACCCGTATAGGGGCCACCGCAGATTTAAGTTTGTTGGGCGGAAGCATTTCAGCTGGGGGGATTTCAAAAAACAAAAAGCTTTCTGGTATTGTCGGGATACGATATAGAGATAATAGTTTATTGGTCAACGCCAGAAATACTGAAACTAATTTTCAACCCTTATTCGCTGATATTCAAACATATTTGTCTTATAATGTATCCGATAAATTCGAGCTTGGGTTCTTGGGCAATTTAGCAATCAATAAGTACGATTATCAACCGTTGAGAGAACAAGTAAATTTTGGAACATTACAAACCGTACAGGCGCTTATAGTTTCTTATCAAGGCCAGGAAGAAGATCAATACGATACTTATTTTGGTGCTTTAAAAGGGACTTATCGGCCCAATGATAATTTAACATTAAAATTGATCGCTTCTGGATATCAAACCCAGGAACAGGAATATTATGACATTCTTGCGGCGTACGCCTTAGGAACAGTGAATACAGATATAGGTAGCGAAGATTTAGGTGAAGTAGAATTTGCTGAAGGGGTAGGCTCACAATTAACTCATGCACGTAATGATCTTGATGCATTAATCTTTAATCTAGAGCATAAAGGAACATATATTGCTGACACCCATCAATTTGATTGGGGAATAAAATATACTTCTGAAGATATAAAAGATCGTTTGCAAGAATATGAAATTGTTGATTCTGCAGGTTTTTCAATACGCCCACCGATTTTTGACTTTGTAAATGATCAACCTTATACTCCTTTTGCGAGTCCACTTGTTCCTTTTGTAAGTGTGAGGGCTATTAACGATGTAAAAATTGATCGAATCTCGGGATATGCTCAATACAGTATTCGAACGACTATCAAGGAAAGCGAAATTTGGGCCAACATTGGAGTAAGAGCTCATAATTGGAATATTTACGGTAGTACGGTGGCAAGTACCGACTCTCAAATCGTATTAAGTCCCAGAGCGCAACTTGCTATAAAACCAAACTGGAAAGCCGATATGATATTTAGAGTTTCTGGCGGGCTTTATCATCAACCACCATTCTATAGAGAGTTAAGAGACTCCCTGGGTATTGTTAGACCAGAGGTTCAAGCACAACAGTCTCTTCATTTGGTGGTAGGTAATGATTATAGTTTTAAAATGTGGGATCGACCTTTTAAACTGACCTCGGAAGTCTATTATAAAAAATTGACCGATGTAAACCCATATACTATCGAAAATGTGCGTATACGATATCGTGCCAGAAATAATGCTGAAGCTTACGCCCAAGGTTTGGATCTTCGATTAAACGGAGAGTTTGTTCCTGGTACAGAAAGCTGGGTAAGTTTAGGGTATCTAAAAACGGAAGAAAATATAGATAATAGAGGATATATATCAAGACCTACAGATCAACGTTTAAAGATTGGTGTTTTATTTCAAGATTATGTTCCTTCTATACCAAGTCTAAAAATGTATCTTAACATGGTTTACCAGACCGGAGTACCAGGTGGATCACCGAGTTATGCAGACCCTTATGATTTTCAATCCAGACTACGTGATTATCGAAGGGCAGATCTTGGAATATCCTATGTCGTTGTAGACCCTAATAAAAGATTAAGAGAAGGACACTTTTTGAATACCTTTAGAGAATTAAATCTGGGATTTGAAATTTACAATATTTTCGATAATCAGAATTCAATTACCAATACCTTCGTTAGAGATGCGTCAAGCCAGCGCCAATTTGCCATTCCCAATTTTCTTACCCCGAGAGTCTTTAATGTCCGTTTGGGTATGAAGTTTTAAACATATACTTTAACAGGCTATTTTAGCTTGCAATAAATTTCTTCAAAACATCAACTACATAATCAACCTCTTCTTTTGTATTGTATTTTGAAAAAGAAAAGCGTATCGATGGTTTCTGGAGATCTTCTTCACAAAGTATTTCAGAGAGCACATGGGATCCTTTGCTACTTCCGCTTTGACAGGCACTTCCTTTAGAGCAGGCAATGCCATTGATATCCAGATGAAACAATAATATTCCCGCTTTTTCATCTGTTATCGGTAAACATACATTAATTAAGGTGTAAGTACAATGATCAAGATCACAACAGTTGGCATTAAATTTTACTCCTTCGATGTTCTTTTTCAAAGCCTCTATAAAATAGTGCTTCAGATCTGATATATATTTTCGCTCTTCTTCAAGATGTTCGTAAGCAAGACGTAAAGCTTCATCCATACCTGCAATATTATGCACACTTTCTGTACCTGCACGGTACCCCCTCTCCTGCTCACCTCCAAAAATTAATGGTTTTAAACCAGAATTCTTACGAATGTAGGCAAACCCAACTCCCTTTGGGCCATGAAATTTATGAGCACTAACCGCAGTAAAATCAACATTTAGTTCATTAAGGTTAACTTCTAAATGACCAATGGATTGTACCATATCGCTATGAAAAAGAGCATTATGTTCTTTACACAAATTACCAATCCTGTGAATATCTAATATAGTTCCTATTTCATTGTTCACGTGCATTAGGCTAACCAATACTTTCTCTGCAGAGTTACTTAACAAGGATTTTAAATGATCGTAATCAATAGACCCATCGGGATTAATATTCACATAACTTACTTCAATCCCACTAGTCGCCTCTATTTCTTGCACGGTATGTAAAACAGCATGATGCTCGATTTTTGATGTAATAATATGCCTTACTTTTAAATCTCTAACCGCACTATTGATCACCAAATTATCAGCTTCTGTTCCTCCAGATGTAAATATAATTTCTGAAGCCTTTACACCTAAATAATTTGCAATATTCTTTCGAGTCTGTTCTATATGATTCTTTGCGGACCGACCAAAACCATGAGTTGAAGACGGATTTCCAAAATCTTCCTCCAGTACAGATACCATTTTTGTAATAACCTCTGGTCTTACATTTGTAGTAGCAGCATTATCAAAATAAACTTTTTGCATAAAACATAAATAATTAATTGCTTAAAAATGAAAACAAATAGTATTTATAAAAGCGATATATAATCTTTGCAATATTCGTAATTTTTATAATTATATAACTAGTATAAATAAAATTATTTTAGGCGGGATACGTTATAATCTTTCAATTACTTTACTTTTGTCAAAAAATGTTAAAAATACATTGTTATCAACATTTTCTTTTTTTTATCGTCTTTAAAAGGAAATAATGATGTTAATCTGAATTAAATGATAAGCAACGTGAAAAAATTATTTTCATTTCTTCTTTTAGTATCAATACTATTTTCATGCGATGACGGTGATATTATCATAACTGGTTTTGAGTTTGATGATGCTCCCTTAGAAATCTGTAACGGTTCGGCAGAAAATGAATTTGTTTTCTTTAAAATTAATACTGCTAATAACGAGGCAATATCATTTAACTTTGTTGATACGACATATTTAGATACGGCTGTTACTGAAACGCCTATTATAATTGATCTAAGTGAAAATATGGGTAGTTTGATTTATAGACAGTTCAATGTAACCATTACTAATGATTATTATTGTTCTAATGTTCCGTCAAGCGACATTATTGTGACCGAACAACTTAGAGCAGTTTCAGGGATAGCAGAAATAACTGTACAAATTGCTACAGAGGATGATCAAGATGGTATTCCAGCCGAAGATGAAGACTTGAACGGAAATGGCAATCTTGAAGATGATGATACCGATGGAGATGGTATACCCAACTACAAAGATCAGGATGATGATGATGATAACATTTTAACCAGCGTAGAGCTCGAAAATGGGTTGCCAGAAAATGATGATCCTTTAGACACTGATGGAGACGGAATCCCTGATTACCTTGACGCAGATGATGATAATGATGGTACTCCTACTATAAACGAGGATATAGATGGCGATGGCAATCCTAGAAATGATAATACAGATGCTGCCGATGATGACGATATTTTCAATTATCTAGACCCTGATACTTCCGAAAGGAATGATAATGTTACACCTAGTCCCGATAATACAACTGTATTGACAACATATCGCACAACAGTTGATATTAATACTATTATTTTTGATGGTGATAATGAAAACTTTGAAGATGATAATTTTTCTTTTGGGTTTAGAGATGTTAATAGCACAAGAAATTTACCGAAAACTCCAAATTAGAATATGAAGAAATTCTTTTTCCTTTTAATCATTATTACTGTAGTAGTAAGTTGTAGTGAAGGTGATGTTGTTGAAGATGATGTTAACTTTGACGGTGCTTTACAAGATTGCTCTAATGGAAATAATTTTGTGATCTTTAAAATTAATGATGAAGGTAACCAAGCGATATCTTTAAATTTCTCAAGTACTAATTTTGAATTAAACAGTGCACCAGCAGATAACGTAAGTCAGACTTTGGAACTTAATGCTAATAATAATTTGATATATCGTCAATTCGATACGCCAATAAATGGTGACGAATATTTTTGCGCGAGCATACCCCCGGGAAACATAATGGTTACCCGAGAATTAATAAGTGCCAATGGTACTGCTACTATATCGTATAGTACCGAAGGTAATGTTACAACTAGAACCATAACATTATCAAATATTACCTTTTTAGGGACTGGTGTTGAAATACGCCAAGAAGTTTTTAATTTAGGTTCTTACGATATTACCTCACCCTAAATACTACTGGGGATTTTGCACAATGTATACCTCCATTGCTCCTAGCCCATACTTTCTATAATCTGCATCAGAAATTCTTACATTGTCGTATCTCCCAAAAAGATACCTAAGTTCTTCTTTAAGGACTCCCTGCCCGACCCCATGAATAAAAACGATTTTAGGAATACGTTTACTAATTGCAAAATCTAGTTGTCTCCTGGCGGTATCCAATTGTAATGTAACCATATCATGGTTAGTCATCCCTTTTGTCGATTTTACTAATTTATGAATGTGTAAATCTACCTCCATTGGCGGTAAACTGCGCTCTTTGGGTCTTGGGTTTGCCCTTTTTGGTTTCTTTTTAAAAACTTCTTTTTCTTGCAAGTTTTTATTCACCTCTTCAAATGAAGGAATAGTCATTTCTCCAGATTCAATTTTTACTACTTCCTGTTTAGAAAAAGTCAGGTCAAAACCATCTTCGGTTGTAATAGTAATTTCATCAGAATCTATAGAAATAACTTTACCCGATAGAGGTTCGTCTAACACTGATACTTTATCTCCCACTTTGATCATGCTCATTCTTCTTCAAAATATTCCTGAGAATCTACTTTTGATTTTGATGTTAACTTTGAATTAATCACGAATAATCCTAACATCAACAATACTACTCCAGCACTCTGTAGATAATAATTTTTATTTCTTGAAGCAATCTCTATAACAAGAATGATAGCTCCCATCACAATGAATGCTATACTGCCTATCCTTTTTATTTTACCTTGGTTCATTTTGCTAAAATATTAAATAATAGATTTTTTGCCTTGCAATTATGAAAAATAACTTAATTATGTATATTGCATATACTAATCGATAAAAAATTGCCTTTGGAAAAGTACATGCTTCCTTGTATAAACAAAAAAATTTTTGGTGTTGATTGTTTAGGTTGTGGTATGCAAAGAGCTATATCACTTCTATTTCAAGGAGAATTTAAAGCAGCATTTTATATGTATCCGGCAATTTATCCTCTTTTGCTACTACTTGTATTTTTAGGATTTAACTCTTTTATGAAGTTTAAATATGGCCAATTAATTAAGACTGGCCTTATGATTACTAGTGTTCTAACAATTATTTTTAGCTATGTAATCAAAATGAAAATTATTTTTTAACTAATCAATTAAAATTAATTATGGAAAAACAGACATTACCTAACTCCACCCTTATTTTAGTTTTTGGTATTCTTTCTATTTTGGGATGCTGCTGCTATGGTATCTTAGGAATTATTTTTGCCGTTGTAGCTATAGTTCTTGCCAAAAAGGCAACTGCATTGTATATGGAAAATCCAGAGCTATATGAAGGGTATAATAACGTGAAGACAGGTAAAATTTTGGCAATTATTGGTTTAATTCTTAGTATTATCTATCTAATCTATGTTATTTTCTTATTTGCCACCGTAGGATTCGAAGGGTATCAAGAAATGATTGAGGAATTAAGAAGATCTGCCGGAGCATAAAACGAACTTCTAGGATAACAAAAAAGCCTGCTTTTTCAAGCAGGCTTTTTTTTAACTAATAAAATTAAGCACTTGCCGGCTTTTCAGAAGCCGAAACTGCAAGGTTGTATACCACTAATCCAAAACCAATTTTGTTAACCGCATCACCAATATTATAAACTACGTCCATTGCAAGACCATCAAAAATACCATCGTACCATCCCGGCGTACCTGCCATATATCCTATTGGGTATATCGCCCATCCTACGAGTACAAACCAACATAAAGTTTTGTGCGCGGTTAGAACGGCTCCTCCCGCCTCTTCAGCAAGTTTTTTAGCTTTACCAAGCCATATATCGTAAACAATAATAAAATATGCTATTCCCGAAATCAGACCCCATAACCATGCTTGGTCTCTATAAACTGCTTCTCCAAAGTAACCAGTAACCAGCATAATCACAGAAAGAACAATCAGACGCCACATTAGCGATTTTTTTGCTCCTGCAACTTTTAATATAAGGTAAAACTCAACACACATTAAAGGTACAGTGAGTATCCAATCTACATAACGGAAAAATGTAGGGGAACTTCCGTTAGCATACCAATAATCTCTCATGTACCAATAATGAACAGCAGCAATGAATGTAATCAATCCAGAAATAAGGAGGGAAGTCCTCCATTTTCTATCATAACTATTCATTGAAAAAAAGAAAAATACCGAAGCTGCCATCATAGCCATACATCCCACGAAAAATGTAAAGCCCACGTAATCGTCAGTTGCTATTTCCGGGGTAAAGGAAATTGACATTAATAAGTTTTTCATAATATTTATAATTTTGTTTAATCAAATTTAATAAAGATTAAACATAAAATGTTTAACTTTATGATAAATTTATCAATCATTATGAAAGAAAGAGCTTTATTTTTTAACAATCTAAGAAGTTTTACATTAATAGCCACATTCTTTTCATTATGGTTTGCAGTCTACTTTCAAGACAATGTAGAAGACTTTTTTGCTTATTTTTTAATTTTATCGTTAGGAATTTTACATGGAGCAAATGATATAAAACTAATTGAAAAGACCTCAAAAACCGTTCAAAAAAAGAGATTTTATAAAATTCTCATCCTTTATCTATTGATAATCTCAATAAGCATTATTCTTTTCTATTTTTTACCAACCATAGCACTTTTCCTATTTGTAATTTTTAGCGCATATCATTTCGGAGAGCAACATTTGAATTCTAAGATAACACAGCAGACCTTCATTAGTAAAATGATGTTTTTGGTCTATGGAATAGTCATTCTATCGGTTCTTTTTTATAATAATAGCTTTGAGGTTTCTCGCATTATCGAGAATATAACGGGTATTTATTTTAAAAAAGATTTCTATTTGTATTCATTATCTATTTCGTCCTTATCATTGATTGTTTTGGGATTCAAAATCTATTTTGACGGACAATTAAAAGCTAAAATAGTCGAAGAAATTTTTTATATACTTGTATTTTTTATTGTTTTTTATACTGCTTCGTTACTTTGGGCTTTTGCCATATATTTTATTTTCTGGCACAGTATTCCTTCACTGGCAGATCAGGTATATTATCTTTATGGCAATAATAAAAAAGAGAATTTCATTAAATACCTGAAATCCTCTTTTATCTACTGGTTTATATCTATAGTCGGCCTGTCCTTACTATATTGGTTATTTCATGCTCAAGATCGACTATTTTTATCAATATTTTTCACTTTGATAGCCTCAATTACGTTTCCGCACGTATGGGTCATGTCAAAATTTAACAAATAATATTAAATTCTATTCAAACTCACTCAAAGTTTTTGTAATAATATTCACACATTCCAAAAGTTGTTCTCTATTTATTACCAACGGTGGTGCGAAACGAATAATATTGCCATGTGTTGGTTTCGCGAGAAGACCATTTTCTTTTAATGCCATACAAATATTCCAGGCAGTTTCACTCTCTTCAGAATCATTGATTACGATTGCGTTTAGCAATCCCTTACCTCTAACAAGTGAAACAATATTAGATTTCTCAATATATTTATTAAGCTCTGATCTAAATAGTTCTCCTAATACAAAAGCATTTTCGGCTAATTTTTCATCTCTTACCACTTCTAAAGCCGCAACCGCAATTGCCGCTGCTACAGGATTACCACCAAAAGTACTTCCATGACTCCCTGGCTTGATCACTTCCATAATATGATCATCTGCCAATACTGCTGATACTGGATAAGCGCCTCCGCTTAATGCCTTTCCTAATATCAAAACGTCTGGTTTCACCTCTGGTGTTCCCGAGCAATTTTTATTCGCACAAGAGCAATTACCACAGGTTGCCAACAACCTTCCTGTTCTGGCGATACCTGTCTGCACTTCATCGGCAATAAACAACACATTATATTTTTCACAAAGTGCCTTAGCCTTAGACAAATAATCATCAGAAGGAACATATACTCCGGCTTCTCCCTGAATGGGCTCTACCAAAAATCCTGCTATATTCTCATTATTTTCTAGAGCTTCTTTTAGTGCATTAAGATTATCATATTCAATCTTAATAAATCCAGTAGTATAAGGTCCAAAATTCTTTCTAGCCACTGGATCATTAGAAAAGGAAATAATCGTAGTAGTCCTCCCATGAAAATTATTTTCACATACTATGATCTGCGCTTCATTTTCTGGAATACCTTTCTTCTCATATGCCCATTTTCTACACAATTTCAAAGCAGTCTCTACTGCTTCGGCACCCGTATTCATTGGCAATAACTTATCAAAACCAAAAAACTCAGTAGCAAATTTTTCGTATTCGCCTAATTTGTCATTATAAAACGCTCTTGAAGTGAGGGTCAACGTTTGCGCCTGATTGACCATTGCCCCAACTATTTTTGGATGACAATGTCCTTGATTAACTGCAGAGTATGCACTCAAAAAATCATAATACTTTTTTCCTTCTACATCCCAAACATATACTCCATCTCCTTTATTTAATACAACAGGTAGTGGATGATAATTATGAGCTCCATACTTATCTTCTAATTCAATTGAATGTTGTGATGACTTTTTTTCTAAAACTGCCATGTTACACGTAATTAATAATACAACTTTACCATTCCTTCTTTGAAATACTATCCCGGAGAGAAATCATCCTGCTGAAGTTGGTTGCAAATTACTAAATCTTTGGTAATTTATGATTCAATTATTGAAAGATCCTTAAAAATTTCATTCATTAGATAACTTAACAATAAGAAGCATTGATTTGCAAAGAAATTGTACTTCATATTTTTTATGTAAGATGAAAGGTAATCTTTTCAATTATTCTATTTTTGCGCTATGGCAAGAAAAAATCGAAGACAAATCTTTGAGAAGATAGAAATAATTGATGCAGGTGCAAAGGGAAAAAGTATTGCCAAAGCTCCTGATGGAAAAGTTATCCTTGTAAGTAATGCGGTACCTGGTGATATAGCAGATATCCAAACTACCAAAAAACGTAAAGCTTACTACGAAGGATCTGCAACCAAGTTTCATAAGCAATCTGATAAACGTGTTGAACCTACTTGCAAGCATTTTGGAACATGTGGTGGATGCAAATGGCAATTCATGGGTTATGAACACCAATTGGCATATAAGCAAAAAGAGGTTGTGAATAATCTTACTAGATTGGGAAAAATTGAGCTCCCTAGTGTATCTCCCATTCTAGGATCTGAAAAGCAGTTTTTCTACAGAAATAAAATGGAATTTTCATTTAGTGACAGCCGATGGTTAACATTAGACGAAATTCAAAGTGAAACCGAAATTGAAAATCGTAATGCATTAGGTTTTCATATTCCGGGAATGTGGGATAAAATTCTGGATATTGATACTTGCTATCTTCAGGAAGATCCAAGTAATGCAATAAGAAATAAAGTTAAAACATTTGCTACACAAAATAATCTACCTTTCTATAATGCACGAAGACAAGATGGTTTTTTAAGAACTCTAATGATTCGAATTTCGTCTACAGGAGAAATTATGGTTCTGGTACAATTTTTTCACGAGGATGAAAAGAAAAGAGTATTATTACTGGATTATATTGCTTCAGAGTTTCCCCAGATTACTTCATTACAATACGTGGTGAATTCAAAAGGAAATGACACTATTTATGATCAAAAAGTAGTCTGTTACAGGGGAAAAGATTATATCGAAGAAGAAATGGAAGGACTACGATTTAAAATTAATGCAAAATCATTTTATCAGACCAACTCTGACCAGGCATATGAATTATATAAGGTAACAAGAGACTTTGCAGGACTTACCGGAAATGAGCTTGTATACGATTTATATACAGGAACAGGAACCATCGCACAGTTTGTCGCTAAGAAAGCAAAGAAAGTGATAGGGGTTGAAGCTGTTCCTGAAGCAATTGAAGATGCCAAAGAAAATGCAAAAAGAAATGCTATTGATAATGTAGAGTTCTATGTGGGTGATATGAAAAAGGTTTTTACTAAAGATTTTATTACCGAGCATGGTCAGCCAGAAATAATAATTACTGATCCTCCACGAGATGGGATGCACAAGGATGTTGTGGCACAACTATTACATATTTCACCTCAGAAAATTGTATATGTAAGTTGCAATAGTGCAACACAAGCACGTGACTTAGCGTTATTAGATGAAATGTACGAGGTCACCAAAATACAGCCGGTAGACATGTTTCCGCAAACCTATCATGTAGAAAATGTGGTTTTACTAGAAAAAAGATAGTTCATGAAAATTTTTAAAGGTCTTTTATATTGTGCTTGCATTGCTGTAATCACCTATTCAGCTTCTAGTTGTGAACGTGATGATATTTGTGCAGAAGGAACTCCAACGACTCCATTTCTAATCATAAAGTTTATTGACGATGTCACCAGAACCGAAATAAAAGCACCTATAGAGTTACAAGTAAGAGCTGTAGGTATCGATGATTTTATAGATATAGGAACGGTAAGCGATTCTATCAGTATACCGCTTAGGACCAATACTACAAGTACTGCTTTTGAGTTTACAATAAACTCGAACACCGATAATGACACCATACCTGCAAATACCGATATTATAAGCTTTCAATATGCCCCGGTAGAAGAATATGTAAGCAGCGCATGCGGGTTTAGAGTTGTTTATAACGCCATTACATCTTCTGAAGATGAAGCTGGCACAGACGGTGATTGGATTAAAGAGATTTCAGTACAACGAAGAGACGTAATAGATGAAACAAACGCACATATTATTATTTTTCATTAGCATCCTGTTTTCAGGTAACATTTTTGGCCAGGAAGAAAATAAAGTGATTCCTTCCGATACATTACCTCCGGCAGAGAAATACGGGCTTAGAATTGGTGTAGATTTGGCGAGAATAATTCGTTCATCTGTTGATGATAACTATTCTGGATTTGAAATTGTCGGGGATTATAGAATTTATAAGAAATTTTATATCGCTGCCGAAGTTGGTAACGAATCATTAATTAGAGATGAAGAAAACATTAATGTTGAGGGTTCTGGAAACTATATAAGGGCAGGAATAGATTATAATACGTACAGCAATTGGTACGGAATGCAAAATAGTATTTATGTTGGATTACGTTATGGCTTTTCTACATTTGACCAAACCTTAAATGATTATAATATATTTACAGGAACCAACTATTTTGGTGAAAATACAATAACCGAATCTGTTACTGAAGATGATTTAAATGCCAGTTGGATTGAACTTGTTTTAGGAATAAAAGCCGAAATCTTTAAAAATTTATACTTGGGAGCCAATGTTTCTTTGAGAAGTAAGATAAGTGAAAAAATTCCCGATGGTTTTGATAATCTCTTTATTCCCGGATTTGGCAGGACAAATGATTTTAGCTCAATAGGTGTTGGTTACGGATATAATATAAGTTATTTAATTCCTTTCTTTAAAAAGAAAAAATAGCCTTTTGCTATGACAACAAAAGGCTTATTAATCAGACTTAAAATACTTCTTTTAAAAGTTGCTTGAGCTCTTCCCATGATTTCTCATCGGCCTCTTTTTGATACCCTAATGGTAAATTGAATTTTTTACCCAGAGAATCCGCTCCTTTACTAGTAAATGCATGTACTGCATCCTCATAGGCAATATATTTGTAATCTGCCTTTAAACTATCCATTGCTTTGGTAAAAGCAGCTACAGATTCTGGGGATACAAAAGGATCTGCTGCTCCATTGCATATTAAAACTTTTGCCTTTAAACTTTCGTTAGGCATTACAGGAAGTTCTACTCCACTATGAAAAGCAGCAACAGCGTCTAAGTCGATCCCGGCATTTGCCATAGTTAAAGCTACGCTTCCACCAAAACAGTAACCAATAGCCGCAATCTTATCGGCATCTACAGATTCCTGTGATTTTAGCATTTCTAAAGCTGCATTAAAACGAGCTTTTGCAGATTCGATGTTACTCATCACACTCATGGCAAATTTGCCCGCATCATCTGGATGAGCAGCTTGTTTCCCTTCTCCATACATGTCTACCGCCAGGGCAACATATCCCAGTTCTGCCAACATATCTGCTCTTTTACGCACGTAATCATTATGTCCCCACCATTCGTGAATTACAATTACCCCTGGGCTTTTTTTTGTTGAATTTTCATTAAAGGCAAGATATCCTTTCATCGAAAGTGTGTCGGCTTTATAAGTAACCTCCTCTCCTTTTACCTTTATTGATTTTTCAATGGTTTCTTCTGCATCTGTTGAAGTTTCTTCATCTCCTGATGATGTTTTATTATCCTTACAACTGCTCATCAAAACAGATAAGAAGAAAAATAATGTGAAATACTTTACTACAAGTTTCATAAATATTAATTTTAAAAATTTGGTTAGTTTTCTATTCGTTATAAAGTTAGTAATTCTAAAACTGCTAGATTCTTTTCTAGGATCTAAAACTGATTATTAATCTTCAACATAAGGAGCTCCGGCTGATTCCAGTTCTGTCGCAAATGAATCTATTTTATTTTCAAGAGTATTCAATTGAGAAGTAATTGTTCCTATCTGCGAATTGATAATTTGCATAGTTTCCAAATGTGTAGTTGTCGGTCCATAGGTTGATCGATCTACCCCTCTATAAATGGCAAACATCCTATCCCCGATCGTAGGTTTTGTTTTCTCTCCCACTTGCAGTTTTGAGCCATTTCCATGCATTTCTCTATTAAGATTAACTATACTCCTTTCTAATTCATCAAGACGATTATCCAGATTACCAGGAGCAACATTAGCTCTATGCAAAGCCACTTTCATTGCTTTTATACGTTTTTCTTGCTTAGCTACTTGTATTTCTAAAGCAGAAACCTTACCCATTGTATTTTCGAAATTTCTCCAAAACTCTGCTACCTTATCTGGTGTTTCTCCTTGCAATGCCCCACTACGCATGCGTTTAATTTTAAAGGCAACCGGAGCCGAAAGTTGAGTAACATTTCCATCAATTATTTTAGATAGTGTAGCGGTATATTCGCCTGTAGGTGCCATAAAACCTTTTGGTGCATCTGTAGAGTTCTCTTTTGACTTCAAAGAAATCGCTTCAGGAGCAGGATATCTTAAATCCCAGGCAACTCTATGAAACCCCGGTTTAACAGGTCCATCAATTCTTCGAACCACTTTTCCAGCTTTATCCTTTATGGTAAGAATTATCTGAGGTTTACGTTGTGTACGTTCTTCTTCTACTTGATCCCACCCAGGAAATAAAATATCTTTTCCTTTGTTTTTCTTCTCCATTTCCTTCCGTTTTTCTTCCTTGGTCTTCAAACCATCTTTTAGATAGTAGGTAAAAACTGCACCAAAATCTGGATTTCGAGCTACATAATGAGATGCCCCCTGACTTCCTTTTTCATTATCAAAACTTAATTTTGGTCTTGGTATATACCACCATGCATCACGAGCTGGGAATAAAACAGCTTCTTCTTTCAGTTTGGCTTCAGAAACACTTCTGAGAGCGCTGTAGTCGTCAAATACGAAGAATCCTCGTCCAAAAGAGGCTCCTATTAGATCATTCTCTCTGCGCTGAATAGCAAGATCACGAAATGATATTGTAGGTATATTGCCTTTTAGCTTTATCCATCTATTTCCACCGTCTACAGTAAAAAATATTCCAAATTCGGTGGCTGCAAATAAGAGGTTCGGTTGCACATGGTCCTGAACTATTCGCCAAACTAATGTTCTATCTGGAAGATTCCCTTTAATAGATTTCCAAGTACGACCTTTATCCGTACTTTTTAAAAGATAAGGGTTGAAATCCCCAAATTTATGATTATCAAGTGCCACATATACAGTATTAGCATCAAAAAGATCAGCTTTAATATCATTTACGAAAGCCGTTGTCGGGACTCCCGGTAAAGTTCCTACATTAATTCTTCTCCAGTTGGCACCTCCATCTTCTGTTACTTGAATAATTCCGTCATCGGTCCCAACATAAAGAATATTCTCTTGCTTTGGCGACTCTGCGATTGAAGTAATGGTATTATAGTTTGACATAGCCAAAAAGTCCCAAGGGGCATCCCATGATTGCTTTTTACCCATGATCTCTAATTCGATACGTTCTTGATTTTTAGTCAAATCTCCCGAGATTGATGTCCATTTGTCGCCTCGATTATCAGATCTCCATAATCGTTGTGAAGCAAAATAAATACGTTTAGGATCATGAGCACTTACTAAGATAGGAGCATCCCAATTAAATCGTTCAAAATTTTCATTAGCACCTGGTTGTGGTTGGATATCAATTACTTCACCTGTACTCAAATCCACTCGGGAAAGATTACCTTCCTGCCGTTCTGCATACATAATATTAGGGTTACCTGGTTCGGTAGCAGGTTGATGGCCATCCCAATTTAATACAATCTTCCAATCAGAATTTTGAATTCCATGTACATTATCTGTTCGTGATGGCCCTCCTTGAGTACTGTTATCCTGTGTTCCGCCATAAATATTATAGAAAGGTTCAGCATCATCTACGGCAACTTTATAGTATTGCGTTACCGGAAGATTATCAACGAATCGCCAATTTTTTGTAAGATCAAAAGTTTCATATAATCCTCCATCGGTACCCACTAAAAGATAATCAGGGTCATTTCTTTTGAAAGCGATAGCATGGTTATCCCCGTGTTTATGTTCTTCATTCATCCTCACAAATGTCTTTCCTCCATCTTCAGAAATCTGCATAGTATTATCTACCAGGTACAACCTTTCAAAATGATGTGGAGACGCATATAGTTCTTGATAGTAATGTGGCCCTGTAGCGCCAGCCACGGCATCAGATTGTTTTTTCCAGGTAGCTCCGCGATCCTCAGATCGATAGACCCCTCCTGTTCTTCTATCCAATTCTATTGCTGCATACAAGATATCTGGTTTTTGTGGAGAGATTGCCAACCCTATTTTACCCATCTGTGATTTGGGCAGACCATTTTTGAGTTGTTCCCAAGTTTCCCCTCCGTCTACACTACGATGAATCCCTGATCCCGGACCGCCACCCATATAAGCCGCAACTGTTCGATGTCTTTGCCAAGTGGCTGCGTATAGCAGATCTGGATTTCGAGGATCAATTGCCAGATCAGTTACTCCAACCCATTGATTATCACCTAAGGTTTTCTTCCATGTTTTTCCTCCATCAACAGATTTATACAAACCACGCTCTCCTCCTTTTTTCCAAAGAGGACCTTGTACTGCTACCCAGATCACATTGCTATTTTCGGGATGTATAATAATCTTAGAAATATGTTCAGAATTTTTTAATCCCATGTTCTTCCAAGAAGCACCACCATCTTCACTGCGATAAATACCATCACCATAACCTATATGGCGTCCTCCTACATTCTCTCCGGTACCCACCCAGATGATGTTATGATCTATGGGATCGATCGTTACACATCCTATGGAATAAGATGTTTGACCGTCAAAAATTGGTATCCATGTGGTACCAGAATTTACAGTTTTCCAAACACCACCAGAACCGACCGCCACGTACCAAATACTTTCGTTTTTAGGATGAATCGCTACATCTGCAATTCTACCTGACATAAATGCCGGACCTATATTTCTTAATTTCAATCCTGAAAAAACAGAATCTGAAAGCACAGTGGAAACAATCTGTTTTGTCTTTGACCGTTGCCCTTGTGCCGAAAATGTAAGTGTAAATACGAATATGATGAAAATGACGTGTGTTAGTTTTGTTTTCATATTGACTAGAAGATTAGTTAGAAATTGAATATCACTAGAAAATTATTGCTATTTCAATAATTTTAGTCTTAATAAAAACATAAAAATCCTACATCAAATAAATTTCAGGAATGAATTAAAAAATAATCACGGGAGCTCATTAGAAATAAATTTTCAAGGTAGTCGAAAACAAAAGTACAAGACTTTTATTGATCCTGTTGATGTTTTGCTTTTTTGCTGCCGGCATACATTTCGTATTTTACTAATCTAGCTTCTAACTTTCCGTTAAACACTTTTATCTTTCTAGAAGGTCGAAGTCCAACATATTTTAGTGCTTCAAGATTTCCTGTAATAAACCAGGCATGAGTACCTGGATAATTTTGTTTCAGGGTATCACCAATTTGTGAATAGAATTCTTCCAAATTAATTTCTAATCGTTCGTCATAAGGGGGATTAAACACCATGTGTAATGTCCCTTCAACGTCTTTAGACGATGAGAAGAAATCTCCTTCTTTTATGGTTACAAAATCGGTAAGATTAGCATTTTCCACATTCACATTTGCTTTTCTAACAGCCGAAGGAGCTTTATCCATTCCTATAATAGAATGATGAAAATCTCTGGTTTTTTTAAGACATGATTCTTCAATTTTTTCGAATAAATCCAGATCCCAATCCAACCATTTTTCGAAAGCAAATTCTTTCCGATTTAAGTTTGCAGGAATATTACAGGCTATCATTGCCGCTTCTATAGCCATCGTGCCGCTCCCACACATAGGATCTAAAAAATCACATTGACCGTCCCAGCCCGAGAGAAGCAATAAACCAGCGGCCAAAACTTCATTGATAGGAGCAATATTAGTCGCTGTACGATAGCCGCGATGATGCAAGGAGCCCCCAGAGCTATCCAAAGATACTGTACATAAATCTCGTTGAATATGAATATCAATTGAAAGATCCGGATGATCTAAATCTACATTAGGTCTTCTTCCCTTTTCTTTTCTGAATTTATCTACAATGGCATCTTTAGCCTTTAAAGCAATAAACTTAGAATGAGTAAACTGTGTTGAATTAACGGTCGCATAAATTGCAAAAGTATCATCTACACTCAAATATGATTCCCATCGAATACTTTGAATAAAATCATAAACATCCTGTTCGTTTTTAACTCTTCGGGAAGTAATAGGTTTCAAAATTTTAATAGCAGTTCTAAGGCAAAGATTTGCTTTATACATAAATCCTGTATCTCCATAAAAACTAACCATTCTATTACCCATTTCAACTTTCTGGGCACCTAAATCTCTAAGCTCTTTTGCCAAAACTTCTTCAAAACCAAAAAGAGTTTTGGCCACCATTTTAAAAGAATTACTCACTATCTTCGAATTCAATATAATTAAACCGCAAAAATACATTAATTTTGCGCCCTATGCTAAAAGATTCATCAATGTGGTACGCATCATGGTTTGACACGCCATACTATCATATCTTATACAAGGACAGAAATCATATTGAAGCTGGTGAGTTTATGGATAATCTCACTAACTATCTTAACCTTGAAAAAGGAGAGAAAATTTTAGATCTTGCTTGTGGCAAAGGTCGTCATAGCATCTACTTAAACCAACTGGGCTATGACGTTACGGGAGTGGACTTGTCTGAAAAAAGTATAAAATATGCTTCTCAATTTGAAAATGAGACCCTGAAATTTAGAGTACACGATATGTGTCGCCCTTATTCTGAAAAATTCTCGGCAGTTTTTAATTTATTTACCAGTTTTGGATATTTTGATCAAGAAGAAGACAATTTAAATACTATTAAAGCTATCAAATCAGATCTTAATGAAAATGGATTCGGGGTTATTGATTTTATGAATGTCAATTACATTATTGAAAATCTTATCCCAGAAGAACTTAAAGAAATTGAAGATATCAATTTTCATATAAAGAGATACATTCAGGATGGTTATATCTTTAAAGAAATCAGATTTAGAGATAAAAATGAAGATTTTTTCTTTACAGAGCGTGTAAAAGCGATTACTCTAAATGATTTTGAAGATTATTTTAATAAAGCAGATGTGCATTTGCTGGATGTTTTTGGTGATTATCAATTACGGAAATTTGACATAAAAAATTCACAAAGATTGATACTAATTTTTAAATAGTGGATCATTACATACTTACTATATTAGCCGTATTCATAGGATCATTAATTGTGTTCTTTTTTAGACCCTCTAACCAAAAGAATTTAAAATTGCTTTTAGCTTTTAGTGGTGCTTTTTTGTTGGCAATCACTATTTTTAATCTGCTACCTGAGGTCTTTAAAAATAACAATTTTCCGAAACGCACTGGTGTTTGGATAATGGTAGGTATTCTACTTCAAAAAATTCTCGAGTATTTTTCTAAAGGTGCTGAGCACGGTCACATTCATCTGGATAAAGAAACTACCACTATCCCAAAATTACTTTTTATTAGTTTAGGGATACATGCAATTTTAGAAGGGTTTCCTATACACCATACTGAAGGAATAATTTTAGGAATTGTTATTCATAAAATTCCTATTGCTATGATTCTTGCCACCTTTTTATTGAATACCAAAATTTCACGCACTCTTATTGCAGTATTATTGGTAGTATTTGCATTAATGACTCCATTAGGAACTTTTATTTCAGAACATTTTACTGCCATTCAAAACTATTATAAAGAAATTACAGCGATAGTAATAGGTATATTTCTGCATGTTTCTACCACTATTCTTTTTGAAAGTAATGCAGGGCATAAGTTCAACGTTACAAAACTAATGGTTGTTCTATTTGCAACTGTTACAGCATATTTGATTTAATATGTTTAGCAAAGAAGAGTCAAAACGAATACGACAAGAATTTTGGACTTCCTTTGGAAAAGAGTATCCTCGTAAATGGCTATTATATAATACAAAAATCAAAGATGTAACACTTAAATTTACCTTTACCACTAAAAAAGCTCAAGTATCTATTGATATTGAACCCTATGACCAAGTCATACAGGGCTATTATTATGAAAAATTTGTGAGCTTAAAGGATATTCTTGTTACAGAATATCTTCCTGGTATTATCTATGATAAGTATTATGAATTGGATAACGGAAAAGTCATCTCCAGACTTTATGTAGAATTACCAGATGTTAGTATTCACAATAAAAACACTTGGGAAGAAACCAAAGAATTCTTGAACGAAAAGATGTTAAAACTAGAAGCATTCTTTTTAGAATACAAAGACTTTATTGATAATTGAGCTAGATAACAAATTTCAGTATAAAGATATAATGAAAAATACTCCCGGCCATTACAAAAAGATGCCATATTACGTGATGAAATTTTAATCTTCGCATAGCATAAAAAATAATTCCGATCGTATAGGCTGCACCACCTAATATCATGAATGTAATTCCTTCTTGCCCTACTTTATTCATTAAATTGGTCATATCTAAAACGATCAGCCATCCCATTACCAGATATAATATTAATGATATAGCTTCAAATCTTCCCGTAAAAAATAGCTTTAGTATAGTTCCTATACCAGCAGTAGACCAAACTAATATAAATAAAAGCCAGCCTTTACCCTCCAGAAGTGTAATCAAAGTAACTGGACTATAGGTCCCTGCTATAAGGAAATAGATACTTATATGATCCATAATCCTAAATCTTCTTTTAAGCTTTTCATCAGAAGTATAATGATAAGCGGTAGAAGCAAAATATAAGACCATTAAGGAAAGACTATATAGAACAATGACAAAAGTACTATACCTGGTTAATTGTGAATCATTGGCAAATAAGAAGAATAACCCTATAAAAGATAAGATAAATCCTAATCCGTGAGTTAACCAATTCCAACGCTCTTCTACTGGGGTTTGTATTTTCATATACTGTGTAAATAGGACAAATCTATAAATTATAGTATAGAAATACATACAATAGTTAGCAAGAAATACCTTAATAAAATAAATGCATAAAAAAACCCTTCATAGTTTTATGAAGGGTTTTAAGGAAGGCGGTGACCTACTCTCCCACGGATTGCAGTACCATTGGCGCTAACGGGCTTAACTACTCTG
>NZ_JBHUHY010000032.1:0-63869 GCF_042682765.1 Aquimarina celericrescens | reverse complement strand
TATCAACTAACTACTATCAACTAACAACTTTTATGAAATCAAAAGCTTCAAAATAGAAAATAGCTCAAATAAAAAAGACTGCCTAAATGTTTTTAGACAGCCTCTCTTGTTTATTATGGATTGTATACTATTTTTTATATTTTCTTTTCTAATAAAGCGATCTCAAAATCAGAAGTAAAAGATACCTCACCCTGAGAAACTGTAGTTTCTACACCCGAATATTGATCAATTAGAGTAGTACCATCTGGAAAAGCAGAGTTTACTTTTATAGTTTTTTGAGCTTTTGGAAGATCCAGTCCTATTACTACATTGTCAGAAAATCCATTATTTTGATAATTTCTAGAGAAAACATAAGGTGATTTTGAGATCATCTTGTGAGTTCCCGCACCGATTGCTGGATGGTCTTTTCTAAACCTTCCTAACTTTTGCCAGTGATTCAATAGCACTTTGGTATCTTCATTATCTATGTCATCCCAATTCATGTTTGATCTTAATGTCGCATCACCTTTTGTTCCTTCAATAATTAAAGGCCTTGCTATTTCATCACCATAGTAAATTTGTGATATACCTGGTGTGAGCAAAAGTTTGGTAGCAGATTCGTAGGTTTTGGTTCGATCCTTATCAAAAGGATCCCCGTCATCATGAGAACTTATATAATTCATAACACTTTTGCCTGTAAGATTAGTTCCTAGTATTTTACTGTATTTACTAAAAAGCTTTTCATAATCACTTTGTATTGCATCGTATTTAAATTGAAAATTGATCATGTTGTCAAATCCGTGTGCAAAATAGTCTACTTTGCGATCCCCAAAATCATAGTATCGTTTCCCGTCAATTCCGTAGCCATACAATTCTCCTAAGACATAAAATTCATTTTTATCCAATACCTTATCAGGATTTTTTGATTTCCACTCCGAAAATGCAATTTTTGCTTGTTCAGCAAGCACGCTCCATGCATCTTCTTCTACATGTTTAACTGTATCTACGCGATACCCATCTATACCTAGTTCTCTTACATAATCTGTTAGCCATTTGATGATATAATTTTTGGGTGATCTTTTTAACCCTGTTTTCGCAAAAAAGACATCCAGTTCTGCCAATTCGATCTCTAGTCTACCCTCGGCTTTCCATTTGTCTAAAAGAATTTTGGGAAGCTCTACTTCTTCATCACTTTCAGTTTTAATATCTGGAAGATTTTCTACTAAAGTGCAGGCCACAGCACTTTCATAATCTTTGTACGTGCATTGTGGTGAGGTACGAACCCAGTTGTCTGGCCATACAGGATCTTCATCGGTAGCAGGTCCAGTATGATTCATTACAACATCCATAAGTATGCGTATTCCGTTTTGATGGGCAACTTCTACTAACTTTTTCAGATCATTATAAGTGCCAAAATTAGGATCTATTTTTGTCCAGTCTTTGGTCCAATACCCATGAAAAGCGTAAGTATTTCCTGTTCCTTCATCTACACTTTCATGAATTTGCTCTACAACAGGGTTAAACCAAAGGGCATTTACTCCAAGTTCTTCAAAATATCCTTCTTCTATTTTTTGAATAATGCCTTTGAAATCTCCACCTTCAAATCCTCTTAATTTTCCAGTTTCCTTAGTACGGTTTAAAACATCATCATTGCTGTTGTCTCCATTCTTAAACCTATCGGTAAGTAGAAAATAAACATTAGCACCTTCCCAGATAAAAGGCTGATTTTTCGAAGTAATTAATTGCCTCGAATCTATTTGAGAAACTTCTGAGGTGGTTTCTTCCTCTTTTTTAGAATTACTATTACAACTAAAAGCAAAGCATAAAAGTAAAAAGGTAGTGGTTTTTATAAAATTCTTCATAAATACTTAGTGGTTTAAAACTGCTAATCTATTAAAAGAATAATAAAAACGGGAAAAAGGGGAATTGCGAAATTCGTAAAAATAAAATCTTCATATTTATTTGGATCTTCTATCGTAAGAAAGAAAAGCAGTTTGTGTTTTTTCATCAATCGGTAGTATGACATGGCGTAGTTTATATCATACTGAAACTTAAATTTCAAATTTATCCATTTGTTTCCTTTCAAAAGGAAGCATTTTTTATTTTTTTTTAATTGAAAATACTGTTCCTTTGAACATAAATCAATTTTGAATGAATACATTGAAGGCATGGGTCTCTGCAGCACGTTTGCGTACGTTACCTTTATCCGTATCGGGAATTATTGTAGGGTCTGCACTGGGAAACAAAAGTTTTATCAGCACCTCCATTTTTTGGTTGGCAGTGCTTACTACCTTGGGATTGCAGATACTGTCTAATTTTGCCAATGATTATGGTGATGGAGTAAAAGGAACAGATAATGAAGATAGAGTGGGACCGCAAAGAGCATTGCAAAGCGGAGCAATTTCGAAGAAAGGGATGCTTAACGCAATTGTACTTACAGCTTTTCTTACATTGATAGTGGCGATTGCTCTTATATATGTATCCTTTGGAAAAGAGAATTTCTTCTACTCAGTTTTTTTCTTTGTATTAGGGTTAGGGGCAATTGCAGCTGCAATTAAATATACAATAGGTAATTCGGCCTATGGATATCGTGGTTTGGGTGATGTTTTTGTATTTATTTTTTTTGGTTTGGTTAGTGTTGTGGGTTGTTATTTTTTATTTACAAAGGAACTCAATGGAGTAGTTTTTCTTCCCGCAGTGACCATTGGACTTTTGAGCACTGCTGTGTTAAACTTAAACAATATGCGTGATCATCATAGCGATAAGAAAGCTCAGAAAAATACTTTGGTTGTCAAATTAGGTATTCATCGCGCCAGAAAATATCATTATAGCTTGATTGTATTGTCAATGATTACTATGCTGTTATTTCTTTTAATAACCTATAAAAATCCAAAAGGCTTATTGTTTTTAATTGCCTTTATCCCATTATTAATTCATATCAGAAAAGTAAAAACTACAAAGCATAGCCAATTATTAGATCCTGAACTTAAAAAAGTAGCTTTAACAACATTTTTGCTTTCTATTTTGTTTAGTCTGAGTCAGATTTTATAATTTTCAGATAAAATAAATACTCTCATTTATGAAAATCACTTTTTATGGGCACAATACCTTGTTGATTCAAATTAATGATATTAACGTTTTAATAGATCCTTTTATTTCAGAGAATCCAATTTCCAAAGATAAAGTAGATGTAAATTCAATTAGAGCTGATTATATATTGCTTACCCATGCACATCAGGATCATGTGTTAGATGCAGAAGCTATAGCAAAATCTTGTAATGCAACTATAGTTTCAAATTATGAGATTGCTATGTATTATCAAAATAAGGGGATTGAAATACATCCTATGAATCATGGAGGGAACTGGGAATTTGAGTTTGGTAAGATCAAATATGTGAATGCCGTACACACTAGTAGTTTTGTAGATGGGACCTATGGAGGGCAGCCTGGTGGATTTGTAATTGAGGGAGAACATAAAACGATCTATATTGCAGGAGATACCGCCTTAACCATGGATATGAAGCTTATTCCGTTACATGCCAAATTAGATCTTGCCATTCTTCCTATTGGAGACAATTTTACAATGGGTATTGATGATGCTATTGTAGCGAGTGATTTTATAGAGTGTGATAAAGTGCTTGGTGTGCATTATGATACTTTTGGTTATATAGAAATTGATCATGATGAGGCCAAACGTAAATTTTTTGAAAAAAACAAAGATTTGATGCTACTAGAAATAGGAGAGAGTATAGAATTATAGATGAAAGCTACTTATCACAAATATATTCTCAATTTTAAGATACCTAGTGGTACTTCGCGTGGAGTTCTAAAAACGAAAGAAACCTGGTTTATCACAATTACCGATGGATTAAAAAGAGGAATAGGAGAATGTGGGATACTAAGAACATTAAGTATTGATGACAGACCGGATTATGAAGAAAAATTGAAATGGACCTGCCAGAATATTCATCTTGGAGTCGATGTTCTTTGGAATGAACTTCTTAAATTCCCAAGCATTCAGTTTGGTGTTGAGATGGCTTTTAAATCACTTGAAAGCAGGTCTGCTTTTTTATTATTCCCTTCTGAATTTACTAACAATAAAGACTCTATTCCCATTAATGGACTTATCTGGATGGGAGACAAAGAGTATATGAAAGCACAGATTGAGGATAAATTGAGTAGTGGTTTTCATTGTATCAAGATGAAAATCGGTGCTATAGATTTTAATACCGAACTAGATTTATTGAATGAGATACGATCTCAATTTTCATCAGATACCATAGAATTGCGGGTGGATGCAAATGGTGCCTTTCATCCAAAAGAAGCTTTAGAAAAATTAAAACTATTATCAGAGTATGATCTACACAGTATTGAACAACCTATTAAGCAAGGTCAATTAAAAGAAATGGCAGATTTATGTAACAATACGCCCTTACCAATTGCTCTTGATGAGGAGTTACTTGGTGTTTTTGATGTAACCGAAAAGAAAAAATTGTTACAAACTATACAGCCGCAATATATCATTCTTAAACCAAGTTTAATAGGAGGTTTTAAAGGAACTACAGAATGGGTTCAATTAGCTGAAGAATTGGATATAGGATGGTGGATCACCAGTGCGTTAGAGAGCAACATCGGTCTAAATGCTATAGCTCAATATACGTATACTTTGCAAAGTGATATGCCACAAGGGCTAGGAACAGGAAGTCTTTATACCAATAACTTTCAATCTCCGTTAGATATAAATAATGGCAGTTTGGTATATGACCAAACCACAGAATGGATAATAAATTTTTAAAACAACAACCCAACAAATACATGTACATAGAACAAGGAAGACAAGGAAAACTAGGATTGTGGAAATATTTGCCAATACCATTGGTGTTTATGGGACTAATAGGATTACAGTATCTCATAGTTAGCATATTGGATATAGATGTGGCTGCAATGATGGAGAAGGAAATACAGAGTAAAGGAAAGAATAGGTTTTTTGCTGAAAATATGCTATTTATGGCTATTTTTCTGGCTGTGCTGTTGTTTTGGGTACGATATGTTCATAAACAAAGCATTTTGTCCCTAACTACTAGTAGAGAAAAAATTGATTGGGGAAGGATATTTTTCGTTTTCGGTTTGATGGCTTCTTTCATTATAATTTCTACGCTTGTTATTTATTTTGTATATCCGGATACCTATCAAATTAATTTTGAGCCTTTACCATTTCTGATTCTTACAGTCATTGCGATTCTGCTAGTCCCTATTCAGACCAGTTTCGAGGAATATCTTTTTCGGGGATATTTAATGCAGGGGGTTGGAATTGCAACAAAGAGTAAGTTGACAGCTTTAATAGTAACGTCAGTTCTCTTTGGGATCATGCATATCGCAAATCCTGAAGTTGAAAAAATAGGATATATCATTATGGTATATTATATAGGTACGGGCTTTTTTCTGGGTATTATTACCTTAATGGATGAAGGCCTGGAGCTGGCACTTGGATTTCATGCTGCAAATAACCTGGTCACAGTATTACTGGTTACTGCAGATTGGACGGCTTTACAAACGGATTCGATATTCATAGATGTATCAGACCCAAGTTCTGGATATGAAGTATTGGCCCCGGTATTAATTATTTTTCCGATCTTTCTATATATATTATCAAAAAAATATCAATGGACAAATTGGAAAGATAAACTTTTTGGGGTTGTAAATTAGTAATACATATATAATGTACTTTTTACAATTTGATAACATGTTTATATGTGATAAGATTGAAATTTGGATGAAGTAATCATGAGTACATTTTCTATTCCCGAAATACATGAAAAATTTGCTATTAACAAGCGAGCTGTCGATACAGAGAGTTTGAAGCGTATTTCATATAATTTTATCAAAAGTGGGGAGGTATATGAACAGGAGGTAGGACATTTTTTACTGGATTGGTTGAATGAAAAAGATCATATTATTGTAAAAACTTCGGGTTCTACAGGAAAACCAAAAAAGATAAAGGTATACAAAGAGTATATGATCAACAGCGCCAAGGCTACGGGTAAATTTTTTAATGCAGAAGAAGAAACAACAGCCTTATTATGTCTTCCTGCAAACTATATCGCCGGAAAAATGATGCTTGTTAGAGCATTGGTTCTAGGTTGGAAGATAGATTTAGTACCGCCTAAGACGAACCCGCTGGATAACTTATTTAAGCAATATGATTTTTGCGCTATGGTTCCATTGCAATTAGATAATTCTCTTAATAGGCTTCATTTAATAAAAAAACTAATTGTGGGTGGAGGACCTGTTTCAGAAAACCTAAAACAACTAGTACAAGGTGTTAAAACTAAGATTTTTGAGACCTATGGAATGACCGAAACTGTTTCTCATATAGCGGCAAGAAGAATTAATCCAAAAAAAAAGGATAAAAAGGACGCTACTTTTTTTAAGGCATTACCAAATATCACCTTAGGCGTTGATAATAGAAGTTGTTTGGTTATTAAGGCGCCACAGCTTAATGATGAGATAATTATTACCAATGATGTCGTTGAACTCAAAACTTATAAAAAGTTTCGATGGAAAGGACGCTATGATAATGTAATTAATAGCGGAGGGGTAAAATTATATCCTGAAGAAATTGAAACAAAATTACAATTGTTAATTAGCCATCGTTTTTTTATTACCAGTATTCCAGATGATCTATTAGGAGACAAATTGGTTTTAATTATAGAAAGAGATTATAACCATGTTTTCAAATTGGCATTGCGAGAAGGGTTAAACAGTCTTCAAATCCTTACCAAATATGAAATCCCTAAAGAGATTTTTTTTCTTCCTCAGTTTATCGAAACAGAAAATGGTAAAGTTCAGAGATCTAAAACCCTAGAGTTAGTTCAGGGTCTCAATTTATAACCTGAAAAAACATATGAAGAGTCACTTAAAGTACTCATATGTATAAGACATCTATATTGTTTTGCAGGTGTCTATTTTTTATGATACATTTAGTTTTCAATAGAAACACAAGTCATCCTTACATGCCCTTATCATGAAACATATCTTACTTTTCTTATTATTAGTTAGTTACACTTCAAAGTCTCAAATCCTTCAACAAAGAGAAAGAGCAGCCGCAATCGATATGGTGCTCGAAGATCGCTTCAATAACCTTTTGCCCCAACTAATGGATCGAACAGGGTTTGATATGTGGATTGTGATTTCTCGTGAATATAATGAGGATCCGGTACTAAAAACAATGCTACCCTCAACATGGCTAAATGCCAGAAGAAGAACAATTTTAGTTTTTTATAGAAATAAAGAAAAAAATACTATAGAGAAACTAGCCGTGGCAAGGTATAATGTGGGCAAGAGTATTGATTCTGCTTGGGATAAAGAGAAGGAACCTAACCAATGGAAAGCACTGATTGATATCATTTCAAAAAGGAATCCAAAAACTATTGCAATTAATTTCTCTGAACATTATGGTATCCTAGATGGAATTGTAAAAACCGATTATGAGGCATTTATGAATGTGCTTCCTGATGAATTTAAACCTAAAGTAACTTCAGCAGAAAAACTTGCAATCGCTTGGATCGAAACTCGCACCGAACAAGAGATGGAGATTTATAAGGAGCTAGTGCAAATCACTCATGATATTATTGAAGAAGCATTTAGCACCTCCGTCATACAACCAGGAACCACAACAACAGATGATGTAGTTTGGTGGTTACGACAAAAAGTAACCGATATGGGCTTGAGGACTTGGTTTCACCCAACTGTTGATATACAACGCACAGGGGAGGCTTTACAAAGTCATATCGTTTCTTTTTCTGATAGACCAAAAGATAAGATAATCAGACCGGGAGACTTAATTCATTGTGATTTTGGTATTACTTATTTGAGATTAAATACTGACTGTCAGCAACATGCTTATATATTAAAGAATGATGAAACTTCTCCTCCAGAGTTTTTGGTACAGGCCTTTGCAGATGGAAATCGTGTTCAGGATATTTTTACTTCAAATTTTGAAACTGGCAAGACTGGAAATGAGATCCTTTTGAAATCACTAGAACAAGGGAAAGCAGAAGGTCTGAACCCCTCTATTTATACACATCCATTAGGACTATATGGACATTCTGCAGGGCCTACAATTGGGATGTGGGATTCACAGGGAGGAGTTCCGGGAACAGGAGATTATCCACTTTATCAAAATACAGTATACGCTATTGAATTGAATACTACAGTACCTATTCCAGAATGGAAAAAAGACGTTCGTATTATGCTGGAAGAAGCTGGTTTTTGGGGGAGAGAAGGATTTCGATATGTCAATGAAAGACAAACAGAATTGATAACTATCCCTAAACGTAATTAATAAATAAGCTTTATTAGACTGAGTTCTGCATGTGAGCTGGAGAACTCAGTCTTTGAAATGTTCTATTTATAAAACGGGCAAATGGTAGCATTACGCCTGAATCACTCCTAAATTAAATTTCTTTTCGATAGGAGCGTGGTTGGCAGCTTCAATACCCATAGAAATCACATTTCTAGTTTCCATAGGGTCTATGATTCCATCTGTCCAAATTCGAGCTGCTGCATAATACGGTGAGATCTGACGATCGTACCTGGCCTTTATTTTATCATATAATGCCTTTTCATCTTCTTCAGATAATGTTTCTCCTTTGTTTTTTAGAGAGGCAGTTTCTATCTGTAATAATACTTTGGCAGCCTGGGCCCCTCCCATAACGGCTAATTCTGCACTTGGCCATGCATATATGAGTCTAGGGTCATAAGCTTTACCGCACATTGCATAATTACCAGCTCCGTAAGAATTACCGACTACAATAGTAAACTTGGGTACAACACTATTACTTACCGCATTAACCATTTTGGCACCATCTTTTATGATTCCTCCGTGTTCACTTTTGCTACCTACCATAAAACCGGTTACATCTTGTAAGAATACCAATGGTATTTTTTTCTGATTACAATTCGCAATAAATCGTGTTGCTTTATCTGCGGAATCAGAATAAATTACTCCGCCAAATTGCATTTCGCCTTTTTTGGTCTTTACAATTTTACGCTGATTAGCAACAATACCCACTGCCCACCCATCAATACGGGCATATCCGGTTAAAATAGTTTGCCCATAGCCGGCTTTGTATTCCTCAAAATCAGAATCATCTACTAACCTTTTGATGATTTCCATCATATCATATTGTTCATTACGAGCTTTTGGTAAGATTCCATATATTTCTTGCGGGTTTTCTGTGGGTTTAGAAGGTTTAGAACGGTTAAAACCTGCTGTATCAAAATCACCAATTTTTGACATAATGTTTTTGATAGTATCTAGCGCATCTTTGTCATCTTTTGCTTTATAATCTGTGACTCCAGATATTTCGCAATGAGTAGTAGCGCCACCAAGTGTTTCATTGTCAATAGTTTCTCCTATAGCCGCTTTCACCAGATAGCTTCCCGCCAAGAAAATACTTCCGGTTTTATTTACGATCAGCGCCTCGTCGCTCATGATAGGCAAATATGCGCCTCCGGCAACACAACTACCCATTACTGCTGATATTTGCGTGATTCCCATACTGCTCATTACCGCATTATTACGAAAAATCCTTCCGAAATGTTCTTTATCAGGAAATATTTCATCTTGCATAGGAAGGTATACGCCAGCACTATCAACAAGATATATGATAGGAAGTCTATTTTCGATAGATAATTCTTGAGCTCTAAGATTTTTCTTTCCGGTTATGGGGAACCAAGCACCAGCCTTTACGGTAGCGTCATTGGCAACGACAATACATTGTTTGCCACTTACAAAGCCGATCTTCACAACAACACCTCCACTAGGGCAACCTCCATGTTCATGATACATGTCTTCGCCAGCAAAAGCTCCTATCTCAATGTATTTTGAATTCTTATCTAATAAATAATCAATTCTCTCTCTGGCGGTCATTTTGCCTTTTGCGTGCAACTTTCCTATTCTTTCTTCACCGCCTCCTAATTTTACCTTGGCTAGTTTCTGCTTCAATTCAGATACCAATAGTTTATTATGATCTTCGTTTTTATTGAAGTTTATGTCCATTTTGTGTGTATTGTTTGCACGAAAATACAAAAAACGGGTTGTTTATGAAGGATTAGAATATATTTAAAAAAGTTTTATGTTTTTCTTTGTAGAGTTTAGTTTAACAGGCGGATTGATTAATTCTAAATTTCTGACGAAATATCATATAATTGAATTTTAAGTATTCAAATATTTGTTTTAATAAAAGTTAATTTTTAATTAACTGTAAGACAGATAATAAGCTATTTTAATATCTTAACACTTCTGTAAAAACATATTTTTTGACGATAAAATACCGATATTTGCATCCTATTCATGTTTAACACATGGTTAACATAAGAACTAAATAACAATTTATGGGAATGAATAAAAATACTGTGCTGGCCTGGGCTACATTCATTATGATAGTCGTTGGACTGGCACTTATAGGATTAGGAGCATTTAGATACAGAGATGTGTCAGGATATGGTTTTGCGGCTGTTGGTGTTGGTTTTTTTGCCATTGCATGGGTATTTAATGCTTTAAAAGGAAGAGTTTAATCTTTTCATAATGAATAATAATCTAACTTAAAATAATCTTAGGGGCTTATGTCAGATGACAAAAAAGTTATCTTCTCCATGTCTGGAGTTAGTAAAACTTACAAAAATGCAAATACTCCGGTACTTAAAAATATATATTTAAGCTTTTTTTATGGAGCTAAAATCGGAATTCTAGGTTTAAATGGTTCTGGTAAATCCACTTTACTTAAAATCATTGCAGGTGTTGATAAAAACTATCAGGGAGATGTTGTATTTGCTTCAGGATACTCGGTGGGTTTATTAGAGCAAGAACCTCAATTGGATCCTGAAAAAACCGTGCTTGAAGTTGTAAAAGAAGGTGTGGCAGAGACTGTCGCAGTTCTTGACGAATACAACAAAATCAATGATATGTTTGGTTTACCCGAAGTCTATGAGAACCCTGATAAAATGCAGGAACTTATGGACAAGCAGGCTAATCTTCAGGATCAAATCGATGCGAGCAACGCCTGGGAACTGGATACCAAATTAGAAATAGCGATGGATGCGTTGCGCACACCAGAATCCGATAAGAAAATAGGAGTACTATCTGGTGGAGAGCGAAGAAGAGTTGCACTCTGTCGTCTTCTGCTTCAGCAACCCGATGTATTACTTTTGGATGAGCCAACTAACCATCTTGATGCCGAATCAGTACATTGGTTAGAGCATCATTTACAACAATACAAAGGGACGGTTATCGCCGTTACACACGACAGGTACTTCTTAGACAATGTTGCGGGTTGGATCTTAGAATTGGATAGAGGAGAAGGTATCCCGTGGAAAGGAAATTATTCCTCTTGGTTAGATCAAAAATCTAAACGTCTTGCACAAGAGCAAAAACAGGCATCCAAACGCCAAAGGACACTAGAACGAGAACTAGAGTGGGTTCGTATGGCGCCTAAAGGACGTCAGGCTAAGCAAAAAGCTCGTTTAAGCAATTATGACAAATTATTAAGTCAGGATCAAAAGCAGATTGACGAGAAACTCGAAATTTATATCCCTAATGGTCCAAGATTAGGTACTAATGTTATTGAAGCCCAAGGCGTAAGCAAAGCTTTTGGGGATAAGCTATTATATGAAGACCTGAATTTCAAATTACCACAGGCGGGGATTGTTGGAATTATCGGTCCGAATGGTGCAGGTAAAACTACAATCTTCAAAATGATCATGGGAGAAGAGCAGCCGGATAAAGGAAGTTTTATTGTAGGTGACACTGCAAAAATAGCGTATGTAGATCAAAGTCATAGTAATATAGATCCGGAGAAAACGATTTGGCAAAATTTTAGTGACGAGCAAGAGTTGATCATGATGGGTGGGCGACAAGTAAATTCAAGAGCTTATCTAAGCCGTTTCAATTTCAGTGGAAGTGAGCAGAATAAAAAAGTGTCAACACTTTCTGGAGGTGAACGTAACAGGTTACACCTAGCTATGACACTTAAAGAAGAAGGTAATGTATTACTTTTAGATGAACCCACTAATGATCTAGATGTCAACACATTAAGAGCTTTAGAAGAAGGTCTTGAAAATTTTGCGGGATGCGCGGTGGTAATCTCACATGATCGGTGGTTCCTGGATCGTATCTGTACTCATATTCTAGCTTTTGAAGGAGATTCTCAGGTATATTTCTTTGAAGGTAGTTTCTCTGATTATGAAGAAAATAAAAAGAAACGTTTAGGCGGTGATTTGATGCCAAAACGTATTAAGTACAAAAAATTAGTGAGGTAATGATTTGTAAGTGAGTAGCTAAGTACGCTTTGCTGTTAGAGTTAGTATGTTCAACTGAACTTTTTCTCAAATAATAAAATAAATGCCATTAAAAAAGATTAAAGTAATTGCATTCGATGCCGATGACACCCTCTGGGTAAATGAAACATTATTTAGAAGCGCAGAGGATGAGCTTTGTGATCTTCTTGAAGAATTTATGTCGAGAGAAGAAGCCAGTAGGTTACTTTTTGATGTAGAAATGAAAAATCTACCGTTATATGGATATGGTATTAAACCGTTTACACTTTCATTGATTGAAGCAGCTATTACCATTTCTAATGGTGACATGAAGATAGCATTGGTAGAAAAACTTATAGAAAAAGGAAAACAAATGCTCCAGGAACCTATAGAGCTAATCGATGGGATCGATTCTACTCTAGGTGAATTATCTCAACGATATCGATTGGTGATGGCCACCAAAGGGGATTTATTGGACCAAGAGCGTAAATTAATCAAATCTGGTCTAGAAAAACACTTTCATCATATAGAAATTGTATCAGATAAAACTGAAAAGCAGTACAGAAAGCTGGTAAGTCACTTGGATATAGCAGAACACGAGTTTTTGATGGTAGGTAATTCTTTAAAATCAGACATTCTTCCTGTGTTAAATATAGGTGCACATGCATTTCATATTCCATTTCATACGACTTGGGCGCACGAAATGGTCGATGAAGAAATTAGCCATCCGAATTTTAAAAGTTTTACCAAAGCAAGTGAGCTGCTAGAGATATTGTAAGTAATGAGAACTAAATTAGATCTGAATACCTGGAATCGAAAAGAGCATTTTGAGTTCTTTGGTGGTTTTGATGAACCCTTCTTTGGTATCACTACTAATTTGGATTTCACAAAAGGGTATCAGAAAATAAAGGATTTAGGATATCCTTATTTCCTATTCTATTTACATAAATCATTATCAGCTGCCAATAGTGTTGAGGCTTTTAGGTATCGTATCGAAAATGGTAGTGTGTTTTTATATGATAAAATTCATGCATCACCTACAATAGGCCGGGAAGATCATACCTTTGGGTTTTCATTCATGGAGTACTATGATAATTTTGAAACGTTTGTTTCAGAATCTGAAAAAGAGATTGAAGAGGTTAAAAACAGTAAAGGGCTACGACATACTGATAATGCTAAACGAATAGATACAGTTCACTATTCTTCTATTCCATGGTATAACTTTACCGGACTTTCACACGCCAGACATTTTCAATTTATAGATAGTGTACCTAAAATTTCTTTCGGAAAGTATACCAAGGTTGAAGGAAAACTTACCTTACCCGTGTCGGTGCATGTGCATCATGGTTTGGCAGATGGCTATCATGTAGGGCGATATTTAGAAGAGTTCCAGAAATTATTGAATGAATAATATTATAACCTAAAGAGCATTCAATTCTCGCACTTCTCCAACTTTCATGTCATTTAGATGAATAGTTCCAACTCGTATTCTAACTAATCTTAATGTGGGAAAACCAACTGCGGATGTCATCTTGCGCACTTGGCGAAATTTCCCCTCTTGTAACGTAATCGAGATCCAACCGGTTGGGCCGTGCCTGTCGTCACGTATCTTTTTTGATCGTTGAGGAAAGTTTGGGATACTATCTAACTTGAAGACTTTACAAGGTGCAGTTGTATATTTTTTTCCTTCAAAACCAATTTCTACTCCTTTTGCCAATTGCTGTATGGCTTCAAAGGTTATGATTCCATCAATCTGGACATAATATTCTTTTTCAATTTTACGACTACAAATATGATTACTCACTTTACCATCTGTTGTTAAAAGTAATAGTCCTTCAGATTTTTCATCTAATCGTCCTATAGCCATAGTACCTTCCGGAAAATTAGATAATTCGCCAAGTAGTTTTTTAGAGTTTTGTTTTTGACCATTATTTACAAATTGACTGAGATATCCATACGGTTTATACACCGCAAAATGGCGGTGTAGTGATTGGTTTTTGAGAATTAAGGTCATGCAAATTTAGATATCAAGAATTTATCCAGACGAAATTAAGAATTTCTTAAGTGTATGGGTAAAATCTATTGAAAAATCATCAATTTATATAGTAATTTTAAAAATCGAAATGGAACGCTTATCTTTGTATAGATTTCAGTAGATTTTTTAAACTTTAAGAAGTAAACTGTTACCTGTTATTGTAGCAGCTATGTAGAGTATTCGGTAAATCAATCTTACAAATTGCCCTTTCCTGATCATTCGTTTAGTATTTCGATGACAATGACGATAAAAAATAGCCTTAATTAAAAACTAGAAAACGACGAATGGCAAAATCACAACAGACATTTAGCAAAATAGAAAAAGAAAAGAAAAAACAAAAAAAGCGAGAAGAGAAGCAAAAAAAGAAGGAAGAACGAAAAGCAAACTCCAATAAAGGAAGTGGTTTGGATAGCATGATCGCTTACGTTGATGAAAATGGTTTTCCTACAGACACTCCGCCAGATCCTTCAAAAAAGAAAAAGATCAAAGCAGAAAATATTGAAATAGGTATTCCAAAAAGCGAAAAAGTACCTTTTGATCCTGTTAGAAGAGGTAAAATCGCCTTTTATAATGACTCAAAAGGGTATGGGTTCATTAACGATGATGAAACCCAGGAGCGTTATTTTGTACACGTTAATGGTTTAATGCAAGACGTTGTAGAAAACGACAACGTTTCCTTTGAGCTTGAAAAAGGGCCCAAAGGCATGATTGCCGTTCGTGTGAAGAAAATATAAGTGTACTTGTACAGTTTTACTTTTATGGAATACCAGGATACCAATCAAGTTGTATCACTTCAATATCAGAATCTTTTGAGACGAGTTCGTTAAATTTATTTACATCACTCAGTCCTTCAGGCCCTCTGTAATGATATGGATACACTTGTTTTGGTTTAAATTCGAGCACTGCATCTGCCGCACTTTCTACAGTCATAGTATATGGGAGATTCATACAAACAAAAGCCTTGTCAATGTATTTTAGATTTCTCATTTCCGGAATATCCTCGGTGTCTCCAGAAAAGTAGATTCTTTCTTTACCTAGTGTAATTACATATCCGTTTCCGCGGCCTTTTTCATGAAATTTTAATGCTTCTTCTCGAAGGTTATACATGGGGATTGCTTCAATAGATATACCTTGCACTTCCTTTGTTTCTCCATTATTAATGATCACAAGACGTTCTGTATAACTAGCAGGAAGTCTTTCTGCCACCGCTTGAGGAACTACTATTTCAGCTTTAGAAAGATTTAGGCTGTCCAGAGTATCGATATTCATGTGGTCTCCATGTATATCTGTAATTAGAACGATGTTGGGCAGTTTTTTACCTTCAAATGCTTTAGGCCCACCATTTGGATCAATGTAAATCGTTTTTTCTTTCCATTTTATAATAGCGGTAGCATGCTCAATGGGATCGATACTGATATCACTTTCTTTTTTTTCAACGACTTCTTCAGGCGTCTCATTAACCGATTCATTATCTACTTCGGGACCTTCTTTTTTTTGTGACTTACAGTTTACTAAGAGGAAACAAATTAATAAGAAACAGGGGATGTTAAGTTTCATTTTTAGACGATTATGTGTTTGTTAGTAGCAGAAAGATAAGAATAATCGTTCAAAAAGTTACTCGTCTAGAACTGTAAGTTTTTTTTATTCCTGAAATCTAACTATCTAACCACAGTTTAATCGCCATGGCTACTACCATAATAACCAGAAATACTTTGACCAAGCCGTCACCTTTCTTTACTGCCCATCTGCTAGCAATCCATCCTCCTGTTGCATTTCCTGTAGCAAGCACAATACCATATAAATAATCAATTTGTTGATTATAGATAAAAATTGCAAGTGCTCCAATAGTATATATGAATACTACTAAAACCTTCACGGCATTAGACTTGACAAGGCTCATGTAATTAATAGAAGTTAATGCTAAAAGAATAAAAATACCTACACCAGCCTGAATAAATCCTCCATAAATCCCAATGAAGAAAAAGGTCAAAATAGAAAGCCACAAATATTTACCTTGAGTTCTTTCTAAAAGATCTGCGATGTTTATTTTTGGTTTAAATACCATAAAAAATACCACAATCAGCATGATGACAGCTAGAATCCTATTGAAAGTTTCTCCCTTGATATCAACTGCAATTTGAGCACCAATTAAGGATCCAGCCAAAGATGAAATTCCTAAATATAATCCAAAAATAGAAGGCTTAATTCCTTTGCTTGTAAAACCGGCAATAGAGGTAATACTTTGTATAAAAATCCCTATACGATTTGTACCATTAGCAACAGCTGGGGGTAAACCCATAAAAATTAGCATCGGTAAGGTGAGTAATGATCCACCACCAGCAAGAGTATTGATAACCCCTGCAATAAATCCTATTGCAGCGAGAAGGACTAGAAGTAAGGTTTCATTCATTCGATTTAGTTGAATGCTATCAAAAATAAGTAAAACCTTTACATAAATTTGACAATTAGAAATTCTTTTGGCATAAATTGCGAACTGTTGTAGATTTACATGATCAACTTAAAATATCGACAAGGTCAAAACGCTTCATAAAATAATTCCCGTTCTTGAGCTCTTTACTAATAAAAAGTACGATGCCGCTGTTTTTAAAAAGGATGCAATTGCTGGTATTACAGTAGGAGTAATATTGATTCCTCAGGCTATTGCTTATGCTTTACTTATGGGGGTTCCTCCAATTTATGGTTTATACACATGTTTAGTTCCTTTGGTATTGTACGCTATTTTTGGTACTTCAAGACAATTAAGTATTGGTCCCGTGGCGGTAACGGCTATATTGGTAATGAGTGGTGTTGGACAGCTAGCAGATCCTTTTACAGATAAGTTTATAGAACTAGTTCTATTTGCCAGTTTACTCATTGGGTTATTACAAATCCTGCTTAGCATTTTGAGGATGGGATTTTTGGTGAATCTAATTTCTCAACCTGTAATTTCCGGATTTATTTCTGCAGCTGCAATAATTATTATTGTTTCTCAACTAGAAGAAAGCCTGGGTTTTGATATTCCTAATTTTAAATATACACATAACACGGTTTGGTATGCACTAATTCATTTTATGGAATCCAATTGGATAACCTTTGGAATTTGTGTGTTCTCTATGGTTACAATTATAATTTTAAAAAAATGGAAACGCTCATTTCCCGGTGCGCTAACTGTTCTTGTTATTACAACTATCGCTACCTACCTCTTAAAACTTAATAAAAAGGGGGTAGCTATTATCGCAGATGTTCCAGAAGGATTACCTTTCTTTAAGATTCCAGAAATGGATTATAATACTATGGTAACGCTTATCCCGTCAGTTCTTACGGTAACTTTTATTGGGTATGTAGGCAGTATTGGTATTGCAAAATCTATGGAAATGAAAAACCGCGATCATATACTTCGACCCAATCAGGAACTATTTGCATTGGGAATAGCAAAAGTAATCGGGGCTTTTTTTCAGGCAGTACCTTCCTCAGGGAGTTATAGCAGAACAGCGATTAATGATGAAGCAGGAGGCAAGACTACAATATCATCAATAATAACTGTAATTATGGTGGTGTTATCGCTTTTATTCCTTACCTCTTTCTTTTACTACATACCAAAAGCAGTTCTTGCGGCAATAATATTAGTCTCGATATTTGGATTAATTAACTTTAGAGAAGCCAAGTATTTATTCAAGCTTAAAAGACGAGATTTTATAGTAATGATCATTACATTTTTTGGAACTTTGATATTTGGTGTGGAAAAGGGTATTTTTATAGGAGTAATCCTTTCTTTTATATTCCTTCAATATTACAGTTCTCGTCCACATATAGCCGAGCTGGTAAATATACCAGGAACAACCTATTACCGTAATATCAATCGATTTCCCAACGCGGTACAATCAAAAGAGTATTTAATTATTCGCTTCGATAATCAATTATATTTTGGAAATGCAAGCTATTTTAAAGATACAATTCAGCAATTTATTTCAGATCGCAAGGAACTTCCAAAATTTTTAATTCTCGACAATACCAATATGCATGATATTGATAGTACAGGGTTGCATATTTTAGAAGACACATATCAATATCTCGATAATTTGAAAATTCAATTACTCATGGTTGGGACAATAGGTCCTGTAAGAGATTTCCTTAAACGGTCTGGGTTTACAGATAAGTTAGGAGTTGATCATTATTACTTGACGATCTCAGATGCTGTGGGATATGTAGAAAACAAAATCGAACATGACATTAAACATGAAGCCGCGGTACAGTTTAATCAAAAAAGAAGATCCTTTCTTGATTAGTTCCCTTCCTTGTTATTCTTCCTCGTACAAATTCAACTTTAATCCTATCCCATAATTAGTATCATTATTCTTGATCAGATTATTATTTTTGCTGTATTCTCGATCAAAACGTTGCCAAGTTCTGTTTTTGTAGAAAATCCTACGGGTAAAAGTCTTAAAACCATTTATTTTATTGGTAAAGGGTAATAAAGGTCTAAACGTTGTTGAAACTTTGATGATACCTTTTCTGGTTTCTACCTCGTGATATTTTTTAGTTTGTTGAAGTCTTCCCTGTTTATCAGCATATCCGAGTACCTGCACAGAAACGAAGATACCTTCTTTAGGAATGTATACTTTATATTCTGAAACGTCCAGTTCAAAATTAGGTTTATCCTTATCAGTAACATTGAAGATGATGTCTTCGTAAGGTAAGCGCTCGCCAGGAAACCCATTATTATTACTATAAAACTGCATCTTAAATAAGGTAGAAAAAGATTGTTCTCTTGAAGCATTTCTGTTTGAAGATTCAACCTTTACGGGTAAATATACAGAAGCTATTTTTGTTGGTTTTTGAGAGTTTTTCGGAAAAAAAACAGCTATTTCAGATTCTACGGTTGGCAACCAACATCTAAAATAGTCATTATGCACTTCTGCTGCCAATCGTTTTGTTTTATACTTTCTCTTCTTTTCTGCAGTAATAATAACCTCTTTTAGCTCTGCTATATCTTGAACCAGCAATATTTGTTCTGGTAAGGATTTGGTTGCCAGGGCTGCTTCTTTATGTCCTAATGCCGATATGTATAAAGAATCGATATCGGGGTACCATTTTTTAGAAAACTGAAATTTACCATCAGCATCCGCAAAAGTACCATTACCATTACCGAAAGAGATAGTAGCATATGAAATAGGCGATTTTTGTACAGAATCCAGTACAGTATAGTATTGACCCAAAACAGTTTGCGTCAAAAAAAGCAGCAGTAGGGGGAACAGCTTTTTCATGATATAAATTAGGGGTTGAAAAACTAAAGTAATAAAATAAATTTATAACAATGACTATTATTGTACCAAAGAGCTATATTGTGTGCGAATTTTTTTCTTTTCATAATGTTTTTAGGATTTAAAAGAGTGTTTTTTTAAATAATAAATAGATTGATAATCAATACTTTATATTTATTTATTCAAAGTTTTAATTCATGTTAAAGAATTCATGTTTATTTTCAACATTCTCTCCTTTTTCTATTTCTTAAGATAAAACAATATTTTTTGCTCCTTTTATCTTTTTTAAAGTATATTAGTTTATATTTTAAAAATTTTTAAGTTAATTATAGTATAGTATAATATACTTTAATTATATTTACATATCAAAGTATTTAAAGTATATATTATTATACGTATTTTTTAAAATTACTGTATAAAGTATACTTTGTTGTGCTTTAAAACCTTTATAGAAATGAGTTTAAATAATCTTTCTGACGAACAAGTGCTGTTGGAAATTACCCAAAGGGTAAAGCAACGGAGACTTAATTTAAACATCACCCAAGAAGAACTGTCCAAAAGGGCAGGAGTTCATGTACAGACCATTAAGAATTTTGAATCTGGAAAAACTACGACATTGCTTACATTTATTCAAATCTTAAGAGCATTTGGGGATCTTGATTCGTTAGATGCCTTTCTTCCCGACCCCGGAATAAGCCCAATAGAATTGCTAAAGCTTAAAGGAAAAGAACGAGAACGAGCATCACGCAGTTCTAAAGATCAAAATGAAAATCCGACATGGTAGACGTAATCAAAATTATGCTTTGGGAAGAAGAATTGGGGGCATTAAGTTGGGATAGCACCAGAAACTTTGCATCTTTTGAGTTTTTTCCTTCATTTCTTAATAAAAACCTGGATGTTTCTCCCATACACATGCCCATACGATCTTCAGATAGAAAAATATATAGCTTCCCTAATCTGAATCAGGAAACCTTTAAAGGATTGCCTGGAATGTTGTCTGATGTTTTGCCCGATGACTTCGGAAACCGTCTTATTGATCAATGGTTGGTACTTAACAATATTCCTAAATCAGAATTTACTCCCTTGGACCGATTATGTTATATCGGAACAAGAGGAATGGGTGCTCTTGAATTTCAACCGGCAAAGAATATAGGACATAAAGAGACTACATCGCTCGATGTGGATAAACTGGCAGAATTAGCAGAGAAGATACTTAATACTCGAGAAAAACTTCAACTCAACCTTTCTGAGACCGAACATCTTAATGAATTGATCAAAGTAGGAACGTCTGCAGGAGGGCAAAGAGCCAAGGCAATTATAGCCTATAATCCGGAAACGCAAGAAATCAGATCTGGACAAGCTAAAGCTCCAAAAGGATACGATCATTATATTTTTAAGTTTGACGGAGTAAATGATACGTCATTAGGGGATCCACTTGGCTATGGCAGAATTGAGTATGCTTATTATCTCATGGCATTGGATTGTGGGATAAACATGGAAAAATCCTTACTTTTTGAAGAACATAATCGTGCGCATTTCATGACAAAACGTTTTGATCGAGTGGGTGACAATCAAAAGGTTCATATGCAAACATTATGTTCTTTGGCGCATTTTGATTATAAATCTCCAGGAGCATATTCTTATGAAAATGCTTTCGAGATCATGCGACGACTTCGACTTCCGCATACCGATGCTATACAATTATACAAAAGAATGTTGTTTAATGTTATTGCCCGTAATCAAGATGATCATACTAAGAATATTTCATTTTTAATGGATAAACACGGAGTCTGGAAACTTTCTCCCGCTTATGACGTAACCTATTCTTACAATCCGATCGGAATCTGGACCAGTATGCATCAAATGTCATTAAATGGTAAGCGAGATGATTTTAACATGCAGGACTTGATTGCAATGGGAGATAAAATTAGTTATAAAAACAGTAAAGAAGCTATTCAGCAAATTACAGATGTTGTTACCAATTGGAATCAGTATGCTAGCAAAGCCGGTATTCCTAAGGAACAAGCAAATAAATTGGCTAAAGTATTTAGGTTAAATCTTTGATGATAATCCGATAAATGAAAAAAGCCATATACTTCATGCTTTTAAGCGCAGCGTCTTTTACAGGAATGAACCTGCTTGTAAAATATTTGACACATTTTGGCGGGGGACAATTAGTTCTTTTTCGAGCCTTTGGGTCTCTGTTTTTTACAATGAGCTTTTTATTATGGCATAAAATTCCAATTTTTGGGAATCAAATAAACTTATTGATTTATAGAGGGCTTGCAGGGGTAACCTCTATGGCATTGTTCTTTATGTCTGTACATTATTTACCAATAGGTTCTGCAGTATCTTTACGTTATATATCACCAATCTTTGCAACAATTCTCGCAGTATTTTTCTTAAGGCAACGAGTAAAACCAATACAGTGGTTATTTTTTTTGATGGCTTTTGGTGGAGTGTTAATGATCAAAGGCTTTGATACGAACATTGATACTATTGGGTTACTTCTAGTATTAGGATCTGCATTATTTAGCGGGGTCGTATACGTTTTAATAAACAAAATAGGTCATAGGGATCATCCGGTCGTTATTGTGAATTACTTTATGTGGATTTCTGTGGCAGTAGGTGCTATATTATCGATATTCAACTGGACTACTCCTGTTGGCATAGAGTGGTTTTTGCTACTTAGTTTAGGAGTTTTTGGATATTTCGGACAATTATTCATGACCAAAGCTTTTCAATCTCAGGCGACCCATAAGATTGTATCTTTAAAATATGTAGAAGTCATCTTTACTATGATAGCCGGTGTTTTCTTGTTCACCGATGTATATCCGTTTTTAAGCCTAGTAGGTACCTTGTTGGTCATAGGAGGTTTGGTCCTCAACATTTGGTATAGGAATAAATAACCTTGATTAGGAAGCCGAAAACCAAATGTTGCCGCAACGAATTAAGAAAAATCTTCTCTTAGATAAAACATAATCTTTGCCTTATCACTAAAACTTTTTATCGTAAGAATTTCTCCTGTTAGTTTATTATAAATAACCTCTGCAAATAAGAGATCAATGTAGAAAATACTATATTGAAAATCACGATTTTTATCGTCTATGGTAAATAAATGAATACCACGATTCCAAATATCTTTATACTTTAGATCTAATTGTCGAGCATTGAATTGTTGCTCCAAAGTAATTTTGTGCATAAGCGATCAATTTTAAATAAGGGGTGCCCTAAACTACGGAAAACCCGTAATTTATCCAAATAATTTTTTGGATAACAAAAAAATAAATATCACTTGGGTTATAAATAAAAAAGAGCTTTGGTTAGTACATCTTTGTTTCGAGCCATTTCAAATCCCTGGCAACTCCTTCCAAACCTGGATATAATAATCGCTGATTAACACCGTATTTAAACAGGGTTTTTTTGATCGTAGACTTTAATAGTTTCGGAATAATCACTTTTTTTACTTTGTCATGCTCAAAGGGGATATCAGGAGTATGATGAACAGTAAACAAACCTGCTTGATTTTGTATTCTTGCAGAAATATAGGGGGGTCTGTATTTATAAACTTTATCAAGCTTGTAAGGACTGGTTTTATCAGGATCTTGTATTGTAGAACATCCAGAAAGAATATATATAGCACTATCATGATCTGGATTTGATTCAACAGCAAAATAGGTTGATACCAATGGATTATAACTCCAATCCAATAATCGTGTCGGTAACCCATAGTGTTGTGCCACCGCCAGCCATTCTAATTCATTATTTGGTTTATGCTCAAGATAAGGTATTGAAGATTCCTTAAAAAGCTTTATGAGTCTTTCTTCTAATTGCTCAATGGGTTTACCCATGGCAGATTCACAACGCCCTAATGAGGTAATGAGCTCATATGAGGTTTTTGAAGCTCCTCTATATACAAAATTTTGACCTGCCTTTTGACTTTCGAAGGTCTCTAGTAACTCATCAAATTTTTTTATTTCTATTGTCTCCATAGTCACCCTAAAGATATAATTTTTAAAGAATACAAAACATGATTTGCGATGAAGTTTGAAGTATTAACAGAATTTTTATGGGATACAATTATTCTTCAATTTCAAACAGAAATGAGTTAAGACAAATGGTATATAAGCACATTAATTTATCTGCATTGTTTTTACTTTGTATAATATCTTTGAATTATACAGGTAAAAATCGTTGGGAAGACTATAGAAATTTATGATACAAAAATGTATTTTATAACCATCGAGTAAATATTGATAAAATTGATAGAAAGCATGATAGAAGTAAAAGCATACGGAACTGAAGGTGAAAAAGAAAATCTTAAACCAATGTCGATAGAAAGAAGAGAAATTCTTGATGATGATGTGCATATCGATATTTTATATTGCGGAGTTTGTCATAGTGATATTCACGCTGCAAAAAATGATTGGAATAACACCAAGTATCCTTTAGTACCCGGTCACGAAATTATCGGAAGAGTGTTAAAAGTTGGTAACAACGTTGAAAACTTTAAAAAAGGAGATTTAGTAGGAGTAGGCTGTATGGTAGACTCGTGTCAACAATGTAGCGCCTGCAAAGATGATTTAGAACAATTTTGTGAAAAAGGTATGGTGGGTACGTATAACGGTAAAAATAAGCATACCGAAAAGCAAACTTTTGGAGGGTACTCTACCGATATTATTGTTAAAAAAGACTTTGTTCTTAGAGTACCCGAAAACCTCGACGTAAAAGCAGTTGCGCCATTATTGTGTGCGGGTATTACAACGTACTCTCCTTTAAGCCACTGGAATATTAAAAAAGGAGACAAAGTAGGCGTTATTGGTCTAGGGGGTTTGGGACATATGGGGATCAAATTCGCTCATGCAATGGGTGCAGAAACTTTTATGATAACCACTTCACCAGGAAAGGCAAATGACGCAAAAAGACTGGGTGCAGATTCAGTATTGATTTCTACAAAAGATGATGAGATGAAAAAACATGCAAATTCTTTTGATTTTTTGTTGAATACAGTTCCGGTTAAGCATAATATCAATCCATATTTAAAATTGCTGAAACGAGATAGTACTATGGTAATGGTTGGCGCTATTGAACCTTTAGAACCTATGAATGGAGGAAATCTGATCATGGGAAGAAAAAGAGTTGCAGGATCGTTAATAGGAGGAATTAAAGAGACCCAGGAAATGCTCGATTTTTGCGGAGAGAATGATATTATTTGTGATGTTGAAATGATTGATATGCAAGAAATAAACAATGCTTTTGATCGCGTCACAAATAATGATGTTAAATATAGATTTGTTATTGATATGAAAAGTCTGAAGAATTAGAAACACATCTAGAAAATGATTTTGGATAAAGAATAGATTGAAAATTAAACAAAATAGCTATGAAAAATATGAAATTGTTAACACCCCACACTATAGGTGATTTAGAATTACCGAATAGGGTTGTAATGGCTCCGATGACACGCAATCGAGCAGTAAACGATGACAATGCAGCTACAGAACTGCACGCCGAGTATTACGCCCAGCGTACTACTGCAGGGTTGATTATCACAGAAGGATCACAGGTTTCAAAAAGAGCTGTGGGTTATATCAATACCGCAGGAATTCATTCCCAGGAACAGGTAGATGGATGGAAAAAAGTAACCAAAGCTGTTCATGATGCAGGTGGTCGAATATTTATCCAATTATGGCACGTAGGCCGCATATCGCATCCCGATTTTCATGATGGGGACCTACCTTTAGCACCTTCTGCTATTAATCCAAATGCACAAGCCTATACAGAAGATGGATTTAAAGACACCGTAGTTCCGAAGGCTATGTCTCTTGAAGAGATTAAAATAACCGTTAATGATTTTAAACAGGCTGCAAAAAATGCCATTGAAGCTGGTTTTGATGGCGTTGAAATACATTCTTCTAATGGATATCTTTTTCATCAATTTTTTAATAGAACAAGTAATACAAGAGAAGACCAATACGGAGGAAGTCGTGAGAATCGAGCCAGATTATTTTTTGAAGTATTAGAAGCCGTAAAACAAGTTGTTCCCGAAAATAGAATAGGAGCCCGCTTTAATCCATCTTTACACAATATTTTTGGAACCACATTGGATGAAGAGACCATTCCTACATTTGACTATATTATAGAGCGATTGGATAAAGAATATGATTTGGCATATATTCACTTGTCCGAGCCTTTTAATGATGTGTCTGATGTTCCTTATGCTGAAGAACATATAGCGAAGCGATATCGCCCTAAGTATAAAGGAACTTTAATGATTAACTCTGGATTTGATAAAGAGAAAGCCGAAAAAGTTATACGTGATGGAGATGCTGATTTGGTTTCATTTGGAAAATTATTTATTTCCAACCCTGATTTAGTTGGACGATTTCGCGAGGATAAAGCGATGGCAGACTGGGATGAAAACACTTTTTATACGGCGGGTAAGGAAGGATATACAGATTATGAAGCCAAAACAAGAAATCTTATACCAAACCAGTAAGCAAAGGCATATAAATAAGAGGCTGTCTAGAAAGTCGTCATTCCGAGAGAAGCGAAGGAATCTGTTAAATTTAAGTTACTGATAAACAGATTACTTCTCCGCTCAAAGGCGGATCGTAATGACGTTTTCTGATCCTTTAGAGACAGCCCCAATTGTTTCATGGTTACAATATTTGAAACTTTACCTTAACGTTTCAAAAAGTCGATAAGAATTTTATTTAATTGCTTACTATGCGTAAGATTAAGACCGTGCGGACCATTGTCGATGATCTCATAAGTATTGTTTGAAATACCTTTTGCCGCTTGTTCTGCAGAGGTTTTTATAGGTACTATGTTATCGGCATTTCCATGCACTATTAATGTGGGTACCGTAACATTGTTAAGTTCTTCTCTAAAATCTGTCTCTGCCCAGGATTTTGCTGCCTCTATAGTTGCTCTAGGTGAAGCAAAAGAAGCTATTGACCAATCATAATGAAGCTGTGATTCACTTATGGTATCTTTATGGTCATCATAGTTATAAAAATTCTTATGAAAATTTTTCAAGAATCCTACGCGATCAGTTTCCAAGGCATCCATGATGTCTTCAAGATCTTTTTGAGGCACCCCATTTGGATTATCATCCTTTTGTGGTACTAACGGAATTATCGAGCTTATCAAGGCAGCTTTACTAATCTTATCGGCTCCATAATCAGTTAGATAACGAACAACCTCGCCACCACCCATAGAAAAGCCGACGATTGTACATTCTTCGAGCTCTAATTGTGTAATTATTTGATGTAGATCCGATGCTAAGCTTGAATAGTCATATCCGTTCCATGGTGCTGTTGAATCTCCAAAACCTCTGCGGTCATAGGTAATACATCTAAATCCAGCTTCTACAATGGCCCAAACCTGTTGTTCCCATGCTCTATGACTTAACGGCCAACCGTGAATAAGAATTACAGGTTTACCTGACCCATAATCTTCAAAATAGATATCAATATTTTCCTTAGCAGTTTTATGTGTTAAAAATGGCATTTTTTGTTTTTTAAATTGTTAATTAAGATTTATATATCAGCCTATTATCAAAAATGATTCTTTTGTTTCAGGCTGAACATTTGTTAGTATTGCACTAAGAACTAAAAGTCTGAAGATTGTTCTAAATTTTCATTGCCAGATCCACCTTGACTATACAATTGGTTTTCTTCGTCTTTCAATTTGTTTTTACTATCCTTTGGTAGCGTTCTGCCTGGTACGTCTAGATCTTCTCCTGCAAAATCTACTGGTTTTTCACGATTTCTTAAGAAATCGTCACGTCCTCCGTCATTGCGAACATTTTGAACTTTATCTCCTAAGGCTTGCTTGTCACTTTCAGTAATGCTAGCGTCATACAATGTGTTGGTTTCTTTCTTTTTCATCTTTCATTTTTAAGTTAATATTCAAAGAGATTGATAAAACAACCCTTTCTTTTAAAAGTACATGATTTATAGTATGTGTATTAACACTATCCGTTGAAATGATAGTGCATTCACAATTTATAATGGAAAAAATGATCAAAACCCTTGATCAACGGGACATGAAATAAGTAATAGACATTAAAACATAACCGTGATGATCTCAAAATCTTCCAAAGGCAGTATTCTAAACCTTATGCATTAAGACACGTTGGCAGATTTATTGGAGAATAGTATTAAGAAAGTGATAATAGTGTTATGAAGCCCTGGTTTAAGCTTGCTTTGCAGGTAAACCGGTTAAGAATGGCAAGTCATTGTCTTTAAGGGAGCTGTATTAACTAAGTAAAAGGCATTAATCAGAAAAAATCTATTGACTACTCTTCAATTCTATTGATTTCTATAATGCTATGGGTATTAGTAGTATCACCATATGAATTTCCATTAGTAGCAATAAATACTCGTCCTGTAGGAGATACAGCGATATCTCTTAAACGACCGAAAGCTTGATTAAAGAATATTTTTTCTTCTATAATTGCCGTGCCGTTATCATTTAGCGTAAGAGCAATGATCTGTTGATTTTTTAAGACGGTCAAGAGTAGTTTATTCGTCCATTGCGGAATTCTGTCACTGGTATAGAACACCAAATCTGATGGAGCAATAGTGGGAGTCCATTGATAAATAGATTCAACAACTTCTGTTCCGGCAGCAAAGGTTTCTTCGCTAGGAGTGTCGATTACTCCTCTAACGTCTGGCCAGCCATAGTTTTTACCGATTTCAATACGATTTATCTCATCATCAGAACTTGGTCCATGCTCCGAACTATAGAGGTTACCATTGGGATGTAGTGTCAGTCCTTGGGCGTTTCTATGCCCATAGCTGTAAATGTAGCTTCCTGCAATTGGATTATCATTTGGAATACTTCCATCTAAGTTCATTCTAAGAATTTTGCCTCCCAAAGAATTAATATCTTGTGAAAGATTAGTATTGCCCGCATCACCTGTGGTCATTAATAACTTTAAATCTGAAGTAACAAGAAGACGAGAACCATTATGAATCCTATTCGCCGGAATATTATCCAGAAGTGTTGTCTCGTCTACCAAGGACTCATTAATATAGCTGAAGCGCACTACTTTTTCTAGTAATCCATTTTGCCCATTGTAGGTGTATACTACATAAATGTAAGGATTGGAACTAAAATCAGGATGATGTACCAGTCCCAGTAAACCACTTTCCTGTACTTGTTCTACTTCATCGATGACTAATATTTCATCTTGTTCTCCTGTATCGGGGTTAATCCTACTTATTTTTCCACTACGCTCGGTAACCCATAAAAAATTATCGGGGCCCCAAGTTAGTTCCCAGGGAATACTTAGTGTATTTATAAGCGTGGTAGTGGCTTCAACAGGCTCACCGCCTGGATTGGGATTGGGGTTTGGAGTATCGTCGCTGTCGCACTTACAAAATAAGGCTAGTGATAGCAACGTAAAGCCTAATATTTTCGATCTTTTTTTCATAACAGTTTGATGGATTTCAAAAACATGCCTTAACTTGATAATGCCTCAATTTGATATAAGTTTAATACTAACACAGCGAATTATGTTCTTAAGATGTATAACGTCATTAATAGTCTTCATAATACTAACTCGTTTCATGGTTATTTATTTTATTTGAACTTGATTTAAGCCTCTCTAATTTAACCTTTTTTATGCATTAGAACTTCGTGATGAAGCTTTCTGGCATAAAAGGGATTTAAGTGAAACATGATCCGTTTATAGTTAAATGAAGGTATTTTTTACTTGCATGGCAGATCATTACACACAAAAAAAATTTGAAGCCGATTGTCCGCGAGGCAGGGCCATAGAGGTGTTTTGCCGGTCTCATTTTGGCTTTTCGGGAAGTGGCTAAATACCGAATTTTATATTTTCCCTCCACCCAGAACTACCAAAAATAGCAGTTCTGTTCTCTCCTAAGGAAAGGTGAATAGGAAACTCCAAACCAGAGCCTCGAGGAATTCTTTAAATTTAAGTATTTTTTGTAAAAATTTAGAAAATTATTCTAGGTAAAGATTGTATATTGATTGCTGTTTTACTCTTATTATTACAACTAAAAACTAAGTTCATAAAGCTATGGGTACAAAAGAAGTTAATTCTATTTTGCATACATCAGATTCGAGAGGAGAAGCAAATCATGGTTGGTTACATTCAAGGCATACTTTTAGTTTTGCTAACTATTATGAGCCAAAAAGAATGAATTTCGGAGCGTTAAGAGTGTTAAATGATGATATTGTCGCTGCAGGTAGGGGTTTTGGTGCACACTCTCATGGTAATATGGAAATTATATCTATCCCGCTATCAGGAGCTCTTAAGCATATGGATAGTACGGGAAGAAGTGAAGTGATTCGTGAAGAAGATATCCAGGTCATGAGTGCAGGAAGTGGTATTCAGCATAGTGAAATGAATGCAAATAGTGATGAGGAAGTACGGTTTTTACAAATCTGGATTATTCCTAACAAAGAAAATGTTACTCCGCGATACGATCAAATATCCTTACATCCGGAAGACAGGAAAAACAAATTACAACAAATTTTATCTCCAAATTCAGAGGATGAAGGAGTATGGATATATCAGAATGCTTGGTTTCATCTTGGTACTCTCGATACAGGTACATCTTTAGAGTATACTTTAAAGAAACCTGATAATGGGGTATATGCCTTCGTCTTAGAAGGAAGCGTTACTATCAACGGTCAAGTATTACAAAAAAGAGATGGATATGGTCTGTGGGATGTTGCATCTTTTGAAATTCAAGCAAATCATAAAACAGAGCTTCTTTTAATGGAGGTGCCTATGATTGTATAAATGTGATCTAGAAGACCCTATGATTTTATAATAAACCATTCACAATTTAAGATGAAATTTAGTACATAATTATGAAAAAACATTTTGACACCTTATCCCAGGCAATTTCTGAACTTCAAAAAGCAGGATATACAGAGGATTTCAATCTTAAAAGTGACTGTATTGAATGTAAACCTTTAGATATAAGGTTGCTTGTAGACGATTTTGAAATCGACAAGATGTACCGTTTTGAAGGGAACACAGACCCTTCAGATTCGTCTATTCTTTTTGCTATCTCGTCCAAAGCTTATAAAATTAAAGGATTGCTTGTAGATGCTTATGGTGTTTACTCTGATGCGTTAACTACAGAAATGATTCAGAAACTAAAATATCAACCATAGTATGGTCAAAACAATGAAGGAGAGGGAGTAAATGTGTTCTTAAGGTAATATAATGTAAAAAATACTAGAAATACATCACGTTTTTAAATCATCATTCATGCAACATCATATACTCATTAATATTTTTGCGATTTTCGGAGTCGCTACCGCTGTAATTGTCATTTGCAAATTTTTAAAGATTCGATACATCATTGGTTATCTCATTACAGGGGTGTTACTAAGTCCAAATACCAGTACATATTTTGCCGATATGGAAGAAGTTGAAGTATATGCCGAGATTGGTATCATTTTATTACTGTTTACTGTAGGACTTGAATTTTCTTTTAGTAATTTAAAACGTATTAAGAATTATGTGCTCATAGGAGGGGCTTCACAAGTATTTTTTACCATTCTTCTTACTGCAGGACTAATTTGGTTGTTAATGCGACCCTCTATTGAAGAAAGTATTTTCTGGGGATTTTTATATGCACTAAGTAGTACTGCTATCGTGGTTAAGGTGCTTCAAGACAGTAATAAAATTACTACTTCGTATGGGAAATTTATTCTAGCTGTACTTCTTTTTCAAGATATAATGATCGTACCGCTTATGCTATTTACGCCTATTTTGGCAGGCGCAGGAGACAGTAGTCCGGTAGAAGCTATGCTATGGTTGTTGGGTAAACTTGTATTAATGGGTGGTATTTCCTATTTGCTTGCCCGCTTTGTGATTCCGTTTTTTCTTAAAACTGTCATGAAGATACAAAGTCAGGAAGTATTTCTAATAGCTGTAGTTTTTATTGTTACTGGGATTGCTCTTTTAACAGAGGAGATGGGGCTTTCGCTCGCACTCGGAGCTTTTATTGCAGGATTAATCATTGCAGAGACTAATTATAGTCACATGGCGATTTCTTGTTTTTTGCCTTTCAGATATGTGTTTATGAGCTTTTTCTTTATTTCGATGGGTATGTTATTAGACTATAAAATTTTTATTACCGACCTGGGATGGATTATATTTTGGTTCTTTTTTACATTATTGGTAAAGGCTGCAGCGGGGATATTGGCTGTCAAAGTAATGAAGTTAGAATGGAAAACGGCTTTGGCAGTTGGTTTTTCTATTGCCCAAATAGGAGAGTTTTCATTCGTTTTGGCACAAAGCGGTTTGGAGTACGAACTTATAAGTACCAATAACTATCAGATCTTCTTAGCCGTTTCTATTTTGCTAATGTCTGCAACTCCGTTCTTCGTTCTTAAAGCTGAACATATTCACCCGGTATTAATTAAATTAGTAAAGCCGAAAGAAACAAATGTCTGAATATAGATTAAAATTATATGGAGCAAACTGGTGTCCAAAATCTGCTATCCTTCGAAACTATCTACAGTCTATTTGGATAGAATTTGATGATTATAATGTAGAAACCGATACAAAAGCAGCACAAATAGTTAGAGCCCTTTATGACGGAAAACTTAAATTTCCCACAATTATCTATGGTGATGATTTTTTAAAAAACCCCTCTATCAAAGAGGTAGATGCATTTCTGAAAAAACATACATTGGAAGGTTAACTTTCGTTTTATAATCAGTTTTCAATGGTGTTCTTCCTAACCAAAAGGTTCTAAAATTATCCCAACACTAAAGTCTAAACCTCCATTTCAAATAGACAAACAGGCGTATTGTGGTAATGGTCAGGAAGATTTGCAGTGTCATTAAGCGGTTCTGAACCAAGAAATGTAAAACCACAACAGGTATAGTAAGAAATGAGTTTCTCATTATGTCCTGCAGTATCCATACGAATAAAACTCTTCTGTTGCTTCTTTGCAAACGTAAGTGCCCAGTCGATAATATGCTTTACAAAATGTTGCCCTCTAAATGTAGGATGAGTAGCAATGCGATGAATGTAGACAGATGGATCCCTATTTTTGTGCTCCCAAATATAAGGATCATTAAAAGTGGTCATCCAGACGCAGGCAATTTGATCATCAATTACTATTTTCCATTGCTGGGCAGCATCTACCTCTTTTTTGATATCTTCTTTAGTGAATTTTGGCCATTGCACAGCACCCATTTTTGATTGATATGAAATTGCATGGTCATATAATTCTAAAATTTTGAATATATCCGTGGCAGTTGAATTTTCTATAGTCATTTATAGCGCTTTGTTTTCTTTCTTCCTTTGCATCTCTTCAATCATTTTTGTGGCATTCATATTCTTAGGATCAAGTTTTATAGACTTTTTATAATTAGTCATGGCTACATTCAGTTCGCCCAATTTCATACTGGCCTCAGCATAGCTATCATATACGTTTGCACTTCGAGGATAAAGGATTGTATTTACTTTAAAGATATCCTGGGCCAATTTTAAATTTTCAACATTCATCATTTGATATCCCAATCTATTCAGATTCCATTCCTGAATAGCAGGGTCTTTTGGATCTGTTTTCTGAAGTTCCTGATAGGCTTTTAAACCTTCATTAAAATTTCCGGATTCAAGAAATTGAATAGGAAGTTTTTCATCATCCATAATTTGTGCTAGTGTTGCTTCTACTTTGTAAGAATCAGGGTTCAATACTAAAACACTCATTTGACCAGTTTCTGAAATATCTTTAAACTGGATGATTTGGTCGTTATCTCTGCCCACAAAGGTTGAATCGGTAATTTTAATTAATTCAACAGCTTCTTCGCCAAGACTTTCTTTAAAAAGTTGATTGCCTTTATTATAAATCTTAGTATAACGATCTTTATAGAGACGATATTCGCCTTCTAGTTCTTCGAGCTCTGTAATTTCTGTATTTTGCCTGGGGTATGTAGCGACAAAATCATCCCATTGGTATGCAAGTGCTACTGATCTAATAAGCTCTGATATAAATTTTGGATGGTTAGAATTAGTCAAAACTACAACACCATATCCCTTTTCTTTATGAGCTATCAATTCACTAGAAAATCCTTCATCCCAACCACCATGACCGAAGTAAATCTCATCCTTCTTTTGGTTTATAAAAATCCCCAAACCAACATAATCATCTACAAAGGGAGTTAGCATTTTGGTAACCATATTCTTTGATAGTACTGCTCCTTTGCCTTGTAAGCTTTGTTGTATATCAACAGCAAACTTTGCTAGATCCTCGGCTGTGGTCCATAAACCTGCAGCAGCCATTTCGGGATAAGTATGTCGTTTCCCTTTGGTCATATCACCATTAGGTAAATATCCTGTCGCTGCCATGGCTAATTGCTCATCTTTTAGAGGTTGATCATAAGTGCTGTTATTCATTTGCAACGGTTTTAGTATGAGTTCTTCCATCAGTTCCGGAAAAGGTTTCTTTTCGATATCGATCATCATTTGTTGCATGATGGTGTATCCACCTCCAGAGTATCGCGAACTCTCTTCGGGAACTTTGTCTACAATAATAGGAGGAGAATTTGCAGGTGGTGTTCCATTCAATACTTCTATAAGTGAAGGAACCGGAAGATCTTGACTATATCCCAAAAAACCATGCACTGTAACTCCTCCAGAATGACTCATAAGATGCTTTAGAGCTACTTTTTTTTCTTTGGTAAACTCACTATCTGGTATTTTCCAGGACTCCAGATAGGTATTTACATCCTTATCGATATCAATTTTATTTTGTTCTACTAATTTAAGTGCACCATAAGCTGCTACCGGTTTACTTATTGAGCCTGCTTGAAATAGTGTTTGTTTATTAACGGGTTCCTTGGTTTCCTTATCAATTACACCATAAGTTTTTACCCATTCTATTTTGTTATTATTAATCACAGCGATACTCACACCGGGCACGCCATAGTGTTTCATTCGTTCTTCGATGGTCCATGTAGAATCTCCTTCGATATAAACAACAGGTATCAGACCTGTCTCTACCATTTTAGTTTTGTCTGGAGTTTTAATGACTGTGTTTGACCTGTCTTTACAAGAAATAACTAAGCTGATAAGCAATAAAAAGCCAAGAAGTTTTTTCATTTTGAAATAATTTGATTGATGATATTCTGTGAACTAAATTCGAAATTTGAATAGCAATATAAATACATATCGAAGGATAATATAAGGCTTTAATTAAACTTTAAGATTAATACTCATCTTTTAGGATATTTTATATACCATTCCCTCATCCAAAAGATGGTTTCCCTAAGTGCGGGTTTTATTTCCTAAGAGGAGCTACTACTTTTAAGTATCAATAAAACCATCAACCATGAAAAACAATTCATTTTTCTTACTTGTACAAGTAACAACAATTTTATTTTCTATATCGCTCTTCTCACAGGAAGGTACATTAACAGGGGTTTTAAACGATAATAGTGGATTGCCACTTCCAGGGGTGAATATTATAATTAAAGGGACAGTCAAGGGTACTCAAACCGATTTTGATGGTAAGTACAGTATTAATTGTAATGTTGGTGATGTGTTGGTCTTCAGTTATGTTGGTTTTGATAGTAAGGAAATACTGGTAACCCCTGAAATGTTTGACAACAACGATATCATCACATTTAAGAAAAAAGAACCAGTATTACATATAGTTAGCGATGCATATGCAAATGCTATAGAACCAAAAAAAATTACAAGATTTACCGTGCCAACACTAGATGGCAGCAAGTATAAGTATAACAAAAAAGCAACTTACTTTCAATATCACAGAATCAAAGCTATTGATATTCAGAAAGAAAAAAACAAGGTACAGCTTACTTATTTTGCACCAGATATATTTTATGAGTTTGGTGCTACTTCTAAAACCGGAATACGATTTATAAAGCAACAGAATTTACCACAACTGCAAAACCTCTACAGTCAGGGGCAGCCACTAAATGGTCAAAACACTTTTCTAGGACCTGAAACCGGTACGATCTTCTCTTATGGTCCACGGTTAAGTAGCTTAGAATTTGATGAAAGTCAATATCCTTATGATCAAAATGGAAGATTAGTGCCTATTGGCAACGGGAGTAGTAAAAATGCTATTGCCTATGATAACAATGTATTTGAAACTGCTGTCAAAACTGCTAACTCTATATTTTTTAATATAACTACAGATGAAGATTTTTTAGGATTACAATATAACGACAACAGGATTCAGGATATTTTTGATAGAGAGAGTAGTAGGTTTCATGAAGTGGAGCTGCGGTATAATAATCCATCTAACGCCGATAAGGTCGTGAAGTGGGATACGTTTATCAAATATTCAAATAATGTTGATAATCAGCCCAACCTCAATGGTTTTTTAAATACAATCTTGTTCACTAATTGGGCTACCCCAAACAGTTTTGAGAATAATCAAGGAGCACTACTTGAGTCAGGCATACAACGTAGCTTTGCACTTGGTAATTTTAATAATCCCTTATGGTTGTTAGAGTTCAATCGAAATCAGGCTACAAATGATATTTTTGTTGCAAGTATTCAGAATATTAGTAAGATATCAAGAGAGTTTACCTTACTCACCAAATTTAACCATACCTATCACCAGAACAAACAACAATTTGGACTACTACCGGGAACTACTGGATTTACCAATGGTTTTAGCAGTGATAAAAAACTCAGAAATAACACGTCTAATGCGGTTGCTACGCTTACCGTAAATAAGAAAAGAGATAGATCAGACATTCAATTTACTTCCTCCATTAATTACATTAATAGAAGTTTAAAATACAGTTTATCAGAGAAAGCCGGTTTCGATTCGTTTTCATTTACCAATCCATCGGTTACGAATACAATTGATCAAACCATTAATAGACATACTTTTCTACTTATCAATAGATTCAAATATGAAGTCCCAGACTGGGAGACTACGCTTAGTATCGGCAATACTTCATACAGTTCTTCAATACAAAATGATAAATGGTTTTTACCTAACTTACAGTTAGATATTGATTTACAAAATCTTCTTGATACTTACTGGCTTTCTGTATTTAAGGTTTCGGCAAGTGCTTCGTTGGATGTAAAAGAAGCTCCTTTATATTATGCAAATCAAAGTCATAATAGTTTAGATATTACTCCAGAGCAAATTCAAGGATTCGTCTCGAATGATGATTTATTTGTAAACAATGAGCTTCAATTAGAGGAAAAAACAAATTATTCATTAAGTACAGAATTAGGTTTTCATGTTTTTGGTGGTCATGTAACTCTTGGTCTAACCTATTATCACAATACAAACGATAAAAGTGTGTTTCCGGTGGTTAATCAAGGTAGTTTTCAGCTCCAGAATAGTGCCAAAATTCATACTTATGGATTCGAGGGGAGTTTGGATGTATCCATTTATAGACACAACAATTTTTCTTATATACCAGGAATAGTCTTCACCAGATATAGAAATCATGTAAAAAGAATTTATACTAACCAACAACGTATTCCTATTGCGGGATTCTCTACAATTTCCAAAAATCTGATTCCAGGTCAACCTGCAGGGGTATTAGTTGGTTCTGCATACGAACGGGATGATCAAAATAATATCATTATAGATGGCCAGGGATTTCCATTGGTAGCTGCCAATCCAAAAATTATTGGAAATCCAATTCCTGATTTCTCTATTGGTTTTTCTAATAGTTTTTATTGGAAAAAGTTACAATTCAGTTTTCTGGTAGATTATCAGAGAGGAGGCGATGTGTGGAATGGTACTCAAAATGTATTGAATTACCTGGGAACATCGCAACAATCTGCAAATGAACGTTTGATTACAGGGTTTTTGTTTGACGGAGTGAATCAGCAAGGACAGCCAAATACTATTCCTGTCGATTTTGCAAATCCCGCCAATCCAATTTCAGAAAATAGATTTGTTAGGTATGGTTTTGCCGGTGTAGCCGAAGATGCCATTGTTGATGGAAGCTATATCAACTTAAAATCCATTAATCTTTCCTATAGTATTAAAAAGAATGAAAACAGACACTTTATACGAACTATTGATGTGGGTATCTATGGTAATAATTTGTTTACCTATACCAAGTATAAGGGAGCATCACCTTATAGTTCCCTATTCGATCAGGCGTCGAGCCAGGGCCTTCAGTTTTTTAATACCCCAATTACCAGTGAAATTGGAATGAACATAAAGATAAAACTATAATATCATGAAAAAATATATACTCAAAGCCCAAAATATAATGCTAATATCGGTACTATGTGCTGCGTTGTTTTCTTTTATTACTTATGAGAATAATAACAGGCTCATTGAAGATATTTATACTCAGACCGATCGCCCCTTTTATTTTCCCGGAGAAACTATCTGGTTTAAATCCTATATTGTTGATGAAGCTCATACAATTACTACAATAAGTGAGGCTATGTATGCTGAACTTATTTCCCCAAAAGGAGCAGTGGTAAAAAAACTGAAAATAGGTATCAACCAAGGATACGCTTATGGCAATTTTGATACAAAACAAGATTGGGTAGGAGGGATCTATACCCTAAAGATGTACACCAATTGGATGCGAAATTATGGTGAGAGTACCTATTTTACTAAAAAGATAACCCTCCAGAAAATAATACGGCCTGATGCCTTGCTTACACTAAAGTTTGAAAAAGAAGGATATGGTAAATCTTCAAATGTGATTGCCAATTTTGAAGCAAAGGATCTTAAAAATATTCCCATAGCTAACAAAGAGATCACCTATGAGGTTGCAGTGAAGGGCAAAAGAATATATTCTGGAACGACATCGACTAATGATCAGGGAAAAGCTAAGCCAGTTTTTACCTTGCCAGATGATTTAAATACTATCGACGTAGTACTTACGGTATTACTTCCTTACAATGACGCTAAAGAATCTATATCTCGCAGTATTCCTGTTGTTTTGGACACTATTGATCTTCAGTTTTTTCCTGAAAGTGGAAAAATTATAGCTGGGACAACTAATATGGTGGCATTTAAAGCTGTTAATGAGTTTGGTAAACCAGTTGATGTTTCAGGCAATATCATAAATCAAAGAGGAATAGTGGTAACATCATTTAGTAGCCATCATGATGGGATGGGAAGTTTTGATCTGGAACCCCTACCTAATACTAATACAACTTACTATGCACAGGTTACTGCTCCGTTTATTTCAGAAAAGAAAATAGAACTTCCTATCGTATACAAAGATGGAACACGTTTTTCGGTACTTATAGATAGACTGAACGCAAATGTTCGTCTATTTTCAACAATAAAAAGAGCTTTAAGACTAGAAGTTTCAAGTCCAACAAAATTATTGTGGTCACAAAATATTTCCAAGGATCAAGAAACCGTTGTGGTGCCAACTTCTGATTTTCCAATCGGGATTACCCGATTTACAATATACGATGCTGTTCATATACCCATAGCAGAGCGACTGGTATTCCTTAATCCCGACAAAAAACTAAATATCGAAATAACCACAGATAAAAACGACTATGAAACCAGAGAAAAAATAGAGATTAAAATAAAAACTTCGAATCGCCAGGGAACACCAATTCCGGCAAATTTATCAGTGTCCGTAGCCGATAATAAGCTACTCTCGTTTGCAGATGACAAACAAGATCATATCGAGTCTTATTTTTTAATGTCATCAGAGCTAAAAGGAAAAATACATAATCCGGTATTTTATTTCGACCCAAAAGAACCCAAAGCAATCAAGGCATTGGATTATGTAATGCTTACACACGGCTGGAGAGATTACTTATATACCACAAAGGTGAACCAAGAATCTGCTCTGTACATGCCCGAACGCGAAGCAATTCATAAAGGGATGGTAGTCGACAAAAAAGGAAAACCGGTAAAAGCGCATATACTAATATTTGATGAACACGGCAATAAGGTCATGGTAATGGATACCAACAATGAAGGAAGTTTTGCTTGTAAGCTGGGATCATCAAGTTCGTACATACTTATTGCGTATACCGATGATCAAAAGGCATTGCGAATTGTTGATACTACAGTCGAAAAAGGATACGATATAGACGAAAAACGAATACATAGAAGTGATGTTCTTAAAGAGGGTATTCGTATTAGGGAGTTTTCTGGAATGGAACGACCTCTTAAAAAGACAATTAAAAAGAATGCCAAAGTAACTTCAATAGCGATGGAAGAAAATAGTGCTGCCCTGGAAGAGGTTATAGTGATGGGCTTTGGAGTTCAGGAAAAGAAAATGGCTTCAGGAAGCATGATAACAATAAAATCTGAGGCTATTCAAGACGCGCCTGATATAGCACAAATATTACAAGGAAGAGTTTCAGGAATACAAATAACCAATGCAGACGGGATTTATGGCAATACTTCAAAAATAAATATACGTGGTGCAAGTAGTCTATCGGGTAATAATCAACCACTTTATGTAGTAGATGGGGTTTTGGTACCTGCAGAGGCTATTAAAGAGTTAAATCCCGGTAGAATTGAATCTATAACTGTCTTGAAAGATGCTGCAGCTACTGCGTTATACGGATGTCAAGGGGCTAACGGGATAATTGTGATATCTTCTAAAAATAAAAGACACCTTAATAACTGGGGAAAAAAGAAATTGAACGATGCAAAGTTCAACAATTATGTCTATCACCATATTTATAAGCGACGCTCATTAACAAATTACACACCTCGTAAATTTTATATTCCCGTATACGATAGTAAACTGATTCCCGAAGAACGATCAGATTTTAGAAACACCATATATTGGAATCCAGTAGTACAAACAGATGAAAAAGGAGAAGCTACCTTATCTTTTTACAATTCTGATGCCATTACTTCGTTCAAAATCATTGCCGAAGGTATAGGCTACAATGGTTTGGTGGGCCACAAAGAAAAGACATATAGTACCAAAAAGTTACTGTCGATTGACTTTAAAGCCCCAAATTATATGGTGCTTCACGATACCGTTGCCTTACCAATAATTATCAAAAATGAGTCTTCTAAAACAATGGAAACTTCACTGGGTCTTTCACTTCCCAAAGGTATAACCTTGGTAGAACCAATACCTTCAAGCATTGAAATACTACCTAATAGCACAAAACGTTTACATGTAAGGGTAATTCCAAAAGAACTGTACAAAAAGAATGAAATTGTAGTCGCTGCTGCGGGAGGAAATTATAAGGACAGGGTGACAAAAGAAGTTGAAGTTATAAGTCCATATTTTCCAACTCAGGTTTCTATTTCAGGATCAAAAAATGACTCGTATAGCTTTGAGGTGAATCATATTGTCAAGAACAGTCTTACGGCAGATTTTACAATTTATACAGACATCGTTGGCGATGTTATGAATGGAGTTGAATCCTTAATTAGACAACCCTATGGATGTTTTGAACAAACATCGTCAAGTACATACCCAAACATACTAGTACTTAAATATCTTAAAGAAACTGGTAAAAATAATCCAGAAATTACTGCCAAAGCCATAAAATATATTGAAGAAGGGTATAAAAGACTTATAGGCTTTGAAACGAAGGCAGGAGGATTCGAATGGTTTGGAAAAACTCCGCCACATGAAACACTGACCGCTTACGGAGTGTTAGAGTTTACTGAAATGAAAGAAATATATCCTGAAGTTGATCAAAAAATGATTAATAGAACCGTGGATTGGTTGATGAGTCGCAGAGATGGTAAAGGAGGATTTAAAAAGAGCAAGCAGGGATATGATAGTTTTGCCAGTTCACCAAAAGAGGTTGCTGATGCTTACATCGTGTATGCAATTAGTGAAGCCGGGATCAATATTTCATTAGAAAAGGAATATAATGCTACTTATACCAAGGCATTACAGAGTAATGATGCCTATCAAATGGCATTACTGGTTGCTACAAGTTATAACCTTAACAGACCAGAGAATGGTAAGCGCCTGTTAGATATCCTTATCCAAAATATTGAAGAATTTGGTTTCAAAGGGTTGCCTGTTGAAAATACTATTACACGTTCTTATGGAGACTCTAAACATATAGAAACGGCTGCTTTCACTGTTTTGGCATTGATGAAAGCACAAGAAAATAATGAGGTGTTAATCTCAAAGGGAATAGAATACTTGGTGAGTAAGCGAAAAGATGGAAGATTTGGATCAACACAAGCTACGGCGACTGCACTTAAAGCATTGATCGAGTATACCAAAAATCAAAAGAATAAACTGCTTCAGAAATATCAAACGATACAGCTTACGATTAATGGTAAAAAACTAACTGAAAAATTACAAACTAATGAAAAAGGCCAGATAGTCATGGGTGAGTTGCAGAAGTATATTAAAGAAGGAGAACAAATTGTAACGGTAGGATTTAGCGATCCTGAAATTACATTTCCGTATGAGATGAATATTCGATGGGATAGTGCGGTACCAGACACTTCTAAAGAATGTAATTTAGAGCTGACAACTACTATTTTGGATCAATCATACAGTGTAGGAGATAATGTGAGGATGACCGTTGAAATAAATAATAAGTCAATTAGAGGGGTCGGAATGCCCATGGCAATTGTTGGAATTCCTTCAGGAACAACACCGCAACCGTGGCAACTAAAGGAATTGGTAGAACGTAAAGAAGTAGCATATTATGAGGTGTTTGAAAATTACCTGGTGTTCTACTGGAGAGAATTTAAACCTTCAGAGTTTAAAACAATTGCTTTAGATCTGAAAGCAGATATTCCCGGGGTGTACCAGGCGCCGGCAAGCTGCACGTATCAATACTATGCAGATGAATATAAACATTGGATTCCAGGCAACGTATTGAAAATAAAAGAGTAGTATTTTTATATATGAGGTAGTAATTCGAAATTGAATACTATAAAGAAAGTGGTAATACGATAAAATGGAGTTGTTAAAAGTGAAGCATTTAGTGTAATTAAAAAATCTTGAAACTTTTTTATTTGGATCAATGAATTAATGGTTTGGATGCATCAAAACACTTGAAATCCAGTATTTTTAAAATCCAACTTAACATATATGTCAAGAAAAACTACACTTCGCTTATTGATAGTCATTGCTCTAATTTTCTTGGTTTATTGGATTATTTATTTAATTGGCTTGCATCAGGTTAAAAAAACATTTCAAAATATAAATGATGAGGAAACTCATTTCTCGTATCAAGACGTAGACCTTAGTTTATTAAGAATGTCCTTGATCATTAAAAATCCTGATTTTTCTAAAGGGAAAAAGATGCATATTACAGCTCGTTTTGTTGAGCTGTCAGGGATCAATCCAATAGCACTATTAAGGAATAATGCAATTAAGGCTTCATCACTGGATTTAGATGCTCCCTATATTATGATGAACAACGCTTTATCTACAATCAAATCCGATAAAAGTAATGCACAAGGAGGAGATATCGATATCAATATCGACAACAGTATTATTAAAAATGGCCATTTTAAGATATTTCATCGAGATACAACTCTTGTACCTCTGGAAAGTATCAATATAGAAGGAGAGATTAAGAATTTCGTCTTGAATAGGGAAACTTTAAGGGGTCAAATTCCATTCGGTTTATCTGATTTTAAATTTAGTTTAGACTCTTTGCAGTTGCCTGTTGATTCTTACCACAAATTATTTGCGCACCAGACTAAATTGGCACCAGATATGTTAGAAGTTAAATACTTACAGATTGATCCCCTTCTAACCAAAGAAAAATTTCATCTGGTAATCCAGACAGAACGAGATTATATGAATTTGAAAGGGGCCCTGTTAAAAATTAAATCACCTATAGTATTGAGCAAACAAAATAAAATTGGTTTCTCTTCAGAAATGATATCCCTGGATCGTTTTCACTTTGATATATACCGGGATAAGAGATTAAATGATGATACCACCATAAAACCTCTTTACAGTGAAATGCTGCGGAAGTTGGATACTCATTTGACTATTGATTCTATCGCAGTCTCTAATAGTACTATTATTTATACAGAACATCCTGATAGTAATGCCGATCCCGGAGTTCTGGAATTTCATAAAATAGCACTACATAGTGGACCATTGAGCAACACTAGAGATGCAAAACCGGTTCACATAAAAATACATTCTTCTTTTATGAATCAAGCGCCTATGAAGGTAGAATGGAGTTTTAAAATTGCAGATACTACAGACTTTTTTAATATTAAAGGCTCTTTGAGTAATGTACCTGCTAAATCGCTAAATTCTTTTTTAACTCCCGTAATGCGGGTAAAAGCAAAAGGAGCTTTAGATAAATTGTATTTCAATTTTGATGGGAATAGTACCAAAGCCAACGGAGCAATGCAACTGTCCTTTAAACAATTTGATGTCGAAATCTATGACCAGGAGACTAAAAAAATAAAATCCTTATTAAGTTCGATCGCTAATATGATTATTGGCGGAAAAGAAAATAAGGGTATGGTGAAAAAGGAAGGGATTACTGTAGAACGAGATCCAACAAAATCTTTTTGGAACTATTTCTGGTTATGCATTCGCAGTGGACTCTTTGAAATTATTGTCTAATTCTTCAAGATCGATATAATTCGAAAGAAGTATGTCGTTCTGGGTCCTGACAAGTTATTTTTGCCAGGCCCAATTCGACAAATTCTACAACTTCTTGACATGTAGATAATTCATATATACTGTTTTGCTTTAGAACAGTGTTTTAATTAATTCCATCTACTTTCTTGATGGGTCGAACCTCTATTCTCCAGATACCTTCTACGAACCTGGGGTCTGCCTTGGTAATCTCAATAGCTTCATCCAGATCTTTTGCAATAAGATGGTAATACCCAGAGATAATTTCTTTGGTTTCGTTATAAGGACCATCAATAATTTTTCCGTCTTTATACGATAGTATTCGACCTTCCATTTCTAGAGGCTGCGCAGATTTCATTTTTCCTTCTTCGGTTAGGCGTTTTATGTAGCTTCCCACTTTTTCGATATGCTGTTGTAATTGTTCTGGAGATAAGTCTGCCTTTGGTTTCTCTTCACTTCTAATGAATAACATAAATTCTTTCATTGTTTGGATTTTTTTGATGTATACCTTTACAACAATCAAGTTTATAGAATAGGGACAATATTTTTTAGTTTTTTTTCTAGTAGTTTTTGATCTCTCGCATTAGTACATAATGTAATTGCCTTATGCAGGCTTTTCCGGGCACTTTCAGATTTCTTTTCATGGCTATAAAACTCTGCCAGAGTAGCATGAAAAAGGTAGTAATTGGCAATGTCTGAAGTACTTTCGAGTTTCAACAATTCATCGATAGCGGCTGGATAACCTTTTACCATTGCCAATGGGATACTTCGATTTAATCTCACTAATGCGGTATCCTGAAGTTCCAGCAAGCTATCGTATAATGCTAAAATTTCTGCCCAGTTAGTTGCCTCAAAACTAGGAGCAATGCAATGATGTGCAGAGATGGTGGCCAAAACAAGATATATCGAAAGTGTTTCGCATTGAGTGGTTTGATTGAGATAATACATTCCAGTACTTATCAAAGATGGATTCCATCGTTTTCGGTTTTGTTTATGCATTTCTATAACCATACCATTTTCACTTCTTGCCTCAAAACGTGCAGCATTAAAGTACATTAAGGCAAGCAGTGCATAAACGTCTTGTTTTTGTTGGATGCTTTTATGTTGTGCCAGAAGTTCAGCCAGTCGAATAGCTTCAAGGCAAAGATCATAACGTATAACCTTATTTTGTGTCGATGGGCTATACCCTTCATTAAATAAAAGGTAAATTGTTTTAAGGACAATATCAAGACCTTCGATACTGTATTTAGTAATCTCGAAAGAAATCTCGGCATTGCGCAATTGTTTTCGGCCTCTTACTAAACGTTTATTGATCGTATCTACGGAAGAAAAAAAAGCACTGGCGATTTCAGAAATACTGAATCCGCATAGGATTTTAAGGATAAGGCTAATTTGTGTTTCTTCAGAAATAGATGAATGGCAACATACAAACATCATTTTAAGCTGTTCGTCCTTGATCAGGTCGTCAGAAATATCTATTTCTTTTGATGTCCAGGATAAGTTTTGTTTTTTTAGTAACGATGCATACTGTGTTTTATACGTATTTCTTTTTAGAACATTAAGTGCGTGATTTTTTGCAGTGGTATACAACCATGCTTGTGGATTTTTAGGAATTCCGTTTTGCTGCCAGTATGCTACTGCTTTTAAAAGCGTCTCCTGTACAATATCTTCAGCAGTTTTATATGATCAGTACCAAGGTAACGCGTAACCACCGACACCATTTTTCCGTATTCATTTCTGAAGAAATGCTCGGTAAGTTCTTGGGTATCCCTGTCCTCTTGATGCTTCTTCATAAAACTTATGCATTACTGACTTCTGAATGTGTTTTGGAATACTACCATGGGATAAGGGATTGGTTTTCATTATTCCAGAACGTAGCGTTTTCAAAATTACTGGTCACAAAATCAAAAATTCCTCTGGCAGACTCTTCTGTAGATAATCGACCCAATGTATCATCGCCAGAAATCATAGTACGCACCCATCCCGGATGTACTATAGCAACTTTAGGCTTACCCTGAAGTTTATTTGCTAAGATTTTTGAATACATGTTCAATGCCGCTTTCGACATTCGGTAAGCTACAGAATCAGACGAAGTACACATGGCTATAGAACCCATTTTTGAAGATATATTGATGATCTTTCCTTGTTTATTAATGAATGGAATAATCATTTCGGTAAAGAACAAAGTACCAGTGGTATTGACTTCAAAGGTTTTTCTATAGGTGCTTTCTTCGGGTTCAACAGCATTAAGATCAGGACCAATGCCTGCATTATTAATAAGTATATCTATAGATATTCCTTTGTTTTTTATATAAGAAATTGCTTTATGGATACTCTCAGTTGTCGATAGGTCCAAAGGGAAACCTGTAAACTGATCATGCTCAATATCTGAAATTTTACCAGTACGGCTAGTCCCAAATACCTGATATTTATGAGCCAAAAAATGTTTTGCCAGAGCAAGTCCTATGCCTTTGCTTGCTCCTGTAATTAATACTACCATATGCCTACATATAATAATTTGATTTGATCTTACCAATGTACTCATATTTTATACTAAATACATACTGTAAGATGAAAAAAAGAAGAAGTTTTAAAAATGACATAACAAGTTATATCATTGCTATTTAGACATGCTCGTTAAACCAGAAGCTTTAGATACGAAATTGTAATTTAACGAGACTTTCTTATATCGAACTCACGTTATTTAAGTTTTTAATTGCTTAGATATAGGCCAATTATAAGATTAACAAAAAGCTTTGTTAAATTATAATTGATTCATACACAAACGACACGAATCTACGTTTATAAGATATATTAATCAATAAATAATTATATCATGTTACACGACATTTTAAAGTTAGATGGAGTTGCTGAACTTAACAAATCTCAGCAAAACTTGATCAATGGCCAGGTTGGTTGTTGTTTAGAATGTGTAAGAGATTCTGATTGTAATGATCCTGAACAAATCTGCGAATTTGCCAGATGTGTTTATTTTATGTAAATAATAAAGGCCGTACTCTTAAAACCAATTTATTGTTACATCATTAGACACTTGCCTCAATAACTCATCGTTATTGAGGCTTTTTCTTGTTTTATATTAAGAGTTTGACAAAGCAACTTACCAACAATTGCAGAGACTACTTCGAAGTTTTAACATGTGTAGTAACGATATAATTTGCCCTTACGGTTTGTTGTTCTAAGCAATCTGCAGGTGATAGTTATAGTTTTTTGTACAATTTAAAAAAACGGGTTAAACATACGGTTTCCCGTAACCCTTGTTGATAAATTTATTAGTATCTTCAACATATTCAAAATTATTCCGGATAAAACGCACGGTTGGTGATGTTTCGGATGGCTTAGGTACACGTACTATGGGATATATTAAAGACTCTCCGTTTTATCAAGATGCTATACAAGAGATCAAATTTTCTTGCGGCACCTATTATTTATTTGACACATTTGTAGTTGCAGAGGTCGACGAAGGCGTTCTATACACCTGGGATGATCATGCTCAACCCATAGTTGAAGAATTAACGCATTTATACGATCATAATGGCGAAAACGTAGTATACATTAGTAATCGCGTACATTCTTATTCTGTAAAACCTAGTGATTGGATCAAGTTCTTTAGAAATAATTATCGATTGCGCGCTTACGCGATCGTTAGTTATACACAAAAGGGACTTATTGCTTCTCTGGTAGAAAAATTATTCATGCGCAGTAGTTTTAAAAACTTCGATAATCTTGAAGATGCTATCGCCTGGGCCAAAAGTCTTACTCAAAACGGTGATAACACTCCTAAGCATAAGAGTGCTTAGATGTAAGGGCTTCGACTAAGCGATTCCTGAGATTGCCCGACTTCTAGAGGATCAGCCCCCAATGAGAATTTAAAGGGTGAGGCTCTCAAACCCTGAATCTACTTTATCCGGACTTCGAGTGCCTCAGTCCTCGATAAGAGTTCGAAGGGCGAGGAGATTCTAGATATTTTCACCAAACCATCTTTATATACTAAAAGTACACCACTTATTTCAGATACTTTTTATATTTACCCGATAAATAGGGATATGGACTTACAGCAACAACTCATTTTTTTGTTTAGTGCTCTTGGCGGATTTAATGGATTATTTTTGAGCTTGTATTTTGCCTTTTTCTCTAAGCAAAAAAAAACATCCAATTACTTTTTATCGGCTTTGCTTTTGGTTCTTAGTATAAGAATTATCAAGTCTGTATTTTTTTATTTTAATAATGACCTATCTCAAATATTTATTCAGACGGGACTTTCGGCCTGTGTACTCATTGGACCATTCCTGTACCTATACCTTATAGCTGCATTTAGAAAAAAGACTTCAAAAAACTGGTGGCTTCATGTTGTACCTGTTGCAATTATTGTGATTGCTTTAAGCTATGCCTATCCGTATTGGGAATATCGAAGAATATGGGCCATGTTTATTGTTAAAGGAATCTATGTGCAGTGGCTCATCTATATCCTATTGTCAGGTATATTACTAAAACCTATACTAAAAAAGCTTTTTGTTCGTGATTCAAAATTGAAAGATGTAGAGGTCTGGATGATCAGTATTTTTATTGGTATTACACTAATTTGGTTGGGTTATAATATTGGATCATATACCTCATATATTGTAGGCGCAGTATCATTTTCATTTGTTTTTTATCTACTGGTGTTGTTTTGGGTTTTTAAAAGAAAAAAATACACCATGTTTTTTGAAGAACCGGTAAAGTATGCCAATAAAAAAATTGAAGACGTAGATGCTATTGCTTTTCAAAAACAACTACATCATCTTGTTACAGAGCGACAATTATATAAAAATTCCAACATAAAACTAAGCGATATCGCTAAGCAATTACAAGTGCCACCACACTATCTTTCTCAATTCCTGAATGATAATCTGGGAAAGAGCTTTTCTTTATTTATAAACGAATATCGTATTGAAGAAGCAAAGCGATTGCTGTCTGGTAAAAGTAAGTATACTACCGAAGCTATTGGCTATGAGTGTGGATTCAATTCAAAATCGACCTTCTTTACAACTTTCAAGAAGATAGCAGGTGTTACACCGGCACAGTTTAAGAATGCGCAGTCATAGTTCTGTTTTATAAATCCGAACTTCTATTTTATAATTCATAAATCATTTTTACCCAAGATGTTTCAATTTGCTGAAAAATTTAATCAGTATGCGAAATATCATCAATCTTATTTGTCTCACATTTCTAATATCAGGATGCAGTACTTCTTTAAAGAGCGATGTACAACAATCAGCTTTGGGTAACATTTTAATTATTACCTCTAACCAACATACGTATGGCAATACCGATATGAATACGGCTAATCATTTTGCAGAAATTGTTTTGGCCTATGATATATTAGTAACTGCCGGATATCATGTAGATTTTGTAAGCCCCAAAGGAGGAGCAATTCCAATAGGGTATATCAAAACCTCGGATAGCATTCAAAAGAAATACGTATATGATGCAGCTTTTATGAATTTACTCAAAACCACCAAAAAAGCGACAGATATTAATCCTGATGATTACAAAGCGGTGTATTATAGCGGAGGAGGGGCAGCTATGTTTGGTGTACCCGAAAATATATCAATTCAAAACATAAGTAGCCAAATATACGCTAACCAAGGGGTCATATCTGCAGTATGCCATGGTACAGCGGGTATTGTACATCTAAAAGCTAAAAATGGCAATTATATATATCAAGGGAAGAAAGTTAACGGGTTTCCAGATCTATTTGAAAACAAAAAGGCAGCTTATTACCAGCAGTTTCCATTTTCTATCGAAGAGACTATCAATAACAACGGAGGAAACTTTGTATACTCCAAAAAGGGATGGGATAGCTATTATACCGTAGATGAAAGACTAATCACAGGCCAGGACCCTACGGCTTCCAAAGTAGTTGCACAAAAAATTATAGAAACACTTCAAAAAACCAATTAATAATTAATAATGAGTCTAATGAAAAAACAAATTTTAATAGTCCTAATGTTTTTAAGTTTTACAGCGGTAGTTTCTGCCCAACAATCAGATTATCAAAAAATTGAGCAAACCGTATCCTATTATTTAGATGGCGGAACTAACAATGACTTTGAGACCGTCAAAAAAGCTTTTCACCCCAATGCTACCATGAGAGGTATTCGGGAAGGAAAGTATTGGGAAACCAATGCTGTAGAATTTTTTAAGAGTGTGATCAAACCGGGACCTAAACAAAATCGTAAAACCCGGGTTGCCTACATTAATATTTCTGATAATGTTGCTAATGCGCGTCTGGAAATTGAATATCCTACATTTATGTTTATCGACTATATGAATTTGTTAAAGATTGATGGGGATTGGAAAATAGTAGGTAAAATATATACCAGAAAATCACTTAATAAAAAATAAGAGAATGCTATGAGAACACTAGTGATAATGATACTTATGCTTTTAACGAGTTATTTCGGAAGCGCACAAACGTATATTGGAGATAAAGAGGAAATCAATAAAATTTTAAAAAACCTGGAAAGCTTTTCGAATTATGTCATGAATTCTGAATACGATCTGATTGGAAATTCTTACACTAAAGATGCCAAAATATTTCCGAATAACACAAAAATTATTGAAGGAAAGACTGCGATTGTCGAGTACTGGACCTTACCCGAAGGAGTACGCACAGTGCATCATAAAATTATGCCCGATGAGATCCAAATCGTTGAGGATACAGCCTATGATTATGGATACTATGAAGGTGCAACCCTAAAGGCAAACGGAAAAAAAACAACTTGGAAAGGCAAATATGTTATTGTTTGGAAAAAACAAGCGGATACCTGGAAGATATACCTCGATATCTGGAATAGTGTGAAGTAAAGACAGAGTGTACGGACTTCGAGTGCCTCAGTCCTCGATGAGTTTGAAGGGTGAGTGTACGGACTTCGAGGACCTCAGTCCTCAGTTAAAATTCTCGGGTTTCAAAAAATGAAACTGGTAACTTGTATTATTGTAAATTCTCAACTCTTAAAGAATTTAGTATGACAGGTTATATGTATGTTTTAGAATGTAGTGATGGTAGTTATTATACGGGTAGTACCAAAGATCTTAATAGAAGATTAAAACAACACCAAAATGGACAAGGAGCAAACCACACTAAGAAAAGACTGCCGGTACGACTATTATATTATGAAAAATATGATCGTATTGATACTGCTTTTTATAGGGAAAAACAAATACAAGGCTGGTCAAGGGCAAAAAAAGAAGCCTTGATAAGAGGAGAAGTAGAAACTTTACCTGGATTATCGATGGCTTATCGTGACAAGGGGACTTCGAGAGCCTCAGTCCTCGATGAGTTTGAAGGGTGAGTATCCGGACTTCGAGAACCTCAGTCCTCGATAAGAATTCGAGAGCCTCAGTCCTCGATGCAAGTTCGAAGGGTGAGGTTCTCGAACCCTGAATCTGAAACCAGTATATCCGGACTTCGAGAACCTCAGTCCTCGATGAGAGCTGGAAGGGTGAGGCTCTCGATGAGAGTTCGAAGGGTGGGGTTCTCGAACCCTGAGGTCATTCGAAGGATAAATTATATCCCAGTTTCAAAAAATGAAACTGGCAGCCTGTATCATTGCATATTATTAACAAAATAAAACAATGATACCATGTCTAAAGAAAATTTTGACACAAAGTTAGCCGTATTAGAAAACATGTCACAAGAGGTAATAAAAGCACCGGCACAACCGGTAGATGTTACCACGCAAGAAGCAGAAAACCTATTTATCTGGGTGCAAGAAGATAAACAGGCTTTAATTAGTAAAGGACTAGACTGGGAAACTTTTGTAGAAGACCTGCCAGTTCGTACAGGGGCATGTCGGTATGCACAAGCGGTATGGACAAAGGAACGTTATAGCCAGGAAGAAGCTGCCAAATCCTGGAGAGAAGAGGCTCCTAAAGCCTACGAATTTAGAAACGACCTATTGGCCGATTTGCGGTTTGCTTTTCGTAAACGCCCTGATCTATTGAGTCGTGTACGCGAAATCGCTAATGGAGATAGAGACGCTGATATGATCCAGGATCTTATGGATATTAGTGTATTAGGAAAATCAAACCTGGCAGAACTTGAAAAGATCAAATACGATCTTAAGCTACTTAATATCGCAGAGCAAAAGTCTGATAGTCTTGCCGAATTACTGGCCAAGGCCAACGGTGCCACCTTAGACAACTCAAAAGCTAAAGAAATACGTGATCGTGCCTTTACCCACCTTAAAGAAGCGATGGACGAGATTAAGGACACCGGTAAATATGCCTTTAGAAAAGATCCCGAGCGTTATAAGGGCTATATAAGCCGATACCGACGCAGGTAATTTTGTAAAACACCTAGTATTACTGACCCGCGCACAGGGTTGGGGTCTCCGCACAGCGCGGACACCCCTCCCCGGTGCGCGGGTTTCTTTTTACCATGCGCGGACGGGTCACCCCATACCGCTGATCGATAAACATCGTGCACGGAAGGGTCACCACCCCGTGCGGACGATGCCCAGGGTGCCGATGATCGATAAAATGTTGTGGGGGAGGATTGTGGGGTTGTGCGGAGGGTGTTTGAGGTGTTGTTGGTCGAGGAAATGTTGTTATGTTTAATTTTTATGCTTACCTGAACTCTCAAGATGAGTTTCATAACCACAAACTGTTCTCCCAAATATATTTTTAGCTTTTCGGAGAGTTATTTTTGCAATGCTATCATTGCATTTGGTTAGTCCTTTGCAATCCTGTTTGTAATGATATTTTTTGCTTGTCATGCTATTACAGATATATACCTGTATTTCATCTTTTTTCTTTTCTTTCTTTTGTTCTTGACTATATGCAGAGTAGGATAGAAGCACTATCAGTATTGTAAACATTGTTTTCATGTTGGTTTAGTTTTATTAGCATATATATTATTGATTTGTTTTCTTATTCTTTGATGTCTTTCTTTTTCTGAATAGCCAGGGTTCTATCAATTTCTCTTGAGACCACATTCCTTTTTTCTTTATTCTAGCTTGGTCTTCTAGAATACGATAGGTAGTATCCTTTGAATACTTTCTAAAATGCAATGCATATCCATTAGCCACCAATTCCTTGTTTAAGACTTGATCTTTATACTCAATCACAGCAATAAGTCTTCTGTATCTATCAAATTTCCCTCTAGAAATTACTTTTACCTTTTTATCAAAGCAGAAATCAGAAGTGAATTGCTTCGCTTTTTGTCCAAAAGGTTGTTTTTTCTCAGGGCAATCTATGTGTTCTAATCGTATAACGATAGGTTCTTTTTTATAGAGTACTTCTATAGTATCGCCATCTTTTACTCCAATAACTTTGGCATAAAACTCTTCTGGAAGTTTATTATCATATGTAAACGATAATAATGTACAAAGAATAAATAGCAAAATAGAGTATCTTTTAGTCATTTGGTTTATTTTCTGATACTTAAATGTATTGATTTAAAGTGATTAATTACACATGCTTCTTGCTACATAGGTTTTATTACCGTTAGAGTTTATATAATAGCAACCACCACGAGGGCCCCGATGATAGGTTCTTGTTGATCTTGATTGATATTGTTGGCTACTTTGTTTTTCTATGGATCTTGAAGAACTACCATCATTATATGTAGCATTTTTGGTAAAGTATTGAACGGTATTTGTTGATTGTGTTTTATTGCCAAGTTTTGTGTCAATGGCATCTATTCTTGCTTGTATTTGCTGTACTTGTTTGATTAGATCGTCTCGTTGACGTACTAGTTCTTCTCTTAGATAAAGACTTGTTTCAGTGCTTTGAGAGTTGCATTGATATGAGGCAGAAATGAATAAGAATAGGATTATTAGCTTTTTCATAGAAATATTTTTTATTCTTGCTCGTAGTAATCTATAGTTTGAAGTAATTGTTCTTCAAACATATAAATATCATCTACAGAGTGAATCTGTTCACGGTGTGTATTTTTGTCTTGATCAAAAAGACTAATATACTTTTTGTTGCCATCTAGATGAAGTCTACATATGGGTTTTCTGTTATTATCATCTAACAGAATTCCAAAATAGGATTGTGTATCTCTATGCATAATTCGATCCTTTGATACTTTACGACGTAGAATTGCAACCACGATGCGAAAAGCTTCTATTTCTTCCTCTGTGGTGATTACTTTACTAATTACTTCTTCCTCTTCAAACTCTTCTTCTTGTTGTTTTTCTGCCTCTTTATTTAGCGCTGCATTTAACCTATCATTTACCCTTTCGCTTATGGTTTGTGTGAATGCTTTGTGTACCAAATCTGAAAAATCTTCCATAATACGTTCAGTTAACCGGCCAGAATATACTTTTGAAGCAAATATTCTCACGAATTCAGCCGAGGGTTCTTGAAGTTCGTTGTTGATCAGTTTTTTGATTTCTTTTAAATACTTAAGATCACTGGCATTGTCAAATATTTTATCAATATCAAAGTTTGATTTGTGAAATTTGGCAATCTCATTGATTATATTTTCTTTTAGGTTAGTGATATCAAATTCTAAAAATGGTTTTTCATCCATTTTGTTAGTTTCTTCCAGGTCGGTATAAAAGCGATAAATGATACCATTGGTTAGCAATGCGAAAGAAGTCTCTGTAACATGGAAATATCTAAACAATTGAGAATTGTGTACATTAAGATCCTCTTTCCAGTTTTTACATTCTATAATCATCACTGGATTACCGTCATGAAAAATTGCATAATCCACTTTTTCACCTTTCTTTAACCCAAGATCTGCTGTAAATTCTGGCACTACTTCTGTAGGATTAAAGCTGTCATAACCTAATAGGTTGATAAAGGGCAAAACAAATGCATGTTTGGTTGATTCTTCGGTTTCTATTTGATCTTTAAGCTGCTCGATCTTATCGGCTAGGGCTTTAAGTTGGTTGTTTAGTTCCACGTTTCAATTTTCTTTTATTAACTCTTTAAATTTTCCTGAATCATTATATAGTCCTAGGTTTCCATTATTTTCTAGGATGTAATATTCTCCATGATTATTTTTATAATCATATCGTACAAGGCCGTTGTAATCTTTTCTTTTAACTTTTTCAATTAATTCTCCCCCTTCACCAGCATACTTACTTTTTGCATAAATTGTTTTTATAAAGAGAGTGTTATCTTCATCTACTAAAAAAACTCTATTAGGTAACATTGCGTCATTGTCCTTCCAAGAGCCTATAATACTCCCTGTTGTTGTTTTTGAATTTAATTCTTCTGAACTTTCCATTGTAGCTCCTAATATTTTCACTTCAAGTTCCGGTTGGAAATGGGTAGTTGCCCAAGCTCCATTACCGATTTCATGCTCTGGTAGGAAATAAAAGATCCATAATTTATTAAAAGAAGATCTTTCTTTCTTTAATTGTAGAGCTATCATAGTTAATATATCAAGATTAACCGCTTCTTCTAGCCTTATCTCTATACTAGTTTTCTTAAATTGAATGTCTTTAACTTCATTAATAATTTTGAAATTTATTATTTCACTATTATTTATAATATTATTTTCAATATTGACTTGATTAATTTCTTTTTTCTTTGGATTGGAACAGAAAGTATGAAGGTTTATCACTAAGAAAATAAGGATTAGTTTTTTCATTGAATATTATTTAAAGTTAAATACTTAAGTATGTTTTTGCTCTTTTCTCTTCTAGATCAGCAAGTCTTAGGTGAGCGTTCTTTAAAGTCTTTCGCCTATTACTTTCTTTTGGAAAAGTAAAAATACTTTCTAATAGTAGATAAGATCGCGTAAAAGGCCATGTGAACGTTATTATATCCAATATGTTTGCAATTGTAGTTTTAACAATAGATCTTTGTTTACCCCTTGCATATTTCCCCATCCAGATTAAACATAAGCCGACATATTTAATAAAACTTATTAGTTCAATTTTATTAGCTTCTTCCAAATGTTCAATCTTTCTGAATTGACATCCTTTGGCAGATAACTGCAAAACCTCTTTAAAAAGGATATTGGTTTTTTCTACAATTTTTGTGAGTTGATTTATTTCCTTATCATTGTATTTTTCATCTATTTCCAAGATGTCGCAAATATCATCTACTTTAGAATTGAACTTTTGCATCATTTCAAACAAACTATCCGATTCGGATGTATCTAAATAACCATCAGCTAAGAAGTCATTAGCTTCATTTTTGATTACCGTATAAACTCCTGATATTTTGACTATTAATGTACTAGGTCTATGACCTGTTTGAAAATCTATAGCTTTTTCAAATTCGGTTTTATTGTATTGGAAGCTTCGAACTTTAGATCTTTTGCCTGAAACTTTTCGATAAGGAGAGGCATGATTATCTTTAAAAATTGAATTACTTACAACCTTTCCTAAGTCACGGCCTACCTGATTAACTGCACTTTTTAGAAAACTCATATTATTCAATTTTAGCTAGTATGACATTCATTGGAACAAGTGTAACACCCATTTGAAATTGCATAAGTTTTTTTTGCCTTTGTTATAGCTGAACTACAGGTTAAGTGGTATCCTAAATCTGTTTTACTAATAATTAAGGGAAGATAAGGGCACGCTTCGTGGTGTACTTCATGATCTCCATTTGCTTGTTGATTATCATTTACATAATATCTTTTCATTTTATTAATTTTTTGATCAATACAATCCAAACTTACTACCATTGATAACCAATCCCTTGTGGATTTCCACAGAACCATAATTATTTAACAAAACAAAAGACCTTACAGGTTTTGAAACCTATAAGGTCTATACTACTTGTTACCCCAAACAAGTTTTATAGTAATTATAATTTATTTAACTATGCATATTGGATAAGTTTCCAAATAACTGCTTTTCCGTCATATGGAGGCATTTTGTTTCCTTTAGCTATAGGTGCAGTTGTAGTTGGAGTTCCCACCACTTTCCATATTCCTGATTCAGGACAAGTTTGCCCTGTTCTTGCCGTTGTTCCAATTGGTGCTTTTGCTATATTTATTAGATTTTAAATTAATATTGGTCAAACTTACTTTGATCAAAAAAGAATCCCTCGTGAAAACCACAAGGGATAGAAAATATTATATAAAAAGTCAACTAGTCAATTAGACCTAGTTGATTAACTGTATACACCAGCTGTATATTGGTTTTGGCATTAAAATCATCTCGTAGTTTTCGTATTTTATCTTCTATAGATCGTCTACTATTAGGCGTAATATCGTTTTCTATAAAATATTGACTTATCTCATCTTGTTTATACCCTTTTGCCAGTAGTTTTAGAAGTTGTACTTCGTATGTATCCAATTGTAATACATTTTTTTGATGCAAGGCATCTTTAGATACAGGGCAAGTATAGGTGTGGCCTTGATCTACCGCATTGATAGCATTGGTGAGTTGGGGTAGCCCATACAATCCTTTGCATACGTAGCCATTGATCTTATGGTTTGCAAAAAAAGATTTGATGATGGCAGGTTTTTTTTCTCCTGTAAAAACTATGATCTTAATAGTGGGTTGTATCTTTTTAACTTCTTCAATTAATTGCTTTCCTGTGGTAATGGTATGTTTTTTATAGTCTAAAGCAAAGGAAAGATCACTAATCAACAAATCATACGGATTTCCTTTATGAATCGCTTCTTTTATTTTAAGGATAGTTTTATCGCAGAACTGTGCGGTGTCTACCGATGTATTGGTAAACTCACTTACTGCAGAAACAATGCCTAGATTATCGCTATCTTCATCTTCAGCTATCAAGATTTTTGTAAACATATTTGATTCAAATTATGGAGTAAAAACAATGTTTGCTTTAAAACCTTCTTCTGGTTTTGAGTCAAAAGTAATGGTTCCTCCTATGTCTTTCATGCGGATTTCCACATTGCGCAGTCCATTTTTTGAAATTGGTTTTTTAAGATTCATACCAATTCCGTTGTCGATATAGTTAACAATAATCCTTTTCTTCTCTTTTGCAAAGGTCACAGCAACTATAGTTGCCTGGCTATGCTTTTTCATATTGGTAAGTAGTTCTTTAAGTACCCAATACAGCTCTTCTTTTTTAAGTGGAGATACTTCTGCCCAAAAGCTTGTCTCTAGTTCACTAGTAATAACTTTGGTATTTTCATCTCCATAGGAATCTAAGAGGGAGAGGAGTTCATCACCATATTCTTCTCCGGTTTCGATTTTATGATCACGTGAAAAATCTCTAAGCTTATGATAAACCGTATCAAAACCCTTTAGGATTTTAAGATTTTCCTGATCACTTGTAAAACCTGAAACCTTTTGCAATTGAAGTAGGAGGTAGTAGAGATCATTGCCCACCTCGTCATGTAGTTTTTTGGATAATCGACTGTTAGTTTTATGGCGTTCTTCTATTCGTGCAATTTTGGTTTGTTGTTTGTTACGATAATTAATAAATATTCCAATACTAGATACTATCAATAAAAGTATTGTGAGAGCCAATTTTTGGTTCTCGTCTTTAGATTTTTCGTATTTATTTTGAGCGATCTGAATATTTTGCCGAATGACTGTTTCTTGGGCTTCATCGGTTTTATACTTTATTTTAGCAAATTGGTTTTTAATTTTTTGCCTAAACGTATTAATACTGTCATTAAGCCTTTGATACTCTAAAACGAATTCTTTTTTGGGTTCTTTAGCTAGTGTTAATATATAAGAAAGAGCTTCTAATTTTGCTTCGGCACCTTTTATTTCCTTTGCAATTTCAAAGGCGTTTTCTGCATATTGAAGGGCAACTTCATTTTGATTTCTATCTTTGTGATGTGATACAAGATGTATATAACTTGCAAATTGACCAGAGAAGTCATTAGTCTCTTTTCTTAGTTTTAACGCTTCAATTAACTGATTTAATCCATTAGGGTCATTTAGTTTAGATTTAGCATATGCCATATTATCTAAAACTCTAGCCCTTGTATTTTTATATTTAGGCTCAAATATTCTTTGATTAGAATATGCTTCTGATAAGGTCTCCAAAGCCTTTTTATACTTGCCTTGTTTTATGAGAATTACCCCTTTCGTATTAATATATTTTATTGCCTCTAAAGTATTTTTATTGACACTGTCTAAAGCTCTTTTATTCCATTCCAGTGCTTCGTCATAATTCTTTTGTTCTTTTGAGGTAATCGAAAGGTTATGATATGATCCCAAAATGTATTTGCGATCATGGGGGTGTTGTAAAAACTTCAAGGCTTTAATTGCAGTTTCTTCACTACCAAGGAAATCACCAAGCTTTTTTTGTATTACAGCCATGGTTAACAGTTTTTTCCCTACTTCAGAACTATCTTCTAGTTTTAAAAATAAATTTACTGACTTATTATAAATGGAGTAGGCTTCCAAAAGATTGTTTTTGTAATACTCGGAAAGGCCAATTTTGAATAGGGATTTTGCCATATTCAGAGTGTCAGAAATAATTGAAGATTTGGAAAACATTTTCTGTGCATAAACTAGAGCACTATCGTATTTTCTTTCGGCATTAAATAGATAAGATTTATACCCCAATTGCACAATTAGAGAGGAGTCATCATCTATTTCACTGGTTTCCAATATAAGTGAGTCCAGAGCGGCTTTGCGTTCATTAAAGGAAAGTTTTTTGTTTCGACTAATCTTATAATGTTTGGATGAAGAATCGGAGGAAGGATTTTTTTTTGCAACCCTATTTAGATCATTACATGAAATACCAAAAAGCAGTACAAAAAAAAGGGATGAAAATATATAATTCTTCATCCCTCTAAATTAATCAAATTATCTTAGTTTAATCCAACTAAAAGTAGACTAGTTTCCTTCATCTTCTTCTATTACTTCTCCGTCTTCACCTTCGGTGGCGAATTCTTCGATACCGATTTCTTCGGCAAGGTCCGAGGTTGTACATGAAAATAATGACATATTAAATAAAATGATTCCTAATATTAAAATTGCTTTACGCATGACTTCTGAATTTTGAAATTTGACATAGCGGTTGCTGTCTGGGGTTTTAGCCCAGAGGATAATTGCCAACCAGCAACTCATTTAAATTCAGAAGAGGCCTCTTCTATGTTTAGGAAGTGGTTTGGGAAATCGAAGACAGAAAAAGTTAATTGTACTTCCTTAAAACAGTTATCTAATCCCGTCTTGTATTTCCGGTTTTGAATTGATAGTGTACATTAGTCCTAGTTGTACAGAAAAGGATTATTACCAATTCGATGAGGCAAATGAAATAAATATCTGAGAAAATGTCATGGACAGACAATGGACTCTTGAAGTACAAGGAATGGACACCTTTATTTACAAGGTTATTTCATTGTATATGTCCATATAATGTCCATCTTAAATTTGTAACTTTAGGATTCTAATTATCAAAAAAATGATTGACCAAATAGTAAAATTGGTTTTTGAAAAGGCGAAAAAAGAAACACCTAATACATCAAAAACAGGTCTAGCAACACATATTTCGAAAAAGATAGAAGAAGATCATCCTGATAGAATTATTAGTTATAAGACCTTGACACGGTACTATGATAAGTACTTGAGGAATAAAGATGGTGTAATAGATGAACCGCAACCTGAAATTATTGAATATTTATGCCAATATTTGGGTTATGAAGGATATGAAGATTTTAGAGAAAAATACAATAGAGTTCAACCTGAATCTGGTGGAGAATCAAAGGGACCAACATTACCAATAAAAACAATTATTTTAACCATTGCTTTAATTATAGTTATAGGTTTAATCTATTTTGGTATAGATTGGCAGCAAGGCAATATTGAAAAGAGCGAGAAGAACTGTATGACTTGGACAGGAGATCATTATGAATTAGCCATTTGCCCAAAAAATCATGATCCAAAGATTATTCCTATTGATAGAAAACTGCTAAAGGAATTCAGAAAGATAGAAGTAGATACCAATTATGTCTTCTTTGATGATGAAGGTAATGCTTTGGTCTGGTATTACAAATCTGGGAGTGAGATTGATTATTTTAATATGTCAGGAATTCATCCTACGAATCAGAAAAAACTTAAACGCGTTTCGCAAACAATTATTCGAAAATATGTTTTTGGAGAAGAATAAGTATCATGACCTTCGCCTCAAAAATCATCAACTACAACAAATCCCTGGCTTATAAAACCATAGATGGGTTGGCAACATCAGTTAGTGTGATGAATCCGTATCAGGATCCCTATGTGCTCAAGGTTTCTTCGGCGTTTTATAACCAATATTTTGATGATACCCATAAACGTAAATTGATTTTGGGGATCAATCCCGGTAAATCAGGGGCGGGGGTTACAGGGATTCCGTTTACCGATACCAAAAACCTTAAAGAGATTGGTTTCACTTGGACCAAAGAAGAATCGTATGAGCCTTCTGCTACCTTTATGTATAATTTGATTGCAAAGTATAGCGGTCCCAAGAAGTTTTATCAGGATTTCTTTATCAGCAATGTTTGTCCGCTAGGGTTTACCAAACCATCCGATAAGGGTAGAACCATCAATATCAATTATTATGACCTAATTGAGTTGTTGACGGCTACCACACCTTTTATTTTAGAGAGTTTACAAACACAAATCGGTTTTGGGATCAATACCAGCAAAGTCTTCTGCCTGGGAGCTACCCAAAACTACCAATACCTTAAAAATCTAAACGATGCGTATCATTTGTTTGATGAAATCGTTCCACTAACACACCCCCGATATATTATTCAGTATAAAAAGAAAGAGCAGCAAAAGTATATTGATATGTATTTAGGGGCGTTGACTTCGTGAATTTGTTATTTTCTTAGGGCCTAAGCCCTTAACAAACATAAGGAAGGGTGAGGCTCCTCGATGAGAATTCGAAGGGTGAGGCCCTCGAACCCTGAATCAGTAACTACCATATCCGGACTTCGAGAACCTCAGTCCTCGATAAGAATTCGAGAACCTCAGTCCTCGATAAGAATTCGAAGGGTGAGGCTCTCGAACCCTGGGGTTAAACGCAAATCCACATTGATCATCTTCAAATTTCGCTCTCGGGTGAACCTTCTCAAACCTCAATAAATTTCTAAAAAAGTGGGGAAATTGCACCCTAAGTGTGTAAAACATCCACACCTTCATATTTCTGTGATTACCCTAATAGCCTGTGATTCAGTATTATTTTAAAAATGGTATCACTATTGGTATATCTGCAAGAGGAAATTAAGAAAACATTCATGAAGGGACATACATTGTTTACAACGACTACATCAACATTAGGGAATCGTTTAGAAAAATCGATTGCCAATGCATCATCATCTTTTATTTTAATCGTAACATTTGTACTGCTTTTTGGCGCAGCATCTTTGTTCTATTTCTTACAGCCGTATTTTGAGGAGATTCATTTAGAACGAATGAATACGCCCTGGGGAATCACCCTAATGATAACTGGGATTTCATTATTGGCTATTAAGATTAGTTTTATCGGTTATATTTTGTTTTTATACTTGCGATACAAAGTGATCGGTTCTATATCCAATAAAGAATTACCTCTGTGTACTGTTATTGTTCCTGCATATAACGAAGGGGAGCTGGTATATAAAACCTTACACAGCCTGGCAGATAGTGATTATCCTGCAGAAAAACTTCAAATTATTTCTATCGATGATGGTAGTCAGGATGATACCTGGCAATGGATGAAAAAGGCTAAAGATGAATTAGGTAATCGTGTTTCCATATATCAACAACCAGAAAATAAGGGGAAAAGACATGCTTTATACCGTGGATTTAATCTAGGCATGGGAGACGTATTTATCACAGTGGATAGTGATTCTATTGTTAAAAAGGATACCCTGCGCATCATGGCATCGCCTTTTGTAGTCAATCAAAATTGCGGAGCGGTGGCAGGAAATGTTCGCGTTTTAAATAGAGAAAAAGCATTAATACCTAGAATGCTTAATGTGAGTTTTGCCTTTAGTTTTGAATTTATACGTTCTGCGCAAAGTTCGTTAGGGTCTGTGTTATGTACTCCGGGTGCTTTATCTGCATATCGTAGAGAAGCTGTTTTTAATTGTCTTGAAGACTGGATTAGCCAAACCTTTATGGGCCAGGTCTCAAAAATTGGCGAGGATAGAGCCATGACCAATATGATTTTAAAACAAGGATATAACGTATTGTTTCAGCGTAAAGCTTATGTATATACCAACATCCCTGAGCGGTATAAAAATTTGTCCAAAATGTTTATTCGTTGGGAGCGAAGTAACATTCGAGAGAATATAGCCATGAGTAAATTTGCGTTCACCGACTTTAGAGAAGGCGCTAAAACCGGAACCAGGATATTACTATTAAACCAGTGGTTAAAAATGATTATGGCGTATCCGGCTGCAGCATTAATGGTATTCTTTATTCTTACATATCCATTATTATTCCTTAGTTCTACATTAGTAAGTATATTAGTATTTTCGAGCATACAGGCTTTCTTTTATGCAAAAAAGCATAGTCTATCCGAGTCACTTTGGGCATATCCTTACAGTATCTTTTATGCTTTTACATTGTTTTGGATTACTCCTTACGCCATTGCAACCGCAGGCAGAAGCGGATGGCTAACCCGTGATCTTACCAAAAAACAATTGAAAGAACAGCAAGTCGAAGTAATACCTGTGCCTGTCACAGTCACTTCGTGATTACCCAAATACAAAGACAAAATCTCATCGGCCTTCAGGATAAAGATAATTCTGGTTTTTGTTTGGCATCTAGCTCAAGAGGGCTGAGGCTCTCGAAGCTCAATTGAGAACTGATACTCTAAAAGTCCGTGTACTCACCCTTCGAGTAACCTCTGGGTTCGAGTAAAGATGAGGGCTGAGG
>NZ_JBHUHY010000031.1:0-59315 GCF_042682765.1 Aquimarina celericrescens | reverse complement strand
ATACGTAGTTTCTCTATTGTTACGTAAAGAAATTACTGCTTTTGTGGGATTATCTGATGAAGAAGGATCTCTATCTCCTTGACAATAGTCACATTTGTCTTCACCCGTGCCACCACCATTATCTAGAAACTTCATTGCCGCTTCTCGAAGATCTCCTAATTCCATAGGGGCTTCTTCTACCAATAAATCATTGTTTTTGTTCACCTCTACAACAAAGATATTTTTTTGTTTAAGAACCGGAGGTTCTATATTATCTTCTTGTGGTGGAGGAAGTTTTCGGCTAATACCACTATCGGTTTCAATAGTAGTCGTAACCAGGAAGAATATAAGAAGTAAGAATGCAATATCTGCCATAGATCCTGCATTAACTTCTGGTGCTGATCTTCTTGCCATAATAATTATTTACCTATTAATTTTCTAATACCAGATAAGAACATTAAACCTACTGCTACTGCAGCCAAAATGTAAAATGCATATAATCCAGTTCCTACCCATTTAGATCCACTCTCAGAAAGTATTTCTCCATCTTTTAAAGGAGTTTCAACTCCTTCTGCCATGACAAAACCGATGCCCACAACAATTATGAACGCAACAATTCCTATTAAAGTGTTTTTAAGACCTGAAGGGTTCTTTGCCAATGTTGAAAACACAGTAATCAATGTAGCTATAATAGTTACTACAAAAATAATCAATGTAAGACTATACAAAGGGCTTACCAAAGGTGCTGCATCATCTAAAGCAAGTTCCCTCGCTTCTGAAACACCATTTTGATCCATCAAATCACTAATTGAACTACTCATAACATACCAAAGAATCGCTCCTATGATACCTACTCCCAGTACAACATATGATAATATTTTAGAAATTTTCATGTGTCTGTTTTTTATTTGAAATGCTTACCGCACTTTGATTAAATAATAAGATTAAGTCTAGATTGAAATCTTCTTAAGAAAATCTCAACCTCTTAGTGACTTATTATTTCTTGTTTTTGTAAGCAACTAACATATCGATCAAAGTGATAGAAGCATCTTCCATATCATTCACAATTCTATCAATCTTAGCTACAATATAGTTATAGAAAATCTGAAGAATAATTGCAACAATAAGTCCAAATACCGTTGTAAGAAGTGCTACTTTAATACCACCTGCTACAAGAGAAGGCTGCATATCTCCAGCTGCTTCAATTTTATCAAATGCCTGAATCATACCGATTACTGTACCCATGAAACCAAGCATTGGTGCTAGAGCAATAAATAAAGAAACCCATGATACATTTTTCTCTAGTTGTCCCATTTGAACACCTCCATAAGCAACAACTGCTTTCTCTGCTGCATCAATACTTTCGTCTGCTCTATCAAGACCTTGATAGTAGATAGAAGCAACAGGCCCTTTTGTATTTCTACAAACCTCTTTGGCTGCTTCTACACCACCGCTGTTAAGTGCATCTTCAACATTTTGTTGTAACTTTTTTGTGTTTGTTGTAGAAAGATTTAAAAAGATAATTCTTTCAATTGCAATCGCTAGACCTAGGATCAAACATAAAAGTACGATTCCCATAAATTCAGGTCCACCTTCTATAAAACGCTTTTTAAGGTTTTGATGGAAGGATAACTCTTCTGTAGCATCAGAGGCTACATCTTCTTGTATTGTTGTCGTAGTTATAGGAGCAATTAATAATTGCACATTTGCCGTTAATAACTGGGCAGGTGCAGTAGCTGCTTGTAAGTTTCCAAAAGCCATTACCGCTACGATTGCCAGAATAGAAAATAATCTTTTCATTGCGCTGATTCTTAATTTTAATTAGTTAAAGGGTTAAAGATATAAAAATATTATAAAATCTTTCAATTATTTAAATATAATGCAGAGAGGAAGGGATTCGAACCCTCGATACGCTTTTGACGTATACACACTTTCCAGGCGTGCGCCTTCGACCACTCGGCCACCTCTCTGTAATTTCCCTAAAAAAGGGAGGAGCAAATAACAAAAAAAATGTTAAGTACTAAAATTTGAGGCGTTAATTTTCTGACATTTCCCCTCGTAGAGAGGTTTCATAGATGGTTTTGAGAACTTTAAGAGGTAAATTTTCCCCTAATAAATACATCAATTTGGCTACCGCCGCTTCTGTTGTTATATCTTTTCCTGAAATAACTCCTGCTTTTTTCAAAGCAATACTCGTATTATATTTACCCATTTCTACACTTCCTCCCGAACATTGAGTAACATTGATAATAGGAATACCGCTCTTGATGGTCTTTGTCAAAATGTCAATAAACCATTTTTTTGTTGTGGTGTTACCCGCCCCATAGGTTTCAATAATTACTCCTTTAATATTTTTAGAAGAAAAAATATGTTGAAGAATGTACTTATTAATGCCAGGAAACATTTTTATTATGATGACATTATTGTCAAAATGGGTATGGTATACCACTTTTTTTCTTCTATTCACCGGTCTCAAAAATGATTTGTTCACCTTAAGATGAACTCCTGATTCTACTAAAGAAGGATAATTAAGAGATTGAAAAGCTTCAAAATGTTCTGCATTAATTTTTGTAGTCCTGTTGGCTCTAAGCAACTTGTATTCAAAATATAGTCCTACCTCGTTAATTACCGGTTTCCCTTTTTCCTGTAAAGCTGCAATTTGCACAGCTGTAATTAAATTTTCTTTAGCATCTGTTCTTAAATCCCCTATTGGAAGTTGTGATCCAGTAAAAATTATAGGCTTTGTGAGATTTTCAAACATAAAACTTACAGCCGAAGCAGTATAAGACATAGTGTCGCTTCCGTGCAAAACTACAAAGCCATTATACTTGTCGTATGCTTGGCTAATGATATCACCCAGTTCTTTCCATCGCTCTACATCCATATCTGAAGAATCGATAGGTTCTCTAAAACTTATAGTATCTATGGTACAATCTAATTGTTTCAGCTCTGGAATATTCAACAAAAGTTCATCAAAATCAAAAGCAACTAATGCTCCTGTTTCAAAATTTTTGATCATACCTATGGTACCACCAGTATAAATAAGAAGAATGTTTGGTGTGATATTCATAATAGCAAATGAACAAAATTTATATCAAATCGAATTTATTTTAAACTCTAAAAATATCTATAGAGTTCTGGGTAGTTATAGCTGCTATTTCTGCAGCAGATTTTTTATAGATTTCGGTAAGCTTATCAAGTATATTAATCAAATAAGAACTCTCATTACGCTTACCCCTATAAGGTGTTGGAGCCAAATACGGGGCATCTGTTTCTAAAACAATATGTTTTAAAGAAATCTGGTCTAAAAACTTATCAATTTTACCATTTTTGAAAGTAACGACACCTCCTATTCCTAATTTCATGTTGTAATCGATAGCGCGACGCGCATCTTCTATCGTACCTGTAAAACAATGAAAAATACCGAACAAATTATCATCTTTCTCTGTTTCAAGTACTTCAAAAATTTCTTCGAAAGCTTCTCTACAATGTATTACAATTGGTAATTTATACTTCTTTGCAATCCTAATTTGATGCTTGAATGCTACTTGTTGTTGTTTTAAGGTAGTCTTATCCCAATATAAATCAATACCGATCTCGCCAATGGCATAAAACTTTTTGTCAGAATCTTTTTTTAATCGTTTTTCTAACTCTTCTTCAACATGAGCAAGTTCATCTAGATAATTATCTTTGACATGCGTTGGATGCAGTCCCATCATTAAAAAAACGTGCTCTGGATATCGGGATTCTATATCATACATTGCCTTTGTATACGTAGAATCGATTGAGGGAACAAAAAAACGTGTTACTCCTTTTTCTATAGCTCTTCGCATCATCTCACCCTGATCTTCATCAAAAGCTTCACTATATATATGTGTATGGGTATCGGTAAGTATCATGCGGCAAAAGTAACTAAATTTCACTTTTACTCATTATACTTTTTGGGATATTAAAACTAATCAAATGATCAAAAAATATTAAGATATACTGATGATTATTTCTAATGGAATTTTTAAATTATTTTTAGCACAGTATTGTTCTTGTTTTATTGCTACTAATTGCACTACTTTTATACCAATTTCTTCAACGCAAAACATGAGCACACTTAGAAAATTTTTGATTCAAAAAGAATATCACCGAATTAAATTAATACTCACCAAAACCAATCATTTTGAAGTCAAAGCTATTTTAAATGGTATTGAAGGTAATTTTATAGTTGATACCGGAGCCTCCAATTCTTGTGTAGGTTTTGAGGCAGTAGATAAGTTTAATCTCTTTGCTCAGGATAGCGATGTAAAAGCGGCGGGAGCCGGAGCAACAGATATGCTGACCAAGTTTTCGAAAAAGAATGCTATAAAAATAGGGACTTGGTCAAAGAATAGAATATCTCTTATCTTATTTGACCTGAACCATGTAAATGCAGCGCTATTAGCCCACCAGGCAGAACCTGTAGACGGAATCATTGGTGCCGACATTCTCAAAAGAGGAAAAGCAGTTATTGATTACGAAAGAACCTGTTTATATCTCAAATAAGTAATAAGGCATTGGTAGAAATAAGTCTATTGATCAGTAATCAGCACTAATAAAGCAAGTTGCCATTACTCCCTTTAATCAAAAAATCCCTTTGAAACCTTGTTGCTCTGAAACTGTGCAACCTAAAAAAATCACATCCCCGTTCTAATCGCCTCGACAGGATCTAATCTAGATGCCGATATCGCTGGTAAAATTCCCGCAATTAGCCCGATTATGGTAGAAGAAAACATACCCCAAAACATATTAGAACCCGAAAGTATAAATTGAAAGTCTCCTGTAAATTGAGAAGCAAATATGGAAATCAACCACACCAAGAAAAGTCCTACCAAACCACCAAAAATAGCTAGTATAATCGCTTCAAATAAGAACTGAAACAATATAAATTTTCTTTTGGCACCCAAAGCCTTTTGTATACCGATGAGATTAGTACGTTCCTTAACACTCACAAACATAATATTGGCTATCCCAAATCCTCCCACTAAGAGTGAGAACATGCCAATAAAACCACCGATAGTGGACATGGTACCAGTAATATTATCAATAAAATCTGTAAATCCCTGTAATTGATTTATGAAAAAATTGTCAATTTCATCCGGTTTTATGCCTCGATATGCTCTTACTTTTTGTTTTAAAACCGCCACAAACTCTGGCACATCTATTCCCGATTCAGGTTTAATTATAATCGCCGGGAACGAAGCCTTATTATTATCACCAAAAATTCTTCTTACAAAATTTACAGGAACCATAACCATCGTATCTTTTGAGTCTCCAAACAGACCGGTTCCTTCTTTTTTCAGTACCCCTATAACTGTAAATTTTCTTCCATACAAACGCACTTTTTTACCTATTGGATCGGCACTCCCAAATAAACTGTTTGCTATCTCGTCACCTATGACCATAACCGGAGCTCCAGAGACAGATTCTTGTTCATTATAAAATCTTCCTTTTACCACCTGCAATTCTTCAATATCATAATAATCATTGGTTACTGGTGCAATTTGAACATTACTTATGGTTTCGTCCTGATATTTTATAGTTTCAGGACCAACATTTAGCGAAAAACTAGCTGCCTTAAGATCTGGCATTGTTCTTTTGATATATTGATACTCTTCGTAGGTAACATCAGGAAACTGTTCTCTTTTCCATTGCGGTATATCTGTTGGGGCAAAAGAAAAACGCATCAAATAGATAGTACTGTTGTCTAGTGAGCTAATACTACCTTTAATCTCCTGCTTTAACGAGTCTACAGCAGCAAGCACACCAATAATTGAAAAAATTCCAATGGTTACACCAAGCAACGACAGAAATGTGCGCAACTTATTATTTCTTAGTGCATTTATTGCAAAATTGAAACTCTCTTTAAGTACTCTAAGATAGATTAGCATGCCCTATTTTTTCTTCTCAATTTTCAATTATCCAAAGATAGGACGTATTCCTTATAATTTTGTTACAATTTACCCAAAACAATTACGCATAATTGGTTGTCTAATTGCATACTAAATTGCTACTTTTGCGTTTTACTAACTAAAATTTCTCATGAGCAACACAAAAGCCGCGAAATCCGCATTAATTTCCGTATTTAGTAAAGACGGATTAGCTCCTATCGTAAAAAAATTGGATGAACTCAATATTACCATCTATTCAACCGGTGGTACCGAAAAATTTATTAAAGATCTAGGTATTGAGGTCATCCCAGTAGAAGATGTTACTTCATATCCATCTATTTTAGGCGGTCGAGTAAAAACTCTGCATCCAAAAGTGTTTGGTGGAATTCTTAATCGTCAAAACAACGATAGCGATGTTGCAGAACTTGAGCAATATGAAATCCCACAGATTGATATTGTCATTGTTGACTTATATCCATTCGAAAAAACTGTGGCTTCAGGAGCATCAGAACAAGATATAATTGAAAAAATTGATATTGGCGGAATCTCACTGATTAGAGCTGCTGCAAAGAACTTTGCTGATGTTACCTGTGTAGCTTCGGTAGATGATTATGTTGAATTTTTGAGTGTTATCACAGAAGGAAATGGAAATATTTCTATAGAAGATCGAAAACGTTTTGCAGCCAAAGCCTTCAATGTATCCTCTCACTATGATAGTGCTATTTTCAATTATTTCAATAGTGACCATGAAATAGCTTCCCTTAAAATAAGCGAAACCAAAGGAAAAGTTTTGCGTTATGGAGAAAACCCACATCAAAAAGGATTTTTCTTTGGCGATTTTGATGCCATGTTCGATAAATTGCACGGAAAAGAATTATCATACAACAACCTTTTGGATGTCGATGCAGCTGTAAATTTAATGAACGAGTTTAAAGGTGAAGCACCAACCTTTGCTATTCTAAAACATAACAATGCCTGTGGATTAGCACAGAGAGAAACTGTTCTTCAATCCTATATAGATGCCCTGGCGGGTGATCCGGTTTCAGCCTTTGGAGGAATATTAATTAGCAATACTGAAATAGATAAAGCAACTGCAGAAGAAATTCATAAATTGTTTTGTGAAGTAGTTATTGCACCTTCATTTAGCGATGCTGCAGAAGAAATTTTAAAAGGAAAGAAAAATAGAATTCTATTGGTACAAAAAGAAATAGATCTGCCAAAAACACAGGTACGTTCGTGTTTAAATGGTGCTTTAGTGCAAGACAAAGATCTTAAAACCGATGCCGAGACTGATTTAAAAACTGTTACCAAAGTTGGTCCTACTTCAGAACAAATCGAAGACCTGTTATTTGCTTCAAAAATTTGTAAGCACACCAAATCAAATACGATTGTTTTTACCAAAGGAAAACAATTATTGGCAAGTGGCACGGGACAAACTTCTAGGGTCGATGCTTTAAAACAATCCATAAAGAAAGCAACTTCTTTTAATTTTGATTTGAATGGTGCAGTTATGGCTAGTGATGCCTTTTTTCCTTTCCCAGATTGTGTTGAAATTGCAGATCATGCAGGTATTAAAGCAGTAATCCAACCAGGTGGTTCTATAAAAGATCAATTAAGTATCGATTACTGTGATCAAAATGGAATTGCAATGGTTATGACAGGAACACGCCATTTTAAACATTAATTTTATTACATTTACGAAATTTTAACCCCTTTTTTCGACTTTTATGGGATTTTTTGACTTCTTTACCGAAGAAATCGCAATAGATTTAGGTACCGCGAACACCTTAGTAATTCATAATGACAAAGTAGTGGTTGATAGCCCATCTATTGTAGCCAGGGATATTATGACTGGTAAAATTATAGCCGCTGGAAAAGAGGCTGCCATGATGCAAGGAAAAACCCACGAAAACATCAAAACAATTCGCCCGCTAAAGGATGGAGTAATTGCTGATTTTGATGCAAGTGAGAAAATGATAAGTATGTTTATCAAAGATATTCCTGCATTAAAGAAAAAGATCTTTGCTCCTGCCCTGCGTATGGTGATTTGTATTCCTTCGGGTATCACTGAAGTTGAAATGAGAGCGGTAAAAGAAAGCGCAGAACGTGTAAATGGAAAAGAAGTATACTTGATCCATGAACCTATGGCCGCTGCAATTGGTATTGGTGTTGATATTATGCAACCCAAAGGAAACATGATTGTAGATATAGGTGGGGGTACCACTGAAATTGCTGTAATTGCTTTAGGCGGTATTGTTTGTGATAAGTCTGTAAAAATTGCAGGTGATGTATTTACCAATGATATTATCTATTACATGCGTACACAACATAATTTGTATGTAGGAGAACGAACGGCAGAAAAAATAAAAATACAGATTGGTGCCGCAACCGAAGATTTAGAACTACCACCTGAAGAAATGAATGTTCAAGGTCGTGATCTATTGACAGGAAAACCTAAACAAGTGCAGATTTCTTATAGAGAAATGGCCAAGGCACTTGATAAATCAATATTACGTATTGAAGACGCAGTAATGGAAACTTTATCTCAAACTCCGCCAGAATTGGCAGCAGATATTTATAATACAGGAATCTATCTTGCTGGTGGCGGTTCTATGTTACGCGGGTTAGACAAAAGGTTGTCGCAAAAGACCGATTTACCCGTATATATTGCAGAAGATCCTTTAAGAGCAGTAGTAAGAGGAACAGGGATTACTCTCAAAAACTTGAACAGATATAAAAGTGTACTAATCAAATAATGTTATAAAAAATAATGTCGGGAGTATACCTAAGTTTCTGATTTTACGTTATTCTGCTTTGATACATTAGTATGGGTACAAAAGAAACTATTTAATGTAACGTTTAACTTAAGAAATAACTACACCCTAAATCATGCAGCAGATTATTAATTTTTTAATAAGAAATAAACATTCTCTGCTATTTCTTCTTCTTCTATTTGTATCGATAATTTTTACCATACAATCGCACTCTTATCACAAAAGCAAGTTTGTAAGTTCAACTAATTTTATAAGTGGCAGAATTTACAGATGGCAACATTCGGTAAGTGATTATTTCAATCTAAAGACTGAAAACAAAAGATTGCTAGAAGAAAATGAACGACTTCATAATATAGTTAGCGCTATGGGGGTTGATTCTATTTCTGCGACCTATGTAGACACAACGTTTGCCAAACCCTTCTCTTATACGAAAGCACGAATACTTAAAAATGATTACAGTAAAATTGATAATTATATTCTTATAAATAAAGGTGAAAAAGATAGTATATTTCCAGACATGGGAATTATTACAGATAAAGGAATTATAGGCATTGTAGAAAACACCTCTAAAAACTACAGTAGGGTCATTTCTATCCTTAACAGTAATTCGCGTATCAATGCAGGTCTTAAAAAATCAAATCAATATGGTTCTTTGATTTGGAATGGAAAAGATCCGAATATAGTTCAATTAGAAACTGTTCCTAGACAAGCTATCTTAAAAGAAGGCGATACAATCATCACCCACGGTCGTTCTACTATTTTCCCTCGAGGTATTGGTATTGGTACTATACTTAATTATAAATTAGATCAGAACAAGAGTTACTATTTAATAGATGTAAAGTTGTTTAACGATATGACGGATATTGGATTTGTATATGCGATAAAAAACAATAACGCTGAAGAGATTAAAAGTTTGGAAAACTTGGATTTATGAATAGAGATACCCTAATACATATCGGAAGGTTTATAATCTTAATTCTGGTTCAAGTGTTAGTACTCAACCATATCAATTTTTTAGGTGATCTAAACCCATATATCTATATTATTTTTATTCTTTTGGCACCTATTAATATAAATAAAAGCCTATTTCTTTTAATTAGCTTTATATTGGGTCTCATCATAGATATGTTTGGTGATTCTGGGGGAGTTCATGCAGCTGCCTGTCTTATTATAGCATTTTTTCGGCCAGTAGCCTTACGAACCGTTTTTGGTCTCAGTTATGAGTTCCAAACGGTAAAATTAAGTAATATTGCTTTTGGGGAAAAATTGGCTTATGTCACCCTTATGGTTTTAACACATCATATTGTACTTTTTTCATTAGAAATTTTTAACTTCTCTCACATACTATTAATAGCCAAAAAAACGTTATTTTCCAGTTTGTTCACTATTGTGATCACTACACTTGTTTTAATCTTGTTTAGAAGAAGCGATTCATGAGAAAATTATTATTGTACCTCGTCATTATTACTACGGGTATTGTTTTTATTGCAAGACTTTTTTACTTACAGATTTACAATACTTCATTTGTATCTCTTTCAGAAGATAATGCAATAAAAGTAATCTATGACTATCCCCAACGTGGTGCAATTTATGATAGAAACGCTCGATTGATGGTAGCCAATCAGCCATCTTATGATGTGATGGTAATCCCAAGAGAATTAAAACCTTTCGATACTTTAGAGTTTTGCTCTATACTTAGTATTACCAAAGAAAAGCTTGTAGAGCGTTTACGAAAAGCCAGAGTTTACTCTCCCAGAGTTCCTTCAATAGTAATTCCTCAATTAACTAAAGATGAATACGCTTATCTGCAAGAGAAAATGCGAAAATTTGAAGGCTTTTATATTCAAAAACGCTCCTTAAGAGATTATCAAACCACACATGCTGCTAATGTTTTGGGATATATAGGTGAGGTGAATGAAGCTTTAATAAAAAAAGATCCATACTATCTCTCAGGTGACTTAATAGGTATAGATGGTGTAGAAAAGATATATGAAAAAGAACTTAGAGGAATTAAAGGTGTAAAACGAATTCAAAAAGACAGATTTAACAGAGATATTGGTCCTTATAAAGAGGGAAAATTTGATACGTTACCAGTAAATGGAAAAGATCTTACCATTACCCTTGACGCTAGATTACAGGCATACGGACAAACACTCATGCAGAATAAACGAGGAGGTATCGTGGCAATAGAACCATCAACAGGGGAGATTCTGGCAATGGTTACAGCACCTACTTATAAACCAGAACTACTGGTCGGTCGAAAAAGATCCCCAAACTTTACCAAACTCGTTTATGACACTATTGCAAATCCACTGTTTGATAGAGGTATCATAGGAGAGTATCCTCCAGGATCTCCTTTTAAAACCATCAATGCACTTATCGGGCTACAAGAAGAAGTCATAGATACCAAAGAAAAAATTTCTTGCAGAATGGGATACTACTACGGAAAAAGAGGACAAAAATTAGGATGCCACTCTCACAGAAGTCCGCTTAACATGATCCCGGGAATTGCTAATTCATGTAATGCCTATTTTGCAACGGTATACAGAAGAATTATAGAAAAATATGAAACTCCGCAAGAGGGAATAGACAATTGGAGAAAACATGTGCAAAGTTTTGGGTTAGGAAAATATTTAGGAAATGATTTGGCAACAGGAAAACGAGGTAAAGTTCCTAATTCAGAATATTATAATAAAATATATCAATTCCCAACCTATAAGTGGTATGCTTCTGCAACGTTATCAAATGCTATCGGACAAGGGGAAGTGCTTGCCACTCCTATTCAATTAGCTAATATGACAGCTGCTATTGCAAACAGAGGATATTATTATACTCCTCATATTATAAAAGCAATTGACGGTAAACCTATAGAAAATGAAAATTACACCAAACCCAAAATTACTACGATTGATAAAGAACATTTCGAACCGGTAATTCAAGGAATGCACGAAGTGTATACAAAAGGTACTGCAAGTTTTTTACAGGTTAAAGGAATTGATATCTGTGGAAAAACAGGAACAGCAGAAAATTTCGCAAAAATCAATGGAGTAAAAACACAACTTACCGATCATTCTGTATTTATAGCTTTTGCCCCAAAAGATAATCCCAAGATAGCACTAGCTGTTTTTGTTGAAAACGGATATTGGGGAGCACGCTACGCAGGAAGAATTGCATCACTGATGATAGAGAAATATTTAAATGGTGCGATTACTCGAAGAGATCTAGAAGACTGGGTTCTTACACATAGTTTAGAGGAAGAATATGCGAAACCCTATAGTGGCAAACCCTTTAAAATTAATCAATAATGGCAAAATCAAGTGTTGCCGCTATTGATTGGATAACGGTCTTATTATTTTTATTACTGGTCGGGTTCGGTTGGGGTAATATTTACTCTGCATCTTACGAAGGTGAAACCTTCTCTTTTTCTGATTTTTCGCAAGTTTATGTAAAACAAGCATATTGGATTTTATTGAGCATAGTACTCATTATTGTCATTCAGGCGATAGAGGTGAAATTTTATGAACGATTTGCAGGATTAATTTATGTGATATCTATAGTATCACTTCTGGGCCTTTTTGTTTTTGGCAAAACTATTTCGGGTGCAACTTCATGGTATGCATTTGGATCGATTAGAATACAGCCTTCAGAATTTGCGAAGGCCTGCACTGCATTAGCTCTTGCCAAATTCTTAAGCGACATGCAAACTAATATTACCTATATCAATCATCAATTAAGAGCTTTTTTAATTATTGCATTGCCTGCCTTATTAATTATACCTCAACCCGATCCAGGAAGTGCTTTAGTATACGCGGCTTTTTTCTTCCCTCTTTATAGAGAGGGATTGGCAGCAATATATCTTATTGTAGGAGTTTCGGCAGCAACACTGTTTATGCTCACGTTACTCTTCTCCCCTTTATGGGTAGTTCTCTCTATTGCTGCTGTTATGATCTTTGTTTTAATTAAAAAAAGAAAACAAAAACCAAAATATTCGAAGTACATATTGGCCCTTATTGTGATTACTGGATTTTGTTTTTCTGTAAACTATATTTTTAACAATGTATTTGAACAGCGGCATAGGGACCGATTTAATATAGTTTTGGGAAAAGAAGTAGATGCCAAGGGAATTGGATATAACACCAATCAAAGTCAAATCGCCATCGGTAGCGGAAGCTGGACAGGAAAGGGGTGGAAAGAAGGAACACAAACCAAAGGAGGTTTCGTACCAGAGCAACATACTGATTACATTTTTAGTACCGTGGGAGAAGAATGGGGCTTTTTGGGAGCCTCTATGGTCATTATTTTGTTCATTTTACTATTAATCAGACTCATTCATCTGGCCGAACGACAAAAATCTCAGTTTAGTCGTGTGTATGGTTATAGCGTTATTGGAATTTTATTCATTCATTTCGCCATCAATATTGGTATGGTTACAGGTCTAATACCCACAATAGGAATACCCTTACCATTTTTCAGTTATGGGGGATCCGGGTTATGGGGATTCACTATTTTACTATTTATCTTTATCAAACTTGATTCAAACCGAGTTAATGAATGGTAGAACTCTGAAAAGATGAAGCTATGATCAAAACTTCCACCCATTAGTATTCAAAGAAGCTTCTAATTTTTCTTCAATAGCGTCTTCTAATTTCGGGAAGAAATCTATCCCTGTTAATTGTTCTATCTGATCTACAGGAACAGCAAACTTTTTTAACGACTCCTTTGAATTTTGATGTGGAATTAAAAAAGCAATTATTTTAGGATTTTCTGGAGCATCTTTTAAAACAATCTTATAAAAATACTTCGGTACCGATACTGCCTCATACCCTATAGTTTTCAGATCATTTGATAAAACACCTCCTGTAACTACATACACTCCGTCATAAACTTTTGCCCAATATCTAACCTTTTGTTCGAGATAGTTCCAGATTTGACTATTAAATTCGTGATTTTGTGGTGAAATATTAGAAGTTAGAAAAGTTTCTTCAAAAGCCTCAAAACTAAATCTTCGATCTCCTGCGGGACATAGATGTCCACGATCATAGCCCGAATTTTTAAAATTACGCCAATCTGCAGACGATGAGCTTACTTTTTTATCCATTTCAAAGTAAGGTCGCTTAAATTCATTTTTAGACAGATGCTCTTTTTTTAATTCGTACGCCACCCATTCTGCCTGTTCATGCTTTTCAGAATAAGAAAGAGCATAGTTTTTATGTATAACTATTGAACCCGTTGTAGAGGTAGGCAAAAAGAAAAAACTGAATTCAGACGTATCCTCAGTTTTATCATTAGATATTGACCAGTTACCTCCTTGATATTCTTCAATATAATAAAATCCAATTGTTAGTATTATTATCAATGCCGGGTATAGATATTTCCTTCTCAATATATTATTTTTTAGTGTTTTTATTAGAAAGGCAAAAATATCAAATAGAATAACGACTAATTGCGGAAATCGCTCTTATTTTTATCTAATTGAAAAAGAAGAAATGTCCTAAACAGACCAAAACACGTCATCAAGCGGTAAAAATTTTAACATAAAATATCAAGTTTATGACTTTTCAATTTTTATTTTAGAGTTGTTATTAATATAACATTACACAAAAAAACCACCTTAATTACACGCATGAAAAATAACATTGAAAATATTGTGGAAAGTGTCCTTATTCAAAATCGAATAGGCGGCTACGACAAAAAAGACTTAGAACTTCAGCTTCAAATACACCCAAACTACCCAAGTTTTCAATCTATAACAGACACACTAGACTATTTTAGTATTGAAAATATTGCTGTAGAAGTTCCAAAAGAGGCTCTTGACCAGCTTCCTGATAGTTTTATTTCTTTGGTAAAAAAAGAAGATCAGGAAGAGATTGTTACTGTTCTTAAAAAGAAAGATTTTGTAGAAATAAAACATACTAGTCTGGCTAAGAAAAAATTCAATTTTGAACAGTTTAAAGAAATTTGGGTCCCTAAGGTTATTGCGGTAGAATACAATAGTAAGCAAAGTTTTACATCTAATCGATCATTTATACAAAATTTTCTAGCTTCAGCACTAGTTATTGGATTGGTTGCCACCTTGATAAACAGGTCATGGGACTTTGATCAAGCTTTATTTTTATTGGTTTCTACTACGGGTGCAGTTTTTAGTATTTTTGCGCTTCGTGAAAGCCTAGGGATACAATCACAGACGATTCATCAATTCTGTACCACAGTAGGCAACACCAATTGCGGTGATGTGATTAATAATAATAGTGGAAAACTATTCAAAGGTTTCACCCTTGCTGATGCTGGCATTGCCTTTTTTGGTTCTATTATATTGTACCAGGTTTTCTTCGGTTTTACCAGTGTATTACTTATTCCAGCCGTTATGGGAATTCCTTTTGTTATATACTCTATCTATTCTCAGGGATTCGTCATAAAAAAGTGGTGTGCTATTTGTATCACTATTGCTGCCGTGTCTATTATCCTGGCAATAATTGCGTTAAGGAGTCTCCCGTTGACGGTAGATTTTAATTTAATTCCAGGATTCTTACTGCTTTCTACCCTATTTACTTCTATATATCTTTTTGCAAAAGAAAAGACAGCTAGTAGTAAGAAGTTTAGAGCAGATAACATGCGATTAAATCAATTTAAAAGGGACGGTCAAATATTTAATCATTTATTAAGTATTTCGGACCATATATCGGATACCGCAACATTTACAAACGAGATAGTTTTGGGCAATCCAAATTCTGACTTTAAAATTATCAGTTATACTAATCCAATGTGTGGTTATTGCAAGAGTGCTTTTGAAGCGTATGCTCGCGTTATAAAAACCATGGGTGATAAATTACAGATCGTGGTTCGGCTTGGAGTAAGTTTGGATGATCAAAAGGCAGAACCCACTCAAATAGCATTAAGATTGCTAGAAATATATCATGATCAAGGAGAGGAGAGTTTTATAACGGCTTACTCTGACTGGTTTGCAGATAGAACTTTTAGCAAATGGATCAAAAAATATAAGGCTCCATCCAACAACCCTATACATGCAGAAGTATTACACAAACAATCTGAATGGTCCAAAAATAACAATATTCCTTACACACCTGCATCAATTATTAATGGAGCAGCGTATCCGAAAAAATATAGTTATGATGAGTTCTTCCATTTTATTGGGATTATGTTAGAGAATCATTTGGAAACCGTTTCTGAAGGAGGAGAAACGATAGAAGTATAATCATTTAATCTTAAAACCTTAAACATCGTTGAAGAACATTTTGTCTTTGAATAAAGTAAATTGAGAAAAAAGACCAAAAATCAATTAAAAGAAGTGGCCTTGTTCTAACTCAGTCATTTACACTAGTCGCGGTCCCCTAATATTGCGGAACTGCAAAGTGGCAACGCGACGTAGGCCTCACAGTGATGAAATATATAGAAATGGTTTTATGTTAGTTTTTGAAACGAAATAGCTTCTAAAAACATTAAATTTCTCCGGGCCAAGCTCTTGTAGCATTTTGTAGGAAGATGTTTTCAAACTTTGACCATTTTCGAACTAGGCAAGCCTTAGGGCATTAAGCCCTCCTAGAATAAAAAGACTTCTTTCCTGTTAAAAAGAGGTCTTTTTTATACGCTCACATCTAATATCTAATTTCGTTTCGTTTTCAAAACCCTTTAAATAAATGATTATATTCAAACAAGATATCATCTTGGGAAATTATTTATTTGATATCTATCCAGAGTTCTTTTGCCTTTTTATAATTAAAATTTAAGGAGTCCTGAATAATTTTTATTAAGACTTCTTTAGATTCTTCAATTTTATTGGCTTTTAAATATGCTAAGCTTTTATACCAAAGTGCTCTAGAATTATCAATAGAATTTGAAGTAAGTAACTTGTCAAAGTTTATGAGTGCACTCTTCGTTTTTTCCATTTCTAAATATGAAAACCCAATATATGCATAAATCAACGGATCCTTATTTAGGGATTCTGTCATGTACTCCTCAAAATTTTTAGCAGATGCTTTAAAATCTTTTGCTTTAAAAGCAGTTATTCCCTGTGTTAAAAGATCATCTTCCGCTCCACGTTTAACAACCGAAGGTAAATCGCTCTGAGTATAATATTCTTCATACAGCAAATTGTGATTTGGAGTTCCCTTCCAAAATATTGCACTTATTAAACCAACAACAAGTATGGCGGCTGTACTACCTATAATATATCTTATTTTTACTTTATTCTTATTTTTCTTGTAGTTCTCGGCTGCTCGTTTCAATTTTAACTTTAATGCTTCAGCTTCATCACTATTAATGAACTCCTTCAATTCTTTCCTCTTAGCTTTGGCGTGAATTTCATCTACGGGCAACCAGGTTTTTTGGTTGAGATGATGGTTTATTTCATTAAATAAACGCACCTCTTTTTGCAATTCGGGATTTTGTGCTATTTCTATTTCAAATTGCCTTTGTTCTTCAGGTGTCATAGAATTACCTACATACGCTTCTATTTTTTGATACATTTGTTCTTTCATAACTACATTAACTTAATCCTTTGTATCGAGCATCTTTTTTTATAAGTTCTGCTAATCTCTTTTTGCACTTGAAAACCCTTTGAAAAGCAACATTTGTAGAAGCATATTGAAATTTTTCTACTATTATATCATAAGGTACTTTATTAAAAAAATCCTTTAAGAGATTGCGACAACTTTCAGAAAGCTCAGAGATTTTTTCCTCAAAAAGCTCCCACTGTTCTTGTTCCAAATAAAATGAACCGTGTTTATCTACCTCACTTACTAGTTCAATTATGCCATCATTTCTTACCTTCTTTTTTCGATTCTTTAGCTCTTTTCTCCATAAATTTTTACAAACAGTGAAGAGATACGCTTTAAAAGATGATTTAATTTCAAATTTTTCTTTATTCAATCTAATAATTAATTGAAATAATGCATCCTGAAAAATTTCTTCAGCATCTTGATAAGTTCCTTGGTTATTTTTTACAAATACAATTACTTGTGAGAAATTTTTTTTGTAGATCTCATCAATGACAGCTTCATCACCAGACAATAATCCATCTAAATAAAAATCGCTTTTAGCTTTTTGCATTTTCAACTATGTGCTCGGGTTAATCAACAAAGAGAAACGTACTTAATTCTTACTAAACTACAGTTTTAATCGAATATTTCACAGTAAACTTACTATTTCTAGGGGTTTTAAGTCGTACTTCATCTGTATAAATTTGAATTTCAGCTAAATTTTTCAAATCCCTTCCTTTCTGAATCTTTTTTTATTTTATTTATAATAATAAAAACACAATGGTTAAGATTTTTAGTTTTTAATCACTATTAGATATACATAATTTAAATAGCATAAAAATGGCCTTAAGAAAAGTATTTCTCAACTGTTTGTTATCATTGACTCTTGTAAGTTGTTCTACAGAATCTTTAGAAAAGGATAATGATTCTCTTATCAAATCCAACACAAAAAGTACTTCTCCTGATTACGGGATGCCTTTTGATGATCAATACCTTGACGAAAATCTCTTAATTAAAGTCATATACAATGATATAAGTGAAGAAGGAAAAGTGGATATAAGAAGAAAATTCTCAAGAAATCACCCTGATTTGGTATTAGTAAAAATAGTAAGCCTAAGATCTCCTGTCGAATATTGGTTCTTAAAACCCTTAGCAGGACATGATTCTGGAAGCATTCAGTATCTACCAGAAGAAGAAGAAGAAGAACCTAGCAGTACCACAAATGAATTGAAATCCATCCTTGATAAAATCGGCAATCATCCATTAATCGACTTATATGATGAGGTGATAACACGCAATTAATTAGTATAATCGAACAAAAGAAGGAAGATAGTTTATTTAATATAAGCACCTCTTTCTTCTTTTATTTAAAATCCTCTTAAAAAAGCTTGATAAGGTGAGATAATTTTTATATTCGTTATATCTCACAAATGTATCAGCTTTTGCAATGACTTTTAAAATAGTTCTTTTATCTACGATACTTTATTTTTTTCATTTTCTCTTTTGTGCACAAGAAATTTCTTCAGACTGGGAAATTATTTTGAGGTCAGATCTAGTTCAACATCAAAAAGAAAAAAAACTGGATTCTATTATCAATCGGTATCAAGAACATAGCAACGATAGCTTATTAGAACGTATAACTCATAAATATGCTATATGGAAATATAAAATTGGAAAACTTAATGATGCTTTAAAAACCAATCAATATTCGTTTGAGTTAAAGAAAAAGATGTATCCCGAAGACTCAGCATTACTCCAACATGGATTAAAGAATCAGGCTTTTTTTTACTTTAAAAATAATGAATACGCAAAAAGCATAAAAAGCTATGAAGAACTGCTACGCATTAATTCTAAGAACGTCTATGCCGCTGATGCCTATTCTGCACTAGGGAAATGTTATTTAAAGATTGGTGATTATTATAAAGCTTCTTTACATTTTGATCTTGTCAGATCGTTATTGCTAGAAAAAAAAGCCTATAACAAGCTTATCGCTAATAATATCAATGCAGCCGGCAACGATATAAAACTAGAAACTTTGTCGAGTTATAATAAGGGAATAAAGAATTTGTTATTTGCAGATTCTCTTGCACAAAAAATCAATGCTAAAGCCTCTACACGATACAATATAAAAATACTTCTGGGCACTTTGCATAATCAGGAAAAAAACCTGAAATTCAAAAAAGCATTAGATTACTATAACGAAGCATTAGGGATAGCTAAACAGTTAAAAGATACCGGAAGAATTGCCCATACGCTTGAAATTATTGGAAATCTATACAACACTATTGACCCTGACTTAGCCATAGACTATCACACAAAAGCCATTGATTATAATCACAAAAAAGATACTTTACAACTAGCTATAAGTCTTTCTAATATTGGATTTTGCTTAGAACAGAAAGAATTATATGACAAATGCATAAAAAATTATGACCAAGCGATAGAATTGTTGTTATCAAACAAATCTATATCTGAACTATCAGCTTCTTCACCAAATACCTCTTATTTATTAATTATTCTCAAGGATCTGGCAAATGCCTTTCTAAAACAATTCAAATCCACAACAAATAGAAAATCTCTTCAACAATCTATAAAAACATTTTTGATAGCCGATCGATTGATTGATCTTATTCGAATCGAAAGTAAAGAATTTCGTTCCAAACTCTATTGGCGTAAGCAGAGTGCCGATCTATATGGAAAGGCAATAGAAGCTTGTTTTTTGGCAAAAGATACAGAAAGTGCTTTCTTCTTTATGGAAAAAAACAAGGCTCTTTTATTAAGCGAAGACATTAATAATAGTAAAATTCGTCAATCGCTAGAAATCCCTACCAAGCTAGTTGAGCGAGAAATACAACTTAAAAAAAATATATACTTCCTCGAGAACAGTGATAGGACTGCTAATACGTCCGAAGATTCAATTACTATCGAATTGCTAAACAAAAAAAGAGTGCTTAAAAAGTTACAGGATAGTATACAAAACTCGTTCCCAAAATATAACCCTCTTCCGATTCAATCTACGGCTGTTTCTTTAAAAGAAATTCAAAAAGATCTTGATCCCAATACGATAATCTTGGAATATAATATTTCAGAACATGAAGAGTATGGATTGGTTTCCAAAAATACGGGATATACCTCAATTCATGAAGGCAGTGATTATGGTGTAAAACTAGTTACTAAAGCCTATGTATTGTATATTTCTAGACAGGATACTCAATTTTTAGAGATTGAAGAAGCTTCTGGATTAAAGCAACAGGTGGCTTTACTGGTAGGGCTAGCATCTACCCCTTTCAAGACTAAAGCGACCATTTATTCATATAATAAAATTGCGAATGAAGTTTACAATAAATTATTCCCTACTCACGAACTTAAAGAAAATACTAAAAGTAAAAAGATTAAGATTATCCCCGATAACTATCTTAACTATCTACCATTTGAAGCTTTAATCACCTCTACAAATAATACCCCAAAAAATCATTATTTGATTGAGGATTGTGAAATTAGCTACGCCTATTCAAATTCATTTTTGCAACAGACTAAAGAATTTAAAAATAAAAAGAACAACTCATTTCTTGGTTTTGCACCTCTTAATTTTGAAAAATATAATATGGCTCCACTAGAAAATAGTATACCCGAGCTTTCGAGAATCAAAAACTATTTTCAAGGAAAAATATATACAGATGAAGCGGCTACCAAAGAAGAATTCCTGACCACTTTACCTAATTATAACATCATCCATCTTGCAACTCACGCAAACGCACTTGATTCTATTTCGCCCTGGATTGCATTTAGTAACAAAAAACTAAATTTAGAAGAACTCTATTTTACGAAAAATAATGCCGATTTGGTAGTGTTGAGTGGTTGTAACACGTTACAAGGAAAACAGGAAACCGGAGAAGGTGTAATGAGCCTGGCACGAGGATTTTTTCATTCTGGCGCAAAAAGTGTGGTATCTTCTTTATGGAGTATCGATGATCGATCTACCGCCTATATTATGGATCAATTTTATAAAAATTTAAGGCAAAATCAGTCTAAATCCGAGGCCCTTCGAAATGCAAAACTTCATTATCTCAACAACCACCAACTTTCTGAGCGTTCACCTCATTTTTGGGCAACATTTGTCTTACTAGGTGATGCTAGTGTCATTCACAATCCCTCTAGCTTTTCGGTGTATTGGTTATTATCCATTACTCTAATACTATCAGTTTTAATACTAGCTTATCAAAAATTTAAAAGATGAATCAATAAAAACAAAGGCGTACTCATAATAAAACAATTAGTCTATTAGATACTTTTCTGATAGACTTTTTTGATTTTAACACTATTGCACGGGTAAGAATCTTGTATAGCGTTAACATTATAGCATACATGTTCTTTAGATCTAGTTCATGTATCTATTATTTCTAAAAACAACCAATCAGGTCGAAACCGAAAAACCTTTAACAGAGTAGGTATAATTAATTCTCCACACAAAATGAATATATTATTAAACAGCAGACATCTACTTATTTTGCTCACTTTTTCACTTATCATGAGTGCTTTTATCTCATGTGATGAAGAAGAAGCTGAACAAGAACTCCTTAAAAAAGAACTTTCTGATCCAGGCACCAGAACCTCAGTTGTGATCCGCGACAATCAATTGGTATTTAGTTCGGTAGAGGTCTTTGAATCGATGATTGAAAATGATCAAGTAACTACTAGTCATTTGAATTCAATACTCAATCAAAACTATAATAATTTCAATAGTTTATACAAAAAATTAAATAATGAAGCGGAAAACTTATACTATAATCAAACAGTTTATGGCTTTGATAATGAAGAAGAATCTCCTATTCTCAATATTCTAAATGAAAATGAAATGGTGACGATTGGTGATTGGGTATTTAAGGTTGATCTAACTCATCAAATTGTTGGAGTTACCTGGCAAGGCAATCAAAACGTATTTGATGCATTATCGATTAGCGATTTTAATGAAGATAGAATTTACTGGTTTGGAACTGAAGATGATGTTCTCCTTTTGCTCGAAGAGGGCTCAGAAGGAACTCTGAACAGAGAACAGCTTGAAGATCGAATTAATAAAGCTATACAAAGAACACAACAAATTACAACAAAGAGTTATTGTTCCTTCAATAATAGACAGGATAGCAGTACTAATTTTTTAAAAGATAAAAAAATCATTATCTCAACTGTTCAATGCGGTGATAGTGCAAATGATTGTATCAGATATGAAGCAGATATGAAGCATGTATATCAGAAAGCAGGTATTTACTTCTCTTTACAGTCTAAAATAAAATATAGATCAGGAGGTAGTCCTCAATGTGCATATGGCACTCCAGGAGCGACAAAAACTACTTTATCAACAGTAGTAAGTTACTATTACGAACGCCGTCGTAGATTTAGAAGAAATGAGAAAAAATCAGGATCACTTAACGACTACCAATTACATGATAATAGGTCTAAAGTGCGCTCATATAGAGGTACAAGGTCTTTGAAACATTACAGATTGAATACAACTTTTACTTATCGCCGTAGAGATGCGTGTGTTAGTATATGCGGTCCTGGGCCACAGGTGACTGTTGCTATGCCACAAATTGCTGATTAATTAGCATCAAATAATCCTAAAAGTAAGGGAAATAATTGTTATAAATTATTTAAATCCAATCAATTATGAAAACAAAGATTTTATTAAGCTTATCCATATTAATCGCAAGTATCTTTTTTATCGCCTCCTGCCAAAATGATGATTCAGCAAAAAGTCTCGACAATAACTCAATTGTTACAAAAGTTAAGAAACCAGATCAAATGATCTCTTTACAAGAAGCACATAAACTATACGAGGCTTACCAAAAGAACTTTATATCTAAAAGTAATAATACCAAACAGGCAAAATATGGGTGGCACTCTTTAGATTTCTACAAAAAGTATATTGCCTATTTAGAACAAGAAGCTGCCAAAAACAATATAGAAGTGACCGGTTTGCGATTGTATTTTGCGGCATACCCAGAAGATCCTGATACCTATGGAGACAAAGCAGGATATCAAACCTATATGTTCGTACCCACTTACTTTGATGCTTCAAAAAATATTCATCGACCTTTTGATCCTGCCTTGATAAATGACAAAAACCAACCCGTTGCTGTTGAAAAGATCCTAAAATCAGGGCCTGATGTTTTTAAAAATGCGTCTTGGTTGCAAAAAACCAACCAATCTACTGGGGTAGCCAATATGGGTCAAATGTGTCAACCCAATTGCCCAAGTATGGAATGAAAAATTGATAATATTCAACCTACTATGAAGAATTTTATATAAATCATGAGCTACTAAATCATCTTTTGGGAAAGCCGAAAACCAATAAAATAGAGTAGGCATTAATATTAAATTTGATTATCATGAAAAAATCCATTTTAGAAAACCTTAAACCCTATCAAATTTCAAAAAGTGTTGCCAAAAAGGTAAATGGTGGCGATCCATTAAGTGATTGTATTGCTACAGCTAAAAGAGATGGTAATGAATGGTTAATTGATACATGCTGGGAAATATTAGGCGATCATGTCGCCTAATTAGGTAAAATAAAAACCATCTGGAAAAACTTCTGGATGGTTTTTATTTTTTAACCATAATGGAGCTTACGCCTTCACGTCCAACGCATCGCGTAATGCATTACCCATCAACATAAATGCCATCACAAGACTCATAATACCTAGCCCGGGAATGACAGCAAGATAAGCTTTACCTAAAATAATGTAAGAATAATGATCTTTGATCATGGCCCCCCAACTAGCCATTGGTGGTTGTGCTCCTATCCCCAAAAAGCTAAGTCCGCTCTCGATGAGAATAGCCGCAGCAAAATTAGCTGCAGAGATTACAATTACAGGAGCCAAACTGTTGGGTAGTATGTGTTTGGTAACAATTCTGAAATGGGTAAAACCCAAAGCCTTTGCAGCAGTAACGTATTGCATTTGCTTAACACTTAGTACCTGACCCCTGACAACCCTGGCAACCTCTACCCACATGGTTAAGCCTACAGCAATAAAAACCTGCCAAAAGCCTTTTCCCAAAGCTAATGTGATAGCAATTACTAATAACAATGTAGGTATGGACCATGTTACATTAATCAACCACATAATTGTAGAATCTACCATACCTCCAAAATATCCAGCTATTGCCCCTAGAGAAATTCCTAATAGTAATGAAATTAATACAGCTACAAATCCAATAGAAAATGAAATACGTATACCTACTAACATTCTGCTAAGCAAGTCTCTCCCGTATTTATCGGTACCCAATATAAATTTTTGATCCTTAATGAAGGTACTAATTATCTCTTCTGAAGGTAAACCTTTCGGAAAGACTTTGAGAGGAATTTCTTTTGAAATACCTATTACTTCACCCTCACTATAGGGATAAATCTTTAAAACGTTATTTTTTAAGGTATAGCGTTCTATAGGAATTTCAGTATCTGTGTTTTTTACTCCAAAAAAAACCTTACTTAAAAATGATTGATCGTATGAGCTTTGAGAAGGGATTGTTAATATTTTTACTGTGAAGCCAGGAGGCTTAGAATGAATAGATAAATGCATCTGATTTGCATTCTGAGAATTATCCGGTGCCAAAACATAGGCAAAAATTGCTATAATCCCACAAAAAATAATAAAGTAAAAACTCAAAACGCCCCAAAAATTCTTCTTGAATTTTTGGAGCGCAAGTTTACTTAAAGAGTTTGATTTTATTTCGGGCATTAATAATTAATTCTTCAGCGTAAGAGGATTTTTAGATCGACGTATATTATTAATTTTCATATCTTCTAGCACACTAATTGCCTCTTCTACATAGACATCTTTACTTAAGGTTTCGTGCCACCTTTCTCTTTTTTCTTCCAAAATAGAATCCTTCTTCATTAGTTCTCTTTCATATGGTAAAGATTCAAAACTAAGATTTGTTTTATAATCCTCAATAGCATCAAAACGTTCGGCTTGTTTTTGATTTAGCTCTATGTTGGCCTTATATTTGTCAAATTGTAAAGAATAAACATTAATATCTCTTTTTTGTCTTACCCATTTGGCATTTTCTTCGATCAATTTTAGCTGATCATTTTGAGCCATTCTGGCTTTACTATTAGTTATAGTTTGATCAAAATCTATGTAACCATCCCATACCGAATAATCTGCTGCAGGAATTTTATCCCATGGTAATGGATTTTCCTGATCTTTCTCACCTATATCGATATAACTATAACGATCTGGTACTACCACATCACTTTTCACTCCTTCTAATTGCGTAGATCCACCGTTAACTCTATAGAACTTCTGAGTGGTAAGCTTTAAGGCACCTAAATCTCCAAAATCATTACTTCTCATCCACCGATTAAGATCCATAACATTCTGTACTGTACCTTTACCGTAGGTTTGCTTACTACCAATAATAATTGCTCTCTTATAATCCTGCATAGCCGCAGCTAAAATTTCAGATGCAGAAGCTGATAATTCATTTACTAAAATTACTAAGGGACCATCCCAAAGAATATTTCTGTCTTTGTCACTCAAGACTTCAGGAGCCTCGCCTTTGGTTCTAACTTGAACAATTGGTCCTTTTTCGATAAAAAGGCCTGCGATATCAACTACGGTTTGTAATGATCCTCCTCCATTATTCCTTAGATCAATCACTAATCCATCTATATCCTGCTCTTTAAGACGAACAATTTCTTGTTTTACATCTTTAGCAGCGTTGCGTTGATTATAATCTTGCATATTGAAGTAAAACTTGGGCAGATTAACAATACCAAAAGCTTTATCATCTTTTTTTACCACAGATGATTTTGCATAGGTCTCTTCTAACTCAACTACATCTCTAACAATCTCAACGACTTCAGTAGTACCATCAACCTTTTTGACTGTAAGAGAAACTTTTGTTCCTTTAGGACCCTTAATAAGACTTACAGCATCGTCAAGACGCATACCAACAACACTTACGGCTTCTTGTTCATCCTCTTGTTTTACTTTCATAATCAAATCTCCTACCTCGACCTTATTACCTCTCCAGGCGGGACCACCAGAAATGATTTCAATAATTTTTACATTATCATTTTTCTTCTGCAATCTTGCTCCTATACCTTCTAATTTTCCAGACATCGCAATATCAAATCTATCTTTATCTTGGGGTGCAAAGTAATAGGTATGAGGATCAAATTCTTCAACTATAGAATTTATATAAATTGTAAACCAATCCTTGCGCTCAAGATCATCGGCAAATTCAAAGTATTCTTTCAAAGAGCCCCGAGTGATTTCACGAGCTTCTTCTTCAAGTATTACAGAAGTTTTTCTTTTATAATCTTTGTTGACTGAAACAGAATCTAATTGCTCTTCAACTTTATCATAATAGCTGGAAAGTGCATTAAATTTAAGTTGCTTTCTCCAACGATCTTTCATCTCCTTTTTGTTTTTGGCATACGGCAACTTATCGTAATCGGTGCTGATCTTTTCGTCTTTCTGAAAATTAAAAGGAGTGTCTAAAATTTCCTTATACAATGATCGAGCTTCGGTCATTCTTTCTTGAAGACGAGTATAAGTTAGGTTGAAAAAAGTAATCTCTTTATTTCTAATTTCATCATCTATAAGTTTTTCAAATTTCCTAAACTCCTCGATATCAATTTGATAAAAGTAACGTTTAAGAGGGTCTAATGCATCCACATAATCTGAGAAAACTTCTTTTGAGAAATCATCATTTATATCCTTCGCATCATAATGTCCTTTTCCTAGAACATAACTAATCAAATCAATTAGCAATTTATCCTTATCAGGGCCATCCTCAACCTTGGTGGTAAAACTGCAAGAAGCAACCGAAACGATTACGGTAAGCATCAAAATCAAAAAACTCTTTTTCATACGTTCAATATTATTGTTTTTTAACGCTCGTATGGAACCGCCAGTAATTATTAGTTAGATTGATATCAACTTTACAACTATGGCTTATTTCATACGCTCAAAAAAATTTAGGGGTTTTATTTAGCAAAATACATTAAAAATCGTGCCAATAACCTGTAATAATACTAAATTTTTCTTAAATGAGCTAATATTCCCCACTCCTCTTTTTTCGATAAATATTAAGAATAAAAAAAGTGTATTTTTATCTCTTTAAAAAAAATGTTATGTCTCAAAAAAAACCACTGATTCTTGTTACTAACGATGATGGTATTACCGCACCTGGAATACGAGCATTAATAAGTGTCATGAATGAGATAGGCGATGTTTTCGTTGTAGCACCTGATAGCCCTCAAAGTGGGATGGGTCACGCCATAACCGTGAACAACACCATTTATTGTGATCCTATTGTGATTGACAAAGATGCACCTCAAAAAGAATACAGTTGTTCTGGTACACCGGCAGATTGTGTAAAAATGGCAGCTCGAGAGATCATCCATAGAAAACCAGACTTATGTGTAAGTGGTATTAATCATGGATCTAACTCTGCTATTAATGTAATCTATTCGGGAACGATGAGTGCCGCTGTGGAAGCTGGAATAGAAGGAATACCCGCTATTGGATTTTCTTTACTTGATTATAGCATGAATGCTAACTTTGAACCTTCTAAGAAATTTGTTAGGACTATTGTAGAAAATGTACTAATTAATGGATTGCCAAAAGGTGTTGTGCTTAATGTAAATATTCCTCGCTTGCCAGAAGGGGATATAAAAGGAATTAAAATATGCCGCCAGGCAAACGCGCATTGGATGGAAGAATTTGATAAAAGAACCAACCCAATGGGAAGGCAATACTATTGGCTTTCTGGTAAATTTATAAATGAAGATAAAGGTGAAGATACAGACGAATGGGCTCTAAGTCAAGGATATGTTTCTGTAGTACCAACGCAATTTGATCTAACTGCCCATCATTTTATACAAGAACTAAATAATTGGTCATTACATGATTAAAAAAGAAATTAGTATTGGTTTTATAACCGGTTTATTGGCCAATAGTATAGGGTTTATTTTATGTGTTTTTATATTTTCAGCGCTTAGCCCTCAAAGCCTAGGGTTTTTTGAAACAATTAAGGCGTCTATTAGTAATGATTCCTTTGGTAGCCTTATTGTATTAGGAGCGATACCAAACTTGGTAATTTTCTTTCTGTATTTAAAAAAAGAGAAGGTATATCGAGCTCGTGGCGTACTTCTTGCTACTCTTATTGCAGCTATTTGTATTGCAATTAGTAAATTTGGTTAATATTTGATAACGTTAAGTGATTTTTTTTAATGAAATACTACCTCATTGCGGGAGAAGCATCTGGTGATCTACACGGTGCTAATCTTATGAAATCTATTCTAAAAGAAGACCCCAAAGCTCAATTTAGATTTTGGGGAGGCGACCTTATGCAAGCCGTAGGAGGTACTTTAGTGACACATTACAAAGAACGATCGTTTATGGGGTTTATAGAAATTCTTCTAAACCTGCCTAAAATACTTGGTTTTATCAAATATTGCAAAAAAGATATCAAGCAGTATCACCCAGATGTCGTCATTTTAATTGATAACTCTGGTTTTAATCTTCCTATTGCAAAATGGGCAAAACTTCAAGGTTTTATCACTCATTATTATATAAGCCCTCAGCTTTGGGCATCTCGAGAAGGCCGTATTAAAACCATAAAGGCTTACGTTGATTATATGTATGTGGTATTACCTTTTGTAAAAGATTTTTATGATAAATATGAATATCCTGTTCAATTTGTAGGGCATCCACTGATTGATGCTATTGCAGATCATGAACAGATTTTGCCTCAGGATTTTCAAGAAAAGAATAATCTTGATGATCGACCAATTGTTGCTATATTACCGGGAAGCAGAAAACAAGAAATTAAAAAAATGCTCGAAGTGATGCTTACTGTGGTAGATGATTTCCCGGAGTATCAATTTGTAGTGGCTGGCGCGCCCAGTCAAGACGTTTCCTTCTATAAACCTTTTATTAAAAAAGAAGGCATTCATTTGGTCATGAACCAAACTTATGATTTGCTTAGCCTCAGCAATGCAGCATTGGTGACTTCAGGAACTGCAACCCTAGAAACTGCCTTATTCAAAGTTCCCCAGGTAGTTTGTTATAAGGGAAGCTATATTTCGTATCAAATTGCCAAACGAATTATTAATCTAGAGTATATCTCTTTAGTGAATTTGATCATGAATAAACCTATTGTAACCGAGCTTATTCAAGGTGATTTTAACCCTAAGAAACTTAAAGAAGAACTCACTATTATACTAGACGACTACAAAAGAGCGGTCATGTTTTTGGATTATTATGATCTGGAAAAAAAGCTTGGTGGTCGTGGTGCAAGTGACAAAACTGCGGCATTTATTGTAGAATCTATAAAATAAAAACTTCCCCAAAATGAAAAAATTTATAACCTACATGCTAATCACTTTGTTCATTGCCATTACATATTCCTGCGGAAGCTCATCAAAAAACAAAGCCGTTATTTCAGCTAAACCTACACCTGCTTTTAGGAGAAAAGTGGCCAATAATCCTCCAGCTAAGAAAAAGATTAAAAGTATTGTAACTTATGCCCAATCTTTTAAGGGTACCCGTTATAAATTTGGTGGAACTACAAAAAAAGGAATGGATTGTTCTGGTTTGGTATATACTTCATTTAAAAAAGAGAATATTATTCTGCCACGTACTTCGAGAACTATGGCAACCCAGGGAAAACCAGTATCTATCAAAAAAGTAGGTATTGGTGATCTGTTGTTTTTTAAAACCAATAAAAGGAAAAATGTAATTTCCCATGTTGGATTAGTAGTCGAAACCAAAGGCACCATACGATTTATTCATGCCTCTACTTCTAAAGGAGTAATTATATCAAGCCTCAATGAAAAATATTGGAATAAAGCTTTTGTAAGTGCCAGAAGAGTATTCTAAACCACACTTGATATACCTTGAAAAACTTTTTATAAAGATCCCTTTTTTATTACACTATTACAATAATTATTCTGCTTCATATCCCCAGTTTCATAAAATGAAACTGATATCTATTATCATTGCATAGATAGACACTTTAAAAAAATGTTCTACTCTATTAGGAATGAAATTACTCAATGTCCCTTTTATAATTATTACCTTATCAACCATCACTGGTATAATTTTAGGATATTATACTACTTTCTCTTTAGAAACATCTCTAATCATATTTATTATTTCTATCGGTTTGTTACTATTTACATGGCATCACTCTAAAAAAATATTCAACGAGTCCTATACTTTTACCTTTTCAGCAATCGCGGCTTTTATCCTTTTTGGTACCGTATTAGTGCAAATTCACAATCCAAAAAACGATTCGAAGCATTACAGCCATATCCTTAACCAGAAAAATGATCAGAAAAAAGAAATTGGGATCAGGTTTTATATAAAAGAGCGTTTAAAACCTACCTCTTATTATAACAAATATATTGTCTCTATTAAATTTATTGAAGAAAACCAAGCGAAAGGTAATTTGCTTCTTCAAGTACCAAAAGATACCACAAATAGTATTTTGGCGGTAGGAGAAACCTACACGGTTCTAACCAAATTGAAGTCTATTCCAAATCCACTAAATCCAAATCAATTTGATTATGCACAATATCTTAGTAATCTTTACATATATCATAAGACAACAGTATCCCCTCACCAACTTATTAATAATTATGAAGAACAAAAGTCACTGTTTAGTTTAGCCGATCAAATAAGAAAGAATATCAACTTAAAACTATCTAAATATTCATTTTCTCCTGAACAGCTATCTATTATCAATGCTCTGATTTTGGGTCAACGTCAAGATATAGATCAAGAAGTTTTCGAGAACTACAGAGATGCAGGGGCTATCCATATTTTGGCAGTTTCAGGACTGCATGTGGGAATCTTATTGCTCATTCTTAATTTGATATTAAAGCCATTGCTTAGATTTCTTCGAAAAGGAAAAACTATTGTATTGTTAATCACCATCTTCTTACTCTGGTGCTTTGCTATTCTTGCTGGGTTATCACCATCGGTGCTAAGAGCCGTGACAATGTTTTCTTTTCTTGCTATCGGAATACAATTAAGATCTCAAACTAGCATATACAATTCGCTTTTTGTATCCATGTTTATACTCCTTTGTTTCAATCCACTCCTGTTATTTTCAGTTGGCTTTCAACTTAGTTATTTGGCAGTTTTTGCAATTGTTTGGATTCAGCCAATAATCGCAAGACAGTATTATCCGAAATTTTATATCTCTAAAAAGCTGTGGGAAACCTTTACAGTGACCATTAGTGCCCAATTGGGACTGCTCCCACTCTCTTTATTTTATTTTCATCAGTTCCCGATTTTATTTTTTGTTTCTAATCTTATTATCATTCCTTTTTTAGGGATAATACTTGGGTTTGGAATCACGGTAATTATTTTAGCTCTAATAGGAATATTACCTCAAGCCGTTCCCGATTTATTTGGCGCTTGTATCGATATTATGAATACGATCATAGCTTGGGTGGCAGATCAAAAAACATTCTTGATTACTGATATCCCATTTTCATGGAGAATGCTCATTACACTCTACATCATTCTTATAATGGCGATAACATTATTTGAGAGGTATGAAAAAAGAAAATTGTATTGGACAGTAATTCCTATAATTGTGATGTTCCTTGTTCTTACCTTCGAAAAGCAGCATGCCTTACAAAAACAAGAGTTGGTCATATTTCAAAATCAACGAAACACTACTCTAGGCGTTCTTGACAGTAAAAAATTGCACCTTTATAGTAGAAAGTATATTTCTGACAAAACGCAGCACTTTTTGTTTGGTAATTATCTTATTCAAAACCAAGCCATGGCAGATAGCTCTGTTATCTCTCTAAAGAACATGTATAGTTATAAAAATCAAATGATTTTGGTGATTGATAGTAGCTCTATATACCTCAAAAAACAATTAAGACCCGACATTGTCCTTCTAATTGATTCTCCAAAAATTCATTTGGATAGAATGATCGATAGTTTACAGCCTAAACAAATTATTGCCGACGGAAGTAATTTCAAGAGTTATATAGATCGTTGGGAAACTAGTTGCAAGAAACGAAAAATCCCTTTTCACCGTACTGACAAGAAGGGAGCTTTTATTTTGGAATAAAAATTTTGGCATTTACAATACAACTAAAGACTCCTTGATGTCTTCGGCACCTTGAGTATCCAATATTTCCTGTAAAATTTTTCGAATTTTAGGAATACAATCCTTTGCCATTTTGTTTGGGCTATTAAAGAGTACACAAATTCCCAGGTCCTCATTGGGATAAATTGCAATCTCACTTCTGTAGTTGTTCACTCCGCCTCCATGATGAATGACTTTGTTTAGCTCACCAGTATTGGCATCATCAAACTCATGAACTCGCCACCCTAATCCATAATAAGAAGCTTTATACCCTGGCCATCTCTGGTAGTAATTTCTTCTACCTCCAACCTGAACCATCGGACTGAAGACTTCTTCCATAGTTTTAGTCATTAAAACATCGGGATTATTCCCTAATAAAAATTTCATCCATTTTCCCATATCAATAGCGCTGGCATTGATACCTCCTGCGGCAATAGCGTTGTAATATTTCTTATTAATCCTGGTTGGCCTCCAACCACGACGTACGCGTTGATGTGGCATCGCAACATTGTCAGAATGCTCTAAAGCCTCATAACTTGCCGAAGCAGTCTCCATTTGCAAAGGACTAAAAATTCTATCTTTAATTACTTCTCTTAATGGTTTTCCTGTTATTCGTTCTATAATTTCCCCGCTAAGCGCAAATATGGCATTTTGATAATTATATACGCTTCCAGGCTTTTGCAAAGGTAGCACCTCATTAAAACGACCTGCGATGGTGGTTAACGCCAATCCATCTTCTACAAGATTAGTAAAACTATGGTAAGGTAATCCAGAAGTATGCGATAACACATGTGACAGTGTTACTTGGGTAGCTTGTTTTTTATTGGCCAGTTTAAAATTTGGTATATGATCAATAATCTTATCTTCCCAGTCGATAAGACCGTCTTGTACATGAATACCTGTCAAAATTCCTGCAAAACCTTTGGACACAGAGCCTATTCTAAATATGGTTTCCGCATTAACAGTATCTTTAAGAGCAACATTCTTATTTCCAAAACCTCCGGAATAAATGATTGAGTCACATTTTACAATTGAAACAGAAGCTCCTACAATTTGATTTTTATCAATTGCATTATTAAAGTACTCCTGAATAGCATCCTCTAATCGCTCTTTATATAAATGTGTAAAATGAATTTCTGGCGGTTGTGGTAAGGGAAGCTGAACACGGTTAACTTTTCCTGATAATGTTTGTTTTTTCTCTTCAGGTTGTTTTGCAGATACAAAAGAAAACAGCAAAACAATCAACAGCATAGAGGGGGTAGCTATGGCTAAAAATTTTTTCATAAGTAGGTTTCTGACACAAAAAAAGATAAAAACATCGACAAAAGCAACAAGAAATCCTTTGAAATACGTTTTTAACTTTTTTTTAAGCTAAATCAGGGTATTTTTTGGGTTTACGAATAAGATAACGCCTACAAAGTCGATTAATTGTATGTCAATAGTTAAGATTATATGATTTGAGACTTAACGGAAATATTTAATTGCTGTAAAAAATTAATTTGAAAATGTACTCACAAAAGATTTTTCATATTTCTTCCAGGCATCCGCAGTGGTTAATTTTTTATAATCATTATTATTAATCATTTTTAAGTAAATTTCCAGCTGTTGTGGAGTTTTAAAACCTACTACAGGAGCAATAAGATTCCCTTTCTCATCAAAAAATACCATACTAGGATACCCTGTTACTTTTAAAGCATTGGCAAAAAAATGTTGACTATTTCTTCCTTTCCTATTGGGATTATAGTTTGGATTTGTATATGTGAAATTGTTATATCGAATCTCTTCTGTACCTTCTGCGTTAAATTTTACAGCATAGTAATGCTTGTTTACGTAAGAAACCACGTCTTTATTATGGAAAGTCTTCTTATCCAGAAGTTTACAAGGTCCGCACCAATCAGTATATACATCCATAAAAATCTTCTTGGGCTCTTTTTTTTGAGCTTCCAGTGCTTCATTCATAGACATCCAATTGATCTCTTGTGCATGAATAGCAAAACACATGAAAAAGATAAAAACAGAAAGTAGGTATTTCATAATTATTGTTTTTTATTTATTGGGAACAAAAACTGTTCCTTATTTAAGAAGTCTCACTCGTCATTGAGGAACGAGCGAAGTCATTTATTATTATTTATCGCACTCCGTGCATTAGTTTCTTCAATAAAGGATTCAATACCATGATTAATCCTGCTGCGGCAATAGGAATTATGGTAAATATCAGGAAAAATGTGGATAAATTATAATTTGCAGTTACCTCATCAATCATTCCTCCTACCGTTCCTGCAGCTTTTTGACCGATAGCAATGGCCAGATACCAGATTCCGAACATAAATGCAATCATTCTTCCGGGAACTAGTTTACTGAGGTATGACAATCCAACAGGAGATAGACATAATTCTCCCAAAGTATGAAACAAATAAGCTAAAATTAGCCATACCATACTTACTGAAGCTGTTTTAGCCCCTTGTGGAATATTTGATGAACCATATGCTAACAATCCAAAACCGAAACCCAAAAGCGCCAGTCCGAAGCCGTATTTGAACGCTGCACTAGGATTATATTTACTTTCCCACCATTTTGAAAACAGGGGTGCCAACGCGATGATAAAAAAGGAATTTAGAATCCCAAACCAAGTTGCTCCTACTTCGGTAGTATCTTTACTAAATTCTTTATTTAATTTCCAGATAACAATTCCCCAGATAATTAAAAACGAAATCGATAAGACAACATTAGAAAAACCAATCTTCGAAAATGTTTTCTTAAATAGCAAATATAAAACCCATGTGATAATACCCAATGGCACTACCGTTAGAATTGTGTCTATTATTTTAAATATCATTGCCGAAGAACCAGATAGATCTCTAGATGTATAATCCCTTGCAAAGATATTTAATGATCCTGCGGCTTGTTCGAAAGCGGCCCAAAAGAATATAGTAAAAAATGCAAAAATTGCTACAGCAAACATCCTATCACGAACAGTTGTATTGTATCGTAAAATTCTTGAAATGATTAAATACAAAAACATAATAACTGCAAAAACAATCATTACTGTTGGTCCTTCATAATTTCCTAATGAAAAATCAAACAAATTAACATCTCCAATTTTTGACATCGGATCATTTATTAACCAGGCAAACCCAATAATGGCAGTTGTTGCAATTAAAACCTTATCGACAATTGTAAAGGGATTCAACTTATCCCCTTCTTTTAGGACTACTTCTTTTTTTGCTTCTTTATTGGGTTTGGCTCCAATGCCACCAAATAAGTCTTTAGCTAGCCAGAACATAATCATTCCCAAAAACATGAATATTCCTGCCAATCCGAATCCCAATGCCCAGCTATAGTTTTCTCCTAAATACCCACAAAGCATAATCCCAAAAAAGGCTCCGGCATTTACTCCCATATAAAATATGGTATATGCTCCGTCTTTTTTAGCATCATTTCCTTCATACATTTCAGAAATAATAGAAGTGATATTCGGCTTAAAAAGCCCAGTCCCTATCACCAAAAAAGCCAACCCAAGATATAATGTAGTTTCGGTCTCAAATGCCATGGAAGCATGGCCCAGGGTCATAATCAGACAACCAATGACAACTGCCCAACGATACCCTGTAATTTTATCGGCAATATAGCCTCCCAAAATCGGAGTTAAATACAGTAGTGACGCATATGTGCCAAATAAAGCCAATGCATGCTCTCTTGGCCAATCAGCCCAACCCGGGTTTTCTCCAAATAATGGTGCTGTAAGAAATATGACTAAAAGAATTCTCATCCCATAGAACGAAAATCGTTCCCACATTTCGGTAAAGAATATAATGAACAAACCTGCAGGATGTCCTAATACCTTATCCTTGAATAAGTTTTCTATATCTGTACTCATAAATATAGGGTTATTCTGCAGTATCTGCTAGTTCAAAACCTTCAGTTTCTTCATCGTAAGTGTTCGGCTTTAGGTCTTCTGCTTTATGAGTCAATCTCTTTAATGGTTTTAGGAGCATAATCACTAAGATTCCAAAAATCACACAGAATATTGTTATCCCTGAAAAAATGGTAAGCTCGCCTGCCTCTGATGCTGATTCTCCAATAAGTCCTGCAACTTTATTACCCAAACCAGTTGCGGCAAAATATACTCCCATCATTAAAGCGCCATAGCGAACTGGTGCAAGTTTAGTAATGAAGGATAGTGCTACAGGTGAAGCACATAATTCTCCAATAGTATGAAATAAATATGCTAAAGCGAGCCAGTACATTGCAGATTCGCCTATTTTTTCGTACTGCATTGAAGCAAACACCATAAATACAAAACCTAATCCCATTATGATCACACCATTAGCCATTTTAAATAATGAAGAAGCTTCTTTACCTCTATTTTTCCACCAAAGCCAGAAATTAGCAACAGGAACAGCAAACAGGATGATATAGAAAGGATTAAAAAATTGAAAAACCGCTGCGGGTATTTGATATCCTAAAAACATTCTGTTAGTTCTATTTTCAGCATAAAGATTCATTAATCCACCGGCTTGCTCAAAGGCTCCCCAGAAAACGATGACAATAATAAAGGACAGTAGTAGTACGATATATCTATCTTTTTCAACCTTAGATTTTAAATCACGATATATGGTAATCATCATTCCTACTACCAGAGATAAGAATATAAAAAATAGAATATACGCTATTTTTTGATTTTCGATAAATAGATAAGCTACCAGAGAAGAAACAATTGCTAGAATAAAAGTCACTGCCAATGGCACAGTAGACGAAAATTGATTTCTGAAAATTTTCCCGATAGAAACGTGATCATCTTCTTTATCAATAGTTTTTATTGGCTTATTCCCTACGTGTGTGATATATTTCTGACCTAGCATATAAACAGTCTGACCCAGAACCATTCCGATTGCAGCTAGCCCAAACCCTGCATGCCAGCCATAAGCATCTGCAACTACTGCGACTACAAGACTGGCAAGAGCAGCTCCAACATTTATACCGATATAAAAAATTGAAAAACCTTTATCTCTTCTTTCGTCCCCCTGCTTATATAAACCTCCTACTAAAGTTGAGATATTTGGCTTTAACATTCCTACCCCGGCAATAATTAGCGCTAAACCAGTGTAAAAAGCCCACATTTCTTCAATAGAAAGAATACCATGACCTGCAACTAACAGTAGGCCTCCGATCATTACAGAGCGCTTTTGTCCTAAGATTTTATCAGCAATAATTCCTCCAGGAATAGACGCCACATAAACTAACATAGTGTACCACCCATAAAGAGATAGAGCTTCTGCATCCAACCATCCTAATCCTGGATTATCTCCTACAGTTTTGGCAGTTAAATAAAGAACCAAAATTCCTCGCATTCCATAGTAGGAAAATCGTTCCCACATTTCTGTAAAAAATAATATGTATAACCCTACCGGATGTCCAAAAAGCTCTTTTTGATGAGCTGCTTTAACTGTATTTGCCATTATGTTAGTTTAATTATTTATAAGTTATTTTTAATGAAGTTCGTCATTTTGTTGTAGAGATGTAATTGAGTATTTCCACCATAGATACCATGATTTTTGTCTGGATAAATTGCCCAATCAAATTCTTTATTAGCCTGTACCAAAGCCTCGATCAATCGCATAGTGTTTTGCACATGTACATTATCATCTGCACTACCATGAATTAGTAAATACTTACCTTCTAAACCATTAACATAGTTGATCGGTGAATTATCATCATATCCTTTGGCATTCTCTTGAGGAGTCATCAAATATCGTTCTGTATAAATGGTATCATAAAATCTCCAACTTGTTACAGGGGCAACTGCAATAGCCATTGTAAAGGTATCGGCACCTTTAAACAAGCAGTTACTAGACATAAAGCCCCCATAGCTCCATCCCCAAATACCAATTCTAGAGGCATCTATATATTCTAAAGCACCTAGTTGTTTGGCTGCTGCAATTTGATCTTGCACTTCTAGATTCCCTAAATCATTTTGTGTTGCTTTTTTAAACTTGGCCCCTTTTAATCCTGTACCTTTTCCGTCAACACATGCTACAATATATCCTTGTTGTGCAAGCATCATATGCCAATAATCTCTTCGATTATTCCAGGTGTTTTTTACCATCTGTGACCCTGGTCCCGAGTATTGAAACATCAATAATGGATATTTCTTTTTTGTATCAAAATCTTTAGGCTTGATCATGTACATATTCAAAATTTCTCCATTTACTTGGATCGTAGAAAACTCTTTAGGTCTCATATCAAAAAGTTTTAACTTTTCTACAAGGGCGCTGTTATTTTTGAGTTCTCTTATCACTTTTCCTGTAGATCCATCATTCAAAGTATACTCATAAGGAGTTGTAGCATTCGAAAAATAGTTAATATACACACTAAAATCTGCACTAAATTCGGCATCGTTGTTTCCTTCTTTAGAACTTAATCTCTTCTTGTCTTTTCCATCTAAAGTAATAGCATATATATCCCTATTGATATTTCCGTTTTCCACACTTTGATAGAATATTTTTTTATTCTTGGGATTGTATCCATAATATTGGGTTACCTCCCAATTACCTTTGGTAACCTGATTGATCAGTTCTCCTGTTTCAGCATAGTGATAAATATGGTTAAACCCATCCTTTTCACTAGTCCAGATAAAGCTGTTGTCCTCTAAAAAAGTTAAATTATCGGTCACATCTATGTATGCCTCATCTTTTTCATTAAGTACCACTTTTGGCGTTTTAGTTTTGGCATCTACAAATAGTAAATCCAGATTATTTTGGCGTCTGTTTAGTACTTGAACACTCAAAACATCTGGATTTGTGGTCCATTTTATTCTTGGAATATAAAAATCTTTGTAATTCGCCAGCTTTACTTCATCTAGCGCCATAGCTTCAATATTAGCAATAAACAAAGAGACTTTTGCGTTTTTTTCTCCCGCTTTGGGATATTTAAACACCTCTTGTTTTTGATACAATCCTGTTCCATAAACATCCATAGAGAATTCTGGAACTTCTCTTTCGTCAAATCTTATAAAAGCTATTTTTTTGCTATCGGCACTCCACTCAAAGGCTCTCACAAAAGCAAATTCCTCTTCATACACCCAATCGGTAATCCCATTAATTATTTCGTTTTTCTTACCGTCATCTGTTAATTGTACCTCCTGTCCTGTTACAAAATTGAGCATATATATATTGTTGTTCAGGATGTAAGCCACTTTGTTTCCATCGGGAGATAATACAGGTTCTTGAATTTTTTGATCACTTATTCTGAAAACTCCATTCGAGGGCACATCATAAATATGGTAAATTCCTTTTTTGGAACGACGAAATATAGGTTCTATCTCACTGGAAAGTATAATTCTAGTTTCATCTTTACTAAAGCTGTATCCCTGAAAGGCATCCAACCCCTCTATTGAAGATGAGCTGACCAAAGTTTTTACTTTTTCTCCCGTAGTATAATCATATACTTCTATATGAGTGGCTCCAGAAATTTTATCCTTTTCTAAAACAGAATATTGCTTCCCATTTTTCAAGGAGTGTAACGATTTAAATCCTTCGGTCTTAAATGTGCCCTTGAAAATCTCTTCAAGTGTAAAAGCTTTGTCTTGTGCAATCGCTGTAATTCCAAGAAACAATATAATTCCAAAAAATAATCTTGTAATTTTCATCCGTATGTATTTATCGCTTTAATAGTTATATGAAATCGCCAATAACTCTTTTAGTTAATATCAACTTGATATTTACGGCTTATTTCATATCATATTTTTAAAAATTGTTAACGCCAAGAATACTAAAAAATCCGTGAAAAATACAACAAATGCTGTTAAATACAATAAAATTATAGCTCCTAACCTGATTTTTTTTAACATATCGTTAAATAAACCATAAAACTTATCCCCAAGAAAAAATAGTGTTTAAGGTTTTAAATTAAAGCAAAAACATTTCAATTAGGTATTTCACAAAACAGAATAGTATCTTTGAAGGCAATAATAATAAAAGATACAATGGCTCCTGTAGTTTCTGGATTTTCAAAACTCTCTAAAGCAGATAAAATAAAGTGGCTGGCAGAACATCATTTTGGCAATGATGCCACTGCCACAGATACATTAGTTACGTATTGGAACTCTAACGAGCAATTACAGCAGCTTCATGATGAATTTACTGAAAACACAATTTCTAATTATTATTTGCCTTTTTCGGTAGCTCCAAATTTTTTGATTAACGATAAGCGATATACCTTACCTATGACGATTGAGGAAAGTTCGGTAGTCGCCGCCGCCAGCAAAGCTGCTAAATTTTGGCAAAGAAGAGGTGGGTTTAAAGCTGAAGTACTTTCTACCATAAAAGTTGGGCAAGTTCATTTTTCTTATCACGGAAATCCCGAAAAACTACTTCTATTCTTTAGCAAAATTAAATCAAAATTAATGTCCTCTGCATCGCACATTACCAAAAATATGGAAAAACGAGGTGGAGGGGTAAAAGAAATTGAATTACGAGATAAGACAGCAGAAATTGAAAACTACTACCAGTTACATTGCACCTTTGAGACTGCTGACGCGATGGGAGCTAATTTTATTAATTCTTGTCTAGAGCAATTTGCAAAAACTTTTGTTGCTGAAGCCCAAGAATATGATAATTTTTCGGATTCAGAAAAAAAGATAGAAATTATCATGAGTATCCTCTCTAACTATGTGCCTGAGTGCTTGGTAACAGCCTCTGTATCATGTTTCGTAAATGAGCTGCCCAGCACTTCAGAACTCTCGGCAAATGAATACGCCAAAAAATTTGTGAGAGCAGTCAATATTGCAGAAATTGAGCCCTATCGTGCTGTCACACATAACAAAGGAATCATGAATGGTGTTGATGCTGTGGTTTTGGCAACCGGAAATGATTTTAGAGCTATAGAAGCAGGTGCACATGCTTACGCCTCAAGAAATGGGAAATATAGAAGTCTCACACATGCCGAAATAAAGAATGACGTATTTAGCTTTTCGATCGAAATACCTCTTGCCTTGGGTACCGTTGGTGGATTGACTAATCTTCATCCCTTGGTCAAATTGGCTTTGGAATTATTAGGCAAACCCAATGCAAAAAAACTAATGGAGATTACAGCCGTAGCTGGACTCGCTCAAAATTTTGCTGCTATAAATTCATTAATTACTACAGGAATCCAGCAGGGGCATATGAAAATGCATCTAATGAATATTCTTAATCAATTTGAAGCCACAGAAAATGAAAAAGAACAGCTTATAAAATATTTCAAGACAAATACGGTTACTCATAGTGAAGTAGTAACACAAATTGAAAAATTGAGAGCATCATAAGAACCAATGAAAAAGTCTTTTTACAGCCACGGTAAACTACTACTCACAGCAGAATATTTGGTTCTGGATGATGTGACTGCTTTGGCATTACCTACCCAAAAAGGGCAGTGGTTATTTGTAGAAGAGCATGACAATTCTAATCAAATCGTTTGGAAAAGTATTGATGAAGATGAAAACAGTTGGTTTGAAACTACATTGACTATAGAAAATAATCTTATCATTGAGCCAAAAAATGACGAAGAGCAAAATACTGTATCAAAAACATTAATCAACATCTTAAACGCCGCCAAAGCACTAAACACAAATTTTCTTTCTTCAGAAAAGGGATATATTATTGAAGCCAGGCTAGAGTTCAATAGAGAATGGGGTTTGGGATCATCATCTACACTAATTAATAATATTGCACAATGGGCAAAAGTTAATGCTTTTGAACTTTTAGACCATAGCTTCGGAGGCAGTGGATATGATATTGCTTGTGCTCAGCATGACACTCCTATTCTATACACAAGAACCGAGAGTAAGCCCATTATTAAAGAAGTACATTTTGACCCACCTTTTAAGGAAAATCTCTTTTTTGTATATTTAAATCAAAAACAGGATAGTAAAGAATCAATAAAACGCTACCAATCCTTACCTTTAAAAGACTTTGATAAAGCCGAAGCTGCGGTTAAAGAAATTACTTCCAAAATTCTAAATTGTAATACTATTGGAGGATTTGAAGAACTAGTTAATACGCACGAAGAAATTATCTCAAAAATCATCAAAACGGAAACCGTCAAATCACAATTATTTCCAGATTACTCAGGAAGCATTAAAAGCCTTGGTGGTTGGGGTGGTGATTTTGTATTGGCTACTGGTCATGTGTCTGATATGGATTACTTTAAAAATAAAGGATTTACAACGATTATTCCTTATAAGGAAATGATTCTACAGTCAACATAGCCGTGTAGAAATTTGTTTACTTTTATTGTACGCCCAAGAGTTCTAAAAAAGCAAAAGAGTCGCATTTCCCAAATTGTTGAAATAAGAGTGATTAGTATCCTACAACTTTACTGATATAAGACACAGTCTTCACAATTCTTAATCTTACCATAGTATGTTTCACGATACTTATGGAGCGTTTTTATTGGAAGTCCTAACAAGTGTTTTCTGATATAGGTAACTTTTGTAGTGAGTTCTCCCATTCTTTTACTGTATCGTTTTTCTGTTCTTGTTTTTCTTTTAATTTCTATAAATTTCATTTATTTTGTTTATCCTAAGTAAGTTTTTAAAATTCCATTCTTTGAAGAGTACCGTAATCTTCGCACGGCTCTTTCTTTTATTTGCCTTACTCTTTCTCGAGTAAGGTCAAAGATCTCACCTATTTCAATTAGGCTTTTTGCCTCGAAAGATCCAATTCCAAAATACAAGCGTAAAATATTACTTTCCTTGTCAGACAATTTATTTAATGCTCTGTTCACTTCTTTCTGTAAAGAATCATTCATCAAATTCTTATCTGGGGCTGTTGATTCTTTATTATGCATAAGATCATACATACTAGAAGTCTCTTCATTTTTTAAAGGAGCATCCATTGATATGTGTCTTGCATTATGTCGTAGTGATTGTTTTATACTAGAGGTTGACAACTGCAATTCTTCACTCAATTCTGATTCACTAGGAGGTCTTTGATAGTTTTGTTCTAAAGAAGAATAGGCCTTTTTAACTTTGTTAATGTCGTTAATTCTATTGAGAGGCAATCTTACAATCCGAGATTGTTCTGCCAGAGCTTTCAAAATAGATTGTCTGATCCACCATACAGCATATGAAATAAATTTAAAACCTTTGGTTTCATCAAAACGTTTAGCAGCTTTAATCAATCCTAAATTTCCTTCATTAATTAAATCTGAGAGTTTCAGCCCCTGATTTTGATATTGCTTAGCTACCGAAATAACAAAACGCAGATTAGCCGACACCATTTTGTCCAATGCTCTTTGATCTCCATCCCTAATACGTCCTGCTAGTTCGACTTCTTCTTCTGCAGTTATCATGGATAATTTTGTAACATCCTGCAGATATCTGTCTAAAGATTTTGATTCTCGGTTGGTAATCTGTTTTGTTATTTTTAATTGTCTCATTCTGTTTGAAAATTTAATTTTTTTATCGCATGATCTTTTAACATTAAGAATCCGAAGAATTTTTTGGCACAATGTACAGTGCTGTACCTCCTTTACAATTTGTTATAATCATAACTATCCCTTTCTTTTTTAATCGCCCATCTTCAGCTGCGAATCTTATAATTGTGTAATTAAAAAGCTAGGAAAATTTATTTAAGTAGAGATTCTGACAAAAGCAATAATAAAGCTGTCAGAATACGATTATTTATCTAGAACTCATGATCTTATTAGAAATCAAGAACCGTAAGAATGACAGGAGTTATAATGCACTATTAGTACACATTACTTCCCAATAAGACATTTCAGAAAAGTCTGAACATTTACGTTCTTTACTTTGTGCTTTCCAATAGGTTATTTCTTTTCTTATTTTGTGAGAATCTTGTTTTTCTCCGGGTATTCCATTCTTTATTTGCATAAATAGATAATTATGTTATTTAAATTAAAACTGTAACTAGTGCTGATAGATTGAGAAGAATTAAATAGCGTGTACGACGGCATTGATGTTATGTCGATTTACCAAACGCTCTGTAAATGCTTTATGACCTTTTGGTGCAAGCAGGTGTAGTTTACCTCTCTTCATTGAGGCTACGAAACTGAGCACTTTCCATTTCACTACAAGATTTTTTGGATTCTCTTCCTTTAAAACCACTTCAGTAAAATGTTTCGCACCACCATGAGTGGTAAAAGATAAATCAGCTTGAATTTCTTGTTTTGTAGACTTATTTGTAAAAACTTTTGTGTCTTCGTAATCTTCATGAATAGATCTCAAAGAAACAGTTGCTTTTCTCTCTGCCCAAGCAATTGCCTTATCTAAGTACTTTTCTTTACTCATTTATTAATTTTTATTGAAACAATTGAAAAATTACCCTTTTTTAAAAGGTTTACTGCAAATATACTAAAAATTAGTTTGCATAGAAACTATTTGTGTTAGAATAAAGTTAAAACCAAACAATCAACTCTTTAATTCGAATACCTTTCATCATAAAAATCAAAATAGCGAGAGACAACAAAATGACCATTATCAATTAAAAAAAGTGTCAATAAACGAAATAGGCATACGTTATGAAGGGTAGTAAAATAAATCGAATCACATACGCTCTAAATACAAAGTATATGACCAAGAATAAGAAAACTTTGAACCACGAATACCTAACTCTCAGAAGTCTTAGGTAATTCTTTAATCGTTAGCAAGGGGGCCGCATCGATATCCTCTACATCCATAATTGAGGTAAGAAGCTCAATATTTCTATCTAACTCATCAATCTGAAAAGGAGTCAGCTTTTTAAGTTTTTGAGATAATTTTTCTTGAAGTGTAGTAGGAGATTTCTGTAGCAATTCTGCCCCTTTTGCAGTAAGTGTTATATACGTTGCTCTTTTATCATTAGGTTCAGGTAAACGAGCAACTAACCCTTTACTTTCTAATCTTGAAATGATTCCTGAAACCGTACTTGCATTTAAGTTTATGTACGCCTTAATGTCCTTAGCAAAAGCACGATAATCCGTTTGATCTGATAAGTACTGAAGCACAAGCAGTTGAGGAATACTTACTCCCAATTCTTTTTCAATTTTTTTGCTCTCAAGGTTTATCGAACGTATTATTTTACGCAGTTTTACCAGTATCTCTATGTACTTCATCTGTTTATTAATTATATCATGTCGTAACCATATTTAGACTGCGCTCAGTGCGGGGATAAATTGTTATTTATGCATTTTAGAAGGTATCAACTTTTATGCAACACCTTGTTTCACAGCCCTAGTATTTATACATAAGCAAGATACTATTTTAAAGATTTCAAAACCGACTTATGCATTACAAAATCTATTATGTCTTGAAATTATTTGAAAACATAAAATATCTAAGATTTCATAAAGCAACAAAAAACCTCAGTTAAGAACTGAGGTTTTCGATATAGGGACGATGAATTACTATAATTCTAATGCTTTTGTCACATTATTATCCATCAATAATTCTTCTGGGTTTTCTAAGGCTTCTTTCACGGCTACTAAGAACCCTACAGATTCTTTACCATCAATGATCCTGTGATCATAGGACAATGCAACATACATAATAGGCGCCACTACTATTTGACCACCTCTTACGATGGGGCGCTCTACAATATTATGCATTCCCAAAATAGCACTTTGTGGCGGATTAATAATCGGTGTAGATAACATGCTTCCAAATACACCTCCGTTAGTAATAGTAAAAGTGCCTCCGGTCATTTCATCTACTGTAATTTGTCCTTCACGTGCTCTAATTGCTAATCTTTTCACTTCAGATTCTACTCCTCTGAAACTTAGATTCTCTGCATTTCTAATCACAGGAACCATAAGCCCCTTAGGACCTGAAACTGCAATACTTATATCCTGGAAATCATAAGAGATCATTTCTTTACCATCGATCATCGAATTTACCGCAGGAAAAAGTTGTAAAGCTCTAACGCAGGCCAAAGTAAAGAACGACATGAATCCTAAACTTACACCATGTTTATTTTTAAACGTTTCTTTATACTGACTTCTAAGATCGAAAATAGGTTGCATATCTACCTCATTGAAAGTAGTGAGCATCGCCGTTTCATTTTTAACTGAAACTAAGCGCTCTGCTACCTTACGACGAAGCATAGATAACTTCTTACGACTTTCTCCCCTACTACCTGGTCCGGGAGTACCCATCGATGGTTTTGCATCCAGTGCATCAGCTTTGGTAATTCTACCATCACGACCAGTTCCTCTAACCTCAGATGCATCTATCCCTTTTTCTGCAAGAACTTTTTTAGCTGCAGGAGAAGCTGTTCCCGCTGCATATGAATCTTGTTGTTGCGGAGGTGTTGTTGATTTTGACGGAGTCTGAATTAATGCTTCTGCCTTAGGGCTATCGGCTTTATTTTCAGTTTTGTCACGTTGCTTGTCAATATCCATAGCCGCATTACCAGGACCTCCTTCATCGCCTTCATTATCTGCGTTACCCTCAGGAGCTTCTGCTTCTGTATCAATAAGGCATACCACCTGACCTACAGCTACGGCATCACCTTCTTCAGCTTTTAAAGTAATAATACCACTCGCTTCTGCCGGTAATTCTAGCGTTGCTTTGTCACTATCAACCTCGGCAATAGCCTGGTCTTTTGTTACATAATCACCGTCTTCTACAAGCCATTGTGCTATTTCAACTTCTGTTATTGACTCTCCGGGTGATGGGACTTTCATTTCTAAAGCCATAATTCTGAATTTATCCTTTGTGTAATTTCCTTTGGAAATTTTTTAACTATAGTTATTAACTAATTTTATTTTCTTTGATTGTCTTTCTCTTTATCAAAAACATAATCTATTACTTCTTGATGTCTTCTCTTAGATCGTGTTGCACTTCCGGCTGCTGGTGCACCGTAAGGTCTTCTACTTGCAAATCTAAAACTTTTTGCATCGTCATAGTGCATTATCATATGACTTAAAGCTCCCATATTACGGGGCTCCTCTTGTGCCCAAACGACATCTTCTGCTTTATATTTTTTGATCAATTTATCCATTTCTGAAGCTGGTAGCGGGAACAGTTGCTCTATTCTTACTAAGGCAACATCATTTCTTCCCGATTTTTCTTTCTCTTCTAATAAGTCGTAATAGAATTTCCCAGTACAGAAAACCAGGGACTTTACGTCTTTTGCTTTTGCATCAGGATCATCTATTACCGTTTGAAAGCTTCCATTGGCAAACTCATCAACAGTAGAAACTACTTTAGGATGACGTAATAAACTCTTTGGTGTGAAAACTATCAAAGGTTTGCGGTACTTTGCTTTCATTTGTCTTCTCAACAAATGAAACATATTAGCAGGAGTGGTAACATCTGCAACAAACATATTGTCTTTAGCACAAAGCTGAAGATAACGTTCCATCCTACCCGAAGAATGTTCTGCTCCCTGACCTTCGTAACCATGTGGCAACAACATCACCAAACCATTTTGCAGCTTCCATTTATCTTCTGCAGAGGATATATACTGATCTGTCATTATTTGGGCTCCATTGCTAAAATCTCCAAATTGCGCTTCCCAAATGGTTAATGTATCTGGACTTGCCATAGCGTATCCATAATCAAAACCTACTACACCATACTCAGAAAGTAATGAATTGTAAATGTAAAAATCTCCCTGATCACCGTTCAATTCGTTTAAAAGCAATACCTCTTCTTCACTATCTTCTACTTTGATCACTGCATGCCTGTGAGAGAAAGTACCTCTTTCTACATCCTGACCACTCATACGCACATCATATCCTTCTCTTAACAAAGATCCGTAGGCTAATAGTTCTCCCATTGCCCAATCAAGTTGATCGGTTTCAAAGAACATTTTATGCCTTTGATCTATCAATCGTTCTATTTTGCGTAAAAACTTTTTATCTTTTGGTAATTTAGTAATTACCTCGGCTATTTCAGTTAATTTATCCCTGGAGAAAGTGGTATCTACTACCTCCATCATTTTATCTTCTTGTACGCGCTCAAAGCCTGCCCATTCATCCTGCATAAATGGCGTAATTACTGTTTTTTCCTGTTTGCGCGAATCTTCCAATTCTTCTTCAAGTGAAGACTTATATTCTTTTTCAAGCTTTGACACATAATCCTTGTCAATAATACCTTCAGAAATTAATTTTTCTGCATAAATATCTCTCGGGTTCTTATGTTTTGCAATAGCTTTATAAAGTTTTGGTTGCGTAAAACGAGGCTCATCACCTTCATTATGCCCGTATTTACGATATCCCAATAAATCTATAAATACATCCCTCTTAAATGTCATCCTGAAATCCAAAGCAAAATTAGTAGCATGTACAACAGCTTCAGCGTCATCTGCATTTACGTGCAATACAGGAGACAAAGTAACCTTACCTACATCAGTACAATATGTCGAAGATCTGGCATCTAAATAATTAGTAGTAAAGCCGATTTGATTATTCACCACGATATGTATAGTCCCGCCTGTTTTATAACCATCCAGCTTTGCCATTTGCACGATTTCATATACTAATCCTTGTCCTGCAATAGCAGCGTCTCCATGCACTACGATAGGAAGTACTGCAGAGGTGTTTTCTTGATAGTGACGATCTTGTTTGGCCCTGGTAATCCCTTCAACTACCGCCCCTACTGTCTCCAAATGTGACGGGTTTGGAGCAATATTCATATTAATTGCCTTACCATTGTCGGTATTGCGTTTTGATGTCCATCCCAAATGATATTTTACATCACCATCAAAAATATCTTCTTCATAATCCTTACCATCAAATTCGCTGAAAATATCCTTAGGGCTCTTTCCAAAAATATTAGTCAATGTACTTAGACGGCCTCTATGAGCCATTCCCATAACAAACTCTTTAACACCAAGGTCGGCTGCTTTTTCAACCAATGCATCTAACGCTGGTATTAATGTCTCTCCTCCTTCGAGTGAAAATCTTTTTTGGCCAACATATTTGGTATGCAGGAAGGTTTCAAAAGAAACGGCCTGATTTAATTTCTTAAGGATATGTTTTTTTTGATCTGCAGAAAATTTCGTTCTATTGGTGTTGAAATTGATTCTCGACTGAATCCATTCGCGCTCCTGAGGATTGCGAATATACATATATTCGATACCAATAGAATCACAGTATATTTGTTCTAAATGAACAGTAATGTTACTTAAAGTATTCGGGCCAATGCCTATGATCTCTCCTGCATTAAAAACAGTATTGAGATCAGCCTGGCTTAGTCCAAAATTCTCTAATGCTAAAGTAGGAGTGTATTTTCTACGTTCTCTTACAGGATTTGTCTTGGTAAACAAATGACCGCGTGTTCTGTAGGCATCGATTAATCGAACTACCTGAAATTCTTTTTGTACACTTTCGGGAACAATGGCAGTTTCTCCGGATTCCTTTTCAACGTAAATAGTTTCTCCTGTACCATTGGCGTTTTCTAAACCAAAATCAAATCCCTGAAAAAAAGCCCTCCAACTAGGTTCTACACTATCAGGGCTTTGCAAGTATTGATCATATAAATCTGCAAAAAATGCGGTATGAGCCGCATTCAAAAATGAATATTTATCCATATGTAAGTACTCAATTGTCTTTTTTACGACAAAACGATACAAAAATACAACAATTACAATTTATTGAGCATTGAAATATCTATATTTATGTAAGATTTTTTCTGAAATTTGACTATGAAAGTATATATATCTCAAAATAACAAAGTTTTTGCATTAGTTTTCTTTGTTATGTTTTCCTTACAACATACGTATTCTCAAGATCAAAATTTTTGGTCAAACGTACGTTTTGGAGGAAATATAGGAATTGGTTTTTCTAACGACACTTTCAGTGCTGTTCTTGCGCCGGCAGCAATTTATGATTTTAATCCTTGGTTTAGTGCTGGTGTTGGGTTAAATTTTGGGTATAGCAGTTTTGATAATGATCGCTTTAATGAAGAAGGTAGCAGTACCAATTATGGTGTAAGTATTATTACTCTATTTAATCCAATCCCTGAGTTTCAGTTTTCTGCAGAATTTGAACAAATGGGTGTTAGTCGACGTTTTGAGGTCCCGGGAGAAACATTTACCGATAATTACTGGTATCCCGCATTATTTGTTGGAGCGGGATACAGAACAGGTTTTGTAAGTTTTGGTCTTCGATACGACCTCCTTTTTGATGATGATAAAAGTATCTACGGAAGTGCCTATGCCCCATTTGTAAGAGTCTTTTTCTAGAAGTTATTACGTAACCAAACTTTTTTCCATTCTCTCTTAAGAATTAAATAAGTAGTATAACTAGCTATATCTTCTATTTTTTCAGATTTAAAATTGCGTAGTTCTGTTTCAGAGACATCTACAGCATACAATAAGTTTAAGTAGTCATTAAAAGCATTTTGTAAGGTATCGTAAAGTAAACTATTCAATTCCCTGACAAGGTCACTTGATGTTATTTTGGGATCTATTTTGTGATCAACTCCCGCGCGATGTAAGTCCTTTTGAAGTTGGTCTAATAGTTTTGGATATAAGTCTGTTTTTGAGACTTCGGAAAAAAGTCTATCAACTTTTACAATATGTTCATTTTTAGACACTTCTATTCATTAATTTTGAACCAAAAAGTTTTAGAAGATCTTTTTTCTCTTCTGAAATACTCATATCATCCAATGCCGAAAAAGCTTTCTGAGTATACTGTTCTATTTCTACTCTGGTGCGTTCTTTGGCGCCAGTAGTTTCAAAAAGATGCTTAACTGTACTTATCTTCTCTGTAGGATCTTCTGGATTTAACGAAAACAAGCCTCTTAACTGCTTCTGCTCATCTTTTGAAGCATATTCTAAAGCTTTTAAGTACAAAAAGGTCTTTTTGTTCTCTATAATATCCCCACCGATCTGTTTTCCAAAAGTCTGGGGATCACCAAACGCATCGAGATAATCATCCTGAAGCTGGAAAGCCAGCCCCAATAACCTTCCAAAGTCATATATAGAAGATTTACTTTGCTCTGAAGCATCAGCAACGATAGCTCCCATTTTCATAGCTGCACCCACCAAAACTGCAGTCTTGTATTCTATCATTTTAATATACTCAGGAATGGTTACATCATCACGAGTTTCAAAATCAATATCATATTGCTGCCCTTCACATACTTCTATCGCAGTTTTAGTAAATAGCTTAGCTAATTCCTTAAAAGTATTACCTTCATAATTTTCAAACAATTGATAGGCATTAATAAGCATAGCATCTCCCGAAAGAATCCCTGTGTTTATATCCCATTTTTCGTGAACTGTTTCTTTACCTCTACGCAATGGGGCATCATCCATAATATCATCGTGAATTAATGAAAAATTATGAAAAACCTCTATCGCTAATGCAGCGTCTAAAGCTTCTTTATAAGAACCGCCAAATATCTCTGCTGCCATTAGTACCAGCGTTGGACGCAATCGTTTGCCACCAAGGCTCAAAATATAAGAAATAGGTTCGTACAGGTTTTTGGGTTCTTTAGTAGCCGTTTGCTTTGATAGGTACTCCAAAAAATACCCCTGGTAATCAGAAATTGTGTGCACAGTCAATTTTTTATGCTAAAATAAGACAAATTTTGAGAAACGCATTTCAAAATTACTGTCCAAAAATTGTATCACCAAACGTCAATATAATGCGATATATGTAAAAAAATTAACAAAAAATAGTCTGGTATTACGAGTATGTTAAATAAATGTAAAACTTAGGAAACTTTTATTGTTTTTAAAGTTTCCTATTATATATTTACCGTCGTTTTATACAATTACTCCCCAATAATGAAAGAAAAAATAGTAGAAAAAGCGAATGATTTGTTTTTGAATCTTGGTTTCAAAAGTGTTACCATGGACGATCTTGCGTCTGAAATGGGAATTTCCAAAAAGACGATTTATACGCATTTTCAAAATAAAACCAAGCTTGTAGAAGCTACTACCGATCACCTGTTTTGTTCGATCTGTAGTGGTATTGATGATATATTAGCTCAAAACCTAGATCCGATAGAGGAACTATATGCAATTAAGACATTTGTGATGCATCATCTAAAGAATGAAAAAACAGCTCCAATTCATCAATTAGAAAAGTATTATCCAAAAATCCATCAAGGGTTAAAAACAAAGCAGTTCGAAGTATTTCAGGAATGCGTAGTTGATAATCTTAAAAGAGGTATAGAAACAGGTGTTTTTAGAAAAAATATAGACATCGAATTTATATCAAGAATTTATTTTATTGGCACCAATGGAATAAAAGATAAAAATATGTTTCCCGAACTTATGTTTCCGGTAGGAAAACTTATGGATGACTACCTAGAATATCACATCCTGGGAATCACCACTGAAAAAGGACGTACAATTTTAAACAATCTTATTAAAGAACATCAAATATGAGAAACAACCTTTGGTTAATCTGTTTAGGTTGGCTATTTACCACCACAGTATCTGCACAACAACCACCCACCGATTCTATTTACTCATTCACTCTTGATGAGGCTATTGAATTTGCATTAGAAAATAGTTATCAATCAATTAATGCACGGCGTGAAGTTGCCAAAGCCTTAAAAAAAAAGTGGGAAACTACAGCAGATGGGCTTCCTCAAATTGATGGGGTTATTGATTATCAAAATCAATTGAAACAACCAGTTACTCCATTACCAGGAGAATTTGTTGGCGAAGAACCCGGAACTTTTGTACCCGTAATTTTTGGAGTTAAACAACAGGCGTCGGCCACTGCTACTTTGAGTCAAAAGATTTTTGATGGATCCTACTTAGTTGGTATCGAAGCCGCAAAGAGCTTTTTACAGTATACGGATGATGTTGAGGAAAAGACACAGCTTGAAGTTCGAAAAGGAGTCATTAATGCCTATGGTAGTGTTTTGGTTGCGCAAGAGAGTGTAAAGATTTTCAGAAACAATTTAATTGCTTTAGAAAAGAACTACTTAGAAACTAAAAAGATTTTTGAAAATGGCTTGGCCGAAGAAGAAGATGTAGAACAACTACAGATCACATTTTTACAAATTACTAATCAGCTTAGCAATGCAGAACGTTTAGAGAAAATTGCTTTACAGATGTTCAATCTTACTATAGGGATAACTGTTAATTCGAATACCGTGTTATCAGACACTTTAGAAGATTTATCTATGAAGAATATGGATCAATCTATCATCACAAAACCGTTTATCATGGAAAATAATATTGATTATCGATTGGCATATCTTCTCACAGAGCAGACTCGATTAGAATTAAAACTAGAAAAAAGTAGAGCACTACCTAAGTTAACCGCGTTTATTAATTATGGTACAGCAGCTTTTGATAACGATTTTGTTTTTCTTGATAGTGAGACTCCATGGTTTCAATCTTCTATACTTGGTGCCAGTCTTAATATTCCCATTTTCAGCTCACTACGAAGAAGTGCAAAAACACAGCAAGCAAAAATAGCAGATGAGCAGGCTAAAACCGATTTTTTAAGAACTCAACAAGAAATTGAGCTAAATTATAACACTGCCATAAATGATTTCAAATTTTCAATAGAAAGCTATGATATTGCAAAACAAAATTTGGCACTGGCAGAACGAATAGAAAAAAAGAATCAAATTAAATATTCTGAGGGACTTGCCACAAGTTTTGAACTTAGACAAGCGCAATTACAGCTTTATTCTTCTCAGGATGAAGTATTAAATGCAATGCTAAGCATCATTAATAACAAAGCAGAACTAGAAACAATTTTAAACACACCAACAACAAATAAGTAATCGAATTATGAAAAAGGTACTTACGATAATATACACATCACTTCTTTTAATTTCTTGTGGAGGAAATGATGGCAAGTCTATAGAAAAAATCATAGAAAAAGGTGATCTTCAGGCTTTGCGTGCCAAAAGAACCGAGATTGTGGCAGAACAACAAACAGTTGCAGATCAATTAAAACAAATAGACGAGGCCATTGCGACTTTGGATACTGTACAAAAACTTCCGTTGGTCACTACCATAATGGCAAAGGATACACTGTTTAATCATTTTCTAGAATTACAAGGAAATGTAGAAACCAAACAAAATATCGTCTTATATCCAGAAATGAGCGGAATTCTAACCAGGGTTTATGTAGATAAAGGTCAAAAAGTATCCAAAGGACAATTACTGGCGCGAATTGATGATGGTGGATTAAGCCAACAACTTTCCCAGGTAGAAGTACAAGCACAATTGGCAAAAACTACCTTTGATCGCCAAAAAAGGTTGTGGGAACAGAAAATTGGTTCAGAAATTCAATACCTCGAGGCAAAAACGAATTTCGAAGCCCAGCAAAACGCAGTTAACCAAATAAAGCGTCAATTAGCAAAAACTACTATAAATGCTCCATTTTCTGGGGTAATTGACGATGTAATCACAGAACAGGGAACTGTTGTCTCTGCAGGTCAAAACCCAATCATTCGGATAGTAAATCTTAATGATATGTATATTGAAACTGAAGTACCCGAGCGCTACATTGGCAGCATCACTAAAGGAAAAGATGTAGAGGTATACTTTCCGGTTCTCAATAAAACGATCAATACCAAGGTTAGACAGGTAGGAAATTATATCAATCCAAACAATCGATCTTTTATGGTTGAAGTTGGTATCCCTGCGAACGGAGGTACAGTTAAACCTAATCTTACGGCCAAAGTGAAGATCAATGACTATACTAGCGAAAATGCTATTTTGATACCACAAAGCATCATTTCTGAAAATGCAGAAGGAGATCAATATACCTATATCACTTTAGAAAAAGATGCTCAAAACATCGCACAAGCAAAGAGAGTTATCATACAAACCGGAAAGACACAAGGAGACCTTATTGAAGTTACCAAAGGCATTAACAACGGTGATGCCATTATTAGTGAAGGTGCCAGAAGTGTAAAAGACGGTCAGAAAGTTAAAATTTTAAACTAACATATCCTATGGAAGTTAATAAGAAAAAGGTAGATAAGGAATTTAGATTGTCCTCTTGGGCCATAAACAACCCAACTACCATTTACGTAATGATTGCTATATTTTTGGTATTGGGACTTTCTGCATATTTCTCTATGCCCAGAGAAAATTTTCCCGAAATTAATGAAACCAAAATATATATAAGTGTTCCCTATCCTGGAAATACTGCAGAAGATATCGAACGCTTAATTATAGATCCGTTAGAGGATCAACTTAAAAATGTAAGTGGGGTCGTAGAAATTTTATCTACTTCTCAAGAGGATTATGGTATTATTACCGTTGAATTTGAAGAAGATCTTGCCGTTGCCGAAGCTAAACAAAAAGTTAAGGACGAAGTAGACTCTGAAAAAGCAAATGAAGACTGGCCCACTTTTAATGGTGCCAAGGTAGAGCCCAATGTTTTCGACCTCAGTATGTCTGAAGAAATACCCATTTTAAATATCAATATTGCAGGAGACTATCCGGTAGACAAACTAAAAGAATTTGCCGAATACCTGGAAGATGAAATTGAAGATTTACCAGAAATCAAAAAAGCCGAAATTCGAGGTGCCCAGGAAAAAGAGGTTGAAGTAGCCGTAGATATCTATAAAATGATGGCTGCCAAAGTGAGTTTTGATGATGTAATTAATGCTATTCGCAACGGAAACATGACCATGTCTGCCGGAAATATGATCACCAGTGGACAACGCAGAACGATTAGAATTCTAGGAGAGATTCAAAGACCTTCAGAACTTGATGATTTTGTAGTAAAATCCCAAGATGGTGCAGTCTATCTTAGAGACATCGCAGAGGTTACTTTTGAAGAAGAAGATAAGACTACCTATGCTCGAGAATTTGGCCATAGCGTCGTGATGTTGGATGTGATGAAGCGCTCAGGAAAAAATATGATCGAAGCTGTAGAAAAAATTGATAAAATCCTGGAAGATGCTCAAAAAGATATTTTCCCTCAAGATCTAAGCGTTACAGTTGCCAACGACCAATCAGAAAAAACAGAAAATCAGGTAAGTGACCTGGTGAACAATATTATTTTTGGTATTATCCTGGTTGTAGGTGTACTCATGTTCTTTTTAGGATTTAGAAATGCCCTATTTGTAGGATTTGCCATCCCAATGTCGATGTTTATGTCCTTTATGATTTTATCACTTCTGGGATATACCATGAACACCATGATCCTCTTTGCCCTGATTATGGGATTGGGAATGCTGGTAGATAATGGTATTGTAGTGGTCGAGAACGTATATCGATTGATGGAAGAAGAAGGAATGTCCCGAATTGAAGCCGCCAAAAAGGGAATTGGAGAGATAGCCTTCCCTATTATTATTTCCACGGCAACTACGGTTGCAGCATTTATTCCATTGGGCATGTGGCCGGGCGTTATGGGCGAGTTTATGATTTATTTCCCTATCACACTATCAGTAGTACTTGGATCATCATTGTTTGTAGCGATTTTTATCAATTCTATGCTGGTTTCTCAGTTTATGGAGGTGGGTGAGAAAAAATTAACCCGTAAACAATTGATTCGATTGAGTATTATTTTAGGAGGGCTGGGAATCTTTATTATACTTATAGGCGGGCAGGTTCGTGCTTTGGGTACTTTAATGATCTTCACCGCCATTATGTTTTGGGTGTATCGCTATGTTTTAAAAGGTGCTGCCAACGTTTTTCAACGTAAATTTTTGGTATGGCTCGAAGGAATCTATCAACGTTTTTTGACTTTTGCTTTACGAGGATGGAGAGCCTATGCGTTTACTTTTGGTACTTTCTTATTATTAATCGTTGTATTTGCAATGTTTGGCGCATCCATTGGCAGTCAGCGGACCAAAGTTGAGTTTTTTCCAGATAACAAACCCAACCAAATTATTGTGTATATAGAATATCCACAAGGGACAGACATTGATAAAACCAATGCGATTACCAAAGATATTGAGCAGCGAGTATATGCAGTCGTTAATGATGACGAATATGTTGAAGGTAAGGATTATAATTTCTTGGTAGAATCTGCGGTTTCACAAGTAGGTGAAGGTGCTGGTAATCCTCAAACCGATGGTGGTAGTAATGCCGAAATGCCTCATCGTGCGAAGATAACCGCAACAATGAGAGAATTCAAATACAGAAAAGGAAAGGATTCTGAAGTATTACGACAAAAGGTACAAGACGCTTTAAAAGGAATTTATCCCGGAGTAGCCATCTCTGTAGAAAAAGATGCCGTTGGTCCACCAGCGGGATATCCTATTAATATAGAAATTGAAGGACAGGATTATGATGAGCTCATTACTATTGCCGAGCAGATGCGTAATTTCATCAATGAAAAGAATATTCCGGGTATAGAAGAGCTTAAAATTGATGTCAATAAAGGGAAACCTGCTATGCAGGTTGTGGTTGATCGTGAAAAAGCCGGAGAATTGAATGTAGCTGCCGGCCAGGTAGGTAACCAACTACGTCGATCTATTTTTGGTGAAAAAGCCGGAGTATACAAAAAAGAAGGTGAGGACTACGATATTTATGTGCGTTTTAATGAAGATAATAGATACAATACTAGTGCGCTTTTTAACCAGAACATTACCTTTAGGGATCAGGCTACAGGGAGATTAAAAGAAATTCCTGTTTCTGCAGTGGCTTCACAAAAAAATACGTCTTCGTTTAGTGCTATCAAACATAAAGATACCAAAAGGGTAGTTACAGTGTATTCTGGCCTACAACCAGGTTTTACAGATGCAGGAGCGATTGTTTCTCAAATTCAAACAGAAATGGCAAGCTTTCCTAATCTTTCAAGAGGGGTTAAAATAGATTACACGGGTCAAATCGAAGAGCAAAAAAAACAACAAGATTTTTTAAATATGGCATTTTTAGCAGGATTAGGATTAATCATGCTAATTTTGATCTTTCAGTTTAGCTCTATTTCTAAGCCTACCATCATTATGATCGCTATTTTCTTGAGTTTTATAGGGGTATTTGGCGGTATTTTAATCACAGGAGCACCATTTGTGATCATGATGACGATGATGGGAATTATTTCACTAGCCGGGATTGTGGTAAACAATGGTGTGGTTTTACTGGACTATACGCAACTCTTGATAGATCGTAAGAAAGCTGAGCTTGATGTACCAGAAAGAGATCTTTTGCCTAATGAAGAGGTAATAAAAATTATCATTAAAGGGGGTAGAGCACGTTTACGACCAGTATTATTAACAGCGATTACTACGGTGCTAGGATTAATTCCATTGGCGATTGGTTTTAATGTAGATTTCTTTTCATTATTCAACACAGGAGATCCAAAAATATATATAGGAGGAGATAATGTAATTTTCTGGGGGCCTTTGGCTTGGGCTGTAATTTACGGGCTCATTATTGCTACGTTTCTTACGCTAATTATTGTTCCTTGTTTGTTCTTTATTGTTCAAAGAGTCAAAGTTAGATTTAGTAAAAAGAAAGTTGCAGAGGTAGCTGTTACTCCGGCAACTGCATAGAAAGAGCTATAAATTGATTAGAAAACGTCGCAAATTGCGGCGTTTTTTGTTTTTTTAGCTCATGGTCATGTATACTGCGTCATTGCGATTCGCCTCAAGCGGAGAAGCAATCTTTTCACTATGAGCAGAATTATGGTTTCATAGCAGAGAGACTACTTCGTCCTACCTCCTCGTAATGACGGTGTGTTCGTCATTACGCACCTGCTCGACCTCAGGAAAGCAAGGTGAAGCAATCTTTTACTACGAAGTTAAGAGTTTGATTAGGCAGAATACCCGTAGTAACACTTTTTGGTAATAATTTTTCTAAAAGTACAACAGTTAGCATTACTATTTATGCGCAGAATTGATACTCTTGATTTATCAATCACGAAATCCTTCACTTGTTTTAAGGCGATAACTACTTGTACTTTAGTTCATGAGTTTACAAGTAACTCTTAGATCAAATAGCACCCCTAGAACTATCTGTTTTATAAAGTATACCCCAACCTAATCGATGTAAACATATCGTCGATGCTATCCATACAGATTTTAATCATTTAAAATAGGAATTATAATGAGCACTATCATCAAACAAGTCGAAACTATAGAGCGTATAGACCAGTTGATTCGTATGCAAGCTACAGGACCAGTAGATGAATTAGCAGAACGACTACACATT
>NZ_JBHUHY010000030.1:0-44027 GCF_042682765.1 Aquimarina celericrescens | reverse complement strand
GTTTTTGTTTCCTGAGAAACTTTCTGAGGCTGAACCAAGAAAATAGTAGTAACGTAAAACAAAATTTTTATGTCTAAGTTTAAAAAGAAAAAAAGCGGCGAATTATCAGCTATTTCTACAGCTTCGTTACCAGATGTTGTATTTATGTTACTTTTCTTTTTCATGGTTGCAACGGTAATGCGTTAAAATACTTTTATGATCGAAAATAAATTGCCGTATGCGAATTAGGTAGAGCAATTGGATAATAAGAGTTTAATTATGAATATTGATGTTGGTAAACCTAGTTCAAGACCTATGGCTATGGGTTCAAAAGCGAGAATCCAGCTTAATATATAAATTTACCGAAATAAATGAAACAAAAGCTTTTGTTTAGGCCGAAAGAACTTCTAAAAGAGAAGAGTTACGTTCATTGTCAATTGCTTCTTTAAGAGTGGATAAAGATACTAATATGGGATTGGTTGGTGATACCAAAAAAAGAATTAGGAGCGAGGTTGCGTTTAAAATTAATTACACTACAAAGAACAGCATCTGATTACTTTCAACCCTAAGATATAGAGAGTATATTGCAGAGATTAAATAAAAGACCTGTTTTCGAACAGTTTTTTTGTTATCATTCTTTTGTTTTTATTGAGTTTACATAGTTTTTAAAGAAATAGATTTATTTTAGTACCCTATATGAAAAAGTTATTATTCATTTTCTGTTGTAGTTGGGGGTCTATTTCTCTAGGACAAGATACTGGACTAGAGCCTGATCAAAACAAAGTTATAGATTCGCTTTATCGAGAAGATCAATTTTATGTAGGGATAACATATAATTTGCTTTTTAATCGACCAGCGAATATAAACCAATCAGGTTTTTCTGTAGGAGTCCATATGGGATTTACAAGGGATATGCCGATCAACAAGAGGCGAAATGTTGCCTTTGGTCTAGGTCTTGGGTATTCTGTTAATGTATATAATCAAAACCTTTTTATAGGAGAAGAAGAGGGTACAGAACAGAGTGTATTTATCAATTTGGATGGTGAGGATTTTGACAGGAATCAATTTACTACACATCTGATAGAAGCTCCGTTAGAGTTTAGATGGCGTACTTCTGTTCCTGAGACTCACAAGTTCTATAGAATCTACACGGGTTTCAGAGTAGGTTATTTATATCATTTCAGTTCTAATTTTAAACAATCAGATCTTCAAATAAGGCAAACAAAAGTAAATGAATTAAATCGGTGGCGATTTGGTGCTACATTTACCTTTGGATGGAACACTTTTAATTTCCATTTTTATTACAGCTTAAATTCTTTGTTTGATGATAATGCAGAGATAGATGGAAATACAATAGGGTTAAACCCTGCCAAAGTTGGACTAATTTTTTATATCCTATAACCAAAAATTAACCAGGGTTAATTGAGGGATGACACCAATCAAAAAACCCAATATAAGTTCAAGGTTGCTATGAGCTTTACAATGCAAACGAGAAGTAGCTACTAAACCATTCGCAATCATCAGTGTAGTAATAAGTAATATTAGGTTCATTCCGAAATGTATACTTAGTGCAATGGTGAACATAGTTACACCACTAATTCCTATCATGTGCAGACTTGCTTTAATATTAAACAGGATCATAAAAATGGAGCTTAGCATAGAGAACAAAATTCCTAAAAAGAAAAAATATAACTCTGGGTAGTGGTATACGTCTATAATCATTTTTATAACGACTATCAACAAAATAGATTGCAGTAATAAAGGGATTTTACGTTGTTTTACATTTTCCAGATCGATAGATGTAATGGTACCCATATTCCTAAGAAAGAAAAACAGTATGATAGGGATAAAAATAGTTAATATGGTCAGGCCTACCATTTTTGCTTTTATAATATCTTCCGGAATAAATCTAGGTGCAGCAGCAAAATATATAATTGCTCCAAGTACAGGCATTAAAAGCGGATGAAAAATGTAAGAAATGCTTTTCAGAAAAAAGTTCATCAAATTTTTTTTCGTAACCTTGCTACAGGAATTTCTAATTGTTCCCTGTATTTGGCTACAGTTCTTCTAGCGATCGGGTACCCTTTTTCCTTAAGGATTTTAGCAAGTTTTTCGTCAGTCAACGGTTTTTTCTTGTCTTCTTCACCAATCGTTATTTCTAATATTTTTTTTATCTCGCGGGTGGAAACCTCTTCACCTTCAACATTAGTCATAGATTCAGAAAAGAACTCTTTGATCAACTTGGTCCCGTAAGGAGTATCTACATACTTACTATTAGCCACTCTGGATACGGTACTTACGTCCATACCAATCTCATCGGCAATGTCCTTAAGGATCATAGGTCTTAAGTTACGTTCGTCTCCACTAAGGAAATAACTTTTTTGATAGTGCATTATTGCACTCATGGTGATAAAAAGCGTTTGTTGGCGTTGTTTTACAGCTTCTATAAACCATTTTGCAGCATCCAGTTTTTGTTTTATAAACATAACTGCATCTTTTTGAGATTTAGATTTTTCCTTACTAGCCTTATATCCTTGTAGCATATTATTATATTCTCTGGATACGTGGAGCTCTGGAGCATTACGGCCATTTAAGATAAGCTCTAATTCACCATCAACAATTCTTATAGTAAAGTCGGGGACTATATGTTCTACCATACGCGTATTACCCGCATAGGCTCCACCTGGTTTAGGATTTAGATGCTCAATCTCATCAATTGCTTCCTTTAGTTGCTCTTCGGTAACGTCAAATTTTACCAGAAGTTTTTCATAATGCTTTTTACTAAAATGATCAAAAGCTTTTTTTAGTATTTCAGAAGCTAATTTTATAGGGATAGTTGTCTCTTTTCTATCGAGTTGCAACCATAGGCATTCTTGCAGGCTTCGTGCACCTACACCCGCTGGATCCAATTGCTGCACTGTTTTTAAAACGCTTTCTATTTTTTCTTCAGAAGTATATACATTTTGAGTAAACGCAAGATCATCTAAAATATCAGGAATAGTCCTTCTTATATAACCACTTTCATCTACGCTACCCACCAAAAACTCTGCTATCTCACGTTCTTCTTCGTCAAATCTATATGTGTTTAATTGATTAATTAAATGTTGATGAAATGATGTCCCTGATGCATAGGGTACGCTTTTATCTTCGTCGTCAGAACTATAATTGTTAGAACTTAATCTATAGCTTGGTATTTCATCATCACTTAGATATTCATCAACATTAATGTCGGTTTCTATTTTTTCATTTCCATAATCATCCTCGGCAGTATTTTCGTTGCTAAATGTATCCTCATAGTCATCTGCTTTTTCTTTACCACTATCCAGTGCTGGGTTTTCTTCCATTTCCTGTTTAAGTCTTTGTTCAAAAGCTTGTGTAGGAAGTTGAATCAGCTTCATGAGTTGAATCTGCTGTGGGGATAGTTTTTGTGAAAGCTTAAAATTTAATTGTTGTTTTAGCATAAAAAAAATCAATGTTCTTCTACTTACAAAAATAAACAAAAAACACTGTTTTTAAGGAAGTATTAGATGGTTAGTTTATTTAATGAAGTTGTTAAATCACCATATTTTAAATAGTGATCATGATTTCATTTTGTTGCTAGATCAATAAACGAGCCAAAAGGTAATTACAATATATCACAATGATACTTCTTTTAGTATAAAAGTATCCTAAATAAAATAAAGTTGCTTGGATGAGTGAGTGCTTATCTCTTGCCAAAACTGAAATCAATTGAAGCAATTGATTTGGCGATATGGATCCCAGCCTACGCTGGGGGGACATGAAGTGTTATAGGCTAAGATATAAACGTTGTTTATAAAACAAAGCTCACAAACTTAATATGTTTTGTCATTCCTGCTCAGGCAGGAATATATTAAGGTAATTGATTTGAGGATATAGATCCCAACCTATGCTGGGTTTATCTGAAGAAATTTCAATTTAAGGTGTAAAAATCTTGCTTTTGATAGCATAAATAACCAAGCCTGTTCTGTTTTTGAGATTTAACTTTTCAAAGATAGAATCTCTGTATCCTTCAATGGTTTTTGGGCTCAAGCACATATCACTGGCAATTTCTTTGTATGTCTTTTCTGTACAAGCATGTTTGATAAATTCTACCTCGCGCTCTTTAAGCATGACTTGTTTTTCTTCTTTTGGGTTTAGGGAACCTAATAATAGATTGGTTACATCTTTAGTATGATAAAAACCTGTTTCTTGTACCTGTATTAATGCATTTTCCAGGATACTTTTTTCTGTATCTTTTAAGAGGTACCCTTTAGCACCAGCCCGCAACATTTTTAAGATAGTATTTTCGTCTTCTTCTACAGATAGTGCTAATACTTTGACCTGAGGATATTGTTCTTTAAGCGCTGCAGTAGTCTCAATCCCATTCATGATGGGCATATTGATATCCATTAGCACAATATCGGGTATGTTTTTTGGGTCTTTAAAGCGGGTTAGCAATTCTTTACCGTTTTTGCAGATATATAATATTTTAAATTTATCAAAGCCATTAACTAATCCAGATAATGCCTGAGACAGTAAAATATGGTCTTCTACGATTACTACTGAATATTTCATACGTCTAAATGTTTTTAATTAATTGAAAACAAATGAATTAAAAAATTGAGAACGTATGTAATCGCCACGCTCTCACATTAAAAATTTTAAACATTTCCTTTTGTGAAGAAACTTTTAAAATTTGTTAATGTTCGTTTCATGTGTTTATTGTATTTGTGTGAATGGTTTGTACTTACAAAGTTAGCTAACTTCGTTTGTTGTTGTGTTCATATTTTCCTTTTTATAATAATAAATAAGGTTCATTTCGGTTCCTTTACCTTTTTCAGAAGTAATCGAAACCTCTGCGCCAATTAATTTACATCTATTTTGTATGTTGCCGAGGCCAATACCTTTTTTTGTATTAAAATCATCACTGTTAAAACCTATCCCGTCATCTTTTGCATGTATAACCAGTTTTTCTTTGTTATATGCCACATCTACATGTAAGTTCGAGGCTTTAGAATGTTTGATAGTGTTAGTAAAAAATTCTTGCAATATTCTAAAAATTATAATTTCAATTTTATCATCTAGTGGTTCTATTTCTTCATTACTGATTATCGATGCATTAATGAATTGCATTCTATTGAATCGCTCTATCTCTAAAGTTATCGCCTCGGTAAGGTTAAGATTCTTTATCGCCTCGGGGTTAATCAATTTTGATAACGATCGTAGCTCTATCAAGCTTTTGGTGATCGTATCGGTCACTTCTTGTAATTTATAAGGATTATCTTGTGCGATACTTACCTGTATTTTGGCCAAAGTTAGGAGCTGACCAATGTTATCGTGCAGCTCCCAACTTATATTACGCAAGGTTTCTTCTCTAATTTCGATCTGGGTCTCTGCAATAGCGGTTTCAAACTTTTTCTGAGCTTCTTGTTGTTGCATGAGTAATGTGTTTTTTCTTTTCTGAAAAATTAGGAAAAGAAAAATTATGATGGCAATGAGCATAATAAGTATAAAGCTCGCGATCAGTATAACTGTTTCTTGTTGCTCCATATAAAGCCAATAATAAAACAAAGATTTAAAATAATAATAAGCAAATAATTGATAGCAAATAAAAAATTAAACCCTCCTGCTTTTGCATAGTAGTTAAGTGCTATTCTGAAAGGAATACTTCCAGCATAAAATAGAAGTAGACCAACACTAATCCAGAATAAAAGATTTTTTTTGGTGTGAAGCACTTTCTCCGTTCCTAAAATTTCTACAAAATAAAATATTACTGAAAGAATTAAAAAGGAAGAAGCCATAATAAACGGTATGGTTTGAGATTCGATCAAATAGTTTTCATAAAAACCGTTTATTGTAAATAACGTTATATATGTACCTATACTATATTTTACAATTTTTTTTCTTACTGAGTCTTTTATGACTAATCTATATGTATTTAATAAATAAGTAAAACTTATTAAATAGAATAAGTTAAACAGTAATGCATTGTTTCTAATTCCAAAAAACTCTCTCATGATATAAGCAGAAAATTCACAAATAACTATGAACCATAGATAAATTAAAAAATACCTAAGAATAGAATTTTTATATTTATAATAATATAAAGTCCCAACAATCGCCGTAATTAATTCAATTACTAATGAAGAGAAGTTTCTCAATAAAATTAAAGTTTCTTGATCCACAGTTTTTTTAATTTTCTATTCTATATCTGATGGAGGAGGGCTAAGTTGACCTGCATTCCTTGCCTGTGATTGCGCTCCATAAAACATCTCTGGATTCGCTGATAATATCGATAGTATTGAAGCTTCTTGTGGAATTCCTTCTTTAGTCGATCTCAAATTACCAAATTTGGGGTCTTTAATAGTGTCTAAAACGCTACTCAAAGGCACAGCCGTGGTCTTCTCACCAGATCTTACAATGGCATATGACAAATCTCCTTTCTTATCTCCTATTTTAAATTTTGTAGTAGGGTTAAAAAATAAGGTTTGTCTGTAGTTTTTATCTTTATTTCCTACATTTTCATATTGTCCAAAGTAAAATCTTAATTGAGATATTTCAATTTTAGCGTCTTTCGCGTTATTTTGTATAAAATCTAAATAGTCAATTAATTCCTGATAATCAAAAGAAACAGCTCTAGAAGCTATAAAGGTAGAATCTCCTGTTCTGCCACGAGTATATCGTTGTATGGTGGCATCTAGATCATCAAAATTATGATAAAAGTCCAGAATTTCATTGAAAGTCAAAGTTTCAACCGGGTTTCCACTAGGTGGATATGGACCTAGATCTGGTTCTTGTTTTCCTATGATTAAAAATGCGGCGATTGCACCGACAACAGCAACTCCTATATATTCTAATGGGTATCTTTTAATTCGTTGGAAAAAGTTCGTTTTGCTTTGTTCATTGTTTAATTCGTCTGCCATGGTTTAGGATTTTTTAAGATGTTAGTGATTTTCTGGCCATTGCCAGAATGACAATTAGTTACGTTTTCAATTTAAAAATACTATTATTCTATAGTTTTAAAAAGGGTATCACAATATTTGTTAAAGAAAGTATAAGGTAATCCTCTGTTAATTAAGGAGTTTTGTAAGGATTTCTAATGTAGGAAAGGAAAAATTACACTTGTAAAAAGGGGTGAAAACCCCTATTAAATTAAGGGAAACAACTCTTCTCCTATTCATAAGCCGATATTTCATACTTTTTCTGATGGCAAAAAAGCTCCTACGAAAAAAGGTAACAATTTTCATAAAACGATATGAAAAGCTTTTCGCTACCCTAAAAACCCCCTATAATTTTCGTGTAAAAGGAACTATATTTTTCGTTTTCAATATCATTTCTATACTACGAAATCGGTTGCGACTGAAAACCTGATATTTTCAAAATTCCGGCTTTAATTTTAAGTTAAAAAACAATTTTTCCGAAAACGTTTTTGGTAAAATAATTGTTAAATCAACACCGCTCGATTGGTTCATTTTATTGCCTTGTATACCTTCAGGATAAAGCTTTTATAACCACTCTAATTTTCGAAAAAATAAACCCAAAGTGTCATCTAATAAGTAGTAATTATGAGAAAAATTTATGTAGTAGTCGCCATTATTATAGGCCTGTACTCTTGTACATTTGATAAAGATCATCTGGATTCTAGTAATGAATCTATAGAAGCGGCAGCAAAAAACAGTTCTACGAATGTAAAGCTCATAAGGGCCTGGACCTCTAATAGTAGTAGCCCTGTGGGACAACGATACGTAAGACGTTTTGTCGTAAAAGTAAAAAACCTGGCATTTCAAAAACAAGTAGCTATATATCATAGTACTACTAGTGATGAATGGGTTGATATTCCCTTAACGTTTCAGCAACAGATTGGAAATAATGAAGAGATTTGGGCTGGCGAGGTAGCGCCGGATACAGAAATCTATAGTAATGAATTTGTTGTAAAGTATAGCGTAAATGGAAAAACGTATTGGGACAATAACAACGGTTCTAATTACAATATATCTACCAATATTGGAGCATACTTGGCTCCAGAAGTTGAAGTTTCTGTAGATACTTATTTTACGAGATTTGCGGGTACTTACTTTGCTATTAATGTAGACGCAAGAAGAGACTATGGTTCGCCGGGAGAAGTAGAAGCGGTATATACAACAGATAGCTGGGCAACTACACAACGAGTTTCTTTAAGCTATCAACGATATTTTAGGGTTGGGTATTCAAATTATATCTTAAGCTCAAATCAATTCGACATAGATAAATGGGAAACTTCGATAAGCTTTGATTCCAGTGTTCAGAATATCGAATATGCTGTGGTTTATAGAGTGGGTGACCAGGAGTATTGGGATAATAATTATGGTAAAAATTATAAGATATCAAAGAGATTTTGATTCGTTAAAAGATGAATTCATCAAGGAAGTCTGCTTTGCAATATGAGACATGGCAGACTTCTTATAATAAAAGTTCCATTTTTATATTACTGCGCTTGTAAAGAGGATTATCTTCTAGAGGTATTTCTTTGAAGCCAAATTTAGAATAGATATAAATGGCATTTTCAAGGATTCGGTTTGAATACAGAATTAGTTTCTTCCAATCTTGTTTTTTAGAAAAATTAATACAATATTCCAATAGCTGTTGTCCTATTTTATACCCTTGAAATTTTGGCGAAACGGCCATTTTTCCAAGTTCGTATACACCGTTTTCTATTTTAATTAAAGAAAATGTTCCGGCAATTTCTTCATCTACTTTGGCAAAGAAAATATACCCTCCTTTATTAATAATGGTTTCTTCGCATTGCTCTAATAGTTCTTTATCCAGAGGTTCTACAACAAAATATTTTTCTAACCATTCTATATTAAGACGAGCAAAATCTTTTGCATATTTTGAATCGAATGGAATGATTGAAGCTTTCATGATTTTAGAATTTTTCATAATGCTGTATTATAATTTGGGTTAAACCAAGCCATATGTATAGGTGTTTCTAAACTTTGGTCAAGATTTTTAATTTTTTGATATTGTTTTCCTTCATTCATAAAGCCTAAAGTTGAGTAAAATTGAATAGCATTCATATTTTTCTCTCTCACAAATAGTTCGATGCGAAGAATATGTGGAAACTCTTCTTTTATAACTTCTAAAAATTCAGTAAAAAGTAATTTTCCAATTTTTTTTCCTTGAAAATCCGGATCAACTACGATGGTGAGATCTGTAAGAATATGCCTGAACGCCGACAAGTTAGGCTGATAAGCATGAATTTCGGCAATAACACGATCTGGATCCTTGGGGTGAGAAACTGCCAGGATAAGTCCGTCATCAATACTTTTGTTTACAAAGCGCTGGATGTAGTTAAGGTCGATTTCTTCATAAACCCGTATAATACCGCCGGGTTGTTGACTTACTCTTTTATATAAAGCAAGAATACTATGGGTGTCTGATATTGTTACCTGTCTTATGCTATGCATTTTCGTTATATTTCTCGAGTATTCTTTGACTTAAAGACTTATGTTCTAACTGATTTTCAAGATAGGTTAAATGGCGTGTTAGACTTGTGGCACTTCCCTCGGTTAACCATTTTACCTGTTCATCGATTACCTTCCACAAAGGTTGAAGTTGTCGATGCATCTCTTTCCCTTTTTGAGATAGGCGAAAAAACTTTTTTCTCTTATCTATAGGGTCAATTTTATAGTGTACCAACTTTTTGTCGGTTAGTTTTTTTAATGCTTGGGTTATAGCAGGTTGGGTGTATTGTAATGCTTCCTGTATATCTGTTGTGGTTGCTGATTCTTGATCAATGATTGTCTTAAAAATCGGAAACAAATAGGGGTCAAAGTCTATGTTATGGGTGGTATAAACCACCTGAATCTCTTTCATCATAAGTTCGCTTAACCGTTTTAATCGTGATCCTAATCCCAACTCGCCATATTCCTGTAATTTATCTTGCATAAGTATTTATATAAGTACTTATGTAAAAATACTGATTTTTTTCAACTTATTGAAATAGGGGATAGAAAAAACCCCAAGATTTACCACCTTGGGGTATAGAATAGGGTTGTATTTACTATTAATTTAGTAAGTATAGCATGCATCCAAAAATTAATAGTATCATCAAGCCAAGTGCGATTAAGTTTTTATGAAAGACCACTTTTCTTTGTCTCTTGAGTTTCTCTCTTATTTTGGCAAGAGAATCTTCTGAAACAGGTGCTACTTTGATTCCTTGACTTTCTTTATCTGATGTGGTCCACCCATCAAAAGCTTCACGTTTATTACGCCTGCTATTGTTTTTGAGTGATGTGATCATTGCTGCGGTTGCTCCTCCAAATCCCATAATAAATTAAGTTTAAGTTAGACAATTTCTATTCCGGCCTTCAAATTCTGAAAGCTTTAGTAGCTTATAAAATGTTTTAATAAACGGTAGAGTAGAGAACGATAAGTTCCCTTATACTTTCTCGAGAGTTCCTTAAGAATATGAACTACTAGTACCTCGAGAAATTAATAATCTGCTCAGAATATTCTTCTAATAAAATTCCGATAGAGTTTAATGAGCCTTCAAGTTCATTGAGATCTAGATTAGCAATCTGAAGCGTGTCTCTAAAAATTACTTTCTCCCCTGTTTCATCCAAAACAAAAGCTCCATGAAGAATATCCCTGTTTTTCTGTAATAAATTACGATAAACAGTTTCACTTTTATTCTTGATATTACAAATGTACTGTTCCATGATTAGAATAGGCGGAGAAACACCAAGAATCAAATTCTTGATTCCTTTCGATGCTTTGCTGATCATGAAAATTCCTTCTCTGTCATTTTCATGAGTGATATCATAGTGAAGTTGTAGTAAATAATCTTTTACTACTTTATAATGATCTTGCATTAGATTATTGTTTTGATTGATGAATAATTTAAATACTTCTGACCTCTATAGGTCTATTAATATTACAAAAAGTAACAAAAGTTTTGGATGATATCTTTGGCTAAATTAGCAAGAAATAGTATTAGAGTGATCATAATTACGAATGATTTAAGTTAGTAAATAATGTGATGTGCTAAAATTTTTAGTATAATATCTCTCACTTCTTAAAAAAAGAATAAAATTATCAAGTATTTCTACTAAAATTAGCTTTTTGATCGAATATTAGCTAATATTGTTAGTGTAAATGTACAATTATTTTTTATAATTGCAAATAAAATTAGCAATAATGTCTTATTTTGGAAAAAATATAAAGAAAATTCGTGGCGTAAAGAGCTTGAGTCAGCAGGCATTTGCAGAGCTTTTTGATCTGAAAAGGGGTACTTTAGGAGCTTATGAGGAGGGTCGAAGTGAACCAAAGATTGAGACTATTATAAAAATTGCTAACTATTTTAGCATTCAAATCGATGATTTGTTGACTAGCGAATTAACGGTAAATCAATTACTGAAATTCAAAGGAGACCTTACCACATATGCCCAAGATGTAAAACGAGAACAGTTTGCATCCATTCCGTGTATTACAGAAAATACATCTAGTGATTATATCACATATTTTAATAAAGAGGGCTTTGTCAAAGAACTTCCTGCCCTGCAACTTCCTTTAAATCCTACAAAAGAATTCAGGGGGTATACGGTTACTAATCTTGAAATGACTTCGCATGACAAAGGATTTTATCCCAAGGATGTTGTGATAGGAGAGAAAGTACCGTCTACCATCATCAAGAAGCTGAATAATGGTACTTTGGTTTTTGTGTTGGTAGATAATAAACTAATTTTTAGAAGACTCTACTTAACCAAAGGAAATGCTGTCCTAAGAGCGGATCATAAAAATATAGAAGATGAAGAGTTTCCGATTTCAGATATAAAGGAACTTTGGAGGGTACGGTATGTTTTCTGCAGACGAATTCCTGAGTTTGGAGATCATGTGGAAGAAAAATTACTCCTTATTGAACAAGAGTTGATGAAGATGAAGAACCGATTGTCGTAATGCTAATTTAATACATGAGAAAAATCTAATTATTTTAAAAGAGGTGCGTACGTTTTGGGGATTCCTTAAATGGTCAATGTCAGAAATAGTTAATTTCTTATGTACACTTAGTTATTCAATGAAAAGAAGATTTGTTTACAACCAACAATCGATACAATCGAAAATCATTTTAAAAACAGATTACAGATCAAATTAAGGGTATTGATGAAAAAATGATGATACGTTCTTCGAATACTCCCGACTTCAGAAAATGGATAGAGCACTAATTCCTTAAATTCTATATAATTTTATTATTTAAGTTGCTATCTTTATTACAAAGTGAAACGATGTTCCTTGTTTACAAAGACCTTTACTATTTTATATTCGATATCTCTATTCATTTTACAAGCAAATACGACTTGTCTAAAAAATTATTCATAAGAGTAATAAATGACTAAATAAGTATTATTTATAGAATTAACAAATTTAATAGTTAAAAATTATTGTATTTTTAAGAGGTCTAAAATTATAAACTCTTTAAACTTTTAATATGGAAAAAAGTAATCACACAGAAACATCACCTAAAGGTAGAGTATGGGACATTAATGATAGTGAGGCAGCATGTCCTTTTCTTAATGGAGCCCATAAGAAAAGTGCGGGTGGGGGCACATCCAATCGTGATTGGTGGCCAAATCAATTAAAATTGAATATTCTGCGACAACACTCTTCGTTGTCGAATCCTATGGGAGAAGAATTCGACTATGCCAACGAATTCAAAACTCTTGATCTTGAAGCCTTAAAAAAAGATCTTCATAAACTGATGACTGATTCTCAAGATTGGTGGCCTGCAGATTATGGTCATTACGGGCCGTTTTTTATTCGTATGGCATGGCATAGTGCCGGTACGTATCGTATTGCAGATGGACGTGGAGGTTCTGGTTCAGGTAGCCAACGTTTCGCACCATTGAATAGCTGGCCAGATAACGGTAACCTTGATAAAGCACGCTTGTTGCTATGGCCTATAAAACAAAAGTATGGTAAGAAAATTTCATGGGCAGATCTTATGATTCTGGCAGGAAACATTGCTTTAGAATCTATGGGATTTCAAACTTTCGGTTTTGCAGGAGGACGGGAGGATATTTGGGAACCCGAAGAAGATATCTATTGGGGATCTGAAACGGAATGGTTGGGTGACAAGCGATACGAAGGTGATCGCGAACTTGAAAACCCGCTAGGTGCCGTACAGATGGGACTGATCTATGTAAATCCAGAGGGGCCAAATGGTAATCCGGATCCTGTTGCATCTGCTAGGGATATCCGTGAGACCTTCGGAAGAATGGCAATGAACGATTATGAGACCGTTGCATTGGTAGCAGGAGGGCACACTTTTGGAAAAGCTCATGGTGCCGCAGATCCAAGCAAATATGTTGGTAGAGAGCCTGCGGGAGCGACTATCGAAGAACAAGGATTGGGCTGGAGAAATACATTTGGCAGTGGTTTTGGCGATCACACCATTACTAGTGGTATTGAAGGTGCATGGACCACTAAGCCAACACAGTGGGATAATGAATATTTTGATGTGCTATTTGGTTATGAGTGGGAGTTAACCAAAAGTCCTGCCGGTGCTCATCAATGGAAGCCCACGGCAGCTTCTAAGGCAAAAATGGCTCCTATGGCTCACGATCCATCTAAGACACAGGATTTGATGATGACTACGGCAGATATGGGATTAAAAATGGATCCTGATTACGAAAAAATTGCCAGACACTTTCACCAAAACCCAGAAGAATTTGCCGATGCTTTTGCTCGTGCATGGTATAAATTAACGCATCGTGACATGGGGCCTGTATCTCGTTATCTTGGAGCCGATGTTCCTGATGAGGAATTGATCTGGCAAGATCCTGTTCCCGAGGTTACTCACAAATTAATTGATAAAGAGGATATAGAAAATTTGAAAAATAAGATACGCTCTTCAGAATTATCTATTTCTCAATTGGTATCTACGGCATGGGCATCTGCATCTACTTATAGAGATTCTGATAAGCGTGGAGGAGCCAACGGTGCACGCATTCGTCTCGAACCTCAAAAAAGTTGGGAAGTCAATAATCCAGACCAACTCTCAAAAGTATTAAAGGTCTTAGAAGATATTCAACAAGATTTTAATACTGGTCATTCTGGCCATAAAAAAGTTTCACTAGCTGACTTGATAGTTCTCGGGGGATGTGCCGGTGTAGAGCAAGCGGCAAAAAATGCTGGTTATGATATCACTGTACCATTCGCACCAGGAAGAACAGATGCGTCGAAAGAACAGACAGATATAGAATCGTTCTCTGTACTTGAACCAAATGCTGATGGATTTCGTAATTATGTGAAAGATAAATATGATATCTCGGCAGAAGAAATGCTTATTGATCGATCACAATTACTTACACTAACAGCTCCAGAGATGACAGTGCTTGTTGGTGGGATGCGCGTTCTTGATACTAATGCTGATCATTCAAAGCATGGAGTATTTACAAAGCGTACAGCATCTCTTACTAATGATTTCTTTGTAAATCTACTGGATTTAAGTACCACCTGGAAAGCAGTTTCTGAGTCTGATGATGTTTTTGAAGGACGTGACCGCAAAACAGGCGAGCTTAAATGGACAGGTACTCGTGTAGATCTCATATTTGGATCTAATTCAGAGTTACGTGCATTGGCAGAAGTTTATGCATGCGCAGATGCTCAAGAGAAATTTGTAAATCATTTTGTTAAAGCTTGGAGTAAAGTTATGGATCTTGATCGCTTTGATTTAGCCTAAGATTATTATTACATCTCCTAAAAAATATAGTTTATGGGTGGTTTGATCGCAACCACCCTTTTTTAAGTAAGAACTTGATTATTAAAATGATAAAATTCTGATAATTATAGTGTGTTCAAGTTTTTTTTGATATTTTAAAATGAAATTCAGAATACATATTTAATAAAAATATATTACCCAATGGATACTATTTTTAATGCCATTAGATCAGGAAACCTAGAAGAAGTTCAAGCTATTTTGAATAAGAACCCTCAACTTGTTCATCTAAAAGACGATAGAGGCTCTAGCCCCTTACTTTTAGCTTCTTATTATGGATTTGAAGATATTACTAAAGCCATTCTTAGCCATAATCCTGATATCGATGCCAAGGATAGCTCAGGAAATACAGCATTAATGGGTGTTTGTTTTAAAGGTAATTATTCGGTTGCCAAATTGCTTATTGAGGCAGGAGCTAATGTAAATGAGAAAAATTTCAATAATGCCACAGCTCTTATCTATGCAGCAACATTTGCACAAAAAGAAATCATTAAATTATTGGTAAATAACGGAGCAGATATTTCTGCTAAAGATAATACTGGACACACTGCAGAAATGCATGCAAAAAATCAAGGTTTAGAAATTTCAAAATTAATTAATCTTACCTAGTGAACCCAAAAAAAGACATAGTAGATATTAAATCTGTTACTATAAGATCTTTACATATCAATAGACGATTATTGATGTCTTCGTCTACTGCTGCAATTTTCGAATCTTTTTTAAAAGAAAATATAGGAGATGAGGTTTTGGTGGTTAATACAAATATCGGAATGGAAGTCTATTATTATTCTAAAAACGATTATAGTACCTTTATTAAAGAAAGTGTTCTTTTATACACTTTAAAGCATATTGATCAATCAAAACTAAAATTTAGAAATAATTCGAGTAGAGAAAAAGTTTACCAAAGCTTTTGCGAAGCATTAATGACCTTTGCTCAATATCCTCAGATTTTTCTGGCATATACTAAAAAGTTTATTCATATCAAGGAAAAAAATAAGTCAAATAAACATTTGATACCTATCCTTAATAAGTTTTTTGAGGAAGTGCTCAACGTACTTAAAGAAACTAATAGGATGCCACATTCTGAAAAGATAGAAAGAGCCAAAAATAAATCTCAGAAACCAAGCCCCGATAAACAGATTATCCAGGATTTAATCTCTGAGATTTTATTGAAGAAATATTATAACTAGTTCTTATTATTTTGTCAAAACTCCGCATTAAGAGGCGTTCTTGGATAAGGGATTACATCGCGAATATTACCCATACCAGTAACGAATAATACCAATCGTTCAAAACCAAGTCCAAAACCACTATGAGTACATGTTCCAAAGCGACGCGTGTCTAGATACCACCATAAGTCTTCTTCTGGAATATCAAGGGCAGCCATTTTTTCTTTTAAAACTTCCAAACGCTCCTCACGTTGCGATCCTCCCACGATTTCCCCAATTCCAGGAAAAAGAATATCCATCGCTCTTACTGTTTTTCCATCTTCATTTAAACGCATATAGAAGGATTTGATATCTGCTGGATAATCAAATAGAATTACAGGACATTTAAAATGCTTTTCTACCAAAAATCGTTCATGCTCACTTTGTAAATCGGTACCCCAGCCTTCAATAGGGAATTTGAATTTCTTCTTCTTGTTTGGTTTAGAGTTTTTCAAAATCTCAATAGCTTCAGTATAACTTACTCTTTTAAAATTATTTTCGAGAATAAATTTAAGCTTGTCGCGTAACAACATTTCGGCTCTTTCTACCTGCGGCTTTTGTTTATCTTCCTGTACTAAACGATTCTCTAGAAACTCTAAATCATCCTGACAATTGTCTAATGCATATTGAATTACATATTTTATAAAATCTTCTGCTAGATCCATGTTTCCGTCCAGGTCGCAAAAAGCCATTTCGGGTTCAACCATCCAGAACTCTGCTAAATGACGAGAAGTATTTGAATTCTCTGCTCTAAAAGTAGGTCCAAAAGTATATACCTGACCTAGTCCCATTGCATAGGTCTCAGCCTCTAACTGCCCGGATACGGTTAGATTAGTTTCACCACCAAAGAAATCTTTTTTATAGTCGACTTCACCAGTATCATTTTTTGGTATATTATTCAGATCAAGATTGGTAACTTTAAAGGCTTCTCCAGCACCTTCAGCATCACTTTTGGTAATTATAGGAGTATGCACATAATAAAAGTCGTTTTTTTGGAAATATTCATGAATTGCAAACGACAGCTTTGATCGCACGCGCATGATTGCACCAAATGTATTAGTGCGGACTCTTAGATGAGCTTGCTCACGCAATTTCTCTAAAGTATGACGCTTTGGAGAAAGGATGGTCAGTTTTAATTCTTCGGGATCGGCATCGCCTTCAATTTCGACATCTGTAACTTGTATCTCTACACGCTGACCTTTACCCTGACTTTCTACCAAGGTACCGGTAATTATTACCGCAGCACCAATATTAATTCTATTTTTAATGGATTCGTCTATGGTATCATCGTCTAATACACATTGAATATTATTAATAGTAGATCCATCGTTTACCGCAATAAAGCGATCATTACGAAAAGAACGAACCCATCCTTTTATAGTTACAGGTTGTAATAGCTTATCACTGTTTAATACTTCTATTACTTTGGTATGCTTCATTATGTGTTATGTTTTACAATAGTACTAATTCTCAAAATGAATAAAATATTGAACTTCTAAAATTTGAGGTAGCAAAGATAATTTTTTAATCTGATTGAAGCATAATCTTATGAATTCAAAAAACCACTTGTATATAAATTGCTTTGTGTCTGTTATTGTGAGTTGTACAACTCATAAAGTCGATATTCGAAAATCTGACGCTTTTTTGGATTGCAATTCTATGAGGAAACCCATAAATCAGAGGTTTTTTATAGTAAAACAACATATTTTTTGAGGTTTTTCTTAAGAAAAAGCCGTAGTTCTCAAACATATTTTTTATATCTTATATATTTGATAATCAGTTATTTGGGAATATAATCAATAGAATTTTCCAACTTGAATAATGTTAAATTTTAACTCAAATTATAAAAAAGGGGATTTTTCCCCCCTTGAAGCTATTTCAAAATACAAAAAGGGATAGTATCTTGCTTAAGCAATTATGACGATTGTGTTTACGTTAAGTTTAGTTCGATAGGTTTTGGGGTAATCTATCTTACATAAGTCCCGTTAATTTTTTAGCGGGGCTTTTATTTTATAAGATATAATTAGTTTTATTGTTACTCTTCAGAATCGTCAAGTTCTTCTTCGCTGGGAATAATTTTAAGGGTAGGTTCTTTTAGTGTCTTTTTGTTGGCAATGCTACGCTCTAAAGAAAGTAGTAAAGAGGGTAGTAATAAAAGATTGGCTAACATAGCAAATAGCAGGGTAGTTGAAACTAAACCACCAAGGGCTTTAGTTCCTCCAAAACTCGATATCATAAATACAGAGAAACCAAAAAACAGAACGGTAGAGGTGTAGAACATGCTTACACCCGTTTCTCGTAATGAGGCAAGAACTGATTTTCTAATTCTCCAATGATTTGATTTTAATTCTTGTCGGTATTTTGCAAGAAAATGTATAGTATCATCTACAGAGATTCCAAATGCAATACTAAAAACCAATATGGTCGAGGGTTTTATAGGCACACCGAGATATCCCATTAAACCTGCAGTCATGAGTAGCGGTAATAAATTGGGTATCAAAGAAATAACAATCATCTTCCAGGATCTAAACATCCATGCCATGAAGAGAGCTATTAATATTACTGCTAATCCAAGAGAGAATGTGAGATTCCATACCAGATATTTTGTTCCTTTCTGGAAGATGAGTGCTTTTCCTGTAAATGATACTTCATAACGATCTTTAGGAAATATTTTCTCGAGTTTGGGCGCGAGAGTAGCTTCAATACGATCCATTTCATCGGTTCCGACATCCTTCATAAATGTGGTTATCCGTGCATATCTTCCGGTAGAATCTACATAGCTTTTCATGACACCAGACTCAGATTCAAAACTTTTGGCATAGGGTAAAATAAAGTTTCTTTCCTGGCTTGTAGGTATTTGGTAATACTTCGGATTACCGTTATAAAATGCTTGCTTAGAATATTTGACGAGACTAACAATAGAAATTGGTTTTGACAACTCTGGAGTTTCCTCAAGAAGTTCCTGAAGTTGTTCCATGCGTCTAAGCGTTGGTAATTTTAATACTCCTTGTTTCCGCTTAGTGTCAATGAATATTTCTAATGGCATAATACCATCAAATTCTTTTTCGAAAAAAACAATATCCTTATAAAAATCTGCGGTTTTCGGCATGTCTTCTAATAAGCTACCCGAAACTTTGATGGTATAAATACCGATAATACTAACTATTAGTATAATTACCGAAGAAAAGTAAATCGTTACACGTCTGGTTTTTACCATATTTTCCATCCAGTCAACCAGCTTCTCCATCCAGGCTTTACCCAAGTGTTCTAAGTGTCTTTCTTTAGGTTGCGGCATATAACTATAAATAATAGTGATCACCAAAAGACAAAGTATAAATAAAGCAATAATATTTAGTGAAGCTACAATACCAAATTCTTTGAGTAGTTTACTCTCGGTAAGAGCAAAAGTTGCAAATCCCGAAGCCGTGGTCACATTGGTCATTAAGGTAGCATTTCCAACTTTAGTAATTACACGTTGTAAGGACTTGGCTTTGTTACCATGTTTCTTTATTTCTTGCTGATATTTATTAATTAAGAAAATACAATTAGGGATACCAATAACAATGACCAAAGGAGGAATAATTGCAGTAAGAACTGTAATTTCATATTCTAAAAGCCCCAAAAGTCCAAAAGCCCACATTACTCCAATAATTACAGCTGTCATTGAAATAAATGTAGCCCTAACAGACCTGAAAAAGAAAAAGAAAATTAATGAAGTAACTAATAACGCGGCCAAAATAAAAACAGAAATCTCATCCATAATATTTTGAGAATTCAACGTTCTAATGTATGGCATACCCGACACTTTTACGTCAAGATTATAGTTCGTTTCAAATGCTTCTACCGCAGGTTGTAAAACATCTTGGATAAACTTTTTTCTTAGTTTAGTATTTACGATATCTTTTTTAAGGTATAGTGCACTTTGCACCGTGTGAGATTTTTTGCTATATACTAATCCTTCGTAGAATGGTAAGTTGTTAAAAAGCTCATTTTCGTATTCAGAAACTTGTTTTTTGGTATAGCTAGAATCTTTGATGAAGGGTACTAACTCAAATCTAGCAGGGTTGTCTTTTTTTTCTAAAGTCTTGAGATCAGCGATTGAAATAACGAGATCTATTTCTTCATATTTCTTAAAAGAATTATTAAAATCATTCCAGGCCTTTAATTTTTTGGGAGTAAAAAGAGTACTATCTTTTACAGCCATCACGATTAAGTTACCTTCTTCTCCAAACCTCTCTAAAAAATTTTGATATTGGATATTTATTATATGATCATCTGGAAGGAGATTTGCTTCAGAATGAGAAAACCTCATATTTTTCCACTGAAAAGCTAAGTAAACAGTGACTCCTATAATTGCCAAGAATATTACAGCTCGATTACGCAGTATAATACCAGCTAATGCATTCCAAAATCCAAAGGTGAATAATTTTGTCATTCCTTTATTTTCCAGTTGCAAATGTAAGGATTTGAGGGATTACAAGTGACCAATTTTGCTAAGAAAATTAATTATAATCAACGCAATTATAGTTTTAAATAAAAAGTAAACTTAAATGAGATATTGTCTTCAAATCTCGGGAGATGATACCCACCATATCGGTATGCAAAACTTAGTCCAAATCCTGCAAATAATTTGTTGATTTCAAGACCGGATTCTTGATAAAGTCGTTGCAGTGATGTAAATTCTACTCCCTGATGATTTTCGGGATTTTCTATATCTCCAATGGCATACCTAGTGATAAAAACTAGTTCTGGCTTTAACCAATTAGCAATTCTAATGGGTTTTATAGAGTGTTTTACCTGTAATGTTGCTAGCCTGTCACTAAAAAACTCACCAAAGAACATGGTTTCAAATGTCCTGCGTCCTGCTACAGAAAATCGCTGTAGGACGGTTTCTTTTGTGGGCGCATTTGGATAGGCATGATACAAGTGTGTAAGCGGAACATCTCCAGTGGCTAGATCTGCTTCAAAAAGTAAACTTGTTCTAGATAGGTTGATACGATTAATAATATACTCTGCTTTGATCCCGACTTTACTGTAATTAAAATTGCTGTCAAATACTCCCTTGAAACCATGGGTGTATTGCATAGTGATTTTTGGATATCCATCTTGAATTTCTTTAATCCCAGTAGGAGTTTTCAGAAATTTACTAAATGGGCTCCAACGTAAGGCAATAGTAGCTTCTGCTGTTTTATATGCAGAAAATAAGTTTTCATTATTTAAAAACCTGTATCCTCCTGTTTGATTTATATTGCTTACAGAAAATTCGGTTTCAGATAAGAGCTTCGGAAAAATCTGATGCTGCAAACTTGTTCTCCAGGTTCTATGTTTATAATAGAAGTCTATATTCACCAAACGTGGTTCGAATAATGAATACACTCTTCTGTCTGTTAAATATAGAAAGCTACCAACTTCTTTTATGTCATCCGTATAATTGAAATTAAGCCACGAGTTGGAATTTCTATTCACCAATGCACCACCACCAACTCCGTACTTAGATCTTGAATCCCTAAAACCGTACACCAAATATCCTTCTAACCTAAATCTTCGCGAAAACTTAGTATTGGTTAGACCACCCAAGCCTATCCTTAATCCCTCATAATTATTATACTTAATTGGGTAGGTGAGATCAAAATCAAAAAATCCAACAGGGAAGTATCCCAATCCAAAACTTTGTATAACATTTATCCTGCGTTTTATGTTTTGGGCTTTTACAATACTATCTACAACAGGAAAAGAGTTTAAGTCCTTTTCTGTAATAGCACTGGTACGATACTGATTCCAAAACTCTTCAGGTCGATTATTTGCTTCGGGATCGATTTTTACAGAGGCTTGACTCTGTTTTACATTCTGCTTGTCATTTATTTGAATGTCAAACAAATCGGTTGTTGAAACCAAAAAATCATTGTTTCCAGTTGAACTTCTTTTATCTTTGGCCAAGCTCCCTACCGATATCTGACCACCAAAGAGACTTACTTTCTGCCTTCCGATTCCAGGTCGTATAGCAATCTCCTGATTTACTGGAAACCAAGTTTGCCGTTTAGTAATATACTCAAAATTATGAGTAGCCATTACGTCAAGCTCTCCTCTCAATTCAATAATAGCCTTTTGAATTGCCAAGGTTTTCATATCAATATACAACACCCCTTCTAGACTAGCATATTTTCTTGACTTTCTGGGTTGAAAAAGGATAACAAAAGCTGGGTTTTTATCCTCGGTAGTATCTAAAATTTTATAATAATAGTTTCTTAGCGCGCGATTTGACAAGGGGCCAACATATTTATCTCCAAAAATAGTGTAGTCTTCTTCATATAATGAGTTGGACTGGATTTTTATAGCTAGAACATCATAGATTGGATCCTTAAAACCAGTCATTCTTGTCGCTAAAACCGTTTCTTTTTCTCCGGCTTTTTTACTGAATTGATGTGTGCTGATTTTTTCTGATAAAAATGAATGAGCCTTATTGATAAGCTGTTTTATAGCCACATTAGTAGTGTCTGGAGTGTCTAATCTAGCTTCATTATCTTCTGTGATTTTAAATTTATTGTAGCTTTTGTAACTATAGCTACTAAAGTATTTTTTAGGGTTATTGATATTTTTCTTTTTGATCGCCTCTTTGATTATCTTGGCGGCAATGTTTTCTGTTGTTTTAAGATTTACAGGAGCAAGATTCTCTTCTTTTGGAAATAAACTTACCTCAATTTTTTCTTCTGTATTTTCTGTTATAAGGATATTTTTTGTTTTATACCCGATGTAACTCACTGTTAGATGAAGAGGGTGTTTCTCACATCTAATCATAAATTCGCCATCAGAAGAGCTAAGCGCATATGATGAATCTCCTGTTTTTATGGTTGCAAACGGTAGGGGTTCATTTGAGCTTGCATCAATAACGGTACCTCTAATAGTAACTTGGGATATTAAAACAAAATGGGTGAAAAATAATAAACAAAATAATTTGTTTCGCATTATACTGACAGAGTTCAAAAAACGAAGATACAAAAAAGCGTTTCCACAAAGAAAACGCTTTTTTATATTATTAGTGTATTTAGAAAATGTTAAACCGTCATGATTTCTTTTTCTTTAACACTGAACATGTCATCAATCTTTTGGATAAAAGAATCAGTGAGCTCCTGAATGTCTACTTCAGCATTCTTTGCCATATCTTCGGATAGCCCATCTTTTTCTAGTTTTTTGATCTCATTATTAGCGCTTTTACGATCATTTCGTACTCCAATTTTAGAGTCTTCGGCCTCAGATTTTGCTTGTTTTACAAGTTCTCTACGCCGTTCTTCAGTTAAAGGAGGAACATTAATAATAACGCTTTCGCCATTATTCATAGGATTAAACCCTAGATTGGCCACTTGAATTCCTTTTTCAATTTCTGGAATAAGAGATTTTTCGAAGGGTTGAATTGTGATGGTACGAGCATCGGGTGTTGTAATGTTTCCTACTTGATTTAACGGAGTAGGAGAGCCGTAATATTCGACCATAACACCACCAAGCATTGCAGGTGAAGCTTTTCCAGCCCTAATATTGAGTAATTTTTTTTCTAAATGAGTAATAGCATTTTGCATTGCTTCTTTAGTTGAATCTAGAATAAAATTTATTTCTTCTTTCATTTCTTAATTCTTTTCTATTTAACTGATCAAAAAATTAGTTTCTTGTGTTCTTTAGAATAAGCGATAATCATTAAAGGTTTACCTGTGTACCAACAGATTCTCCTAAAACTACTTTAAGTAAATTCCCTGCTTTATTCATATCAAAAACGATGATTGGTAATTCGTTTTCCTGACTCAAAGTAAATGCTGTTGTGTCCATCACCTTAAGTCCCTTACGCAATACATCATCAAATGATATAAAATCAAATTTAGTTGCATCGGCATTTTTTTCGGGATCCGAAGTGTAAATTCCGTCTACTCTGGTTCCTTTTAAGATGACATCGGCATTAATTTCTATTGCTCTAAGTACGGCGGCAGAGTCTGTAGTGAAATAAGGATTTCCTGTTCCTCCTCCAAAAATAACCACTCTTCCCTTTTCAAGATGTCTTAATGCTCGTCTTTTAATAAAAGGTTCTGCAACTTCATTTATTTTTATAGCAGATTGTAATCTAGTAGGGATTTCGGCATCTTCAAGAGCACTTTGTAATGCTAATCCATTGATAACGGTTGCTAGCATTCCCATATGATCTGCTTGTACTCTGTCCATTCCTTTGCTAGCTCCGGCAACTCCTCTAAAAATATTACCTCCTCCGATAACTATGGCTACTTCAACTCCCTTATCTGTGATTTGTTTGATTTCATTTGCATATTCGGCCAATCTTTTTGGATCGATACCATATTGGCGTTCACCCATAAGGGCTTCACCAGATAATTTTAGTAATATTCTTTTGTATTTCATTGCAAGGTTTAACTGTGATGCAAATATAATGATATTCTTAATTTACAAAATAGTTTAGGTTACAAAGGTGTACTTTTTGGTTTTAGAGGTATTCGAGAAATTAAAAAACCCCTTTAAAAATGGGTTTTTTTCCCCTATACAAAGTGTTGATTGGCGTTGAATAATGTTATACGTTTGCCTTGTGGAGAACAAAAAAAATGAGGGGGATGAGAAATATTTTTGAAATGGTGCTTAAACATTTGTTTAGACTGATTGGGGAGTTGGTCTTTATTTTGGGGGCGAGATCTTGATAAGATTCAAGGTTTTGTATTGTTGAAAGCATTGTCAAAAAAATATTTTGAAAAATGAGGAAGAAAAAACCGCTTCTAAATTATTAGAAGCGGTTTTTAATTTTTCGTGATTACCAAGAAATCACTTGTATTTTTGGTTTATCCTAAAGCTACTCTTTCAAAAGCAACAACAGATACATCACCAAGAGTTTTTACATAATCGGCAACACTCTGCTTATTATCTTTAATAAAGGCTTGGTTTACTAAGGTGTTGTCTTTAAAGAAACGCTTGATTTTACCTTTAGCGATGTTGTCTAACATTGCTTCTGGCTTTCCTTCTTGACGTAGTTGGTCTTTTGCAATTTCGATTTCTTTTTCGATAATTGACTGATCAACACCATCTTCGTTTAATGCTACTGGATTCATTGCGGCAGCCTGCATTGCCACATCCTTCGCAACTACTTCTGCACCATCTGTAGCACCAGAAAGACCTGTTAACACACCAATTTTGTTACCAGCGTGAATGTAAGAACCAACAAAAGGAGCTTCTAGAATTCTAAAATCACCAATTTCGATTTTTTCTCCTATAACTCCGGTTTGTTCTGTTAATTTATCTTGAACAGAAATACCATTAAAATCTTTAGCAAGTAAATCTTCTTTTGAAGAAGCAGTTAATGCTAGTTCAGCCAGTTCATGAGCTAAAGAAACGAAAGTTTCGTTTTTTCCAACAAAGTCTGTCTCACAGTTGAGAGAAACGATTACACCTTTGTTTTTTGCATCATTAACTTTTGCTATAACGGCACCTTCAGTAGAGTCTCTGTCAGCTCTGTTTGCAGCAACTTTCTGACCTTTTTTTCTTAAGATTTCGATGGCTTTGTCAAAATCCCCATCAGCTTCTACAAGTGCTTTTTTACAATCCATCATACCTGCACCTGTGGCTTTTCTTAATTTATTTACTTCTGCGGCTGTAATCTTTGCCATATTTTTAAATATTAAATGTTGTAGTGTGTTTTTGTATAAAAAACGAGCCGTTTAGTTTGTACTGCAAAAGTAAAGAACCAAACGACTCATCAATTTTATGTTTAACTGTAGATTGTTAAACGGCCAATCTGTTTATTCTTCCTCTTGCTTTGCTGCTTCAGAAACTACTGGTTCCTCAACTTTTACTTCAGCTTTTTCAGCTTTTGCTGGAGCTTTAGCCTTTGTTTTGGTTTCCGCTTTAGATTCAGTATCATCCTTTTTAGGTGCATCTTTTGAGGCTTTTCTTTCACTTAAGCCTTCTATGATGGCATCAGAAACATAAGTCATTACTTTGTCTATAGATTTTGAAGCATCATCATTCGCTGGGATTAGATAGTCAACCTGACGTGGATCAGAATTGGTATCTACCATCGCGAAAATCGGAATGTTTAATTTTTGAGCTTCTTTTACTGCGATGTGTTCGCGAGTAATATCTACAACAAATAATGCCCCAGGTAGACGAGTCATATCAGAGATAGAACCAAGGTTCTTTTCTAATTTAGCTCTCAAACGGTCTACTTGTAAACGTTCTTTCTTAGATAATGTGTTAAAGGTACCGTCTTTCTTCATTCTATCGATAGCAGCCATTTTCTTTACTGCTTTACGAATAGTAACAAAGTTAGTAAGCATACCACCTGGCCATCTTTCTGTAATATAAGGCTGGTTTGCTTTGCTTGCTTTTTCGGCTACGATTTCTTTAGCTTGTTTCTTGGTCGCAACAAAAAGGATTTTTCTGCCGGACGCTGCAATCTTTTTTAAAGCCTCGCTAGACTCTTCAATTTTTGCAGCCGTTTTATATAGGTTAATGATGTGAATACCATTACGCTCCATATAAATATATGGGGCCATATTAGGATCCCATCTTCTTGTAAGGTGTCCAAAGTGTACACCTGCATCAAGTAATTCTTTTACTTCGATATTGTTTGCCATTTTTGTAATAGTTTACGTTCTGTTGAATTAGCAATGCTCAAGTGGCTACTTATGTACGGCCTTGGACATTTAGATGCTAAACTAACCCTCTGTCATAAAGAGGTAACAACAAATACTGTTTTAATAAATTAACGTTTAGAAAACTGGAATTTCTTACGAGCTTTCTTCTGACCGAATTTCTTACGCTCTACCATTCTTGGGTCTCTGGTCAATAAACCTTCAGGTTTAAGGATCAATCTGTTTTCTGCATCTATCTCGCACATGGCTCTAGATATTGCTAATCGAACAGCTTCAGCCTGACCTGTAACTCCACCACCATATACATTTACGTTTACATCGTATTTATCTTCATTACTCGTTAAAGTAAGAGGTTGATTTACTTTGTATTGTAAAGTAGCCGTAGTGAAATACTCATTAAGGTCCTTTTTATTAACCGTAATTTTTCCAGATCCATCTTTAAGATAGACTCTGGCTACAGCCGTTTTTCTACGACCAATCTTGTGAATAACTTCCATTACTTAAATTCTTTTAAGTTAACAGTTTTAGGTTTTTGAGCATCTTGGTTATGTTCTGCTCCGGCATAAACCTTTAAATTACGGAATAAAACTGCTCCTAATTTGTTTTTAGGCAGCATTCCTTTTACCGCTTTTTCGATTAAACGCTCTGGGTTTTTTTCAAACAATTCCTGAGCAGTAAGACTTCTTTGCCCTCCAGGATATCCAGTGTGACGGATATACGATTTATCTGTCCACTTTTTTCCTGTTAAGTTGATTTTCTCTGCGTTGGTAATGATTACATTATCACCGCAATCAACGTGTGGGGTAAAGTTAGGTTTGTGCTTACCTCTAAGTAGTATAGCTACTACAGAAGAAAGACGTCCTAAAGTCTGTCCTTCAGCATCTACATGCAACCATTCCTTCGAAACGGTGGCTTTATTGGCAGATACTGTTTTGTAACTTAATGTGTCCACACTAATTAATTTTACGTATTAAACATTCCTTTTCCTATATAAAATAGGGGTGCAAATGTACAATTATATATTTATATAGCAAACCGCAAATTGATATTATTTTTGAAGTGGGATTCGTTGGTTTTCAGAGACATCACCAGACATGATATTGATTTGTTTATTTTTTACAGTAGAATACGGCTTTGGTGTTAATTTTTTACTAAAAAACCATCAAAAGTGTGACAAACAATAGTAATTTATATCATCTTAGGTATATCAATCATCAAACATCTAATCATCATGAAGTATTCATGCCTTTATCTGGCACTTTTTCTAGTACCAATATTTGTTTATGCCCAAGATTCAACTAAAACTGCAACAGTTGTTAAAAAAAGAATTTATACTACAAAACCTCTTAAGGGGTCAGAAGCACCCACAATAGATGGCCTTGTACATGAATCTAGTTGGGATTTGGTAGATTGGACAAGTGATTTTATAGAGAATGAACCTGATGAAAATACTCCTCCCAGTGACCAAACCAAATTTAAAATACTATATGATCAAAAATATCTTTACGTAGCTTATCGATGTTACGATTCTGATCCTGCTAAGATTGAAAAGAGATTATCAAGACGAGATGGCTTTGCTGGAGACTGGGTAGAGATTAACTTGGATACATATCATGATAAACGAACCGGATTTTCTTTTACTATTACCGCTGCTGGGGTAAAAGGAGACGAGTTTATTTCTCAAAATGGTGATAACTGGGATGGTAGTTGGAACCCAATTTGGTATACCGCTACTAATATTGATGAAGAAGGTTGGACTGCCGAAGTAAAAATCCCTTTAAGTCAATTAAAATTTGGTAAAAGTAAGGAGCAGATATGGGGACTTCAGGTGAACCGGAGATTTTTTAGGGAAGAAGAACGCTCTGTGTGGCAGCGTATTCCGCAAGATGCCCCAGGATGGGTAAGCGAATTTGGAGAACTACATGGTCTAATCGACATTGAACCACAGCATCAATTAGAAATTCAGCCTTTTGCAGTGACACAATTTGATACCTTTCCCAAAGAACAAGGTAATCCTTTTCGTGATGGAGAAGAATTTAAATTGAATGGGGGGTTAGATGCTAAAATAGGAATTACCAATGATTTAACGTTAGACTTAACCGTAAATCCAGATTTTGGGCAGGTAGAAGCCGATCCGGCAGCTATTGCTTTAGATGGTTTTCAGATTTTCTTTCGAGAACAGCGACCGTTTTTTGTAGAGAACAAGAATATATTTGACTATCGGTTTGCAAACGGTCAGGATAATGTATTTTATTCGCGGAGAATCGGTAGAAACCCTCAGGGCTCGATAAACCAATTGGATGGTGAGTTTGTTGATCGGCCTAATAATACTACTATCCTGGGAGCAGCCAAATTTAGTGGTAAAACAAAAAACGGATGGTCTCTTGGGATTCTCGAGAGCATAACCGAAAGGGAAATCGCTAAAATAGAAGATGAAAATGGAAACACAAGAGAGGCTATTGTAGAACCTCTTACGAATTACTTTGTTGCAAGAGCCCAAAAGGACTTCAATGAACGTAATACCTACATCGGAGGAATTTTTACAGCTACAAAGCGTAATTTGGGAGATGCTTTTGAAATTGACAGCGATGATCCAAATACAGATGAAACATCAGAGCTTTTAGGTACCAGAGAGAATAATTTAAATAATTTGAGAAAGTCTGCATACTCTGGAGGTCTGGATTTTCGACACAACTGGAAGGATAGAAAATACTATATTGAGGGAAATCTTATTGCTAGTCATGTAGAAGGCTCAAAAGAAGCGATTGAAGAAACGCAAAGGGAGCTTACCCATAATTTTCAACGACCAGATGCCGATCATGTGCGAGTTGATCCCAACAGAACATCCCTTACTGGTACCGGAGGTAAATTCGTAGGTGGAAAATCTGGAGGTGGTAACTGGAGATACACTACAGGTGTCTTTTGGCGTTCTCCAGAATTAGAACTTAATGATATCGGTTTTTTGAGACAAACAGACGAAATACGACAATTTGCGAATATTAGATATTTGTTTCTGAAACCCACCAAGCTCTATAGAAGAGCAAATATTTTTGCTGAACAATTTTCAACCTTTGATTTTGAAGGAAATTATAATCGTATCCAGTACGAATTGAATGGTTATATTAATTATACCAATAATTGGTGGACAGAAGTAGGTTTCGGACATAAGCCAAGGATTTTTACCAATACCTTCTTGCAAGGTGGCCCCAGATGGCGTTTTTCTGATGAGAATTTTGTCTTTCTGTTTTTTGGTTCGGATAACCGAAAGAAATTTAATTTCACTGTAGGACATGTAAACACTTGGGCACAACAGAATAATTTTGCATTTCAACGTTACGTGGTGAGGTTAAGATACCAGCCTTTTGATGCTTTGAGCATCTCACTCAATCCAGAGTTTAGGTTAAACCCCAACAAAACTCAATATGTAACTGAAACTGATTTTAATGGAAGTCCGAGGTACATAACAGCAAATATTGATCAACAAACATTAAGTACAAGTATTCGTTTAAATTATAATATCAATCCTAACCTTACCATACAGTACTACGGTGAGCCTTTTATATCAAGAGGTAGATATACTGATTTTAATTTCGTTAATAATCCAATTGCCAGAGATCTTGGTGAGCGTGTCACTGTATACGATCAGGAGCAGATCTCTTTTGCAGATGATGTGTATTCGATCGATGAAGACAGAAACGGAACTACAGACTATACCATTGACAATCCGGATTTTGCTTTTGTGCAGTTTCGGTCTAACTTAGTGCTTCGATGGGAATACATCCCGGGATCAGAGATATTCTTAGTCTGGTCGCAAGGTGTAACAGGTGGTGGAGATCCTGGAGATCATTTATTTCGAAGCTTAAATAATCAAATTTTAGATCAGCAACCGGAAAATACATTTTTAATTAAGGCTACGTACCGATTTGTATTATAAGTTTATAAAAAAGATTTTTATGTACTAATATTTTAAATGTATTTTGCGACTACCTAGATTTGTGGTCCTATGAAATATTTTTACGCATGTTGTATTGGCATTTTCTTAATGTCTTGTAATACTTCAAAACCAAAAGAAAAAGTAAGCATTGTAGAAGAAGCACCTATCAATTCAGAACAGGATTCGTTATCCTTCTTTTTAGAGCATTACGAAAAGTTTTTTGCTACTAATTTTAATGTCTCAGAATGTCCTGGAGCAGCAGTGGTAATCGTTAAAGATTCTACGATTATTTACAAAAAGGGTTTTGGTGTAAAAAAAATAGATACTCAAGATTCTGTTGATGTACATACCGTTTTTAGAATAGCCAGTTTGTCAAAAGGCGTAACTGCAGTTCTTGCAGGTAACCTTGTTGATAATGAAGAGCTGAAATGGGATCAAAATGTTAAGAAGTCCATAAAGTCATTTGATCTAAGAGATCGTGATCAGGCCAGCAGACTAAAGGTAAATCATCTACTGTCTCATACTACTGGATTATACCCATATACCTATACCAGATTGATACAAAATGGATTAACTCTAGATCAAATAATAAGGAGATTTAAAGGAAAAGGTGTGGTTGCCAGAGAAGGAGTAGACTACGAATATCAAAACGCAATCTTTTCAGTGATCGAAAAAATTATGGAAAATCAAACTGAAAAATCTTTTGATACATTGCTCAGAGAGCGAGTTTTTGGTCCTGCTGGAATGAATACTGCTTCAAGCACTTACGAGGCTATCAAAAACAATGATAATGTTGCTTTACCACATTCTTATAATCACTATTCAGAAAAATATAGACTGGATAGATTACATAAGAATTACTATAATGTTGCAGCTGCTGGCGGGATCAATGCTTCTATTTCTGATATGGGAGCGTACTTAAAAATATTGTTAGGGTATCGTCCTGATATAATTTCTAGGCAAAGTCTGGGAGATATTTTTAATCCTGTTATTTGTACGAGCGACGAAGATACTTATGTTAACTTGTGGGATGGTGTTACCGATTCATATTACGCTTTGGGATGGCGAGTATTGGACTATCGGGGAAGAAGAATTATTTATCACGGCGGGAATGTAAATCAATATAAAACCCAATTGGTAGTAGATCCTGAAAATAATATCGCTATGTGTGTTCTGTTTAACGGCCCAAACCCTTTTAACGGTCCTGTGATTCCTACGTTTTTGAATTATTATGATTTTTATTTGGATGCTATGTCACAACACTAAGTCTATATAAACCAACAAAAATTTTAATAGACTTACCTTCGAAAAACTATAGTTTGTAGCTGTTTAATAGCTCAAATAACTTTACTCTGAATGTATCTCCAATGGGCAATTCTTTGTTATTGATCAATATTGTAGACGAGGTTGTTTTTTCTATATGATGTATTGAAATAATGAATGATTTATGAATCTGAACAAAATCTGTACTTGGTAAACTGTCTTTGATACCTTTAAGGGTGTTATAGGTTATAATTTGATTGTTTTTTAGATGCAATGCGATGTAATTCTTTAAACCTTCAATGTACAAGATTTCACTGATCTTTATTTTTTTGAAGTTATTTTTTCCATCGGTTTTTACAAACACAAAGTCGTTAATCAAATTCTGATTTGTTAGGGATTTTCCATCTAATGTAACTTTTTTTATGGCTTTATAGAACCTTTCAAAGTCAAAAGGCTTCAGTAGATAGTCGGTAGCATTAAGATCATAACTTTCTAAGGCAAATTGCGGATACGCGGTAGTAAAGATAATTTTGATCTGTTTCTTAATAATTTTTGAAAGTTGAATCCCCGTTAGATTAGGCATTTGAATATCCAAAAAGACTAAATCAACTTCTTCCTGTTCAAGAATTTGTAATGCTGCCAAAGGATTAGTCGTCGTTGTCACTAATTCTAGAAACGAAACTTTTTCAACATATTTCTTTAGCAACCGAATTGCGGGGGGTTCGTCGTCTACAATGACACATCTGATCGTATTCATAGAGGTATTTTTAAATACGTAAAAAAGTAATGTTTCTCGGTTTTACTCTGCATAGTATATCTCATATTAAAAATTGCATTCAACCTTCTCCTTATATTTTCTGTTCCTATGCCCGAGTCCATATATTTTTCTGAAGACAAAATCTTGTTTCTGGTTTTTAAAGTTAGGTATTTATCGGTTATTGTAATCTTTATTTCAGCAGGATTGTTTTTATCGTTAACAACACCATGCTTAAATAAATTTTCAACAAAATGAATGAGTACCAAAGATGGTATTTGTTGGTTCTGAATGCTTCCTGTAATCAAAAATTGAATAGAGAGTTCTTCTTCGAATCGTTTATTGAAAAAATGAATATAATCTTTCAAAAATTGTATTTCACTTTGTAAAGAAACAAAATCTTGTTTTGAGTCATAGGTTACATAGCGCAATAATTCTGATAATTTATGTATATCTTTTGCTACTTTGGGTTTATCATCGATCAATTCTACATAAAATGCATTTAGTGTATTAAATAAGAAATGCGGACTTATTTGTGATTTTAATAAATCAAGCTCTGCTTTGTTTAGATCCTTATCTTCAATAAGCTTTAAAACCAAGTATACCATGGTGCTGTACAAAATAGGAGGTAGGGCAAAATAAGAATTGTCAACAATATAATACCAAAACCTTCTGCTTTCTTCATAATAATTATGCTGACCGGTAATTTCAAAAACAATGATTTCTTCAAGTACATATCGAACCGCCGCAAAAGTAAAAATGAGAACTGGTACTGAAATAAAAAATTGAGTTAAGGTGTTTTTTTTCAGAAATCTTGGGCATACTAACTTAAAATTTGTGAAATAGATCACCGTACATGATATTATAAATGTAGCTCTTAACCATAAGTGACTTGTATCAAAGCTTTTCGTAATATTCAACTCTTGGGTAAGCAACATCTTCATAATTTCCAAGCCTATGAGAATTAGAGCAAGGACTAAATGATATTTCCATTCTTTTTTAAAAAACATGGCGTAAAGGTATTCTTTTAATCAATTTATCTATTGATTTAGGATGACTCCCTTCTTTTTTTCGATCAATATCAATTTTTACATGACAAAATCTGAAATGAGGTACAGATATAATTTCATCAAGTGAAAATTATACTTCATCTAAAAAATCGATTCTTCTGACCGCTACTGAATATGTTTGACTTTTATAAAATCTAAATTTATATATTATGAGAAAGCTATTGTTAATCCTGGTAATGATTATTACATCATGTAATGCGCAATCTAAAAAAGAATCACAGCACGAAAATCATAGAGAAATTGAAACGCCCACAAAAGTAAAAGTTTTATTGGTTGGAACTTCGCATTGGGGTAATTATCAACAAGCAGATCTTGACGTAGCCCAGACAGACGAAATAGACATTTTGTCTGATCAATATCAACGCGAGCTTGATGAAATTGTAACTAAAATAGTAGCGTTCAATCCCTCCAAAATTTTTGTCGAAAGAACGACAGCTTATCAACCCAAACTAGATTCTATTTACAATTTATATAGGACATCAGATTGGGGACAGAAAAGCAGAAATGAGATTCTGCAACTCGGATTTAAAGTGGCTAAAAAACTAGATCACAATAAGGTATATGGAATAGATTATAGAGAAACATCGTTTCCGTATGATAGTTTGATGAAAGTAATGAAAGCTACGAATCAGGAGGCCTTAATTTTAGAATTTGAAAACGATATTAAAAATTATGAAAAAGAGTACAACACCCTTGTGTACCACAAAACACCACTTAAAGATATTTTATACGCTTTAAACGATAAAGAACGAAGAAAATCAGATTTAGGATGGTATATAAGCAAAGCTACTCAGGCTGGTGATGTTGAAAGTCATGTAGGAGCATTTTTAGGCTCAGAATGGTTAAAACGCAACATCTATTCATATAGCATTATGCAAAAATATACGCAGCCCGAGGATGAACGGATAATGGTTTTGATGGGTGCCAGTCACATTGCTGTATTCGAAAATTTAATTTCCTACAATCCAGATTGGAAAACTGTGGAGTTGAAAGATATAATGGAGTAGAACAATCTTAATGCGCCTCCAACCAATTATCACCTAACCCCAAATCTACATCTAAAGGCACATCAAGTTTATACGCATTTTCCATTTCTGTTTTAATGAGTTTTTTGATGTCTTCGAGTTCCGTCTTGAAGACATCAAAAACCAATTCGTCATGTACTTGTAGCAGCATTTTTGTTTTGTAGTTTCCTTCTTTCAATTTTTTATGAATATTGATCATCGCTATTTTAATGATATCTGCAGCACTGCCTTGTATTGGAGCATTAACGGCATTTCGTTCTGCTGCTCCGCGCACTACGGCGTTTGCAGAGTTGATGTCTTTTAAATAACGACGTCTTCCCAGTACCGTTTGAACATATCCATTTTCGCGAGCAAAATCTACTTGCTCACTCATGTAGTTACGTAGTTTGGGATAGGTTTTATAATAGGTGTCAATTAATTCTTTGGCTTCACTACGTGACAGGGTAGTTTGATTACTCAATCCAAAAGCTGAAACTCCATAAATAATACCAAAATTTACCGTTTTGGCGTTACTTCGTTGCTCCCGGCTTACTTTGTCAATAGGAACATTAAACACTTTTGCCGCGGTAGAAGCGTGAATGTCTTCACCATTTTTAAAGGCTTCGATCATCGTTTCTTCTTCACTCAACGCCGCAATAATACGCAGTTCTATCTGCGAATAATCGGCAGCGAGTAAAGTATATTCTTTGTTTCTCGGGATAAATGCTTTGCGCACTTGTCGTCCTCGTTCGGTTCTAATAGGAATGTTTTGTAAATTTGGATTATTAGAACTTAACCGCCCTGTAGCTGCAACGGTTTGCATATAATCGGTATGCACCCTTCCGGTGGCTTCATTTACTTGAGTTGGTAGTGCATCAACATATGTGCTTTTCAATTTCGATAAACCACGATAGTCCAGGATATCTTGTATGATCTCATGATCTTTGGCGAGGTAGGACAATACGTCTTCGGCAGTAGAATATTGGCCGGTCTTGGTCTTTTTGGGCTTGTCTACCAATTTCATTTTTTCAAATAGGATCACACCTAGCTGTTTTGGTGAAGCGATATTAAATTCTTCACCGGCTTCTGTATAAATTTTACTTTCTAGTGTTTTTATATCTTCGTCTAATTCTTGAGAAAGAGATTGAAGAAATTCTTTATCCAGATTAATCCCTTCAATTTCCATATCTGCCAAAACTCTGAGTAATGGAATTTCAATATCTTCGAATAAAGAAACGGTTTTAGCTTCCTTAAGTTCAGGTGCAAAATGCTCTTTTAATTGAAAAGTGATATCGGCGTCTTCCACGGCATATTCTGTCTGTTGATCTATAGGTACTTGTCTAAAAGAAAGCTGGTTTTTTCCTTTTTTACCAATTAGTTCTGTAATCGAAACTGGTGTATAGTTAAGATACGTCTCGGCAAGTACATCCATATTGTGGCGCATGTCTGGATTGATAAGATAATGAGCAAGCATGGTATCGAATAGTTTGCCTTTTACTTCTACATTATATTTTGCTAATACTTTAATGTCGTATTTAAGATTCTGACCAATTTTTGTGATGTTTTCAGCTTCAAAGAATGGTCGAAGTTGCTCGATAAGTTCCTGGGCCTCATTACGATCTTCTGGAAAGGGAATATAAAATCCTTTTGTTGCTTCCCAGGAAAAGGCAATTCCTACTAATTCAGCAACCAAGGGATCTAGCCCTGTGGTTTCTGTATCAAAACACACATTTTCTTGTTTCAATACATTTTGCAGGAATAGCTTCATGGCCATCCCTGGTGCAACGCTTTGATAGAAATGCTCGGTGTTGGCAATTGTTTTCTTACTGGAATAAGAATCAATCTCGGTCACATTATCACCTTCAAATAAAGAAAATTGACCCGCTCCTGCTTGTTTGGCTTGTTTTTTGGCAGTTGGAGTACTGGTAACCTGAGTCGTACTGGTGTCTTCTCCCGAAAAAATTTTGATAAACTGGTCTTTCAATCTTCTAAACTCAAGTTCTTCGAATATTTCTTGTACTTTTTTTGCATCCGGCTCAGAGAGTTCGTAATCATCGGCATTAAAAGTAACATCACAATCAATAATAATAGTCGCTAATTTTTTTGAAAGAAGGCCCAATTCGGCATTGGCTTCAACTTTTTCTTTCATTTTTCCCTTTAGCTTATCGGTATTAGATAGTAGCCCCTCCATAGAACCATATTCTGCAATAAATTTTTTGGCTGTCTTGTCACCCACACCCGGTAGCCCCGGAATATTATCTACAGCATCTCCCATCATTCCCAAATAATCAATCACTTGCTCTGGTCTTTCTACTTCAAATCTTTTTTGTACTTCCGGGATTCCCCATATTTCAATCCCATTTCCCATTCTTGCAGGGCGGTACATAAAAATATTTTCTGAAACTAATTGTGCATAATCCTTATCTGGAGTAACCATAAAAGTTTGATATCCTTCTTTTTCGGCCTGTTTGGCAATAGTTCCTATTAAATCATCTGCCTCGACGCCAGCACGTTCTATGATCGGGATATGCATCGCTTTCAAAATTTCTTGAATGATAGGAACTGCAATTCGAATCGCTTCAGGGGTTTCGTCACGATTTGCTTTATATTCTGGAAATATCTCTAGGCGATCTTTACTTCCTTCTTTATCAAAAGCTACAGCCAAATGATCTGGTTTCTCTCTTTTAATGACATCAAATAGAGAGTTTACAAAACCCATGATAGCAGAGGTGTCCTGGCCCTTCGAGTTGATTCTTGGATTTTTAATAAGCGCATAATATCCTCTAAAAATAAGGGCGTAAGCATCCAGAAGAAAAAGACGTTTTTGTGACATGATATGAGTAAAATTTTAAAAATGCAATATAAAAAGAAGATTGATCAATTGGGTGTGAAATAATATAATAAATATAAAAAAGAAATGCCGTCAAGACCTGACGGCATTTCGCCCCAAAATAAAATTGATAACAATGTATCAACTGCTATAAATACGATAGTAATTGTTTATATATTAAAGATTCTTTTTTAAAGAAACTGCAAATCACTAGGAATTATTGTTCGAAGGTACAAATAAAAATTTTACTTCTAAAAGAAATTATTAAGATTTATGAGTTACGAATGTAGTGTTTTTAACGCTTTTTATCGTTTAATTTGTTGTATCGTTAATTTTTACTTAAAAATAACGACATATTAAAAAGGAGAGATAGTTTTGCTATGTTAACGAATTAGAATGAATTATGCGTTGGTTAATTCCTATACTTTTATATCTATTGCTTGAGTTTTATGCTTTTCAGGCAATTAAAACGATTTCCAAAAATCATATTGTACAGATTGGATATGTATTGTTTTCTGTACTGATTTTGGGTTATGTTATTTACATTTTTGCAAATTACGATCGTAGTATAGGGCCGACAAAATACACCCTAAGGGCAAGCGGAATGTTACTCCTCTCTATTGTACCTAAACTTATCATTGTTCTTTTTATGTTTGGAGAGGATATTATAAGATTATGCATTGCAGGATATACCTATCTTACCAATACATTTTTTGAAGGAACAGCTACGCAATATTTACCCGATCGCAGAAAGTTTATAAGCCAAATTGCATTGGGCGTAGCAGCAATCCCTTTTGCAGGATTACTTCACGGAATTTTTAGGGGTAAATATAATTTTAAAGTCATAAGCCATGTCTTGTATTTTGAGGATCTTCCAGATGCATTTGATGGCTTTCGTATTACTCAGATTTCAGACATACATTCTGGCAGCTTCGATGATTCAAATAAAATTGAATACGCTGTAGATTTAATCAATGAACAGGAAACCGATCTTATTCTGTTTACTGGCGATATAGTAAATACGATAGCAGAAGAGATGGATGACTGGATTGATACATTTAAACGTATAAAAACTCCAGAGTTTGGTAAATATTCAGTATTGGGCAATCACGATTATGGAGAATACGTTACTTGGGAAAGCCAGGAGGCAAAGGAAGCTAATTTTCAGGCGATAAAAGACATTCATAATAAAATTGATTTTAATCTGTTACTTAATGATAGTACGTTTGTCGAAAAAGAAGGTGAAAGAATTGCTATAATTGGTGTAGAAAATTGGGGGCATAATTTTAAAAAGGCTGGAGATTTAATGAAGGCTTCTGAAAGGGTGGTTAAAGAAGATTTCAAAATTTTATTGAGTCATGACCCTTCTCATTGGGAGTATGAAGTTAAAAAACATGATGACCATTTTCATCTAACATTAAGTGGTCATACGCATGGTTTTCAATTTGGAATTGAAATTCCCGGGTTTGTGAAATGGAGTCCGGTGCAATATGTTTATAAACAGTGGGCCGGAATGTATGACGAGATGGGACGTTATCTAAATGTAAACCGCGGATTTGGGTTTCATGCATTCCCTGGTAGAGTGGGAATTTGGCCAGAGATTACAGTAATCGAATTGAGAAAAGGCTCTAAGCCTGCTTAATTAATAGAAAGTATTATATTTACAACAGTTTAGCAGTCAATCGATAAATAAATGAACTGCAACATAAAAGTTTTTGAACAATGTCAAAGTTTGGAGATATAATTGGTATTGATGTTCCAGTTTTACTGGATTTTTATACTGAATGGAATGAGCCATCTGTCGCAATGCACCCGGTCTTGAAAGATGTCGCTGCAGCACTTGGGGATAAAGGGAAAGTAATAAAGATAGATGTAGATAAGAATGAAGAATTAGCTACCGCTTTGAGAATAAAAGGATTACCAACCCTAATGATCTACAAAGAAGGGGAGATGGTGTGGAGACAAAGTGGAGAGCAAGATGCAAATACTTTGATTGGGCTTATGAAGGAGTACGTTTAAAGCCTGATTTTATCGAAAATAAACCCTCGTTCTGAAAAATGAGCTAAGACCTTTGGCAAAGTGAAAGTGAGGTTTTTAGAGGCCTTGATACTATCATGAAAAACGACAATACTTCCTTGTTCTGTATGGTCTATAACATTTTGTAAACAAACTTCTGGAGAAATACCTTGCTCCCAATCCTTTGATAATACGTCCCAAAGCACAATTTTAAACCCCTGTTTTTCTAAGGTTTTAAACTTAGAATAACTAATCTGTCCATAGGGGGGTCTAAATAATTTTTCTGAACCAGGATAGGTGTATCGTTTCGAGATTATATCTTCGCAGTCATTAACGTTATTAAGGTACGTTTCAGTGTCGTTTTTCCATGATTTTAAATGATTCATGGTGTGGTTTCCAATAGCATGGTTCTCTGATACTATTTTATTGAATATAGCAGGGTGTTTTTTGATGTTCTCTCCGATGCAAAAAAAAGTAGCCTTGGCATTGTATTTATTCAGTTGTTCCAATACAAACTCGGTAACCTCGGGAATAGGGCCATCATCAAAGGTGAGATAGATTTTTTTTTCATTTTGGGTGTTAAGATCCCATAAATAAGTCGTAAAAAATTGTTTCAGAATTTTCGGGGTTTTGTATGGAATCAAGTGAGCCATGACAGAAATAAAAGTGAGCCCCAAGAGGCTCACTTAATATTATTGTGATATAGTATCTTCGGGAATTGTTTCCAAAGAATCTTCTAGTTGATTTTCTTGATTTTGAAACTCTTTAATGAGGTCTTCTTCTTGTTTTCGAAGCTCTTCTTCATCGTATCCTTCATCTTCAGAATATAACCTGGTAAATAATCCGATATACCTATTAAATTCATCTGCTTTTTCTTCTATCATCTCTCGATCTTGATTGACTAATAATAGATCTACTACACTTCGATAACGTTCTACGTTGGTCACTATTTCTTCTGCGTAACGATATTGCTCTTTAAGTTCAAGACTTCCAAAGTAGGTTAGCTTTTCTTGATATTTTTTGGCAATCTTATTCCAGAGTTCACGCGCCTTTTGTTTTTCGCCTACCTGATAGTAACCCGTTACATAAGGCTCTAATAGCGTGTAATACTCATAGTATTCTATAGGCATTTTGTCCATTGCCAGATCAATAATTACTTTAGCTTTATCTTTCTTACCTTCCTGAATGAGTGTTTCGACTAATCGGGCAAGATTGCTTCTGTAGGTGATCGCATTTTTTCTAGTTTCCGGATCATGATAAATGTTCGGATCGTTACTGTTACCCCAATCCCAACTTGTCACATTTTTATACATCAGATCGGTATCAATTCTACCCATTTCAAAAGGATTTCTAGGATCCATTTTTGTTCTAATTGGGACCAATTTATAGGTGACACCATCTAATTGAAGATAATCTTTCATCCACAAAAAGTCATCATCACCATAGCTTCCGCCAGTAAAATAGATAGGTCGCTCCCAATTATTATTAGCAATAATATCAAGCATTAACAGGCGGTTTTTGAATAACAGATCTCCTTTTAAATGAATATCTATATAAGGTACAATAAGGTCGGCATCTTCTGGTTTTACAATGCCATTTTTAAGCACCGCTTCTTTATCGACTGGAATTCTTATATGTTTGGTAGGAAAGGTGTTTACTTTTTTTCCGCTTTGTAAATCTCCTTTGGTCCTGGGATCGTCTGTCTCTATCCACCGCATCCAGTTCTTGATTAACATAGTGTCATTAGTAACAGGTTTGTAATAGACAGCATCATTATTACCCCATTTATAAAAATCATGAGTTAATTGCGAAGGGATAGGTTTCCCTTCGTAAGCCGCTCTTTTCATTTGATCTATGTACCAGTCTGTTGCAAAAAGACTTGTATTTACCGTTCGAACATCGGTTCTGTATCCCTCTATTTCCTGAGCATACCATAAAGCAAATGTATCATTATCTCCGATGGTAAAGAGGATGGCGTCTTGTTGGCAAGATTGCAAGTACATTTTGGCCATAGCTTGTGCTGTATATCGATTAGAGCGATCATGATCATCCCAGTTCTCTGCAGCCAAAACTACAGGTACTGCCAATAGGCAAACTACTGTTACAATAGGGGCTAGAAGTTTTGGTTTTAAGTACCCTTTCAATAAATCAAAAAGTGCATAGACCCCAAAACCGATCCAAATAGCAAATACGTAAAATGACCCTACTAATGCATAATCCCGCTCTCTAGGTTCAAAAGGCCTTTCATTTAGATATATTTTTAGGGCAAGGCCGGTGAATAAAAAAAAGATAAGTAGCACCCAGAAATTTTTCTTATCTCGCTGAAGCATAAATACAAAACCAATAAGTCCTAATAATAATGGCAAGAAGTAATAGGTGTTACGAGCCTTGTTGTTGAGAGCATCGCTTGGTAAATTGTCCTGAGAACCCAAACGCATTTCATCAATGAATTTGATTCCACTAAGCCAATTTCCTTCTAAGTCGGTAAGATTTCCTTGGTTGTCATCTTGCCTTCCCACAAAATTCCACATAAAATAGCGCCAATACATATATCCCATTTGGTAATCGAACATATAGTAAACATTGTCCCAAAAAGAAGGCTTTTCTATATCAATATAGTTGCCAAATGACTGTAGAAATTTATGATAATCATTATTATCCAATTTTCCACTGGCATACTCCCTTCTAAATTGGGTAACGGCATTAAGAAGTTCCTGTTCACTTTGATATTCGGGTTTTATAGTAAATTTTATCGGCCCGGTAAACTCCATATAATTTGCAATATGTTCTGTGCTCCACATTCTTGGTAAAATTGCCTTGTGGGCATCATCAAGATTTTGCTTTGCATTTTTCCAATCGTTTACTATAACATATTTTCCGGTTTTTAAATCTTTTTCATACTTAGGCTTATCATCTTCATAGGGATTGTCTTGATCTAAACCAGCATAAATTTCGGTAAACTGCGGACCGTAAAAAAGATGAGTTTCGGGATACTGCTCCAGGTTATAATATGCTAAAAGTTCTCTGGCATTGTTTGGATTGTTTTCATTAATCACAGTTCCTGCATTGGCACGAATAGGTAACATTACCCAGCTTGAGAATCCAACAAGAATAAAAATTACACAAAGTAATAAAGTATTTAATTGAACATAATCTTTTTTGCGAGTGTATCGGATTCCAAAATAAAATGCTGCGATGATAACGAGTCCTGCAATAATGGTTCCCGAATTAAAAGGAAGTCCTATTGAGTTAACAAAAAACACTTCTGCTGCTCCAAAAAATTTAAGTGTTGAAGGAAGTAGCAATTTAAAAATAAACAATAGTATTGCCACCACAGATATGTTGGCGATGATAAAATTTTTAACCGTAATTTCTTTGTAATTTTTAAAATAATATAGGAGTCCAATAGCCGGGATTGATAAGAGCCCCATAAAATGAACACCAAAAGATAATCCTACTATAAAAGAAATCAAGATAAGCCATTTATTACCTCTAGGTTTGTGCATGTCACGTTCCCATAACAAACCAAGATAAAAAAGCACTGCCAGTATACACGTGGCCATTGCATAAACTTCGGCCTCTACTGCATTAAACCAAAAGCTATCTGTAAAGGTAAAAGCTAATGAGCCAACAATACCACTTCCTAGAACAGCAAAAGCTTTACCTTGTGTAAACTCTTCATCTTTAATAATAAGTTTTTTTACAAGAATGGTAATAGACCAAAACATAAATAAAATAGCAAAAGCACTGGCAAATGCAGAGGTCATATTAACCATGAGTGCAATCTGTGTAGGGTCTGAGGTAAACACGGATGCAAATGCTCCTATCATTTGAAATAATGGAGCTCCTGGTGGATGACCAACTTGTAATTTTGAAGATGTAGCTATGTATTCACCAGCATCCCAAAAACTTGCTGTAGGTTCTACAGTGATCGAGTATACGCAAAGGGCGATTGCAAATACTATCCATCCAATTATTTTATTCCACTTGGTAAAGTTGAATGTATTCATAAAATGTATTAGGTTATATAACGTGAGGCGAATTTAGTAATAAAAATACTTTCACCTTGTTTTTTTTAGCAAACGCTTAACAGAAGTTTATAGTATAGCACAGATTTTGTGTAGGTTTCTTATTTCTTATGATTTTAAATTGATAAATTTTTTTAAAAATGTTTGCAGACCCAAAAGAAAGTTTTAAATTTGCACCCGCAATGACGCATTGGTCTATGGTGTAACTGGCAACACGTCTGGTTTTGGTCCAGAAGAGTCTAGGTTCGAGCCCTAGTAGACCAACATAAAAGGAACAACTAATCAAAGGTTGTTCCTTTTTTTTATTCTTTAGGTAAAAGTTTTCAGGGCGAGAGGTTTATCCTGAGCGATAGTCGAAGGGAGCCCTAGTAGACCAACATAAAAGAGGCTGTCTAAAAACATTTAGGCAGTCTTTTTTATTTGAGCTATTTTCTATTTTGAAGCTTTTGCTTTCATAAAAGTTGTTAGTTGATAGTAGTTAGTTGATAGTTTTATGGGATTTATGAGGTTTTATACTCTTAAACTTAGCTTTTTCAGGTTGTGTGCCATAGCGAT
>NZ_JBHUHY010000029.1:0-24489 GCF_042682765.1 Aquimarina celericrescens | reverse complement strand
TAAATTAAACCACTATCAATAGCCAATCTACTACCGTAATTACCCAGGGAATCGAACCCCGAAAAGCTAAAAAAATTAACCCTAATCCAATATAATTTATACCTGTGAACTTCGCTTGAATCTCAAAGCGGGTGCAAATATACAACCCCTTTTCTAACCACCAAAACTTTTTTAAAATAATTTGAAAAAAAATTCCGCCCTAAACAAACACAAAAACCTAAATGAACAAAGCAAAACTAAATCCCGTTTTGCGGGTGCAAACATACACCCCTTTTTTAAATCTACAACATCTTTTGGTAACTTTTTTTGAACCTTTTTGTAAGGCCCTAAGAATACATGAATTACAGGATGAAAAAAGTTGATTCAAGTTTATGAAATCGAAGCAACTTTTTCTAGACGGACAATGACAGACTTACTTATTGGGGTATTACTTTTGTCTGCAAAATGATTGTATGGGACCAAAATATTGGTTTCTGGAAAATACGAGGCTAAATTTCCTTCAGGAATATGATATGGAATGACTAAAAAATTGAATGCCTTTCTTTCTTTATTATCATAAGAACTTATTAAATTAATAACATCCAATTTATGTAAGTTGAACTTTTTCATATCATTCTCATTCATCAACACAATTCTTCTTTCATTATATATACCTCTATATCGATCGTCTAAGCCATAAATCGTGGTATTAAACTGATCATGCGAACGAATTGTCATCAAAATAAATTCATCTTCATCTATTGCATGATTTGGTAAACCGCAAATACTAAATTGAGCTTTGCCATCTGGAAGTTTACTAAAATCTAAATCCCTAACGTTATTTGGCAAATAGAATCCATTTTTCTGTGATTTCTGGTTCACGTCTTGAAACCCATTAATCACTTTCCCCATTTTCTCACGCATAAATTCATAATTTGTACTCAAAACCTCCCAATCTACAGGGTGTTCATTCCCAAAATATGCTTTAGCAATACCGCCTATAATTTCAGGTTCGCTTTTAAGATTATTGGAAACCGGAGGCAACATCCCTTTTGAACGGTGAACTTTACCCATACTATTTTCTACCGTAAAATATCTAGGTTTATTTCCTTTTTGATCCAATTCTGACCTACCCAATGTAGGTAAAATGATGGCAGTCTTACCCGTAATTAAATGAGACCTGTTTAATTTGGTACTGATATGAACCGTAAGGTCACATTGTTTAATAGCTTCTGCTGTATATTCTGTATCTGATGCTGCTGATAAAAAATTACCTCCAAGGCTCATAAAAACTTTTGCTTTACCTTCATGCATAGCTTCTATTGCATGGACCGTATCAAGTCCGGCTTTGTCTGGAGGTGTAAACCCAAATGTATTTTTTATGGCCTCATTTAATTCTTTAGAAACAAAATGCATGATACCCACAGTTCTATCTCCTTGCACATTACTATGCCCTCTTACCGGGCAGGTTCCCGCTCCTGGTTTTCCAAGACTGCCTTTTAGCAACAAAAGATTTACACATTCTTTTATGTTTTCAACACCATTCTTATGCTGTGTTAATCCCATTGCCCAGCATATAATAATTTTATTTTTTTTGGCCAACACTGCTACCACCTCATCAATGTATTGTTCTTTTACTCCACACAAAGAAAGTAACTCGTCATTTGAATATTTATCTAAATCTTGCAGCAAAGCTTCATATCCACTTGTGTATTTATTAATAAAATCATGATCGAATACAGTTGCATCTTTCTTATTTAACTTTGCTAACTTTTTAAGAATTAACTTCAGTAATGAAACATCTTGATTTATTTTTACCTGAAGATGAAAATCCGATATAGAAGTACCCGAGAGAAGCACCCCGTTGACTGATTGAGGGTTCTTAAACCGAACAAGACCCGCTTCCTCTAAGGGGTTAACGCTAATTATAACTCCGTCATTATTTTTACATTTTTCTAGTGCCGATAACATTCTAGGGTGATTTGTACCAGGATTTTGACCTAAAATCATTACCACCTCGGCTTCATAAAAATCTTCCAGTTTTACTGACCCTTTACCTATACCTAAAGTCTCACTAAGTGCCACTCCACTCGACTCATGACACATATTTGAGCAATCCGGCATATTATTAGTTCCAAAGGCTCTAGAGAATAATCCATATAAGAATGCTGCTTCATTACTAGATCTGCCAGAGGTATAGAAAATGGCTTCATCAGGTGATTTTAATTCATGTAACTGTTTTGCAATTATTGAAAAAGCGTCTTCCCAAGAAACAGATTCATAATGAACGCTATCAGGTCTCAAAATTAAAGGCTCTATTAAACGCCCTTTTTGTCCAATCGTATAATCTGACCATTGTGAAATTTCTTCTACCGAATATTTCTTAAAAAACTCATGATCTATTGTTTTGTTGGTTGCTTCATCTGCAAGTGCCTTGGCTCCATTCTCGCAGTACTCTGCAATTTTTGATCGCTTCTTGGGATCTGGCCATGCACAGCTAGGACAGTCAAAACCTCCTTTTTGATTCATCTGAGCGAGCCCTTTCATTGACTTGACAACTCCCATTTCTTTAAATGCATGTTGCAAAGCGACTTTAACAGCCGGAACGCCTGCTGCATATTCTGCGGGTTGTTCTAGTTTAATCCCTGTAAATGCCGTAGAACCTACAATAGACACATTTCTTTTTTTGATGGTACTCATACTCTAAACTATATTTAATGACGCGATGACTGACTAAAGATACGTCGAAATCTTAAAAATGCACCAAGGATAGAAGTGAAAATCCCGCATTCGCTGGAAGCGAAGAGGAATTGTAACGGATAGCCTGCCCGGGTGCCCTAAAAGCTATAAAAAGAAATTCCAAACCAGTCCGAATCGGATCACTGCATCACGTGTAGGATATCCCGGAGCCGAAAATTCTGTATTACTATTAAAAGCTTCTCCAAAATTTTCAACTTTGAAATAAATACGGGTTTGTCTTACTTTGGCATTAAAAAACAGATCTATTTGAGGAAATCCTCCTAATTCCTGGTCATTTTGCGTATAAAACTCTGACAAAACAGGATCATAACCATCAGCAGTGTATGCACTAAAATATTTAAGAGTTACCCCGGTTTGTAGAAAAAGAGCATTATTTTTAAACCAGCGGTCTTCAAAATACAAGCTATTTCTGGTAATAATTTCTGGTACATTATATATTTGATCACCTCCGCTTACACTTTGATACATTATTGTATTTTCTAAACCTATTTTCCACCATTTTATTCCTTGTGTAAGTTTTATCTTTAAAAGATCAATACTTTCTGCAGATTGCAAGGGAACAGTAATCGAGTCTGTATTTTTTATAAAATAAGTATAATTATTTATAGTTGTATAACTCGCCTCAATATTTGCAATCTTCTTTGCTTTTATATTGAACTGTATTTTTTGAGTTTCAACATTTTCAAAATCGTTTTGCCAATTATAGTTTACATAATCACTTTGATATAATAAGAAATTATAGTTTGGTGCCACAGAACTTGAGCTTATTTTTGCCTGAACTTCGTAGTTATCATTTAGACTGTATCCAGCACCTGCATTAATATAGTTTCCTTCAAAATCTCCGGATATGATTGACATCCCGTCTGCAAACAATTGAAAACCTTTATAATTATTTTCATATTGACCCCCTACAGAATACACATCGCCCTTAAGGCGATTGGTAATATTTATCTCGTTACCCTCGTTATCTACCTGACTTAAAATTGAATTATAACCATAATTATAATTAGAACTACCACCTATTACTCTTAGGCGCCCCAACCATTTGTTTTTAAAATCAATAAATACCTGATTACTAAAATCCTCTAAAGCTACTTTATCAACAACAATTCCAGACTCATAAGATTCTCCAAAAAGATCATTAGGTGTTGCCTGATCAAACTGAAATGATTTATCGGTAAGATCCATAACATGCCCTACAGATAATTCGGCGCTCGTACTATCGGTTTTTTTGATGAGTGCAAATTGATGATCCAGGTAGAATCTTTTACCTAAAAGAATACTTTCTGCATTTTCAAAGTTTACTGATATGGCGCCTCGGTCTTCAAAATCTTCCTGAGCTTCTTCGGTAGAAAATGCTCCCAATGCCAAATATTGTGCTAATCCCTCTTCAGACAAACCTCCATTTTCTTCATTAAAAAGATCTTGGGAAACAAAATGTGATTTTACTCTATATCTGCGATTCTTGGTTATATAATTCAATGTAGACCTAAAATTACCTGTACTGGTTAACGCATGTTGGTATTTGCCTAAAGAGCGAACTCCTTTATATGCTATCGAAAGGTTAAGTTGCGGTGACGTATTTACTGTAAAAAACGCGTCGAGCTGTTGTCCCTGTTCAAAGGTCGTTTTAAAATACAATTCTGTAAGTGGTGTGGGAACATGGTAATAATTGATGTCATTAACCTCCATAAAATTAAAATGCCTGGCTCTTGCTCCAAAAAGTGGTAGTAAATGATCTCTTTCTTCTCTTTTTGAGAGGCTGTTATAGCTTTGTCCTACATTATGAATGGGTTGTAATTCAAAATCATCTCTTCTTAAATAATTGAATCTATAATCTTTTTGTAAAGTCAATGTAGTGTCTACATAAGTAGTATCATTGTTTACGGTAATGATCTTATAATCGGTGATCGGAGGTTTTTCTTTTTTTTCTATTGGAGCAAATTTTCTCTCTGGCGGACCACTAGACTCTCCTTCTGACTCTTCTGGATTTCTTTCCTGAGCCCACATCACAGAACCAGAAAGAAGTGCAACTATAATTATAAAGTTTTTTTTCATTAGCATCCTAAACTGAGGCAAAAATATACTTTTTTTTAACGAAAATAAATGATACACATTGTTTGTTTGATTTAAGTTTTCTATCTATTATAAAAATAGTTTTATGAAATTCTATCCTTATAGTATCTTAGCGGTATGCTCACATTACAATTACATCCTGATATTCTAGAATGTGGTACTGACGAAGCAGGTCGCGGTTGTTTGGCAGGGCCTGTTACAGCAGCTGCCATAATCCTTCCTGATGATTTTAGCAATACTGTTCTAAATGACTCTAAACAGCTTAGCGAAGTCAAAAGAAAATTTCTTAAGCCACTATTAGAAGACTGTTCTGTAGCCTATGGTGTTACACATATTTTTATGGAAAAGATTGATGAAATAAATATCCTAAACGCATCAATTCTTGCCATGCAACGATCTATCGAACAATTAAAACCTCAACCAGAGCACATTATTGTTGATGGAAACAAATTTAAAGCCTATCAAGATATTCCGCACACCTGTGTCATTAAAGGAGATGGGAAATTTTTGAATATCGCAGCGGCTTCAGTCTTGGCAAAAACATATCGAGATGAATTTATGGAAAAAATACATGAAGAATACCCAATGTATAATTGGAAAAAAAACAAAGGATACCCTACAGCAGAACATCGTGAAGCTATTCGTAAATACGGTATTACGAAATATCATCGAAAAAGCTTTAAGCTATTGCCCGAACAACTCACTTTAGATTTGTAAACAAATAAAACCAGTTCTATTTCTTTTAATTTTGCTCTTCCAAAAAATAAAAGTAAAGCGAAGTTCGTTTCAAACAAGGAAACTTACAAACTTTTAATTTCAAGAAAAAAAGCCCATATATTATAATTATATTTCGGGTTTTAAAACAGACTTTATATTTTGCAAACCAGAAAACTGAAATTTTTAAATTTGGAAACTGAGTCAAAGAACACAAAACGCACCCAAATAATGAAAAAAATAGTTGTATTTCTCTTTGCTTGTTTTACTATTTCTTGTAACCACGAAACTAAAGAATCTAATACCTTAATTGACCACATCCCAATAGATTCTCAGGTTGTCATAAAAATTAACAACTTAGAAGAAGCTTCAAGCAAACTTCGAGACAATAATTTCATTAAAAATAATAAGCAAATTGCTTTTTTCGATTATTTCAAAGATGTATCCGTTTTAAATGAAACTTCTAAACAGAAGGGCCTTTTATGTTTCTCGCCTAGAGGAAAAAATGATTTTGACTACACCTACATTTCGAAACTTGACCCGGCTATACTTACTGTAGATGGCGCGATAACTAAAAATATCGAAACGATCAATTATTCAGAAAAAACCATTTATAAGATCACCTCAAAAGGAAAAACATTTTATGCTACCAGACAAGATAGCATACTAGTTGCTTCATCATCCCAGTTACTTATCGAAAATGCAATACGAATACAAGCAAATCCTTTACCAATTGATAAAGATCTACAAAAAGTATTTGAAGTTTCGGGAGCAGATAATGCTTTATCAATCTTAGTTAATGGAAAGAAGTTACAGCATATTCATAATTCCTTACTACCCAATACCACCTTAAACAGTCTTGATGACTTTAGTGGTTGGGCCGCTTTGGATGCCACAATTGATCAAAATGCAATACATCTTGATGGCATTGCGATTGAAAAAGATTCATTATACAGCACTATCGGTATTTTTGATAACACTGTCCCCCAGGAAAATCGGATCGCAAAAGTTTCTCCAGTCACGGCCAAAGGGTTTATTTCTTTTACTTATGACGACTTCGAGGTTTTGAAGAAAAATCTATCTATCGCTCAGGACAGAGAGTTAGAAGATATTCCAAATGATTTGGATGAAGTTTTGTCGGGAGTATCAGAAATAGGTTTCATTTTTATGGAAAAAGAAGATGTGCTGGTGCTAACTTCGCTAGACTCTGAAACAGCTTCAAAAGGTCTGGGAGGAAATAAGGTAGACACCTATAGAAGCATCCCTATCTATACTTACCAGAATACTGATTCTTTTTCGCAAATTCTAAATCCGCTGGTAAAAAACTTTGAGGCAAAATATTATTTTATACATGATGCGTTTGTTGTTTTAGCCTCTTCTACAAGCGCACTTAGAGACATCATTGCGAACATACAAAATCAAACGTTAATCTATCAACAGGAATATTATAAGAGTACGGTGAAAGACCTGTCAGACAACTCCTCGATCCTTGTCGCTGGTTCTATTAAAAATATAAAGCAATATATATCAGAACATGTTGATGAAAATTATACAGAACAATGGAATAACCTGCAAGACAAAGGATATCAAATTGGAATATTACAGGTAATAAAAGAAAATGATTTTGCTCATATACATGGTGTATTACAAAAAAGTGTAGCTAAAGGAGCTGCAACATCGGTAACTCAAGTAGCTTCTACAACTCTTGAAAAAAAGGCACTTACAAAGCCTATACTGGTTAAAAATCACAGAACCAAAGGAATGGATATAGCTATACAGGATATTGAAAATAACTTATATTTAATATCTGATAAAGGGGCGATATTCTGGAAGAAAAAAATTGACGGAGAAATCTTAGGCGATATACAACAAATTGACATTTATAAGAACGGAAGGTTTCAATTACTTTTCAATACTGCCAGTACACTTTACCTGGTTGATCGTGATGGAAAAGATGTTGCCCCATACCCAAAGAAATTTGAAAAAACTATTACGCAACCTTTAGCCCTGTTCGATTATGATAAAAGTAAGCGATATCGTATTGTCATTACTCAAGGCAATCAGGTACAAATGTTGGATGCCGAAGGAAAAGCTGTTACCGGATTTGGTTTTAAAGGAACCGAAACCAGCCTGATTATACCTCCCAAACATATCAGAATAGGAACGAAAGATTATATTTTACTAGCTGAAGAAAATGGAACATTAAGCATCCTGGACCGATTAGGCAGAGCCAGAGTCAATGTAAAAAACAAAATTGATTTTTCTAAAAACGAATGGTATCAATACCAAGACAAATTTACTTCTATTACCAAAGACGGAAAATTAATTCAGATCGATCAAAATGGAGGTGCTATTTCTCAAAATCTGAATTTAGGTAAAGACAATAGTCTAGTAGCCACTAATAAAACCTTAGTTACTTTTTCTGAAAATAAATTATCCATTAAAGGAAGAACATTAGAACTCGATTTTGGAGTGTATACGGCTCCAAAACTTTACTACATTAACAATAAGATTTATATCACCATTACCGATATTCAGGCCAAGAAAGTCTATTTGTATGATAGTAACGCAGAACTGTTTCCAAATTTTCCGGTGTATGGAAATTCTGTATTAAGTCTTGGTAACATGGATAAGGATCCTAATTTGGAATTTGTAGTTCAGGGTGAAGAAAATGGAATCCTGATCTATCAAATCAATTAATAAAAGTACTATCCTCTAAAAAATATTAAAAATCGGGAGTCGGCTCCCGATTTTTTGATTTTAACCACATCTAAAACTCTTAAATATAAATATGGTTTATAAGTTTTTAACATTTTATTAGATTTTTTTACAGTTTTTCGTGAGTTTTGTAAAATATAACACACAAATCTAACTCAACTATGAAATCAAGTATTTTAAAAACAATACTTGTACTCACAATTTTACTAGTGAGCACTGGTATTCATGCACAAATGTGGACTCTTATCTCTGCGAGCAAAACAAGTTCTAAGGCAAAGGAATTCAGAAAAACAATTCCCACTCAATATCAGTTATTCGAGTTAAACAGTAAACAAGCTGCGTCTGTTTTAAAAAGTGCACCGTCCAGAACACAACAAAAAAGCTCGACTACAGTAATGGAACTTCCTGTAAAAGGAGAGTTAAAAAGGTTTAGGATTCTTGAAGCTTCAATACTTGATAAAGACCTTCAACAAAGATTTCCTGACATCAGATCTTTTGTAGGTTATGGAATAGATGATCCGACAGCTATAGCCCGATTTAGTTTCTCTAAAATTGGTTTACATGCCATGATCACTTCAGGAAATCATAAAACCATGTACATAGATCCGTATACCAAAGATAAAGTAAGTTATATTTCATATTCAAAAGACAACTTACCCGCTAACCCAGACACTTTTGAATGTTTTGTTGAAGACAATTTCAAGTCAAATTTTTCTGAACAACAACTCCCAACGACAAAAAATGCCAATGATAGTAGACTAAGAACTTTCAGACTCGCCATAGCTTGTACAGGGGAGTATTCTCAATTTCATTTAAACAATCAAGGGATTGGCTCTGGAGCTTCTGATCAGATAAAAAAAGAAGCTGTACTTGCTGCGGTTAATACGACAATGACCAGAGTAAATGGTATTTTTGAAAGGGACCTAGCGTTAACTATGGTGTTAGTTAGTAATAACACTGATATCATCTTTTTAAATGCAAATACCGACAACCTTAGTAATAATAATGCAAGTGCGTTGATAAATGAAAGTCAAACAGTTTGTGATCAATTTATAGGTAGTAGTAATTATGATATCGGACATGCCTTCAGCACAGGTGGTGGTGGACTGGCGCAACTGAGGTCCCCTTGTACAAATTCTAAAGCGAGAGGCATCACAGGTCAAGGCAGTCCTATTGGCGATCCGTATGACGTAGATTATGTTGCGCATGAAATGGGACATCAATATGGTGGAAATCATACTCAGAATAATAGTTGTAACCGATCTAGTGCTTCAGTAGAACCAGGAAGTGCCTCGACCATAATGGGATATGCAGGAATCTGCTCTCCTAACGTTCAAAGTAATAGCGATGCCTATTTTCATGCCATTAGTATCCAGGAAATGTGGCAAAATATTTCTCAGGGAAACAGTACGTGTGGCTCACAAAGTAATACTGGTAATGCTGCACCAACTGCAAATGCAGGACAAGACTTTACCATCCCTGCATCAACACCTTTTATTTTAGAAGGAAATGCCTCAGACACCAATGCAGGAAACACCTTAACCTATTGTTGGGAACAAATGGACTCACAACCAGCAACCATGCCACCTTCTTCAACCTCAACAGGAGGTCCTGCCTTTAGGTCTTTGAATCCAACTACATCGCCTGATAGGTATATGCCTGCACTATCAACTGTAATTAACGGACAAACTTCTTCTACCTGGGAAGTGGTTCCTTCGGTTAGCCGAACGATGAATTTTAGACTCACAGTAAGAGACAATGCCTCTGGTGGAGGAAGCACGGCAAGTGATAACACAAGGATTACAGTCGCAGGTGCTGCAGGGCCTTTTGTAGTTAGCGCTCCAAATAGTAATCTAAACTGGGCTGCCGGATCAACACAAACCGTAACATGGAATGTGGCAGGAACCACAGGAAACGGAATCAACGCCAGCAATGTCGATATATTGCTATCTACAGATGGAGGAAATACATACCCTATTACTATAGTATCAGCAGTACCAAATGACGGCTCCCAAAACATAACAGTACCCAATACTGTTGGAACGCAAAATCGAATTATGGTGAGAGGATCAGGACATATTTTTTATGATATTTCTAACACAAACTTCGAGATCACACCAGGAAGCGGTAATGACACACAAGCGCCAACGAATCCAGCTAATCTAGTAACGTCAAATATAACTCAAACTACAATAGATCTTTCCTGGAACGCTTCTACAGATAATGTTGGAGTAACCGGATACGATGTTTATCAAGGAAATACAATAGTTAGCACTGTTACTACCACTAATTATCAAGTCACAGGTTTATCTGAAAATACAGCGTATTCATTTAGTGTAAAGGCAAAAGATGCCGCGGGTAATGAATCTGGATTTAGTAACATCGTGAATGCTACTACACTTCCGGTTGACACGGGTGATAATGAAGCTCCTTCTGCTCCTACGGCCTTGGCAGCTTCAAATATCACACAAACCACAATAGATCTTTCCTGGAACCCATCAACTGATAATGTAGGAGTAACTGGATACGATGTTTATCAGGGAAATACAATTATTGGAACTGTTACAAACACCTCTTATCAAGCTACTGGGTTATCGCCTAACACTTCATATACATTCAGTATAACAGCAAAAGATGCCGCAGGTAATGAATCAATTGCCAGCAATATAGTAAGCGCCACTACTCAATCTTCTGGTGGAGCTGCCTGCACAGGAGGAATTTCATCATTCCCTTACACAGAAAGTTTCGAAAACACCCTAGAAGATTGGACGCAAGGTAGTGGAGATGATTTTAACTGGTCGATCAATTCTAATGGAACATCTTCAAGAAACACAGGGCCGTCGGGTGCCGCTCAGGGAACGTTTTATGTTTATATGGAAGCATCCCGACCCAATTACCCAAGTAAAAGAGCAATTTTAAATTCTCCTTGTTTTGATTTAAGTAATTCTATTGTTGCAAATTTTACTTTTCAATATCATATGTATGGTTCTGCGAATATGGGTAGCCTTGCTTTAGAAGCCAGTAGCGACAATGGATTAACCTGGAATACTGTTTGGTCAAAATCCGGAAATCAAGGAAATTCTTGGCAATCTGAGAGTATTGATTTAGGTAGTTATACTGGTGGAGCTCTACAATTGAGATTTAATGGTATTACTGGAAATACCTGGCAAGGTGATATGGCTATAGACGATGTAAATTTAATAGAGAGCGGAACACCATCGACATGTACAGATGTTGTATTAAGCCTTACTTTTGACAATTATCCGGAAGAAACCAGCTGGCAAATTACCGATAGTAGTAATCAAGTTATTGCCTCGGGAGGCACTTATGGCTCACAACCTGACGGATCTACACTAACGCTTACAGAATGCCTGGATCCTGGATCATACATATTAACTGTTAATGACAGTTATGGAGATGGTATTTGCTGTCGATATGGAAATGGATCATATACACTTACATCGCTAGGAAACACAATAGTATCGGGAGGATCTTTTGGAAGCTCTGAATCGACAACATTTACTATTGGTGGAGCTGCGCGATCTGTCACTACTGAAGGTGTAACCACGACAGAACAATTTTTGATTAAAGCATTCCCTAATCCTGTAGGAAAAGATAGAATTCTAAATGTGGTCGTATCTCATAAAGATGCAGAATATGAGATTATTAACATGCTAGGAACGAAAGTGATGAGAGGGAAATTGATTCAAAAAACAATAAATACCAGTCAATTACCAACAGGAGTTTATTTTTTAAATATTAATGACGGTGGTAAAACTCAGGTTATTCAATTTATACAAGAGTAGATCTTTCAAAATTAGTTTTTTAAGAAGGTCTAAAAAGACACTTTAACTGTCATTTCGAGCAGAGTCGAGAAATAATGTACATTGATTTATAGTGCATTTCGACTCTGCTCAATCTGACAGATTAACGAATTTAATGCTTTTTAGACAACCTCTTTTATCTTATGCAGCCAAGAGCTAATCAAAAAATCTAATCTATTATTATTCTTTTTGAATTTCAGTTTGTTGCAATATAAGTTCTGCTTCAAACAAAGTTTTGAAATGCTTAAGTAGCTTTTCCTTTACTTCATCGATATTCACTTTTTCTAATCCCAACTCTACATTAAGAGAGGTAACTGCTTTTCCTTTTATTCCGCATGGAATTATATTATCAAAATACCCGAGATCTGCATTTACATTTAAAGCAAAACCATGCATAGTTACCCAACGACTTGCACGAACCCCCATAGCACAAACCTTGCGTGCAAAAGGAGTATCTACATCAAGCCATACTCCAGTTTCACCTTCGCTTCTGGTTGCAATAATTCCATATTCTGCTAATGTGAGAATCACCATTTCTTCAAGAAAACGAAGGTATTTATGTATATCGGTGAAAAAATTATCCAGATCCAAAATAGGGTATCCTACTATTTGTCCGGGGCCATGATACGTGATATCCCCACCCCGATTGATTTTGTAGAATGTAGCTTCCTTTTCTTTTAGCTGCTCTTCAGATAATAAAAGATTGCTCAAATCCCCACTCTTTCCCAGAGTATATACATGTGGATGCTCTACAAATAAAAAATAATTAGATGTTTCTAATCCTGCATCTTCTCTTCGATTTTTGATTTTGGTATCCAAAATGTCTTTGAACAACCGTTCCTGATACGCCCAGGTTTCTTTAAAATCTTTATTTCCTAATTCACGGACTTCAATACTTTTATTCATAGCTACACTCCAAATCCTTTTTTTTAGGAATTTGGATTATTAAGAATGACTAATGCGGCTATCACTCCCGGAACCCATCCACAAATAGTTAACAACAACACTATTAGCACAGATCCACAACCCTTATCTATAATGGATAATGGTGGAAAAAAAATAGCCAATAAAACTCTCCAGATACTCATTTTGATTGATTACAAAGTTACAATATTAATTACTACCTGATTAGACTATATGAAGTAAGTTTTGTTACAAGAATATGATATCATCAAAATTTTTTTCAAACGAATCAAAATTTAAATCCAAGTAAAAACCACATGCTAGCAGATCTTGTTATCCAACGGAATTAGTTCAACTCATAATTTTAAATAATTGTATACAACCTAATCTTCAAAATTGAGTTTCACTAAATTGAAAGATTACACCATAGTTTGTATCTTTGCAGGCTTAAAAAGGCAGATTTATGCAATTATCAGAACAAGAACTTGTAAGAAGAGAAAAGTTAAACTCATTACGTAACCTGGGAGTTGATCCTTATCCGGCGGCATTATACCCTGTAGATCATACCTCAGAAAAAATAAAAAATGAGTTTGAAGAAGGCAAGAAAGTCGTTATAGCCGGTAGACTCATGTCGAGAAGAATACAAGGTAAAGCTTCTTTTGCCGAATTACAAGATGCCGATGGACGTATACAAGTCTATTTTAACAGGGATGAAATTTGCACTGGCGAAGACAAAACAAAATACAATGAGATCTATAAAAAATTATTAGATATCGGGGATTTTATAGGTGTTGAAGGTGAACTGTTTACTACAAAAGTAGGTGAAAAAACAGTGATGGTTAAAGATTTCGTATTATTAAGCAAATCTCTAAAGCCCTTACCTTTACCAAAAACAGATAAAGAGGGTAATACTTATGATGAGTTTAATGATCCAGAATTACGTTATCGCCAAAGATATGCTGATCTGGTAGTAAACCCTCACGTAAAAGAAGTTTTCGTCAAAAGAACCAAGCTTTTCAATGCCATGCGCGAATTCTTTAATGATCGTGGATATTTTGAAGTTGAAACACCAATCCTGCAACCCATTCCTGGAGGAGCGGCCGCTAGGCCTTTTATTACGCATCATAACTCTCTGGATATTCCATTATATATGCGAATCGCCAATGAATTATATCTTAAGAGGTTAATTGTTGGTGGATTTGATGGCGTGTATGAGTTTTCAAAAAACTTCAGAAATGAAGGAATGGATCGTACTCACAATCCAGAATTCACAGCTATGGAAATCTATGTAGCTTACAAAGACTATAATTGGATGATGGATTTTTGTGAGCAATTATTAGAATATTGTGCTGTTGCAGTGAATGGAACTACCAAAGCTACTTTTGAAGGACATGTTATTGATTTTAAAGCTCCTTATCCAAGAATAACAATGGCAGACTCTATTAAACATTTCACAGGTTTTGATATTACCGGTAAGTCTGAGGAAGAAATTCGAGAAGCTGCCAAAGGTATGGGTATCGAAGTAGATGACACCATGGGTAAAGGAAAGCTCATTGATGAGATTTTTGGTGAGAAATGCGAAGGGAATTATATCCAACCCACTTTTATAACGGATTATCCAAAAGAGATGAGCCCATTATGTAAGGAGCATCGTGATAATCCTGAATTAACAGAGCGTTTTGAATTGATGGTTTGCGGTAAGGAAATTGCTAATGCATATTCAGAGTTAAACGATCCTATCGATCAACGTGAGCGTTTTGAAGAACAATTAAAGTTGGCAGAAAAAGGAGATGATGAGGCCATGTTTATTGATCAGGATTTCTTGAGAGCTTTAGAATATGGAATGCCTCCTACATCGGGTATGGGGATTGGTATGGACAGACTAATCATGTATTTAACTGATAATCAATCCATACAAGAAGTGTTATTTTTCCCTCAGATGCGTCCCGAGAAAAAAGCGGTTGCACTAAACGAGGAAGAGAAAGCCGTTTTTGAAATTTTAAAAAGTTCGTCTCCAATCGACCTTAATGAGTTAAAAACAAAGTCTGGTTTGAGCAATAAAAAGTGGGATAAGACTATTAAAGGTCTTACAAAAAATAAACTAGCCAAGGTTGATAAAACTGAATCAGGTTTGCTTGTAGAACTTGTTTAGAATCTTTTCATAACCATACTTTCCAAAAATTATGAGAGAAAAACTATTCTGCATTGTTGCGTTATGTTACTGTGTTATTTCTATAGCCCAAAGCACCAATATAGACAAGAAGCCATTTAAAGTATCTTATATCAAATTACCCACTCAACCTATTTTGGAGGACAGCCGTAGAACCTATTCTACAAATTCGAAATTTATATTCCTTCATGGATTTTCCAAAGTTAATTCGGGAGCGTCTCTCGATATTACTATGGATTATCAAGGCATATCTGCAAGTGAATTCGAAATAGAAAGAAACCTTGTCGAGAGGAAAGATAGTGATGGTAATGTAACTTCTTCCTATTACGTATATAAGGTACTTGTTGATTTTAATTCTACTGCTACTATTCAGATAGTCAATGCCATTACAGATGAAGCTATAGAAAAAACATTTTCAGAAAACAACACATTGCAGAGTGATGCTTTCAGTAGTGCAGAAGAAGCCAAGAAATATTATTATGATAACGGTAATACAATCAAGAAAAGATATCGATCAGAACAATGGGTACGTATTATCAGAAGAATACGAAGCTATCTTAACGAAACTTACGGATATATTCCTTTTGAAAACCATAATGAGACAGTTCAAATCTTAAGTTCAAAAAAACATCCCGAATATGAAGCGCATCAAAAAGCCTATGATGAACTGAGAAGTATTTTTGAAAGAATGCAATACAAAGAACCGATAGACGCTTTGGCCTTAAGAGTACAACCAATTATTGAGTCTTTTGATGAAATTACCCAAAAATATACGGCCACAAAGCGTAAAGAAAGAAAATTACGTCATGCAAGCTATTTTAATCTTGCCAAAATCTATTATTTTCTTGACAACCCTTATAAAACCAGAGAATATGCATTAAAGATGATTGATAATGATTTCAACCCAAGTGAAGGTAGAAGCTGGTTAAGTAAAGCCGATCAACTCAAAGAAAAATTTGAAATCAACCAAACATCGTCAAGGCATTTTGATATTGCGACAGAAGATTTAACCGATATTGAGCTTTCACCATTTGCAGATGAAAATACTGTAAAAGAAGTGGAAAAACCAATTGATAATATCATAGCGTATCTAATTACTACGGCCAATGATACTATAGCAGCACAGATTGCGAAAACAGACATTTCTAACATTGGGTATCATGTAGACCTTCAGGTTCAGGATGAAAATGGAGCTGTAAGAACCACACCCTTTAAGGCTGAAGATTGTAAAACTCTCGCTCTTGGAAATGGTGATATGTATAAGACGATCAAATTTGAAGAAGCTTCTAATAGCCAAAACGCTCCTAAATTTGTAAAAACAATTCATGAATCAGAGAAGATCGGATTATTTTTATTTGATGGTAAAGAGCTCGTTATCAAAACTCCGGATAATGAAATAGGCACATCAACATTAACTTCTGATTTTGTTTTTGGACTAGGAAAAAAATTAGCTGTATACGCCAAAGATTGTTCAGATTTGGCAGAACGTGCGAACAAAAACGAGTTCAAAAACAATCAAGAAAGTTTACTAGAGTTTTGTCAAGCACTCTCTGATTGTGATTAATTCGACTAAAAATCATACACTTTTTTATAAGGTAATTTTGTTAATCTCGCTATGTCCTTACAGTTTTCAAAGAATTCCTATATTTGAGCGTATAAAAACCTAACGACCATGCCATTTATTACAGACGAAGAATTACAGGATTTTAAAAATCAAATAGAAAAAGCTGAAGAGTCTAAGCGTACCTCGAACTACATGCGAGAAAAAGCGGTCAAAGATGAACAGGAAAATTCGAGGAAGTTTAAAATTGCAACTATTATACTGGGAATTGTCGCTCTTCTGGGTGTTGCAGGAACTGTGTATTTTATGAACTTCAGTACTCCTTCTAACATGATTTCACAAAAAGATTATAAGACGCAGGTAGGAACTTTGGAAAACAAAGTAAGTGAATTAGAAGAGACCATCCAGAATCTTTCTATGAATCAAGAATTAGATAACGATTCAGGAGAAAGTGCTGGTTCTTTGGATGATGAAGTTGTATATGCTGTTCAAATAGGAGCTTTTGAAGAAAAAAACCTATCTATGTATTCTGAAAACTTTGTAAACTTTAAAGAAATTAAAAGTGAAGGGTTCAATAAGTATGCAATCGGAAACTTTGAAACATTAAGCGAGGCAAAAAAATTTCGTCGAGAACTTGTTAAAATGGGCTTTAGAAATGCGTTTATCGCATCCTATCAAAATGGTGAGCGAATTAAGATCGAAGAAGCCTGGTAGTATATAATCAATAGTGGTTATGAATTAGACATAAAATTCTATGGACTAATTCATAACCACTACTGATCAAAACTTATTTCTCTACATAATCTTGAATTGAAATACCGTCAATAATAACATCTTTAAGAACCGATCTTCCATCTTTTACATGTACCAAGGCATACACATTTTCTTTTAGACTATCTGTGTTTTTATGAATATATGCCCTTTCTGCATCTTTGGCTTTAGATTCTTCCATATAAAACCTGTCAAAAGGCAACTCAAAATTCACTACCTCTTTGTAATTATCTGTTACTTTGGCCACAATATAATCTCTATCATTAGCTAAAGGTTTTTTACTTACCTGAATAGCTTTAGCAAAACCAGTACTATCTTTTTCAATATATATCAAAATCTTATCTCCATACACAAAACTACTGTCTGCAATTGCAAAAGAATTCATGTCATAATCGAGCGTAATATATTTTCCTCTAAACGGATCTGAAGGGTCTATAGGCCTGGTTTTAAACTTGTACGCCTCACCAGATGCTAATACATCCTCTTGTTGCCAGATCATTTGCGAGGGAACAAAAATTTGTATTAAGGCGATTACCATAAATCCTATAAATACATATATCGTCTTCATAATTGTATATCGTTAAGTTGTTTTTTAATTTTTTGCTGTCTTTTCAGCATAATATAATTAGTTAGGAAGAACCCTGTTCCTACCAATACAAATAAAATTCCTCTAACCACAAAACTCATCCCGGTATCAAAAAACCTACAAATAATAAGGATAGAGATGATCAATAACCCATAATTGAGAATCCCAAAATTGAATTTATCTGCACCAATTTTTATTGCTGATAACCCCAATGCGAATACCAGTAGATTCATCAATACCACGGGTACGATCTCGATCCCGGGAAGGAAGAAGTACGTTATCCAAAATATGACAAAAGCCACCTGAAATAAATTAATCGCCTCTAGCCCTCTTTTCCAAAAGGAATACCCAAATACCCCTACTGTAATGAAGAATAAGGTTAACGATATATATAGCTCCTGAATGTCATAAGTAAACATTTTTGGATATTCGTCCCAGATCCACCTGAAGGTAAATATCATTAAGGACACTACCGTACCCACGGATCCAATGATCAAAGAACCATTTTTGAGTGTTCGTAATTCTTTAAAAACCGACAATCTTCCAATATTATACAGCAGTCCAAATAATGTAATGTACATTACGAAACCAAGATTACCAGTATTGCCTATAAAAGCCCCTAACGCGATAGCAATACTTGATGGCAGTATCCAGTTAAAGATAGCTACCGTATTACTTGCGATTTTGTTTTTAAGAAGAATCAAGTAATGTGGCAATATTGCTAAAAAGAATACTACATAGAACCATGGTGTCTGGGTACTTCTATAGTTCCATACCCCTACTTCCAAAGTATAATATGTACTTAGAATAACAATTAGTAATGCCACCGCGTTGGATCGTAGCAAATAAACTAACGGCAAACAAAGTAAGATCCAGGTTAATAGATACGACCCCAGGTCACCCGGTATGTTATAAATCTGACTAACCAACGCCATACAGGCTCCTACTGCAAAGAACAAAAATGTACCAGAAGCTTCTTTCCAGGTATTGGTTTTTTCTTTTAAAATTGAAAATCCAACCAAAAACTGTCCTATAAGTAATGGTATAAATGCCAGAATCGTCTTTGTTATTTTTGAAAAATCATCCCAATTATGTGCCAGCATTAAAATAATACCTGACCCGACTAATAATGCCCCAAAAATTCCGAAAACCATAAATAACTTATTCGGATGTGCTACCTCTTTGGTTGCATAGTATTGTTCTATTTTATTGGCTAGCTCTGGTGATATGACCTTGTCTTCTACCAGTGTTTTTAGCTCTTTGTTAAATTTTGAACCCATGATGCAAAATTGTTTAGTTATAAATGTAATCAAAAAGACAGCTGCAGCAACACAGCTGTCTTTTCTTATCATCAAAACAAGGAGCCTACCCCCGGACCCATTTCACTACAAAAGCTAAATTGATCTGGCTCCTTCTTTTGATTACTCCCCCTGATCGTCGATAAACTTCTTGTCCCTTGTGTTTTTTTGAACCGCGATCGCTGCAAATAAACTCAAGGTAAAAGACATCCCATAAAATCCTTTTTCACTTAGTTCAAGATCTGCATTCCATAATCCGATAATTAATAGTAAAATAGAGGCTAGTGTCGTAAACCAACTAATCCCATAATAAATTTCGGTCACCGGGATGCCCTCTAATCGATCCCGAACACTTTTCTGCACAGATACCGCAGAAAACAATCCAAATAACAGGATGGTAAAATAGTATCCCTTTTCATTCAACATCATATCTGCATTCCATAAACCGATACAATACGAGATCATACCGATAAACAAGGCAGACCATGATGCAGATATAAAAGCCGGTGTAGGCTTTTGATCATATACTTTTGGCTTTTTCTTTTGCTTTTTGTCTTTTGTATCTGTAGATACATCGTTACTAAACTTGTACTCCATAATAATTTGATTTTGATGATTATGAGTACAAATGTGCAGTGATCTTTTGAGATGGTCAATTCAATTTTATAAAAAAACTTACGATATAATAATGACAATTTTCAGTTATTTTTCTTTAAAAACACCTCGACAGCCCTGTAGAACTTATCGAAGTACAATCCTCCTATCCCGATGTAAGGTTGACTATATACATACTCAAGGTATTATAGAGAAAATCGTTTTTGCTAGGTACGAAGCAATCTTTTTGCTATGAATAGAAGCATCTTTTTATAGTGAGCAGACTACTTCGTCCTTCGTCCTCGTAGTGACGTGGTTTTCCGAAATGAAATGGAGGAAAATTAGCCTGCCCTCAACTCGATTGGGGGTATCGAGAACTATTTTGAACAAAATTACTCATTTTCCATTTTCATAATGCATCCAGATACAATCCTCTTGTCGTCGGATGACTCGATGTGACGTAGCGTGTAAGAATCATAACTGCCCGTCAGTTCGAGTGGTTTTTCGGAATGTAATGGAGGAAAATTGTATCGAGAACTAATGAGACTTAGAATTTCTTTTTTGCAAGATTCTGAAGTCTATCATAGTCACCATTTATCAAGGCTTCTTTTTTAGCTCGTGACCATTTTTTGATTTGTTTTTCTGTATCAATTGCTATTGAAATATTAGTGAATTCAGCGTAAAACACAAGTTTAAGAGATCTCTTTCTGTATGTATAACAATTTTTATAAAATCCAGATTCGTGCTGGAACAACCTTTTGTTTAGATTAGAGGTGACTCCTGTATAATAAGAAGCATCAGAACATTTTAATATGTAGACATATGAAATTTTCATTGAGTAAATATATAACTTTTCGTTTTCATAATACATCTCGATACAATCCTCCTCTCGTCGGATCACTCGATGTGACGTAGCGTGTCAGAATCATGATTGCAGGTCACTTCGAGTGATTTTTCGGAATATAAGAGGAAAATTAGCCTGCCCTCAACTCGATTGGGGGTATCGAGAACCAATAAGAATTAGAATTTAAGTATATTACAAAAAACTTACGATATAATGAGCACTATTTCATCGATTATACATACCTTATCTGAAGAAGAAAAGCGAAGTTTTACAGGAGTATTACGTCAAAAGAACAAAAGAAACGACACCAAAAATATCCAGTTATTTAAACTTTTGGACACTACCGAAACCGTAAAAAATCTGGATATCAAGCTCTACGGAAAACCTGCCAAAGGAGCTTTTCATGCACTTAGCAAGCGATTGCACGATAGCCTGATCGATTTTGTCGCTTCCAAGAGTTTTGAAGGAGAAACCTCTGAAGAAATGGAAATCATGAAACTCCTTCTGGCCAGTAGAATCTTCTTTGAGCAAAAACAATATAAAATTGCTTTTAAAACCCTTCAGAAAGCAGAACAGAAGGCAAAAAGCTATGATCTGTTTACTATTTTAAATGAAATTTACTATACCAAAATACAATATGCACATCTCAACCCCACCATCGTTTTAGACTCATTGATTACAGATTTCAAAAATAACAAAGCGGCCATACAGCAGGAAGAAAACCTAAACTTGTTTTATGCCGCAGTACAAAACGAACTTACCAGGCAGCGCAATGACTACGTGGCTATGATACGAGAGGCCCTGTCTACATTTGGTATCTCGATCACCCAGGACCTTACCTTTAGATCCTTATTTAAAATTCTGGAGATTACCAACAAAGCTGCACAGGCTACACGCGATTACTTTAGTATTTTGCCTTTTGTTGAAGAAGCCTACGCCCTGATCGGTAACAAAGAAGACCTGATCGACAAGCACCTTTTTTACCATATCCAGATCCTGTATTATGTATCCAATGCCTATTTTAGGAATAAAAACTTTAAAACTTCGCAGCATTATCTTGCTTTGATGATGGACCAGATGCAAAAGCAAAAAGGCAAATACTATCGCAGGTTTTTTCCTCAATACACCTTGCTACATACGTTAAATCTAAACTACACCGGCCATGCCGACCAGGCCATTGCCGCTCTAGAAGCCTTTGATGAACATCGCCATAAAGAACAAATCATCTATCTGTTGGACCTAAAATTAGGCCAGATTGTTTTTTATTTTATGCAATCCCGGTTTAAAGAGGCATTGGGTGTGCTTACTAATTTTTATCATAGTGATCATTGGTATGCCGAAAAAGCAGGCCTGCTTTGGGTCATCAAAAAGAACCTAGTAGAAATCTTATTACGTATCGAGCTAGATCATCTTGATTTGGTAGAATCAAGAGTTAATAGTTTTAGAAAGAAACACGGTACGTTTTTGAAGAATACTGGTGAACATCGAGTTTTAGAGTTCTTAAAACTTACCCTGGAGTATTACCGAAACCCTGAAATAGTGACGACCGAAGCCTTTAAAAACAAAATTAAAACATCGCTCACAGGCTCACCCAAAAGACAAGAAGATATTTTTGAAATGAGTTTTTATGCCTGGTTAAAAGCCAAGGCTTATGATACTGAGTTGTATAAAACTACGTTGGAGTTGGTAAATCCATAACAAACAATAGTCATTGCGAAGCACGAAGCAATCTGCTCCCTGTAAAAGACGAACAATCCTTCACTCACAAATTCAAATACTCAAATACTCACTTACTCACAAACTCAAACACTCACACTACTCCGTAAAAAAAAATTAAACACTCCCCACTGTGGAAACCCGTAGGGAATTGTAAGAGAGATTGTTGATTTTGTAGTATCTAAATATTCATTTGTAAACGTTTATAAGTACTTACAAATGTTTTTAAGTACTTTTATATAATAGAAATAATAGCAATTGCTATTATACAATTGTTACCACACATTTGAAAAAACTATGGGAATATTTTCAAGATTTAAGAATAAAGGAAATATTAATTTGTTAAAATCCGACTTTAAAAGTGAAAGCGAAGATTTTGAAGTTCTTTCTGTAAAAGTTAGCGGAGAATTTTTCGAAAAGTTTCCACAAGCAAAAAAGAAAGATAATTATGTTGGTGAATCAACGCTAATAACTAACACAGCCAAATTATCACTTTTCGGAAATAAAGTTGATATAACTTATGACCCAAGTGAAATTGAATTAAATGAAGATAAATTTATTGACCAAATTAATCGGAATTTGAATTGGATCGCGGAGAATGAAAGCGAACTCAAAAGCAGAGTTACTGAAAAGTTGCTTCCTTTAAAAAACGAAAATTGGCTTGACGAAAACGAAGCTGAATTATCGGAAAATGATTTCGTAAAACGGATTAAACTGACATCAATATCATTTTTTGGAAAAGGAAATTCGGAAATGATATTTGATGACGGAGATTTATTCTGGGGACACGAAATTGTTGCCGATTTAAATGTAAAGAATAAACTGACCGATGTAAATGTTCGTGGATAAAAACGTGTGGTAACAACGTATATTAAAAATAGCACAGGCCGTTGCTTGATTTGAATACTTGGAATCCATTTGCCACGCCAAATTTTGATTTGGCTATATTTATACCGAAAACCTAAACATAGAAAATCAAAATTGGCTTGTGATGATCCAGTTGCCGGTGAGATCCAGCCGCGCTACTTTTTATATACAAGGCCGTTGTACACAATTAGGTACGTTAAAGGCACATCGTTTACAAAGTTAAAGAAAACATCCTGCAATTTTTGAAACTGAAATAATGAAAATATGCCATGATAGATTCTAAAGTTAAAGAAATTAGGGATTTTTGTGAAACCAATTCCAACCCTGATATTATAAAGAAATACCAGCGATATTTCAAAGAGGGGTACGATGGTTATGGAATTGATGACAAAATATTCAAAGAGCAGATAGACCAATGGACTGAGCAATGGAAAGACGAAATGACTATTGAAAGTTATCTGTCTTTAGGTGATGAGTTAATGAAAAATGGAAGATTTGATGAAAAGCACGTTGCTATAAATTTTTTAAAATTAAGCAGACAGGATTTTTCAAAGGTTACATTTAACCGGATTGGCAATTGGTTTGATTGTGGAATTAATAATTGGGCAACTACAGATGTTTTATGCATGTCTGTTTTGTCAATTCTATTATTTGACAAAGTTATCAACTTTAATGATTTAAAAACTTGGATTGATTCTGAGTCAGAATGGAAACGCAGAGCCGTGCCTGTTGCACTTGTTGAGCTTGATAAGTTAACAAAGGATTTAAAACCTTTTGAATCAATAGAACTTGTTGAACCTTTAATGCTTGATAATTCAGAATACGTTCAAAAAGGTATAGGTACCTTATTACGTGGATTATGGAAAAAATATCCTGCAGATATTGAGATTTTTTTAATGAAATGGAAAGACAAATGTGGAAGATTGATTATTCAGTATTCCACAGAGAAAATGGATAAGGAATATAGAAAGAAATTTAGGAAAAGTAAATAAAGCACGACGGCACAACAAAGAACTGAGTTAAAAACCAAGTCTTATTAGTTTAATCTTGACACATAATTTTCATCAAACGGCAATCCTGATTTAGCAATAGCGAAAGCCTGTTTTAA
>NZ_JBHUHY010000028.1:0-19602 GCF_042682765.1 Aquimarina celericrescens | reverse complement strand
AGTGTTTTGTCGCAACACCAATTTAGGTGAAAACACATAAAACCGCAAACCTTTGTAAACAAATAGTTTGCGGTTATTTTTTGTAATAGACCTAAGGATTTAAGGTTACAACTAGTGGTCACAGCATACTAATATACGCTACTAGCCATAGAACACAATAGCAAATAGGCTTTCTATCAATGAACGAATATTTACGCCAATCCTTCATATTAGATGGAATATTGAATAACCCAAAAAATATTTACCCAAAGTGGAAAAGCTTCTTAAAAAACAGCAGCTAATTAAACGATAGAAAACTACACATAATTCAACGTCCTCAATAATTAATTAACTTTGTAAATTATCTGCTTCAAAGAACATCTATAAAAATGACCGAAATGAAAAATAATGACTTGAAAAACAAAACAACCGAACAGTTACAGGCTAATCTTAATTTGATTAAAGGAATTAGTATTGTATTAATTATCGCGTTAATACTTTTGGTAGGAATAACAATTTATGGATTCATAACAAAAGATAATAAATCAGTATTTATTGCACCATTTGCTGTTGCTATTTCTTGTAGTGCAATTCTTCTAACCCAGTCTATGACTATGAAGAAAATTAAAGCAGAACTGAACTCAAGAAAATCATAACGGCAGGTTAATCTCTTCACTACCAGCCGGTTTGTAACTAGTGGCCACAAGAAACTCATATCCACTACCAAAAGATGACAGTGTTTATAGTGATCAGGATAACAGTGCTATAGATCCCAGATCCCCGCCTGCTGGACGGGCAGGAAGTCTGGGATGACTAAACACAAAAAAACTTCAAAAAAATCCCCAGTTTCAAAAAATGAAACTACTATCCTTTAGTATTGCTGTTTCCGACGACTATAAATCTTAAAACTCTGAACACACTATGATCTCTGCTTTAACCTTACTTTCACATAAGTACTTATGTTATTTTATTACCTTCCGCCCTTTAAAAATTCAACTCATGCTAAAAAAAATTCTCTTGCTACTCCTCTTGGCAGTAGCGTTTACAACTTCAGATAGTTATGCTTTTCAGTCCAAAAAAAGAAAAAAAGACAAAAAAACTGAGGCTCCTGCTAATAAAAATGGCAAAAAGAAAGACACCATTCTACCGTACGCAAAGGTAATCACCAAAAAAGCGAAGACCGATAAGGGCCTGTTTGATGTTCATTACATAGACGACAAGTACTACTATGAGATTCCTGACACATTGTTAAACCGGGAAATGCTCATGGTAACGCGTATTGCCAAAACTGCTACCGGTATTGGTTTTGGTGGTGGAAAACAAAATACACAAGTCCTGCGATGGCAAAAGAAAAATAAACAAATATTGCTTCGTGTGGTTTCGCATCAAATTTTTGCAGCAGATTCGTTGCCTATACATGAAGCTGTAGTAAATTCTAACTTCGAGCCTGTACTCTATGCTTTCCCGATCAAAGCTTTTCATAAAGATTCTGTTAATACAAGTAACAGCGCCACGGTAATCGATGTAACAGAATTGTTTAAGAACGATGTAAAAGCGATAGGTTTTCCGGATCGCAGACGTAAAGAATACAAGATTTCAAAATTAGATGATAATAGATCTTATATCGATACCATACGAAGCTATCCTTTAAATATTGAAGCTCGTCATGTAAAAACATACAATGCTGCAGAGCCTCCTTCTAATGCAAGCACTGGATCAATTTCACTTGAAATGAGTAATTCTATGATCTTGCTTCCTAAGACACCTATGAAACGCCGTTACTTTGATCAACGTGTAGGGTGGTTTGCCAGAGGACAGACAGATTATGGACTCGAGGCACAAGAAAGTAAAACCGTACGTTACCTCGATCGATGGAGATTAGAGGTAAAAGACGAAGACATCGAAAAATTTAAAAGAGGTGAACTGGTTGTTCCCAAAAAACAGATTGTATACTATATTGATAGAGCGACACCAAAAAAATGGAGAAAGTATATCAAAGAGGGTATTGAAGACTGGCAAGTAGCTTTTGAAGAAGCCGGATTTAAAGATGCGATTATTGCCAAAGATCCTCCAACGGTAGAAGAAGATCCTGATTGGAGCCCTGAAGATGTACGGTATTCTGTGGTACGCTACCTCGCCTCTCCTATTCCCAATGCCAATGGACCGCATGTAAGTGATCCTCGATCTGGTGAGATTCTGGAAAGTGATATCAACTGGTACCATAATGTGATGTCATTGCTGCGTAATTGGTTCTTTGTACAAACTGCTGCTATTAATCCAGAAGCTCAGGATGTTGCCTTTAAAGATGAGGTAATGGGTGAGCTTATTCGTTTTGTATCAGCACACGAAGTAGGTCATACACTAGGATTACCGCATAATATGGGTAGCAGCGTTGCCTATCCTGTAGAATCTCTTCGAGACCCCGTATTTACCAAAAAATATGGCACAGCACCTTCTATTATGGACTATGCCCGGTTTAACTATGTGGCCCAGCCAGGTGACGGGGACGTGGCATTAATGCCCAAGATAGGGATCTATGACAAACATGCTATTCGATGGGGATATCGACCGATCCTTGACAAAACCGCCAAAGAAGAAAAGAAAACACTAGACCAATGGATTCTGAAACACCAAAACGACCCTATGTATCGATTTGGGAAACAGCAATTTGGTGTAATCGATCCTAGTTCTCAAACTGAAGATCTGGGGGACGATGCCATAAATGCAAGTACTTATGGAATTAGAAACTTACAACGTATAGTGCCTAATCTCATCAAATGGACCGCTGAAGATGGTAAAAATTATGATGACTTAAAAACGATGTACCGACAGGTATTGAGTCAATATAATCGATATATGGGCCACGTTGTATCAAATATTGGTGGTGTATATGAATACTATAAAACCTATGACCAGGAAGGTGCTGTATATACCCATGTTACCAAAGAAAACCAAAAACGAGCTATGAAGTTTTTGCAAGAACAATTATTTGCGACACCATCATGGTTATTAGATACATCTATTTTTAATAAAATAGAATCTGCAGGAAACGTAGAACGCGTTCGTAATTTTCAGGTCAGAACATTAAACAATTTGTTGGATCATGGTCGTATGGCTCGATTAATAGAAAACGAAGCCTTAAACACAAGTCAAGCCTATACACTACTAGACATGATGACCGAACTGCGCTCGGGGTTATGGTCAGAATTACGTAGTGGTCGTACTATCGATGTATATCGTCGTAATCTGCAACGTGCCTATGTAGATAGAATGGAGTTCTTAATGACCAAAGATCAACCAAAGATTCCTGAGAATATAAGACGTTTTGTAGTAAGAACGAATGTAAATGCTTCGCAAAGTGATATAAGAGCGGTTGTACGAGCAGAATTAAATGCGGTGCGCAGAGATACTCGTAATGCCATCGGAAGAACTTCTGATAGAATGACACGATATCATCTGCAGGATATTGTAGAACGTATCACAGCAATCCTTGAGCCCAAAAAGTAGTATGATTTATACATAATTTAAAACCCTTTGTTTACTATATAAACAAAGGGTTTTGCATTTAAGAACATTCTCTAGACCTAATCTCTTAAACCTATTCTACGCCAGAAATTCCCCCTATAAAAAGGGAATTATTCCCAATACCGCTGCATTGTGATTTACCGTAAATTTGTAACCGGTAAAAAATAGTGATCTCAATTGCCCAATTTAAAAGATCAACAGTTGATTTTGTGTTAGTTATATAACCCATAGGATTTTCTTAAAACCCTATGGGATTTCTTTATATTATTATTCAAATTTCTATATCACATCTTCTTGCATTACCCAAAAACTTATCAATCTCAAAACTTAACGTTGTTACAACAAAACCTATAGTCAAAACGTTATATATTGCAAGAAATATTTTACACAAATAATGAGTATTATACCACAATACGGGCTTAAGCAGTATAGGAATACTGCCAGGATCTATACAAAATCGGTTACTGAAAGTCTTCGGCTTTTTAAAGAAGAACCCCGTAACATTATGGTTTCTGTGTTTATTTTTCATAAACATGATGAACTCGAAGAATTGGATAGCGCTATTAATTTCTTAAATGGTTTTGACGAGTTGGTCTATGCCGATTGGATTGATGAGGATATGTACGATAATACTACTGAAGCGACTAAACGAATTCACCTTGCGATCAAAGAAAAAATGAAGCAAAACAAAAAGTTCATTTTTCTGGCTACAGAGTATGCCATCGAATCCAAACTTGGAAAGTGGGTTCTGGGGCAGCTTCATGGTCAAAAAGATACAGAGCATATTGCACTTTTCCCGGTACGAGGTGATTACAGTGACTATAGTGGCGAAGAGTACTTACAAAAATACCCATATATCCACGAAATCGAAGCCGAAGTATATGGTGTAAAATATCCTAACGGTGAAGCCAAAGAGCTTGGAGCCTGGTTGGCTTCATAGTACTTTTTTATCATATCCTTGAGGTTCATTGCTTTGGTTAAAGGATTTCATTACTTTTTGCCACATCTCTTAGAGAGTTCATAAATCTTTAGAACACTTCAATAATTTCTGATAAATTTTTGATATCTTAATAGGAAATCATTGACAACCACACCCATATCTTACCATATATTAAAAAAATGTTAACTCCAAAATAGGGGGAAGTACATTTTAATACGTCCTTATATGTAGAAACCAGTGTAAACAAACTCAATACTAGTCTAGATCATAAAAACCGCACCAAAGCTAATTGCTAAAATTTATAAGTATACTGTCTGCTCTAAGGTATTTATTATGCTTATAAATTTTATCAAATGGGTATAACAACGGGAGAATGCTTCTAAAAAAATCAAGTATCGCATTTGCAATAAGTACTGTATTTACTAACATTCTAATACAATACTCTGATCTTTGGTTTGCCATTTTTTTAGGCAAACTTTACCCACCTTCTACTCCGTACAACTCACACCTCAATTTCTTGTTACTTATGATCACCTACCCTTTATTTTTAAATCATAATTCATTAAAAAAAACGTAACCACCCTAAGCTAATAAAAGGGAAATCAATCATATTGTCTAATCAAATCATAATTGTATGAGAAAACAACTCTTAATTTTAATGCTAACCATAATACTAACTAGTTTTGGGCATGCCCAAACTACAGTTACTGGTACTGTACAAGATGCCAACGGCCCGTTGCCCGGAGCATCAATTGTAGTTAAAGGAACATCAAAAGGGACTATCACCGATTTTGATGGAAACTACTCCATCGAAGCAGGTAATGACGATACTTTAATATTTTCATATCTGGGATTTATAACTCAGGAAATACCTGTTTCTTCAAAAACTAAAATCGATATCGTCCTGCAAGAAGATGCCGAGTCACTAGACGAGGTTATCGTAACATCTTTAGGTTTTGTAGAAAAGAGAGATAAACTTTCTTCTACCTATTCAAAAATTGATGCCGACAAATTAGTGCAGCCCGTAGAAAATAAAATTATAGACGGTATTGCAGGTAAAGCGGCCGGTGTAAATATTAGTGCCACTTCTGGTGATCCGGGGGCAGGTTCTAATATACAGATTAGAGGTGCTAGCTCCTTAGGAGGGTCAAGTCAACCTTTAATTATAGTAGATGGAATACCGTTAAACAACGATACACTCGAAGGTTCGGGTAGTGGCGATACGTCTGCGGGGGTATCACAACAATCCAGGCTTAATGACCTTAACCCAGATGATATCGAATCATTTCAGGTCTTTAAAGGAGCTTCAGCGGGAGCCTTGTACGGAACCCGAGCCCTTAATGGAGTAATTGTAATTACTACCAAAAAAGGTAAAAAAGGTAAGATGAGTGTTACTTTTACTTCTGGAGTTTCTATAGACGAGGTGTCTTATAAGCACCCATTACAGCAATCTTTTGGACAAGGAATTAATGGTAGTTATAGTCCAACTTCGGCATTTTCCTGGGGAGATAGAATATCAGATAGATCGGGGGCAGCTGACGAAGTAGATACTTCAGGTCAGTTTTTTGAATCTCTTGTATCCGACAATGTGATTTATCCAATTATTCAAAGAAACCAACGCGAACAATTCGTAGATAGTAATTTTGATAAAGTTTTTGGTACCGGGATTACACTTGATAATCGTTTCACCATTAGTACCGGTAACGAAAAAGGAACGTATTTCTTAAGTGGTGGTCATGTTGATCAGGAAGGAACCATTAAAAATAGTTTTTATAAGAAAACGAATTTCACATTAAACACCTCTCAGAAATTTACAGAGAAGCTTACTGCGAATATTAAAGGAAACTATGTACACACAGGTTCTAACAGAATACAGCAAGGTTCTAATACAGCCGGATTGTACTTAGGATTATTGCGTACCTCACCAGATTTTGACATTACCGATTATATTGGGGATTATAATGATGGTTCTGGAACTATAGTACAATCTCGTCATCGATCTTATAGAAGATATCTTGGTAACAGCGATAATCCTATTTATAACAACCCGCTCTGGACCATTAATGAACAAGAAAGTACAGCTACGGTAAATCGTTTTATCGGTACCGCAGAGCTGCAATACCAATGGAATGATCATGTAAGCTCGATCCTTAGAGGAGGAGCAGATTTTTATACCGATAACCGGGTATACTTTTTCCCTTATTATACGGCCAGTGCGGCCCGAAGATATGGTTTGCTTAATGACGAAACCATACATAATCAAGAATATACAATGGATATATTGACCTCTTTTAGATATCAACTCACTAAGAAGTTAAACACCAATGTAATTTTGGGATATGGTATTAATGACCGAAGAAGAAAACGAGATTTTATCGAGGCTGATAACTTTATTGCCAATTTTAGAAAACCATTGGATCCTGCAGAAATTTCGGCAAAAGAAAATATCACAGCAGAAGTCACCAGAACCAGCAGAAGAAATATTCGATTCTATGGTACTGCTAATTTTGATTATGCCGATCAACTAATTTTAACCGTTGGAGGGGCGTATGAGAAACATTCGGTATTACCCAAAAGTGATAACGCGTTCTTCTATCCAAGTGTAGAACTAGGATGGACCTTTAGTAAGATTATCGAAGGCTTTGATGCCTTATCGTTTGGTAAAATCAGGTTGGCTTATGGTCAGGTAGGTAATGTACCGCTGGCACATAGAGAACAAACTGTTTTTGAAGTAGGATCTTTTTCCTCTTTCTCAGATAATATTGCTCTGGAAGATTTTGGAGGGGGATTTCAATTTGACGAACGTTTGGGTAATCCGAATCTAAAACCAGAGATCAAAACAGAATACGAAGCAGGAGTCGATCTGCGTTTCTTTCAAAACAGAGTTTCACTATCAACCACCTATTATCAAAATGAAACGACAGATGTATTATTAGATATTGCAATCCCTCCTTCCCTGGGGTTTTCTGAAATCTACGGAAATGGGGCCACTATAGAAAATGAGGGATTCGAAGTCGAGTTGAAATATGATTTCATAAAAAATAAAAATTGGAACGCTTCTGCAGCCATAAACTTTAGTACCAATGAAAATTTGGTGTCAAAATTACAAGGCGGTGGTGTGGTTAACTTTACTCCTGGTAGTTCTATACAATCTGTAGCCATCGAAGGACAACCACTTGGCGTATTATATACACAAGGTGCTTTACGTAACGATGATGGCAGCCTGGTTTTAGATGCAAATGGTTTCCCAATTGTGGATACTGGCGGAAACCTGGTGGTCGGCGATCCAAATCCTGATTGGTTGGGAGGTATTCAGTTAACAGCCTCTTACAAAAATTTATCAATAGCCGCTTTGGTTGATACCAGCCAGGGTAATGACCTTGCTCAAAGAACTCGTTTCATTACTTCGTATTTTGGCACTCATAGTGATGTAGGAAATACCATTACCCTATCTGAAAATTTGGTAAATTATGATGGAGATGTTATCCCTGCCGGCACTACTGTAAGAGCCAATGTAGGTAACTTTGGGAACGGAAACGTACTACTAGATGAAAGCTATTACAGGACACTATACGGTTTTGGAGATGGGAAACTAAATGAATTTGCAGTTCAAGATGGTAGTTGGACAAGATTACGAGAACTTTCACTTTCGTATGTTCTTAATTCTGACTCGTTACGAAAAAATATTGGACTGAATTCTATAGAATTTACTGCGTCAGGAAGAAATCTAGTGATCTGGACTGACGTAGTTGGTATAGATCCCGATGTAAACCAGTTCGGAGTAGGTAGAGGAAGAGGGTTAGATTACTTCTCGAATCCGGGAGTAAGAACCTATGCTTTTAGTGTTAAATTTAACTATTAAAAAACGAAATCATGAAAACCATATATAAAACCATACTTTTTTGTATCGTCCTGATTCTATTCTCGTGTGATGATTATCTTGATGTCAATGAAAACCCAAACCAGTTAGTAGAAATTCCTTCTGGCGACTTACTTTTGAAAGGGACTTTACTTGCCAATGCACAGGTACAACAAGGGCAATTAGCACGGGTATCTATGTACTATACAGGTGGCCTTATTGGACTTAATCTTGTACAACAAACACAATATAACTATGATTATACCCCAGGAGATTCTAATGCTATCTGGGAATTTATTTATAATGGAATCTTAGTACAAAACAGAGAAATAAGAAGAATCTCCCCTAACCTCGATTTGTTGCAAGGAATCATTGATGTAAACGAAGCACTGGCTGTAGGAACAGGCACCTCATTATTTGGTGATATCCCATATTCTGAAGCTACCCCTGAAAACCCCAGTCTAGAATCTCCAGATCCGGATCTTGATCTTCAGGCAGATATTTATATAGCTTTACAAACTCTGTTAGATAATGCCATTTCGAAAATTAATAATGCAACAACTAATGTGGGTAGCGAGGATATATATTTCTCTGGTAATACGGCCTATTGGATAGCCTCAGCATATACCTTAAAAGCCAGATACTATCTACAAACCAAACAATACGATTTGGCACTAAATAATGTAATTAACGGGATTAGTAGTGCTGCTGGAACAATGGCCTTTAAACCCATCGGTAGCGTTCCGGATAACAGCAATATTCTTTTCAACTTTGTGAATAGTAGTAGAGCGGGAGATATGACTGGAGATGGTGCTTTTTATCGTGATTTGTTAGATCCAGCGAATACATCTAGCAGAAATAATGCAAAAACAGATGAAACTGCTCGTAGAAACTATTCATACATCAGTGGAGATGGAAATCAAGACAATGGTATTGATGGCCCGACCACACCTATGAAATTAGTAAGCTATGAAGAAAACCTGTTGATCTGGGCCGAGTGTCTACTACGAGTTAATAATGATAATCAAGGAGCTATAGATAAGCTAAATGAATTAAGAGCTTATTTAGACTCTGGAGATGCCTTTAACCTGATTAATGACACCGATACGTTTAATTATGAACCTTATATCCTTGCAGATTTTCAACCTGGCGGCATAGAAAATCAAGGCAATATTACCACAGACAGAGCTATATTAAGAGAAATTATTGAAGAGCGTTATGTAACTGGTTTCAGTACCTATATGCCATTTAATGACACGCGAAGATTACTCAAGTCTGATAGTGATATTATTGTCCCATTTCCTCTAAATAACAATACAACTACTGTGAACCCACAGCGATTGTTATATCCACAGAATGAAATAGATGGTAATGAAAATATTCCTCAACCCATTCCTGATCTGTTTACACCCACACCTGTTAATCAATAAATCATAATTCAAAAAAGGGCTTTAATCAAAGCCCTTTTTTATTTATGAATAGTCCCTTATAATGTTTTTGCCACTTTATGTACCGCAGCAATAGTCTCGTCAAGATCATCATAGGTAAGGGCATCGGTAATAAACCAGCTTTCAAATGCACTAGGTGCAATATAAATGCCATGTTCCAGCATCCCGTGAAAGAATTTTTTAAAGGTATCATTGTTACCCTTTGCTGCAGAATCAAAATCTATCACAGGATCTTTATCAAAGTGAACAGAGATCATTGAGCCTATCCTATTGATCGTATGGATAACACCATTTTCGTGTAGTGCTTCAGCTATTCCTTTATGAAGATATTCAGTCTTTTGGGCTAAACTTTTAAAAACCTTTTCATTTTTATTCAATTCTGTAAGCATTGCCAAACCAGCTGCCATAGCCAATGGGTTACCACTTAAAGTCCCTGCTTGATATACAGGTCCTTCTGGTGCCAGATAGGTCATGATTTCTTTTCTTGCTGCAAATGCGCCTACTGGTAATCCTCCGCCTATTACTTTTCCGAAAGTAACGATATCAGCATTAACCCCTAATAACTCTTGCACGCCCCCTTTGGCCAGTCTAAAACCTGTCATCACCTCATCAAAGATCAATAAAATATTATGGGTATCGCATAAAGATCGTAATCCTTCCAAAAAACCTTTTGCTGGTGGGATACATCCCATATTTCCTGCTACAGGTTCAACGATAATACAAGCGATCTTACCTTTGTTTAGATTGATAATACGCTCGACTTGCTCTATGTCATTATACCTTGCGAGCAATGTATCTTTGGCAGTTCCCTGGGTAACACCCGGACTATTAGGGCTTCCAAAGGTGACCGCCCCACTACCTGCCTGGATTAAAAAAGAGTCACTATGCCCATGATAACATCCTGCAAACTTGATAATTTTGTCTTTTTTGGTATATCCACGAGCCAAACGCACCGCGCTCATACATGCCTCTGTACCCGAATTAACGAATCGTATTTTATCAATGTTAGGAACCATAGACACGGCAAGTTCTGCGATCTTGGTTTCAATCTGGGTAGGCATCCCAAAGCTGGTCCCTTTTTTTGCTTTTTCGATAACGGCATTGACTACTGGAGGATACGCGTGACCAAGGATCATCGGCCCCCAGGAGTTGATATAATCAATCAATCGATTTCCGTCTTCGTCATACAGATAAGCACCTTTGGCCTCTTTTACAAAAATTGGGTCTCCGCCTACTGCTTTAAAGGCTCTTACTGGTGAGTTAACTCCTCCCGGAATTACTTTTTGCGCAGCTGAAAACAGCGCACTACTTCTTTGGTAGATCATATTTAATTAAAATCTTCTTCTTCCTCATTCTCGGCAGTTACTTTAAGTAATTGACCGACTTTAATATTATTGTCTGCTAGATTATTGAACGTTTTTAATTCTTGTACCGAGATTTCATATCTTCTCGAGATAGAGTAGAGTGTATCGCCTTTTTGTACTACATGACCTCTATTTTGAGAATCAGCTACCGCGACTAAAGTCACATTTTCTTTCTTGTTGGATTTTTTTCGGTTTCTTTTTCCTAAAACCTCATTGTCAAATTCATACAATTGGTATCTCTCGATAATACCAATCAATTTTTCGGGATATTTTCTATCGGTTGCATATCCAGCTTCTCTTAAACCTCTTGCCCAGGATTTGTAATCTTTTTGATTGAAAGTAAACAAACGAGCATACCGTTTTCTGTTTTTGAGAAATAAAGAGTGATCTCTAAACGATTCACTTGCCTGATTATATTTTCTAAAACATTCCTGTAACCTGTCATCGTCATGATAAACGCGATCTCCCTCCCAATCATGACATTTAATCCCGAAGTGATTTTTGGCCCTACTGGTTAAATCTCCATAACCTGCGCCAGACTCAAGAATTCCCTGAGCCAACGTTATACTGGCGGGTATCCCATAGGCTTTCATTTCACTTTTGGCGATTCCAGAAAACTCATAGATGTATTGTTGCACCCGCTCTTTATAAGAAAGTGCTGTAGCGGGTTTTTTAGCTATTTCTTTGGAAGTATCTTCACTAATAATTTCTGTGGTATTTCTCTCTACCTTTGTCACCGACGTATGCCCGGGTGCTGTTCTTTTTGTTCTTGAAGTAGTTATTACCTTTTTATTTCCTCCACAAGAAATTAAAAATAAGGTCATACATAGAAGTGCAATACATTTCTTCATTTTAGCATCAAATTGTAAGCAGGGGTAGTCTCTTTTTCACTAACTTTTTGTTCATACCGGCTATTCCTTGTAATCCGCCGGTATGCACGGCTAAAATACGAGTATTTTTTGGAAAAACACCATTTTTTACCATGTCAAAAATCCCAAATAACATCTTACCCGTATAGACTGGATCTAATGGAATATGTTGCTGATCCTTAAATGTATTGATAAATTCAATAAGATCTTGATTTACTTTTCCGTAGCCTCCAAAATGATAATCGTGAATGAGTTTCCAATTCGTTTTTGAAGTATATTTTTTTATTTCCTCGGAAAGAAAATCTCCTTTTAAAGCAGGAAATCCCAAAACTTTTTGATGTTTTTTTGTGCTATTTATAATTCCGGAAATCGTTCCGCCGGTACCCACTGCACAGCAAATAACATCATATGTATCGTCTTGTGTGGTTACTATTTCTTCGCATCCTTTGATGGCCAGATCATTGGTTCCTCCTTCTGGGATCAAATAATACGTGCCAAACTCATTCTTTAATTCATCCAGAAATACAGATGAAGTTTTATTGCTATACAATTTACGAGCAACAAACTTTAATTGCATCCCAGCAGAAAAAGCAAATCGCAACGTATCGTTCTGGGTTAATGTTTTTTCCAGGTTTTTATCTAGTTCATCCCCTCTTATCACTCCAATAGTTTGCAAACCGACCATTTTTCCGGCTGCCGCAGTTGCTGCAATATGATTACTAAACGCTCCTCCGAAGGTAAGCATAGTGGCGTAACCCTGCTTCTTTGCTTCGATAAGATTATATTTTAATTTTCTGAATTTGTTTCCTGAAATTTCTTTATGCAATTGATCTTCACGTTTTATATCAAGAAAAACTTGAGCTGCATTTAAAACAGGGTGAGTAATCTGTTGATTTTCTGAAAGTACGGTTTCCGAAGAAAAAATATGCATTTACCAATATTTAATAAAGCTCCATGGTTTTCTGTTTTTTAGATAATAAAGATCATCTTCATTATGATATGCTTCCCTTTCAAAGGAGATGTTACGATAGGCTTTTTGCGAATTTTGATATTGAAATAGTCGAATAATATATTCTGTAAAATAAAGAAAATAGAACGGTAAAACCAATAATTCTGCCTGCTGTCTTATATGAATTCTTTCATGGTTTATAAAAGCCTCATCTTCTTTTAGGAATGAATCTTTGACTACGATAAAAGGCCAAAGAGCTATGCCTACAAAATGTCGACCTATCAAATATTTGTTAACAACAATGCGCATATACAGCTAAGATACTATTTTTGTAAAAGATGAATAACTCTAAAAAAATAATAACTCCAAAAGAGGGAGATTATTATATTACCCCCGAAGGGTATCGATGTTTTACAGAACAATATCATTTAAGAAGAGGATATTGTTGTGAGAGTGGCTGCAGGCACTGCCCGTATGGATATAATAAGAAAACGAATAGCTATTCTAAAAAATAGTGTTAGAGCATGCGGTATGGTATAATTATTGCAGTATTTTCTTTACAAAAAAGCCGTTGTTGAACCTATAAAATTAAGGATTATGAAATTTTTTTCTCTCTTATCATTAATCCTTATCATAACGCTGAGTTCTTGTACGAGTGTACGTGTTGCTTCAGATTATGATAAGCAAGCAAATTTCGACACTTATAAAAGCTTTGCATTCTATAAACCTGGAATCGATAAGGCAGAAATTAGTGATCTAGATAAAAAACGTATTTTACGCGCTATAGAAGCCGACATGACTTCAAAAGGATTTTCGAAATCTGAAAATCCTGATATGCTGGTTAGTATTTTCACGAAAACAAGAGAAAATGTAAATGTTTACAATAATAACTGGAATTGGGCCTGGGGTTGGGGTCCTGGATGGGGTTACGGATGGGGCTGGAATCCCTGGTGGGGTGCAAATCAAAACTCAGTTTCTCGAGTGACCGAAGGTACTTTATATATTGATCTTATAGATGCATCTAAAAAAGAATTGATTTGGCAAGGAATGGGAACCGCTGCGTTGACCACCAAAGTAGAAAAAAAGCAGGAAAAAATGAATGAAATTGTGGGTGCGATACTCGAGAAATATCCTCCTATTATAAAACAATAAATACATTTTATATATATGTAACGTAGCCTTTCTTTATTGGAAGGCTATTTTTTTTATGTACATTTATACAGAACTTGACAGAACATAACCTATGCGTAATTTTCTACTTGGTGCAGCTATAATGGCACTCTTGGCGTTTGGAATCAAATATTTTATTGATCAATCGAATATCCAAGAAACAGAACTTCAATCCTCTGATTTGATCCTGAACCAAATAAAAAATGTAGGTAAACTAGTGGTGACTGAAGGTCATTTTGCCGAAGTGATTTCCTATAAAGACAATAAAGAATTCTTATCTGGTCTATTTACTGCTAAAAAAACCGCCTTGGTAGTTGTTAATGCCAAAGTACAAGTATCTTATGATTTAAGTGAAATTGAGTATGTACTCAATAAAGACAGTAAGACTGTGGTCATTACCAAGATCCCAGAACCAGAAATTGATATCAATCCCGATATAGAATATCATAATCTTGTTTCAGATCTTTTAAATCAGTTTGTACCCAAAGATCATAACTTAATCAGAAAAAAAGTAGTCAAACAACTAGAAGAAAAAGTAATGAGCTCATCATTAGTGTCTAATTCTGAAAATAGGCTCATAAGCGAATTACAAAAACTTTATATTCTCACAAATTCATTGGGTTGGACATTAAAATATAATGACACTGTTATTGACAGTCAGGCAGAAATAGAAAAATTAATTGATTAATTACCAACATCGTACTACTCAAAAATTGTCATCCCCAGCCTCTAGACCGGTACTCCATATTACACATTCATCTTATTGTAGTGGATACTAACTTGGTATTTTCTAAAATTTATCTGAATATTTTGGTATTAGAATGACGATGTCTTCAATCTATTTCATAAAAAAGATGGAAAGAGAAACTCCTTCCATCTTACTATTAAATCTGTTAGTTATAGAAATTTGTTTGTCCCTCAAACTCTACATTGTTTTACAGATTATTATTATTTTATATATTCGATAATCGAGATATAAACACTTCATGGCTTGCCGCGAAATCAAAATTAATTTCTAACCGATGCCTCGTGGGCTTGCCCCGGAGTAGTTTACTTATGTAAAACGAATAACTTTTAAAATACCCTACCCCCCCTTCAAAAAAAAATCAAACGAGAAGTATTTTTTTAAAATAGCCCCTACAAATACTTGTGAAGATTTTACAATGACATCTGTTGTTATCCTTCATGACAACTCTATTCAGTGTTTTGCGCTTACCCTTCGAATTGGTTCACTTGCCCAGTCTTGGTGTATTTTTAACAGCATGATATGTTAATGCCAGACTAATACATTCTTTCAATTCGATTTTGGGGACTTTATCATTGAGATTAAATAAAATTGCCCTATTCTTCTCATATTTAAATAGATCACCGTAGACTTCCCTGAAGGTTGATACTAACTTAGTAGTGCATTTAAAATACATAGCATATTGATTTGGGGTTTTAGCTTTCCAATCGATTCGAATTGTACTTCCTTTAGGAACTAAATAACTAGGTTCTCCCCATTTTAATGTTTCTTCAATTTTCTTAATGGCCGTATTTTCAGCTGCAGTTTCGATAATTAAACTTCGCAAATAACTTAATTTTGATTGTATCTCTTCTGGGTAGCTTTTAAACTTCAGTTCGACTTCTGGATTCTTATGTATTTCTATTTCTTTCATAGGATGCGTGAGGTTGAGTAGCAGGGCAAATTGTTACCTAGCATTGGCACTTCTGGTGATTTTTATTTCTTGCATCATTTATAAAATCTAATGCAGTTGTAAAAAGTGAAAGAGCTTTTGATCCAACACTAAACTTTCTACTGATTTAATAAATCATGTTATACCGTTTTATTTATCCTTATACCCATCTACCCAGGTATTTTCCCCTTTAAAAAAAGCAAGTAATATTTTCGTCATTTCCTCAATTGAGGTTAAAGGATTTTTTTTCGATATTGTAAAATCTCCATTTCTATATCCAGAATGAAAACCACGTTCCAAACTTCCACCTACATATATGTCATTATTTTCATTTTTGAGTTGTACTATATTAAACTTTTTCCAGTCAAGTGATGCCATCGTGTTTTTTATTATTTCTGAAGTTGACTTTTCAGAAATCATTATAAAATCATTATCAGAAATCTTATCTGGATCACCCTTAAAATCATTCAACACGAATAATTTTAAATTTTTTACATCTGTTTTTTTAAATGAGAGTAAATCGTCTGTTTGTATCTCCTTTTTATGAAAATTTTGCGTTGATTCCCTATTAAATAAAAAAATGATTCCGGTAAATACAACAACCCCCAATGTTATGTACGTATATTTTCTTTTCATAAGAGTTATTCTGTTGTGCTAACGTCAAATATATCAATCGGAGCAAAGCAAACACACCTGAACCAATTTATTTATCCCTGTCTGCCTGGCGGATGGCAGGCAGGTGCGCATTTTTATTTCTTATTAAATTTATGAAAATTTAGCGCTATTACAAAAAGGAAATTACCTTGAAGATATGGCATTTAATTACTTTGATTTCATATATGAAGTTGGCATGTGTATTTTAATCATTTGCTCCAATATAGCCAACCAAAATCATCGCTTTTATCGAAGCTGTAGAATCGGACACATACTTTTTAGGGACTTTTGCAACGGTAAGCATTGTTAGCAAACCACATTTATTCATTCAGTATCTTTTGGATGTCTTTTTGTATTTCAATTTGCGTTCTGATTAATTCTTCCATCATTATTTTCAAAATTACTTTCTCCTTTTTACCCGTTTCAGTTAAATTGGAATAAACAAAATCGACAAGTTTGTTCCGCTTGTATTTTAAAAGTTCATTCCCTTCTTCTATGTCAGCCAAAATGGATAATTTATTGTATTTAATTAATTCTATTTTTGAGTTTGACAGAGCATTCCAATAATTCAATTTAATAAGTGGACCATTGATTCCTCCAGCTTTTTCAATGACGTCAAGTAAAGCTATTGTTTCGTTATTCGAGTAAAACTCAAGAGAATCCAGCAATATTTTTTGATAAGGTGTTCTCACAGTTATTTCTTTACTAGTGTCACCGAGTTCTTTTTTCAAAGACGAGTAAAAGTTGTTTATGTATTCTTTATCTTTTTTTGTTTCATTCCAGTTATTTATCCATAAAGCGATTAATACACCTAGTAAAACTGGTATAATATTCTTAATAAAGTCTTTAAAATAATTTTTCATTTACTACTTTGTATTCTGATATTCGTTTTACGTTTAATATATGTTTAGTAGCAGGGCAAAATGTTACTCTGCTTTTTGATTTTTCTGCGCATTGGTTGCTAAATTCTCAACTCAGCAAGCACATTGCGCCTTAATAAAAATACAAGAACCATACGATTGATCACTTGGCTGCTATGACATCATATATCATGTCGTATGCTGTTTTTTTCATGTTTTCCAATCATATTTGTCTTCCTCACTCAAAATTTTAAATATTTGAAAATCAAATTCAGATATGTAAATCAATAGTTTATTTAATACATTAAATTGAAATTTTAATTGTATTGTTTCCCCTTGCAATTTGTTTAATGGGAGCATATGTTCAAACAGTTTTTTATAATAAACATCTTTTGGAATTTTTGAGGTTTTCAATTGACCTTTAGAATGTATGATAGAATGTCTGATTTCTGAAAAAACTTTAAATGTCTCGGCAAATTTGAAATTGTTGTTGTTTTGTTTTGAATACTTTTTGAATCTCTCGCCTCCTGCTTTTTTAATTAGTTTAAAAATATCTTCTCCACCTTTTAAGGATGACCGTTCAATTTTTATGTTATCGGGTAGTGAACTTTTAAATATTTCGTCATTTAAAATCTTTGTATGTATTAAGTCTTTCAGAAGAGTTTCGAAAGCCTCAAAACATTGTGAAAATGTTAATCCAAATTCTCTAGATAAAAGGTTTTCAACTTCGTGTGCATAATTTTCTTTTTCGGTTATTTTATTAATACCAGAATGAAAAGGTAATTTCCATCCGTTATCTGTTGGACCGGTCCAATCTCCAATCACTAGAGAAGTAGCTGAAAAGTATTTTGCTCCATCTGCAGTATATTTTTTAACATCTTCCCGAAGAACTTTATTTAAACGATTAGATTTATGTTTGAAATCTGTTATCGACTCAAAAAAAGTAGATAAATGAATTTTATATGGATTAGTCATTTTCAAATTGCATACAACGGTTCGTATAACCGTCAGTTACGGGTTAATATGCGTTAATTTTCGGTTTGACACAGACTTTAGCAATTCCGAGTGGATTCGGACGTAGTCGAATCCGCAGTAATTGCGGTTATACATTGTTGTAGCACGTTATTTATATTCATATTTATTCCGCCAAATATCTTCTCCTTTCAAAAAGTCAAGTAGTATTTCAGTCATTTGGTCAACTGTTGCTATCGGCTTTACCATTAGAATATGGTCGTCGTCTGTCACGAATCCAGAAGCCAATCCATCTTCCAATAAACTTCCACTCACGTGTAAACCTTTAAAAGAATTATCACTTTCGTCTTCCAGTTGCACAATGTGAAATTCATTCCAGTTAATTGATTCCATCGTGCTTTCTATTATTTCCGCTGTCGCTTTTTCAGATATGGTTTTTGTGTTTTCTCCATAGTCATAAGAGACAGTAAGTTTTAAATCTCGTTTTTCTTGTCGGATTTCACCATTCCGTAATTCAGTCTTGTTTTCGGCAATTCCAAGTGTGTTTGAATTCCGTTTTGAATTCCAGCTAATCAAAGCAAATATTCCGATTAATGCTAAAAATCCGAAGATTATATAGGTATTCATTCTTTTCACGTAATTTTGGTTTAATGTTCGTAAAGGGACATGGTTTACACAAGTTAAAGATTAGACTTTACACTAAATTAATTTCTAACCTTGTCGATTGTTGTTTTTTTCTTAGGTTTCTTTGATCAAAGAAACCTAAAAATACATTTCTATAATAGACTTTCCAAATTCCGTTTCCTTGTTCTTCAATAGCGATGTGTTTTCCTTTTAATGCCGCCGATACATATACCCAGTAATATGACTTCCATCTAATAGCTCCACTTTTAGTTACTTTAAGGACTTTGAGGTTACTATGATAATCAAAATGGGGTATTTTTTCAGGGAAAGGTCTACAGGAAAAATCGTGTGCATCAGCAGGTGTTTTCATATCTAAAGCTTCGTGTGGTCTGATGTTATTATATTCCTTTACAAAGTGATTTAAACGTCTTTGTTGTGCTTTTAAATCATAAGCTGAAGGTTTGGCACAAGCAGCCTTTAAATCACGATGCATTCGTTCGTGTCTTCCGTTTTGTTCTGGGTGTGCAGGATCAGAAAACACAGGTATAATTCCGAGTTCTATAAACCAATAAGATAGTTGTGTATATCGTTGTATAGCTCTTACAGAGCCAAAGGGGCTTCCATTGTCAGTATGTATTTGTTTAGGCATGCCATAGGTTCTAAACACCTTTGTAAATTCTGTCTTTGCAGCTTTTAGGGTTTCTTTATAGTGT